>NZ_JAFNNV010000029.1:0-514 GCF_026536705.1 Gilliamella sp. B3817 | reverse complement strand
CGTAACAAGGTAACCGTAGGGGAACCTGCGGTTGGATCACCTCCTTACGAAGAGCTCGTAAGTGTTCACACAGATTGTTTGTTTAGAAAGAGTCACTTTATTGGGTCTGTAGCTCAGGTGGTTAGAGCGCACCCCTGATAAGGGTGAGGTCGGTGGTTCAAGTCCACTCAGACCCACCAATTCAACGGCATTGAGCGGAAGTTTGAGGCGTTGAAGAAGTGAAAACAATGGGGCTATAGCTCAGCTGGGAGAGCGCCTGCCTTGCACGCAGGAGGCCAGCGGTTCGATCCCGCTTAGCTCCACCATTAAAGCCGTCTCTTTTGAATTAAATTATGTTTGTATTTACTTATATGAGTAAATAGAAAGATAAAGCTCTTTAACAATTAGGAACAAGCTGAAAGAAACGAGTTCTCGTTTTTACGGAAGGCATTGATACGAAAGTATGGGTGTTTGAAGTAGGAAAGAGAAAAAAGCGTAATAGAAACCAAGACAACTGTGAGTTGTAAGGTTAAGA
>NZ_JAFNNV010000009.1:0-97748 GCF_026536705.1 Gilliamella sp. B3817 | reverse complement strand
TACCGGAAGGCGTAGAAATGGTAATGCCAGGCGATAACATCAAAATGTCAGTATCATTAATTCACCCAATCGCGATGGCAGAAGGCTTACGTTTTGCGATTCGTGAAGGTGGTCGTACAGTTGGTGCGGGTGTTGTTGCTAAGGTTATTAAATAATTTATATTTAATAACTGTTGAAAGGGTATCATGCGATGCCCTTTCTTATCTGGTCTGTTTAGCAAAATGTTTTTATTTTAAAAAGAGCATTTTGGAAAATAGATATTATTATAAATAACATACTCATAGGTTTTATATGCAAGTAAGTAACGAAAGTCAAGCTACAAACTCGGTTCTAGATAAACTCAAATGGGGTTTAGTTTTAGTATTGATTGCAATTATTGTTTGGGGAAATTCCTATTTTGCTCAAGCAAATGATATATATCAACCTAATACAATCGTCCGCATTATTACGGTTAGTGTAATTTCACTTTTCACTTTATTTATTGCTCTTACAACCACTAAAGGTAAGTCATTTCTTGCATTTTTACAGGATTCAAGAAAAGAGTTAAGAAAGGTGGTATGGCCTTCTCGTAAAGACGCTACACAGACAACTATGCTCGTTGTGGCTGTTACAGTAGTCGTTGGTTTAGCCCTTTGGGGAATGGATACTTTATTCCGTTGGGTCGTCTTTTATTTAACATCAATAGGACGTTAATATGAGTGAAATACAACAAAAACGATGGTATGTTATTCAAGCTTATTCTGGCTATGAAGCACGTGTTGCACAATCACTACGTGAATATATCAAGTTACATAATATGGAAGATTCTTTTGGTGAAGTGCTTGTGCCTACCGAAGAAGTTGTTGAAATGAAAAGTGGTCAACGTCGTAAAAGTGAGCGTAAATTCTTTCCCGGTTATGTTTTAGTTGAAATGATGATGAATGATGCAACTTGGCACTTAGTTAAAAGTGTACCAAGAACCATGGGATTTATTGGCGGTACTTCTGACAGACCAGCCCCAATAAGCCAACGTGAAGTTGATGCTATTATGAATCGTTTACAACAAGTTGGTGATAAACCTCGTCCTAAAACGTTATTTGAGCCAGGCGAATTGGTACGTGTTAATGATGGTCCATTTGCAGACTTTAATGGTGTGGTTGAAGAAGTCGATTATGAAAAAAGTCGCCTGAAAGTTTCAGTTTCAATTTTTGGACGTTCAACACCTGTTGAGCTTGATTTTAGTCAAGTTGAAAAAAGTTAATTTTAATTGAATAAGTTTAGTTCAATTAAGAATAAAAAAATCACAGCAAAGGCTGTGATTTTTTTTGCACAAAATAAATAGTTAAAATACGATTAACAACCTGAAACTTATTGCGATTGAATTAAGACTCATGCTCTTAATATTTTGTGTGCTTCTCTTTTTGTATCTTAAATACAAAGTTAGTTTAATTGAAAATCTTCAAGTTGTTGTTGTAAATCTAACCAGTTCATTTCAGTGTCTTCTTGTTCGCTTTTAATTTTACTTTGTTTAAGTAGTAATTCGGTCAACGCTGTTTTTTTATCGTTTTCATAAATAGCAGGATCTGCTAGTAACTGTTCAATATTTTGTAATTGCTCAGTTAATAGCTCAAGTTTTTGCTCCATTTTTTGTAGCTCTTTTTTAATGGGTTGCATTTGTGCTCTTAATTCTGCTTCACGGCGTTTTTGTTCTTTGCGATCGGTGGCGGAAACATTTTGAATGCTATCATTTTTACTGGCTACGTTAACGGTTTCCGGTTTATTTTCTGCTTTTTGTTCTTCGGCAAGCCATTTTTGGTAATCATCAAGATCGCCATCAAATGGTTCGACTTTGTGATCATGCACTAAATAAAATTCATCCGTTGTCGAGCGCAATAAATGGCGATCATGTGATACAACGACTAAAGCACCTTCAAAGCCTATAAGTGCTTCAGTTAATGCCTGACGCATATCTAAATCCAAATGGTTAGTGGGTTCATCAAGTAATAATAGATTCGGTTTTTGCCACACAATTAGCGCTAAAACCAATCGAGCTTTTTCACCGCCAGAAAATGTTTTAACTGGTTCATTCACTTTATCACCATGAAAATCAAATCCACCCAGATAGTTACGCAATTCTTGTTCAGTTATTTTTGGATCAGCAAGCTGAGTTAAATGCCAAAGTGGTGATTCATCGGCACGTAAATATTCCAATTGATGTTGAGCAAAATAGCCTAATTGAACACCTTTAGCGAGATTAATATGCCCCTCTTTAGGTTGAAGTTCGCCCGCTAATAATTTTATTAAGGTTGATTTACCAGCACCATTACGACCCAGTAAGCCTATGCGTGAACCCGGAACAAGATTTAATTTAATTTTTTCAAGCACGATTTTATCATCGTAGCCTGCCACAACTTTGTCCATCATCAGTAATGGACTTGGCAAAAATTCAGAAGGTTTAAAATTAAAATGAAAAGGATTGTCTACATGTGCAGGGGCAATGAGTTCCATTTTTTCTAGCATTTTTATTCTACTTTGAGCTTGTTTGGCTTTGGTCGCTTTTGCTCTAAAGCGGTCTATGTAACTTTGTAAATGTGCGACTTTTTGTTGTTGGCTTTCATAAAGAGATTGTTGCTGCGCTAATTTAGTTGCACGTTGAACTTCAAATGATGAATAGTTACCGGTATATTCAAACAAACTTTTTTGTTCAATATGAATAATTTTATTGACTAATGGATCTAAAAAATCACGATCATGTGAGATTAAAATTAATGTACCTTGATAATTACTCAGCCATTTTTCTAGCCAAATAACCGCATCTAAGTCAAGGTGATTGGTTGGTTCATCAAGTAGTAGTAGATCTGAACGACACATGAGTGCTTGAGCTAGATTTAAACGCATACGCCAACCACCTGAATAGGATTTAACTGGTAATTGTAGTTGCTCGTTAGAAAATCCTAAACCATGTAATAATGTGGCGGCTCTTGCTCGTATCGTCCATGCATCAATGTTATCCAGTTTTTCATGAATATTAGCAATTTGCTCACCATTATTGTGTTGGTTGGCGATAGCTAGCTTTTGTTCTAGCTGTCGATATTCACGATCACCATCAATAGCATAGTCAATAGCGGGTATATCTAGCGCGGGGGTTTCTTGGTTAACCCAAGCTAATTGCCATTGTGATGGAAAACTTAAGCTGCCTGCATCCGTTTGAATTTCGCCTTTTATTAATGAGAATAGGGTGGACTTTCCGCAACCATTTTTCCCAACTAACCCTACTTTTTGTTTAGGATTAATGGTAGCAGATGCATTATCTAAAAGTAGATTAATGCCTAAGCGAACTTGAATGGAATCAAATACTATCATGATTTTGCTGTTTAATATGTAAAATAAATTGGGTTATGCTAACAAATATTGAAAGTTATGCAAAATGAAAAAGTTTAATGGGCAAAGTGAAAGTTTTATTATTTTAGACTTTAACTTGTGGTAATAATTGGTTGAGCGTGCTATTAAATATTTCCAGATAGTGAAAAGGTTATCATTTAATCTAGTCACAAAAGTAGGATAATAATTTATATATAGTGAGGGTTTAAATTTTATCAAGCCCTCTATTTTAAGCAATAAAGGGCTTAAATATAAATTATTACTGTTTTTTAATTGCGGATAATGCTCGACGAATAATATACAAGCAAATACCCACAAAGACAGCTAAACCTAAATATTGTGGTAAGAAGCCTAAATCAGCGTCTATTGCTAATGGTGCTTCACCTTTACCTTGCGTGATACTAATAACAATAACGATCGCTAATAAGACACCAACTAAGCTTTCACCAACTATTAATCCCGAAGAAATTAATGCCGCTTTACGATCCACTTTTTTAAATTGTTCTTCAGGATTTAAATTGTATTTTTGAGCTTTAGCATAAGCATTACGTTTAATTATCCATGATAGCAATGTACCGACAAAAATTGGGGCAGTAATCGTTGGTGGTAAATAGATACCTAAACCGACAGCTAGTGCGGGTAAGCGAAATTTACATTTTGCTTTCGCCAAAAGAAGATCAATGATAATAATCACGGTTCCAACGACTAATCCAATTAGAATCATTGTCCAATCAAGTTTATGTGAAAAGATTCCTTTGGCAATGGTTGTCATCAGTGTTGCTTGAGGTGCAGCTAAAACTTGTGATTGATCCATATCTGGTCGTGGTAATGCGCCCGTGAAACCATATGCGTTATAGAGGATTTCTAAAATAGGTGCGATAACAATGGCACCAACAACACAACCTATTAGTAATGCAACTTGTTGTTTCCAAGGTGTGGCATTAACCAAGTAACCCGTTTTAAGATCTTGCAAGTTATCATTTGAGATACAAGCAACGGCTAATACTGCGCTGGTTGTAAATAGCGCTAAGGCTGTCGCAAAGTTTGTGCCTTCAGTCGTGGAAAGTATATTATTTGCTTCACCTAATCCAAGTAAGATAAGTGATATCACGATAGCGGCAACAATTGCAATACCTGAAATAGGGCTAGCTGACGATCCGACTAATCCTGCCATATATCCGCAAGCAGCTGCAACAAGAAAGCCCATAATAAAAGCAAATAAAACAGCACAAATAACCAGTATCCATGCAACGCCCGTCGATAAACCACTATCT
This sequence comes from Gilliamella sp. B3817, assembly GCF_026536705.1. Lineage (NCBI taxonomy): Bacteria > Pseudomonadati > Pseudomonadota > Gammaproteobacteria > Orbales > Orbaceae > Gilliamella > Gilliamella sp. B3817. The sequence goes on along the minus strand of NZ_JAFNNV010000009.1, from coordinate 93,114 downwards.
GAAATAAATGAGTAAAACGTAACGACTAAAATAATAACCATACCTGCCATAATCAAAAAGATTGATTTAGGTGATAGATCACGTTCTGTCGGTGCAATATCATTCACAGATACATCTGAACGTAACGTTTTGAATGATGTTTTTAAACCTTCAATAACTGGTTTGATTAAGGTTAATAATGTCCAAATTGCCGCAATAGCAATCGTTCCTGCACCAATAAAACGGATATCTTTAGCCCAAAGTCCCATTGCAATATTTGCCAGAGGTTGCGTTGTATCATAATCTGTCATTGCACTTAAAATTGGAATTCCAAATCCCCAGGCAATAATGGTTCCTATTAAAACGGCAATCCCAGATACAATTCCAATCAAGTAACCTGCACTAAGAAGTGCTAATGAAAACCCCATAGGCAATTGAAAAATCGATTTTCCACCGGTAAACCAGTATGAAGCGCTTTCAGATAAAACCCGAAAACCATTGGTCAATAAACTGACAGTAGAAGCGATAACGCCTCCCACTAAAATATCTTTCAATCCTTCGTTGGCAGAAGCATCATTACTGTCTGTTTTCGAGCCTGCTTTTAAAATCTCAGCGGCAGCAACACCTTCAGGGTAAGGTAATGTACTTTTGACTACCATCACATGACGCAATGGAATTGAGAATAGTACCCCAAGCATTCCCCCAGCGGCACAAATGGCAAAAGTTAACCAAAATGGAAAATCTTGCCAGTAACCAATCATCAATAATCCAGGTAGAACGAATATAATAGATGATAGCGTTCCGGCAGCAGAAGCTTGAGTTTGTACCATGTTATTTTCTAATATGGTTGATCCTGAAAATAGTCTTAAGATTGCCATTGAGATGACAGCGGCAGGAATAGCCGAAGAAAAGGTTAATCCGACTTTTAAACCAAGGTACACATTTGATGCAGTAAAAATAATTGTAATAAAAGCACCAAGAATTGTGCCTCGAAGTGTAAGTTCTCGTAAATTATTCATATATTATCGTAAAGTTAATTCAATATGCGGTTATTATATACTTAATTCAGCTTTATGGGCTAGAAGTTATGATAACTCAACTAATTTAATCTTTTTTGTGCGTGTTTCAGGATAAATAATAGACAATTATATTTACAATAGTATAAATTCACTATTGAAAATAAAAACAGTTTAAATTTATGATACACTGATTAGATTAATGTTCCGTTACGATTGGTGAGATAGATTGTGAACCCACTCAAGCGTTTACTTGCAATTACTAAACAATTACGTGACCCTATTGACGGTTGTGAATGGGATCGCATGCAGACTTTTGATTCATTAAAATCTTATACACTAGAAGAAACTTATGAAGTTCTTGATGCGATAGATAAACAGGATATGAATGAACTCAAAAAAGAATTGGGCGATTTATTGTTTCAAATTGTTTTTTACGCCGATCTTGCCAGTGAACAAGGTCAGTTTGATTTTGAGGATATCTGTCAAGCTGTTGCTGATAAATTAGTTAGTCGTCATCCGCATATTTTTGATGAGAAGACAACTGAAAAACCGAATTGGGAACAATTAAAACAAAAAGAGCGTGACGAGCGCGCACAATATTCATTGTTAGATGACATACCTAACGCCATTCCTGCTTTAATGAAAGCCGAAAAAATCCAAAAACGTTGTGCATCGGTTGGGTTTGATTGGCAGGAGTTAACACCTGTTTTAGATAAAGTTAAGGAAGAGCTCGACGAAGTAGAACATGAGCTTAATAAAACGGTACAAGATCAATCAAAAATCGAGGAAGAACTGGGGGATCTGTTTTTTGCGACCGTCAATTTAGCCAGACATCTAAAAGTTAAATCGGAGCTCTGTTTACAACGGGCAAATCATAAATTTGAACGTCGATTTAAACAAGTTGAAGCAATACTGAAACAAAATAATCGTCGTTTAACGGATGCAACACTTGAAGAAATGGAAGCCGCATGGCAACTTGTTAAACAATTGGAAATATCAACTAGCGAAGTAAATAAATATGACTGAAAAAAATGAATTATATCAAGAAATCGAAGCATGGGCTCAAAATGCCATTTTACATAGTCCAACGTGGAGTATCAATCAACTCGATTATTCCGAAAAAAGTATTTCTGTCGTTGAAATGATTATTGGTGAATTAGCTGAGAAAAATTTTAGTATTCCTGAAGAACAGCTTAATATGATTGCTCAAGAGTATGGATGTTATTTATTACTGACAGCCCAAAAATTATACGGCGGTGAGTTTTATTGGAATGAAGAACTTGAACAACCGATGTTAATTAGTTGTGAACCACAAGCGGCTATCGTGTTATTAACTTGGAATAAAGTCAAAGGGCGCCTTTTAGGGGATGAAGCAGATCATCTTGCCTTTTTCTTAGAAGGGTTTGCTGAGGCGACTAAAAATCCTGAAAATGGTTCTCAGGTTGTCTATTTATAGCCAAGTAATCCAATAATCAAAGGTTATTAGCTGATACAAATTCATGGTATCAGCTAATGGTAATTTAATGCCAATTATCAAAGTAAATATTCATTGGCAATTTCAATCCGATAAATAACGATATTTAGGTTGTAATCAATAAACGTTATGGTTTAGACAGATCAATAAATATTGAGTAGTAAACCTTACTCCCGCTCAGTAGGGTATGGGCATAAGGTTAACTTAGTCAATCGCTTTATACTTCTAAATAATCTAAAATCCCATCTGCCGCTTTGCGACCTTCGCTAATGGCAGTCACCACTAAATCCGATCCTCTTACTGCATCACCACCAGCAAAGATTTTTGGATGGCTGGTTTGGTAGCCTTTAATTTCTGGGGCAACAATACGACCTTGAGTATCAAAATTGACACCATGTTCTGATAACCAAGGCATGGCATGAGGTTTAAAACCAAATGCCATAATAACAGCATCGGCAGGAAGTATGAATTCAGATCCTTCGATAATCACTGGCGAACGGCGACCATTTGCATCGGGTTGACCGAGTTCTGTTCTAACCATTTTGACACCAGTAACTTGACCTGTATTGTTAATTTCAATACTGAGGGGTTGCACATTAAATTGGAATTGTGCACCTTCTTCTTTCGCATTTTTTACTTCTCGTTTAGAGCCGGGCATATTGGCTTCATCTCGACGATAAGCACAGATGACTTCAATTGCACCTTGACGAATTGACGTCCGTACACAGTCCATGGCTGTATCACCACCGCCTAAAACCACAACACGCTTATTTTTCATGTCAATGTAAGGCGTATCATCGCTTTGATTATGCTTCATAATATGTTTGGTATTGGCAATTAAAAATGGAAGGGCATCATAAACACCATCCGCATCTTCATTCATTAGACCGGCTCGCATTGATTGATAAGTACCGGTTCCAACAAAAATAGCATCGAATTCATTGAGTAAGTCCGTTAATTGTACCGTTTTCCCCACTTCGGTATTCAGCCGAAATTCAATACCCATGTCGGTAAAGATACGTCGACGATTAATCAACACTTCTTTATCTAATTTAAAGGCAGGAATACCAAAGGTTAATAGTCCACCTATTTCAGGATGACGGTCAAAAACAACGGGCGTCACACCATTACGGACTAACACATCAGCACATGCAAGTCCTGCAGGCCCTGCACCAATGATTGCAACTTTTAACCCTGTTTTTTCAACATTAGACAAGTTAGGCTTCCAACCCAGTTTAAAGGCTTCATCGGTAATATAACGTTCAATGTTACCAATAGTTACTGCACCGAACTCAGCATTTAAAGTACATGAGCCTTCACAAAGCCGATCTTGAGGGCAAACCCGACCACACACTTCTGGTAGACTGTTTGTTTGATGGGAAAGCTCAACCGCTTCTAAAATTTTGCCTTCATTCACCAGTTTTAGCCAATTAGGTATATAGTTATGAACAGGACAACGCCATTCACAATAAGGATTCCCACACGCTAAGCAGCGATCGGCTTGGGCTTGTGATTGTGAAGCCGAGAATCCCTCATAAATTTCAACAAACTCTATTTTTCGAATATTCAACGATTTTTTAGGTGGATCAACACGTTGTAAATCGATGAACTGATAAACATTTTGACTCATTTCCGTGCTCTCCTTATTGTGCTTGAACATGAAGTTCTGCTGATGATCGGCTTCGATGACCGAGCAGCGCTTTTACATCACTGGATTTAGGTTTAACTAATACAAATTGTTTAGCGAAATCTTCCCAGTTAGCTAAAATTTCTTCAGCACGTGAAGAGTGGGTTAGTTGAGCATGTTCCATGATTAAGCCTCGTAGATGCTCTTCATGAATCGAATAATCAGCAACGTTTAACATTTCAACAAGTTCTTGGTTAATCCGTTTATGGAAATCACCATCGGCATCTAAAATATAAGCAAATCCACCAGTCATGCCAGCACCAAAGTTAACACCAGTTTTACCTAAGACACAGACAATGCCACCTGTCATATATTCACAGCCGTTATCGCCGATACCTTCAACCACGCTAATTGCACCAGAGTTACGTACGGCAAAACGTTCACCAGCACGTCCTGCTGCAAACAATTTACCGCCTGTTGCACCATATAGACAGGTGTTACCGGCAATGGTTGCTTCATGACTTAAAAATGCCGAGCCTTGAGGTGGTCGAATGACGATGCGACCCCCAGCCATGCCTTTACCAACGTAGTCATTGGCATCACCTGTTAGGGTTAAATTTACGCCACCAGCATTCCAAACACCAAAGCTTTGCCCGGCAGTACCGGTGAAATTGAGTGAAATTGGATCGGCAATTAAACCTTGATCACCATATTTTTTGGCAATATAACCTGATAAGCTAGTTCCCACCGAACGATCAGTATTTTGAATATCAAAGTAGAAACTTTTACTTTGACGATGATCCACAAATTGTTGTGCTTGAGTAATAATTTCTTTATTCAATACACCTTTATCAAACGGTTTATTATCTTCAATACAGTAGACGGGTTTGCCTTCTACTGGTGTCGCAGTTTCAAGTAATCCTGATAAATCCAGTTTTTGTTGTTTAGCCGTAATACCATCAAGCTCTAACAGTAAATCGGTACGTCCAATTAAATCAACAATTCGACTTACGCCAAGTTCTGCCATGACTTCCCTTGTGTTACGTGCAATAAAACGGAAATAGTTCATCGCTTTTTCAGGTAAACCATGGTAATGGTCACTACGTAATTTTTCATCTTGTGTCGCAACACCTGTGGCACAGTTATTTAGATGGCAAATACGTAGATATTTACAACCTAAAGCCACCATTGGCCCCGTACCAAAGCCGAAACTTTCAGCACCTAAAATTGCCGCTTTTACAATGTCTGTACCGGTTTTTAACCCACCGTCAACTTGTAAACGAATTTTGTGACGTAAACCATTAGCAACCAATGATTGCTGTGTTTCAACTAAACCCAGTTCCCATGGTGAGCCAGCATATTTGACTGACGTTAATGGGCTAGCACCGGTACCGCCATCATATCCCGAAATCGTGATCAAATCGGCATAAGCTTTTGCGACCCCAGTTGCAATAGTTCCTACGCCAGGTTCGGACACTAATTTCACCGAAATCATTGCTTGAGGGTTAATTTGTTTAAGATCAAAGATCAATTGTGCCAAATCTTCGATTGAATAAATATCGTGATGCGGTGGTGGCGAGATTAATGTCACCCCGGGTACGGAAAAACGCAATTTAGCTATGTAAGGGGTTACTTTGTCACCAGGTAATTGACCGCCTTCACCCGGTTTTGCACCTTGCGCTACTTTGATCTGAATCACATCAGCACTCATTAAATAGCCCGGCGTTACACCAAATCGACCTGATGCGACTTGTTTTATGCGTGACACTTTTATACTGTTATACCGAGCAGGATCTTCACCTCCTTCGCCTGAATTAGAATAGCCACCTAATGTGTTCATTGCTTCAGCAAGCGATTCATGAGCTTCAGGACTTAATGCACCAATTGACATCGCCGCCGAATCAAAACGTTTGAATAGTGACTCTTCAGGTTCAACCTGATCTAACGAAATTGCTGCATTTTCAGGGGGATTAAGTTTTAATAAATCCCGTAATGTCGCTGGCGGGCGATTATTAACGATATCGGTATAAAGCTTATAATCTTCGTAACGCCCATTGTTAACCGCTTTTTGTAACGATTGAACTACATCGGGATTATAAGCGTGATATTCGCCGCCATGGACAAATTTGAGTAAACCACCTTGGTCTAATGGTTTACGGCGTAACCATGCTTTTTTCGATAAATTGAACTGATCTTGAGCAAAATCATCAAAATTTGCACCACTAATACGGCTAGTCACACCTTGGAAACAAAGTTCTACCACATCTTTATGCAGACCAACCGCTTCAAAAAGTTTTGAGCAGCGGTACGAGGCGACAGTGGATATCCCCATTTTAGACATGATTTTGTACAAGCCTTTATTAATACCATTGCGGTAGTTGATAATGGCTTCACGGTAAGACTTATTTATCGTGCCATTGTCGACCATTTGGGCTAGGGTTTCGTAAGCTAAATAAGGATAGATAGCCGTTGCACCAAAACCAAGCAGCACGGCAAATTGGTGTGGATCGCGACAGCTTGCGGTTTCAACAATAATATTGGCATCACAGCGTAAGTTTTTTTCAACTAGACGTTGCTGTACTGCACCTACAGCCATTGGGGCAGGAATCGGTAATCGATCGGCTGCGATATTTTTATCGGACAAAATGATTAATACGGTACCATTACGTACTTTGGCTTCGGCATCACCGCATAATTGTTCAATGGCATCACGCAAGCTACCATCGATTTCGTAAGTAATATCTAGTGTTTCTGATTGATAGTAACGTGATTCCAATGCAGTTAATTGTTGGAAATCAGAGTAAACCAAAACAGGGTATTTAAACGCGACTCGATGTGCTTGACCTTCGGCTTCAGCAAAGACATTCATCTCGCGACCAATGCTAGTTGATAGAGACATGACGTGAGCTTCACGTAATGGATCAATAGGTGGATTGGTTACCTGCGCAAATTTTTGACGAAAATAATCATAGATTAATCGAGGTTTACTTGATAAGACAGCAAATGGCGTATCATCGCCCATTGAACCTGTTGCTTCTTGCCCATTTTCACCTAAGACACGAATACATTGATCAATTTCTTCTGCACTATAACCAAACTGTTTTTGGTAAGTAGCTAGTAACGTATCATCATAATCACGAGAGCCAATATCATCATCAGGAAGATCTTCAACTGGAATCAGACGTTTTACATTCTTGGCCATCCACTCTTTGTATGGGTGACGTTTTTGTAAATCGTTATCAGTTTCGGACGATTGTAAGATACGACCTTCTTCGGTATCGATAACTAATAACTCACCCGGCCCAACTCGTCCTTTGCTGACGACTTCGTCAGGTTGATAATCCCAAATACCAATTTCAGAAGCACAGGTAATGAGTTTATCGGTGGTAATAACATAACGAGCAGGACGTAAGCCATTTCGATCTAAATTACATGCGGCATAGCGACCGTCTGACATAACAATACCTGCTGGGCCATCCCACGGTTCCATATGCATCGAATTAAAGTCAAAGAAGGCACGAAGATCTTCATTCATATCGGGATTATTTTGCCATGCCGGTGGTACTAATAAGCGCATCGCCCTGACAATATCCATCCCACCGACAAGGAACAGTTCTAACATGTTATCCAGTGAACTGGAATCAGACCCTGTGACATTCACAAACGGAGCCGCATTTTGTAAATCAGGAATCAGTGGTGTTTTAAATTTATAGGAACGGGCTTTTGCCCATTGACGATTGCCTTCAATGGTATTGATTTCACCATTATGCGCTAAATGTCTAAACGGTTGAGCAAGTGGCCAACGTGGAACGGTATTGGTTGAAAAACGTTGATGGAATAAACAAATCGCCGTTTCCATTCGAATATCGGCTAAATCTAAATAGAATCGAGGCAAATCTTTAGGCATACATAAGCCTTTGTAGATATTAACCTGATTCGAAAAGCTACAAACATAAAAGGTGTCGTCTTGTACGCGTTTTTCAATGCGACGGCGAACCATATATAAACGGCGTTCTAAATCAATTTTCGTCCATCCTGCTGGCGCATTGACAAAGACTTGTTCAATTTTAGGAAGTGAAGATAATGCAATTTCACCTAAAACACTTTTATCAATAGGCACTTCTCGCCAACCTAATATTGATAGCGTTTCGTCAGCTAATTCCTCTTCTACAATCTGACGGCTTGCTTGTGCTTCTTGCTCATCTTGGCTAAGAAACAGCATGCCTACCGCATAATTAGTTGCTAAACGCCAACCTGCGTCTTGCGCTACTAATCTAAAAAATCGATCTGGTTTTTGTAATAAAAGTCCACAGCCATCGCCGGTTTTACCGTCAGATAAGATTGCGCCTCGATGCTGCATTCTTGCTAATCCGTGAATAGCGGTGCGCACCACTTTATGACTTGGTTGCCCTTCAATATGAGCAATCAGACCAAATCCGCAGTTATCTTTTTCATGATGCTGGTTATATAACATATCATTGCCTCTAATTCATCGCTTTATAATTTGTGAAGGTATAGGCATTAATCCCATATTGGCTAAGAAATTAAAGAAAAATGCTATTTTGGTCAAATAAATATTACTTATAAGTCAATCTTTTAATAAGTTGTACTGGAGTTATTAATGAAGCTAATAATTAATTTTATTTCATTGATTATTAAACTATTTATTCTTTATTAATGCGTCATTTTTAAAATAAATTGTATAATAATCATAAATTCTTTTTCTTATTTGTAAAAAACTTTCATTTTTAGTGTATGTTTAAATCTATAAACTCATAGAGAATGTCACATCCAGAACTGATGCTGTTATAATTTATTAACACTTATTTTTAACTATTAATTATGCAAACTAATATTACAATTGTTGGAGCAGGGGCTGCGGGTCTATTTTGTGCTGGATTATTAGGGCAAAAAGGGCATCGTGTGACCGTTATTGATAACGGAAAAAAACCGGGACGAAAGATCTTAATGTCGGGTGGCGGAAAATGTAATTTTACTAATCTTGATGTGGATGCGCACCATTACATTTCTGAAAATCGTCATTTTTGTAAATCAGCCTTGAAACGATTTAACCAATGGGATTTTATCCAATTAGTTAATCAATATAATATTGCTTATCATGAAAAAGATCATGGTCAGTTGTTTTGTGATAATTCAGCCAAAGATATTGTCGATATGCTGCTTAGCGAGTGTCAAAAAGGAAAAGTTAACCTAATGATGCAAACGCAATTAGATGACGTCGAAGCGGTTGAAGATGGATTTAAATTGCAGACTTCGCAAGGTATGCTGAGTTGTCAAAACCTGATTATTGCTACAGGCGGGTTATCGATGCCAGCACTCGGTATGACTTCAATAGGTTATAAAGTGGCAGAAAAATTTTCCATTCCAATTGTACCGGTCAAAGCTGGGCTGGTGCCTTTTACCTTACATAAATCCTTATTAGATGTGTTATCGCAACTATCCGGTATTTCTATTCCGGTTGAAGTGACTTATGAGCAAATGCATTTTAAAGAAAATTTATTATTTACTCATCGAGGGCTTTCAGGCCCCGCCATTTTACAGATATCCAACTATTGGCGAGTGGGTGAACCCATTACGATCAACTTATTACCAGATATGACATTTGAATCATCATTTAAACCGTTATTAGAAAAAAATCGTAACCAGACTTTGAAAAATTGTTTAGCACAAATTTTACCTAAAAGAGTAGTAGAAGCATTGATACAACTGGATATGATTACAGATATCACTGTGAAACAACTCAATTTGCATCAACAACAGCGTCTTTTTGACACATTAACCAAGTGGCATATTGTACCAAACGGAACCGAAGGGTATCGAACGGCTGAAGTCACATTAGGCGGGGTGAGTACCGATGCATTATCATCAAAAACAATGGCGACCAAGTCACAGCCGAATCTTTATTTTATTGGCGAAGTGGTTGATGTAACGGGTTGGTTAGGTGGTTATAATTTTCAGTGGGCTTGGAGCAGTGCCTTTGCATGTGCGAAGGCATTGGATGAAAAAACTGTTAGCCATCAATGTTAATGATTCATTACACCCATTTGAATATGGTACTTTTTGACCTTATATTGTAATGTAGTACGCGAAACATTTAATAATTTAGCGGCATTGATAATTTTTCCGTTAGCTTGATTTAACGCATCGATAATCAATTGTCGCTCATAGTTTTCCACTTGGGTTGTTAAATCCCTAAATCGAGAAAAATTTGTGGCAGAATCATCGATTTTTGTCATGACATCTGCTTGCTGATGAGGGCTTTCAATTTCAAATAGCTCTTCATCAAGAACGATATGTTGTAATTCTCCGGGTTCATTTTGTAAAACCATACTTCGGACAATTGCATTTTCAAGCATACGTACATTGCCTGGCCATGGTGCTGACATCAATTGTTTCAAAGCATGCTTACTTATACCACTGATGGTTACTTTTATCTCATCTTGGTGTTTATCAATAAAATAGCGAGCTAAAACAGGAATATCTTCTGTCCGTTCACGTAGTGCAGGAAGTTTTATTAATCCCACATTTAATCGATAAAACAGATCACTGCGCATTTTACCGTTTTTTAAAAGATCTGCGGGTGATTCGTTCATGGCGGCCACAATGCGAACATCAGAATGCAGTTCTTTATTGCCACCTAGTCGCCAGTAGGTTTTTTCTTGTAGAAATCGCAATAACTTGCTTTGCATTTCAAGTGGCATGGCGTTTAGTTCATCAAGAAATAGTGTGCCACCGTTGGCCAGTTCTAGATAACCTTGGCGATTTTCAGCTCCCGTAAAGGCGCCTTTGACAGTACCAAATAATGTACTTTCAATTAGCGTAGTAGGCAGTGCACTACAATTGAGTGATATAAAGGCTTTATCTCGGCGGTCGCTAGTTTGATGAATTAAATGGGCGAAGAGTTCTTTACCGGTACCTGTCTCACCAACAATGAGTACTGGCACATCATTAGCGCCTAAAATATTCGTCTGATCAATGACCGATTGCATTTTTTGAGATACAAATACGATTTCGGGAAGTGATTGTTCTTTACTGTGATATAAACGGCTGTTGAGTTTAAAAACTTGATCTTGTAATTGTCTTACATTAGATAAATTTCGACCGATTTCGATTGCGCCAATGATCTGTTTGTTATGATTGTAAAGTGGAACCGTGGTATGCAAATAATCGACAACTTTACCAACATGATTATAATAGCATTGATAATTATCCAGATATTCCTTACCTTCTAGCAAGGCTTTTAACATAGTACTATCTTCTTTTTGTAAATTAGGATAAACTTTAAGCAATGGTTTTCCTATAGCTTTATCTTGAGGATAGCCATCGAGTTCTGCACTTTCCTGATTGTAGTAAATATATTTACCTTCTTTATCAATAATGGCCATTGGCTGATGTATTAGATCAAAAAAATGTTTAAATATTTCCAATGATTGTAATAATTCAGGATCAACTGTCATGATATTAGTACCTTATAAAATTTGGATTATTGCTTAATAGCATACTTTTATTTAAATACCTTTCGACTATCACTAAAAAATGACAAATTTTTGTCATAAAGACATGTTTTTAACTTAATGACAAAAATTGTTGCTAGATTGTTTAGTTTAACTTATTGATTATTTGTATTATTAAGTTGGCATGCTGATTGCATTACAAGAGAAAAGCCATTTTACTTATTTTCTTATGTACTTTTTGAGTACTCATTAACTGGAGGTCATATGTCCGACAAAATTATGTCAAATTATAACAAATTACGTCACGATCTTATAACTAAAGATCGTCGTTTTAGTGCTGAAAACGGTAAATTATGTTTTGATGGCGTTAATTTAGAAGAGTTAGCAAGAAAATATCCAACGCCTTTTTATGTGTTTTCTGAAAAAGAAATTGATCGTAATGTTCAAGAAATTAAACAAGCATTCAAAGCGCATCCAAAAACAAAAATTTTCTATGCTTCTAAAACTTGTTCGGTTATGGGCGTACTCAAAGCCATTAAAGATGCGGGTATTTACGCTGAAGCAAACTCAATGTTTGAAGTACGTAAATGTTTAGAGATTGGTTTTCCGGGTAGCCAAATCGTGTTTAATGGTGTGGTAAAAAAACCAGTTGATCTTGAATATGCCATTAAAAATGATCTGTATATTATTAACGTCGATAGTTTATATGAACTTGATATTATCGATGAAATATCAAAAAAATTGAAAAAAGTGGCGAATGTGTGTGTACGTGTTGAACCGAATGTACCATCAGCAACACACGCTGAATTAGTTACTGCTTATCATGCTAAGTCAGGTATCGATTTAGAACAAGCAGAAGAGACTTGTCGCCGTATTCTTGAAATGCCTTATGTCCATTTACGTGGTCTACATATGCACGTTGGGGATCAAGTACCGGAAGCTGAACCTTTTGCGAAAGCAACCAAAGTACTTGTTGATGAATCTCGCCGTTTAGAAGAGGTGTTAGGAATTAAGTTTGATTTAATTAATGTAGGAGGTGGTATTCCTGTTCCTTATAAATACGATGACGAAAACGGTAACCCATTACAAGACAATATGTATGCCGGTATTACTGCCCAAGATTTTGCTGATGCAGTCATTCGTGAAGTACATAAATGGCGTACCGATGTTGAAATCTGTATTGAACCTGGTCGAAAAGTTACCGGTTCAGCTGGGGTGCTATTAACAGAAGTTGCCTGTGAAAAACGTAAAACGAATTATGATTTAGACGGTAACATTGAAGAACATGTTGAATGGAAATTTGTTGATGCAGGTTATAGCGTGTTATCTGATAGTCAACATTTCGATTGGTTCTTCTATGTTTATAATGCATCTCGAATTAATGAATCACATGATGAATATATTAAATTAGCCGGTCCTTTGTGTGATGGTGGTGACTATTATCATGTTGGTGTTAAAGGTGAAGAGTTCTTATTACCTAAAGATACCGACATTGGCGATATTATTGCTTTCCTTGATGCTGGAGCTTACACCATTGAAAGTCAGACAGTCTATAACAATCGCCCTCGTACGTCGGTTGTGATGATAGACAAAAAAGGCAAAGATCGCTTGATTCGCCGTGAGGACACTTACGAAGATATGGTTGGATACGACATCTATTAATCATGATCTATCTGGGGCACACGTTGCCCCAGATACTACAATGTGAGGTTATTATGAGTGATTCTAAAGATTCAAGTTTGCTTGGTATCAAAGACATTGTATTTATGAATGTCATTGCGATACTGAGTTTACGACAAATTCCTAACGTTGCTCCTTATGGCGCATCAGCAATGGTGCTTTGGCTCATTGCGGCATTTTGTTTGTTTTTTCCATTAGCCATGGTGTGTGGTGAACTTTCAACAGGTTGGCCAAAAGATGGCGGGATATTTGTTTGGGTTAAAGAGGCATTTGGTAAGCGTATCGCTTGGATTGTAGTGGTTTGTTTTTTATTTTCCTGTGTACTCTTCTTCCCATTGATGTTGCAATTTGGTTTTACTGCTATTGGTTATATGTTTAGTCCCGAATTAGCCCAAAATGAAGTATTTATTGGGGTGGGATCCATGGTGGTCTTCTGGATTTTAACACTGATGAATATTCGGGGATTAAAATGGACTAAGATTATTAATAGCGTGAGTGCTTGGCTTGGTGTATTTATTCCCGCAGCGATTATTGTCTTACTCGCGATTGTTTGGTTATTGACTGGTCATCCAATGGCAACCGATTATACGCATTTAAGTGATTGGATTCCTGATTTAGGCAGTTGGGATACGATTGTGTTTTTATCCAGTATGATGTTTGCGTTTGCTGGGCTTGAAGTGGCACCAATGATTGCCGGGCGTACACGTGATCCACAACGTGATTTTCCAAAAGCGATGGCTGTGTCAGCAATTGTTATTGTTGGTATTTATATGATTGGCTCTTGGGCTATCAATACATTATTACCAGCCGAAGATACCGATATTGTTGCTGGCGTTATGCAAGCGATGCAATCTGCTGCCAATGTATTACATATGCCTTGGTTGTTACCTGTTATGGCAATATGTTTATTCTTTGGTGCCTTAGGACAAATTAACTCATGGTTAGTTGGGCCGATCTATATGCTACAAGAAGCCTCTAAAGAGGATAATTTGTTGGGAGAACGTGTAGGTCGTTTACATCCGGTTTATCAAACACCGACATTTGCACTGGTTGTTCAAGCAATCATCGTTACTGTACTTTGCTTCTCAACATTTGTATCACCAAGTATTGCTGCAGCTTATTGGATGTTGACGGCGTTGACAACAATTTGCTATTTCATTCCTTACTTAGTGATGTTTATCGCTTACTATCGACTACGAGTGACTCAACCTGATGTACCACGTAGCTTTAAAATTCCGGGTAAAGTGTTACCAGTGGTATTACCCGCTTTAGGGTTCTTATCTACACTATTTGCTGTGATTTTAGTCTTTATACCACCAGCTCAAATCGATATGGGTGGATACGTTGAGTATATTGCTAAGATAGTTGGTGGCGCTGTACTTGCGATTGTATTAGCAGAATGGATATATCATCGTGCTCAAAAACGCAATCGTTTGCTCGAACAGTAAGGTATAGAGGAGTAAAGCATGTACAAACCCATATTGGAAATTGATTTACGCAAATTAAAAGAAAATGCTCGTGTTGAGAAAGACATTTTAGCTAAACACGGCATTGAAGTCATGGCTGTCAATAAAGTATTTGATGGCTGTGTCGAAACAGCGAAAGCTGTATTAGAGGGTGGTATTGATGTTATTGCTGAATCAAGAACTTACAATTTAAAAAAACTCAAAGAGGCTTTAAATTGTAAAACGTGTTTATTACGTAGTCCTTGTTTAAGTGAAATCAGCGACGTGGTGAAATATGCGGATATTAGCTTAAATAGTGAAAAGCAAGTCATAACGGCTTTATCTGATGAAGCCGTTAAACAGCGAAAGATTCACCAAGTGTTGCTCATGGTGGATATGGGGGATTTACGAGAAGGTATCTGGTTTGAGCATCTTGATGACATTATTGATACCGTCAATCTCATTCTTTCATTACCGGGTGTTGAGCTTTATGGGCTTGGCACCAACTTTAACTGCTATGGAACCGTTTTGCCTACGGTTAAAAATGGTGTTGATTTTTTACACATAGCACGCAAAGTAGAGGAAACTTGTGGCATTAAAATCAAATATTTATCTGCGGGTAATTGTACTAGTTACCATTTGTTAGATAAAGGTGTTTGGCCTAAAGGATTGAATCACATCAGAATAGGTGGTCTACATGAGTTTGGTATTGAATATGTCGATATGAAATATCTGGATGAATTTCATCATTCCAATAAACCTGTCGATAAAGCCTGTAGCGATATCTATAAGCTATACGCACAAATTATTGAACTCAATAGTAAGCCAACCGTGCCTGTAGGGGAGCTTGGAGTCGATGCCTTTTTAAATAGTAAAACCTTTGTCGATCATGGTACTCGTAAACGTGCACTACTTGCTTTTGGTCGTCAAGATGTGCCGGCTGAAAACTGTGTACCTATCGATGATAGTATTACGGTTTTGGGGCAAACCAGTGATCATACCATCGTTGATATTGAAGATGTGTTAGAAACACTGAAAGTAGGTGATATGATTGGTTTTGAACTCGATTACACAGCCTTACTTATGGCATGTCAAACGAATGGTGTAGAAAAACGGTTTATTTATTAATTCGTGTTAGCTGCTGGTTTCCAGCAGCTTTTTTACCTTACTAGGCGGTTTACATGGCAACATCTGAATATCAAGGAAGTTCCTATCCGAGTACCACTAGTTTAAAAAAGAATTTAAAAAATCGGCATCTGTTGATGATCTCTTTGGGTGGTTCGATTGGTACCGGATTATTTATTGGTATTGCAGCACCACTTAGCACGGTTGGTCCGCTAGGGACGATTATTGCTTATTTGATGGCTGGTTGTATTATGCTCTCCACCATGCTCTGTTTAGGTGAGCTTTCATGCGCATTTCCTCATGCCGGTTCTTTCCAGCACTATGCGTTAATGTTTATACCTAATCCCATTTGGAGCTATACTATAGGTTGGTTATATTGGTTAAGTTGGGTGCTGTCGATGGCGGCTGATTTAACGGCGGCATCAATTATTGCTCACCAATTTATCACTTCTATTCCTATTTATCTGTTTAGTCTAATTATTTTAATTGTTTTAACCTTTGTTCATCTAACATCGGTACGAGCTTACGGCGAAAGTGAATACTGGTTTTCAACAATAAAAGTTCTGGCAATTATTGCTTTTATCGGGACAGGTATTTACTTGCTATATCATCAATATGCTGACACCCATGTGCTACCAACATTGAAAACAGAAAACGGATGGTTTCCTAACGGTTTTTCAGCGATTTTTGTCTGTATGACGATTGTCACTTACTCTTTTCAAGGCGTTGAATTGATAGGAAGTGCAGCAGGGGAAGCCCAATCACCACAAACCGTTTTACCTAAAATAATTACAGGTGTCGCTTTTAGAATCATCCTATTTTATGTTTTAGCAATTGCAGTTTTGGCACTTGTTTATCCCTATGGTAATGCACAAGAAGAGATAAGCCCTTTTGTTTGGGTATTTACGCAAGCAGGCATCAATTTTGCATCTTATGTCATGTTATTTGTGATTTTTTGCGCCGCTATATCGGCAGCTAATTCTGCAATTTATGCCAGTTCTAGAATGTTATGGTCAATGTCTCAGGATAATTTAGCACCAAAATATTTTGCAGAGGTAAATAGGCGGGGTGTGCCAACCAAAGGAATATTGTTTATATCCATTATTGCGCTGGTATCATTATTTTCAAAGTACATTGCTGCGGAAAAACTTTATCTTTATTTGGTTGCAGCGACAGGGCAGGTTGGATGTTTTGCTTGGATTATTATCGCTTGGTGTCAATTTCAGTTTCGTCAAGGGGTCAATAAGGGGAAATATCCGCAAGAGACCATTAAATTTAAATCACCATTTTATCCATGGCTTGCGATCATTTCGATGGTGATTAATACGATTATCATTATTGGAGTTTGGTTTGGTGAATCCGGTTATTTTATTTTTATATCGGAATTGGTATTAATTATGATTATTATCAGTTCGTATTTTTTCTTCAAAAAAAGAAAATTAATTATGCCCCATGCAAATGACTAAACTATTTGGTTAAATAAGATTGGTGTAATCACTCACTACCGTAAACGTAGTAGTGATTACCGAGAAGATAACATCTGACCTTTGTCATTATCTAATATATTCAATGATCTGACTAATTAAGATTTAAAATTCCGGCGACGCCAGTAAATACGACTTGGGCAGCAATTGCTGAAATCAATAATCCAGTTAATTTTGATAAAATTGCAATTCCGGTATTTTTTAAAACTTTAGCGATGGTTTTAGAGCATAATAACATGACATAAATACCACTTGATGCAATGAATAGTGATAACGCACCAATTAAATTTTGAACTAAACCATCTGAACTTGTCCCTAACACAATAATCGTACCAATTGATGCTGGCCCCATACAAAGCGGGATAGCCAAAGGAACAACACTAATATCATCATCGCTATTAATTTTATTTTTGTCAGGCGAATCGTTCATTAATGCCACTGCCGTTACAAAGAGTAATGCACCCGATCCAATTCGAAATGCATCGAGAGTAAAGCCAAAAATACTAAACATCGCATTACCGAAAAAGAATAGCACAATGCCAATAATAAACACGGCACAAGACGTCTTACGTGCGGTTTTTCGACGTGCTTGTTCATCATATAGTTTTGTACCACTCAAAAATGCACTTAATACAGCAGGTGGTGTCATTAATGCAAATAATTTTATTGTTGTGGCAAGAATCTCAACAAGATAGTTAGCCATAGTATTACCTTTTATTCGACCAAGATATTGCTTGAATTGTGTCAACGATAGCTGGTGGGAAAAAATATTGGTTACACATAAAAACGGTCACCTTAATGGTGACCATATTTAATTTAATCTATTTTAATCGTTTTTTATTGTTAATCAATAAAAACTAGTTTAGGCGCTCTTTAATACGAGCCGCTTTACCACGAAGTTCGCGTAAGTAGTAAAGTTTAGCTTGACGTACTTGACCACGACGTTTCACAGTAATTGAATCAACAATCGGTGAGTGAGTTTGGAATACTCGTTCAACACCTTCGCCGTTCGAAATTTTACGTACTGTAAATGCAGAATGTAAACCACGATTGCGAATTGCAATAACCACACCTTCATATGCTTGAAGACGTTTTTTGTTACCTTCAACAACCCATACTTTTACTTCAACCGTATCACCCGGGCGAAAAGACGGGATGTCTTTTTTCATTTGTTCTTGTTCTAATTGCTGAATAATTGCATTTTTCATAATATTATCTCTTACTAGTTATACTGAAATCTT
The DNA here is from genome assembly GCF_026536705.1 of Gilliamella sp. B3817. Lineage (NCBI taxonomy): Bacteria > Pseudomonadati > Pseudomonadota > Gammaproteobacteria > Orbales > Orbaceae > Gilliamella > Gilliamella sp. B3817. The sequence goes on along the minus strand of NZ_JAFNNV010000009.1, from coordinate 74,565 downwards.
AATGGCTATGTTTATCCTGATATTCACGTTGAAACTCAGCGAGTAAACATTGCTCTTCATCAGTCAGAGCTAGATTTTCAAGAAGATCTTCTCTTCTTAACCAAGTTCGTCCAAGGGATTGTTTTAATCGCCAACGACGAATCGCTTCATGGTGACCAGACATTAACACGTCAGGCACCGCCATTCCATCTAACACCTCAGGTCTGGTATAGTGAGGACAATCAAGTAAACCGTTAGCAAAAGAGTCTTCTTCTGCTGATGATTCATGATTTAACACGCCGGGAATAAATCTTGCCAGTGCATCAATCATCGTCATTGCCGGTAATTCACCACCACTCAATACGTAATCTCCAATTGACCATTCTTCGTCAATCTCGGTTTGGATCACGCGTTCATCAATACCTTCGTAACGTCCACAAATCAAAATTAATTTTTGATTTTGTGACAATTCGCAAACGCCTTGTTGGTTCAATTTGCGCCCTTGTGGGGAAAGATAGATTACTTTTGTATTGTCACCTGCCACAGCTTTCGCTGCATGAATTGCATCCCTAAGGGGTTGTACCATCATTAACATACCCGGCCCACCACCATAAGGTCTGTCATCGACAGTCTTATGCTTATCATGCGCAAAGTCGCGCGGATTCCAATAATTTACTGTTAACAGCCCATTTTTTACAGCTCGACCAGTTACGCCATAACAGGTAATAGCTTGAAACATTTCGGGAAAAAGGCTAATTACGCCAATCCACATAGTGTTACCTTACCAATTAAAAAGCAGGATCCCAATCGATCACAATCATTTTTGTTGTTAAATCAACTTGTTTAATAAATTGTTCTTCAACAAAAGGGATTAAACGTTCTGTTGCTCCAAATGCATCTTTTAGATTTGCTTTTACCACCAATACATCATTAGAGCCGGTCTCCATTAAATCAGTGACCTGACCTAAATCGTAACCGTTGACTGTTTTTACTCGGCACCCAATCAGATCTTTCCAATAAAAATCACCATGATTCAGTTCAGGCAAATTTTCAGCATCGACAAACACTTCAATGTTGGTTAATGCATTGGCTTGATCACGATCGTCAACACCTTTGAGTTTCACAATCATATCTTGATTATGGGGTTTAAAGCTTTCTACGATTACCTCTTGCCATTTTCCAGCTCGCTGGATATACCAAGGTGTGTAATCAAAAATACTATCTGGAAATTCTGTAAACGAAAAAATTCTGAGCCATCCACGAATGCCGTAGCTTGAACCAAGTTTACCAACAACAATGAAATTCTCAGTATTCATTTTACAGTGACTATCTATTACTTAATTAAGCAGCTTTTTGTGCTTGTTTGATCAATGAATTAACACGATCAGAAACAGTTGCACCTAAACCAACCCAATGATTTACGCGATCAAGATCTAAACGTAATTCTTCTGCTTTACCTTGTGCAATTGGATTAAAGAAACCAATGCGTTCGATAAAACGACCATCACGTGGGTTACGGCTATCAGTGACAACTACTTGATAAAAAGGGCGCTTTTTAGAGCCACCACGAGCTAAACGAATAGTTACCATAACATCCTCTTAAATTAAAAAATAATCTTTTTCCTGCCCAACATGGACAGAATCAAAGCCCCAGAATTATACTCCTTCTGGCAAAAAGTGCAATGACTGATTATGATTGATAGAGACAAGATAGTATATAATAGATTCAATTAAAAAATGAATAGACAAAATAGCATTCATTATCCGTTGTCACCCTCACCATGAATAACGCTAGAATAATTTATAATATTTTGGATATTAGCATCGATTATTTTTGACTTGGTTTGCGAATAAATGCTCGCTTTAAAACACCAAAAAAACCTAATGATTTTATCATTTTGTCACCACCAATATAAACTCGGATTGCTCTTAATACGTCTTTAGGATTTTTTGAGGCAAAGGTAAAGGAGCCATTTTGTTTCGTGTGGATAGTATAACGTGGTATCCATTTTCCCCCAAATAAGACGGATGCAGAAACATATTCGACTTCTTGCCATGGGATTTGGATGTATTTACGTGCATCTCGCTGATGATAAAATTCCAACGCTTTATTTCCAATCATAATTTGTCCATACTCGGTAAAAGCTGTAAATGCGGTAGCTTTAACGGTTAGGTCTATTTTGGAGTTTAATGATTGAACCATTTATATGACTTCCATATTAATACTAAAGTTAATTTATTGTTTTTTTATGATGTGAACAGCCAAAACCTTTGGACTCAATTATTCAAATATTTATTGATAAAAGATAAAAAAGCATAATTTAAACAGTAAATTATGCTTTTTATCGATTACTTAAAGTTTGAACTTATAAAAGACCAATCACATGTCCTGCAATCCCGACAACAAAGAGTCCGAGGATTATTAAGATAGGTGATACTTTTTTACGTAATAACCACATGCATAAAAAGGTTAAAAGTAACGGAACCAGTCCTGGTATCAGTTGGTCTAAGTTATTTTGTAGGGTGGTGACCTTTTCTTGAGTAAGGGATAACCCCGCTTGCATTTGTTGTAATGCGGTTTGAATGCCTTCTGAACCAGCTGGTAAGTGATTCCAATCAATAAAAGCACCGTCGCCTAATTTAACTTTTGAAACAACAGGTTGAAAATTAATTGATACCCACCTTTGCACCAAGGCCGCCAGAATAAACATCCCTAAAATGGAAGCACCTTTGGTAATTTTTTGCAATAAGCCACCCGATAAATTATCGGTGATTTTAGAACCTGTACGGTAACCAAACTCTTGGGTGTACCACATAAAACTCCAACGGATAATATTCCAAAGTAAAAAGAATAAAATTGGTCCCATAACATTGCCACTAAGTGCAAGTGATGCGCCAAGCGCACCAAGCATTGGTCTTACCGTAAACCAGAACACGGGATCACCAACTCCGGCTAAAGGTCCCATCATTCCAACTTTTACACCTTGGATGGCAACATCATCAACAGCAGCACCATTAGCACGTTCTTCTTCGAGAGCAAGCGTTACACCAAGAACCGGTGAAGCTAAATAAGGGTGAGTGTTAAAGAATTCTAAATGGCGTTTAAGTGCTGCTGAACGATCTTCTTTGGTGGTATAAAGTTTTTTTATTGCAGGGATCATTGAATAGACCCAACCACCATTTTGCATACGTTCATAATTCCAAGAACCTTGGAGAAAGGTTGAGCGCCAAGCAACCGCTAAACGATCTTTTTTGCTTAATTGAATTTTATCAGTCATTTTTTTACTCCAAGTACTTAGTAATCATTTAAAATATCGTCAAGTGGATCACCTTTGCTTCCACCATTTGATGAATTGCCACGTTCTGAAAGGCTAAGATAAATCATTGCTAATGCAATACCTAATGCACCTAACGCAATAAGGGTTAATTGTGAGATAGCTGCAACCACAAAACCAATGATGAAGAATGGCCAAACTTCACGATTTGCCATCATATTAATTACCATGGCATAACCCACAGCAACGACCATACCACCACCAATTGCCATACCTGTTGTTAACCATTCAGGCATAGATTCTAATGCGCCTTTTACTGTTTCGGCTGGAATAAATAATAGCGCAGCTGCCGGAATGGCAATTCTTAAACCTTGTAAGCAGATACCTAATATTTGTAATAGTTCAATTTTACGGATATTACCTTCTTCTGCCGCTGCATCCATCATATGTACTAATGGTACAGCAATCGTTCGGACAATCATTGTTAAAAATAATCCTGCAACTGCTAAAGGAATGGCAATAGCAATAGCTGTTGATACGCCTGCAGCACCTTGTCCACCTAAAACCAAAATAATGGACGAAGCAACAGAGGCTAAAGCCGCATCGGGTGCAACAGCTGCACCGATGTTAGCCCAACCTAGGGCTATCATTTGTAATGATCCACCCAGAACAACACCCGCTTCAAGATTACCGGTCACCAAACCAATTAATGAACAGGCAACTAATGGTTGATGAAATTGAAACTGATCTAAAATACCTTCCATTCCTGCCAGAAAGGCAATAACTATCACTAAAATGATAGCAACAATTGATAATGTCATAATATAACCTCTTGTATAAGTCCTAATTCTTTTGTGCTGCTAATTCTTCTTTCGCTTTTTTCAACAATTCATCCATATTACTATTAGAATCATTAGGTACTTTGCGAACATCAAATTTCACGTGTTTTTCTTTTAATTTTTCAAATGTTTCTACATCATCCGCATTCATTGACAGCACTTTATTTACCATTACTTTACCGACAGAGTGCGCCATTGAGCCAATATTAAGGGTATCAATGTCGACCCCGCCTTCAATAGTTCGTAATACATCTTGTGGGTTTTCGAATAGTAATAATGCCTTAGTATTGCCAAATCGTGGATCGCGCGAAACTTCGATGATTTTTTTAATCGGCACGACATTTGCTTTTACCCCCGGAGGAGCGGCTTCTTCGATCAGTTTTTTTCTTAATTCATCTTTCGATACTGAATCCGATACCACGATAATACGATTAGGATTGGTTGATTTTGTCCAAGCGGTGGCGACTTGACCATGTAATAAACGAGAGTCAACCCGAGCCAAGACAATTTTCATTTTACCATCACCTAGAACGGTGCCTTCAGGTATGGTATTCGTTTGTTGAGTAGCTGTGGTGCTTGCAGCCGGTGCTTCAACTGTTGCTTTAATTCCTTCTTTCGCTGATTCTAAGATTGCAACGGCAATTTCTTTAGCAGTTTCCATTGAAAAACGAGATGAATAAGCTTCAATAAGCATCGGTAGATTTAAACCTGCAACAATTGCCCAATTAGGGTGTTCACCACATAGGTTATTGGCTTGATTAAATGGCGTGCCACCCCATAAATCAACTAAAAAAAGTACTTCATTTTGATCGTCGAAAGTTGCTATTGCGGCTAACATTCGTTCTTTTAAACTTTCAGGGCTATCACTCGGATGCAAGGTTACGGCTTGCACGTTTTCTTGCTCTCCAAAAATCATTGACCCAGATTGTAGAATCCCTTCTGCAAACTCACCATGAGTTGCTAGAATAATTCCTACCATACAACTACCTCCCAATTTTTATATTATATTCATAATATAAATGTCATAAATTTTTATCAAAAATTAATATTAAAAATTAACTATAAATAATATAGTCTGTAACTTTAAACAGGGCTGAAATTCGTGATATTAACGAACCAATATAAGTTTTATTTCGAATAGAATTATTGAAATAAATCCCCATTTTGTAAATAGCTTTTTGTATAAATAATCTGTTGTCCTTCATAAAATACAAAATGTTTAATCATAAAAAAGTTAAAGTCTTTTATCTGATAATTGAGTTGTGTCATTGGGTATTAAAGTTTACTCATTGACAAATTTCAACTTCTTGACAGAACAATAAGATCGATAATCTTATTCATTAAGATTAGTTATTTTAACCATAATGACTTATTATGATATCTAAGATCAAGTTCATGACTAAACCACCGACCATTTAATACCTCAGAAATAAGCGTTTTTTTATTTCTGGTGGGATAGATTGGTCTTTATCCATTTCATCAAGCACATCACGGTAAGAAAAATGTTGTCTTCCCATATAAACTATAGCTTTTTCTTTGTCGGCATTGATATTAGAGTAGTACTTTATTCGCGTTATTATTTGTTATAGACCAATTATTCCAATAGACTAAATCGTTGCCATTAGGATCGCCGTTATAGATAAAATTATGAATATATTTTTTATAAATCTTGCTGAGTTGTTTAGCGCCTTGAGTTTTATAAGCATTTGCTATTAACCCATTATAATTTTCTGAATACGGATCCATCAGTGGTAAAAAAACACCATGAAAAGCACCATATAATCCCATTGGTAAGCCTACAACATTTTGATCTTCGCCATATTGTATTTCCATACCATAAATTTTTGCTTTATAGAAAGGTGCCATTTTTTGGGCTGAGTCTGAAACATTAAATAAATCATATAATTTTCCGCCATATTTATTGGCGAATTGAAATGCTGTTAGTGTTTGTCCACTTGGTATACCATGATTGAAGGATGAGCTAAAATAAGCTGAAGATTTTGCGAATAATGAAAATTCACCCGTACCGGTCAGCATGATCAATGGCACAGAATGATATTGATGCGTATTAAACCCTTCTTTGGGGATCACATAGCCGTCGTTATATAAATGCGGAAAGACACTCATTCTGATTCCGGCATTATTCATCAGTGATACCAATCTTTCGGAAGATAGGCTATACAAATATGCTTTGACATCGGGATGATCGGTTAACAGCCAATGATAAGCTTGTTCTTCGGTCGGCTTTATTTTATCTTCAACAGCAAGTGGGGCAATAGCTTTGGCAAAGACTTTAATGCTATCTTCCTTATTTGCTATGGTCATACCGCCACTAAAAGAGATCGCTTTTTGAAATTTATCTTTAAAAATAGGTGAGATTAACATCGCCATTACATCTCGTCCACCCGCTGAAAAGCCAGAGACAGTGATATTGTGAGGATTTCCACCAAAATAGGTAATATTGTCTTTAATCCAATCTAATGATTTTGCCATATCCAATAACGCATAGTTACCCGAATCTTCGAGTCTATCACCCGTTTGCAAGGCAGGAAGCGGATTAAATCCGAGTGGCCCCAAACGATAATTAATTGAGATAAAAATTGCATCCAGATCGGTTACCATGCCGTTGCCTGTCATCTCTTCTGCTTTTCCGATTTGGTTGTTGCCACCGTGAATATAAACGAGAACTGGTAAATTTTTTTTATTATTATTCGGTCGATAGATATTGAGATTTAAACTATTATCTGAACCAATGATGTTATTTTCATTGAGCTGAAATGCGATAGGACTTGCTTGAGTTGCATCAAATATACCTTCCCATGGTTCAGGGTCAATCGGTTTTTTCCATCTTAACTCCCCTGAGGGTGCTTTCGCATAAGGTATGCCTGTCCACATGAGAACGTTGTTGATGTTGTCGAGTTGACCTTTAACTAATCCAAATTGGGTTTTTATCAAAGTAGGATCCGAGATAGTGGATACCGTTGATAAATTGGAATTTGTTAAAAGCTGATGATTTTGACTATAGACAACCATTGGCGTTGATAGGATGAAAATACCAAGTATAGCGATATGAAATAGTGATCTCCTCATACAATGTCCTTGTGTGTCTTTCAAAAATTGAATAAAAAATTAATATCAGAAATTAGCGAGAAGTGTATACATCCATGAAAGAAGTGATGAATTTACGCTTAATCTTACTAAATCATATTATAATTATCTCAGTGCACTTTTATGCCTGTAATATTCTGTTTAAATAAATGGTACAGTTTTTATATTTCTCTATTATGTAATAGATTGTCAATAATCCTAATTTGAAAATTAGACATAGATCATAAAAACAGACCATTTATGTTTATTTTTTTATAATTATCTTATCAACTCGCCGATAGTGCTTTTCTGATAAAACCATTATTTTCTGATAATAATTTTTTTGCTTGATTAACATCAAGATGACCGAGAATCATTAAAATAGCTGTTTTACAGTGTCTATCACTCTGCTTAAGCGCTAACATTGCCGTTTGTCGGTCACATTCAGTTGCTTGCATGACAATAGATATTTGTCGCTCAATTAATTTAGCATTAGTGGCTTCGACATCGACCATTAAATTACCGTAAACTTTACCAATTTTGATCATGCTAGCGGTGGTTAACATATTAAGGACAAGTTTTTGTGCTGTTCCGGCTTTCATTCTTGATGAACCCGTTATCACTTCAGCTCCTACAATTGGTGTGATGGAGACGTCTGCCAGATCAATCATAGGGGCATTGGGGTTACAGCATAAACTTATCACTGTTGCGCCAATTGATTTAGCAAATTGCATACCACCTATAACGTAGGGAGTGCGACCACTTGCGGCAATACCAACTAAAATATCATTGGCTGAAAAGTGAATATTTTTCAAATCAGTTATTGCTAATTCAGGATTATCTTCGGCATTTTCAACTGCTTTAAAAATTGCCGTTTGACCACCAGCAATCAATCCGATGACTTGTTGAGGAGGGGTGCCATAGGTGGGTGGGCATTCACTTGCATCTAAAATACCAAGCCGACCTGAAGTGCCGGCACCGAGATAAATTAAACGACCGTGATTTAAAAAAGTTTGACTAATCACATCCACTGCTTTAGCGATATTTGCTAACTCTTTTTCAACAGCAACGGCAACATGCTTATCTTCATTATTGATGATTTTGAGTATATCGATCGTCGAACAGCTATCAATTTTTTCGCTGTATGGATTACGACTTTCAGTTAACATTTTTGATAGATTTATTGGTTGCATACTTTTTTAATCCTAACCACAGTAAAAAAATGACAATTGCAAATAAAGCGCCGAAACTAACGCCAATTGTTATTATCGAGATCTTAAAAGATACAGCAACAGTATAAAGACCCAACATAACCATCATTGTAGTATATTCACTTAAATTTTGTACGGAAATGACACTGCCTGCACCAACGAGATCTTTACCCGTTTTTTGAATTAATGCATTTAAGGGTACTAAAAAGAATCCGCCTAACGCACCAATAACAATTAATAATACATAACAAGCAATAAGGTTGCTTTGTAAAGTGAATGCGATAACGGCAATGCCCATCATAATACCTGCCGGAATGCAACGTAACGTATTATTGATTGAGATCAGTAAGCTGGCTAATCCTGCTCCAATAACAATGCCGATAGCAACGACTGCATTTAGATTTGTTGGTGTTGCGATATCATTAATATTTAAAACAGCTGGTACCCAAAGGATTAATAAAAATCGTAAGGTAACTCCCGCCCCCCAGAATAGACTTGTGCCTAATAAAGTATATAAAACAAGTTTATTATTGAGAATAATGTGAACGGTTTTACTAAAATCTTTTATCATACCCTTTATATTCCATTGAATATCTTTTCTGGCAGCAGGGAGTTTAGGAATAAAAATATTAGCAATAACAGCAAAACTATACATTAATACACATGCAAGTAAGGACGCACTGACATTCATATCGGCAAGATGTCCACCAGCAAGTGAACCCAGTAAAATAGCCGCAATAGTGGATGCTTCTATCAATCCATTCGCTTTGACTAAATTATTACCTGAAGTCAGTTCGCCTAAAATGCCATATTTAGCAGGCGAATAACCCGCTGCACCAACACCTACTAAAAAATAGCCAATAAAAGGGTTGAAATTAAGACAGATACAGGCTGCGCCTAATAGCTTCATACCATTTGAAATCATCATGACTTTTCCTTTAGACATACAGTCTGCAAATTGACCAACAAAAGGAGAAAGGATGATAAAAGGAATCACAAAACCGATTTGTAGTGCTGACTCACTCCATTCTGGGTACTGAAGTTTTCTGATATAGGCAAGAATAGCAAAGAATATTGCATTATCTGCAAATGCCGAAAAGAATTGCGCCAGCATGGTTGCCACCATGCCTTTGCTTAATAGTGAATTGTGGTTCATGTGATATCCTTATGCTATTCGTCAGCCATTTTTCGAAGTGTGATAAAGTCTATTTTTCCTGTTCCAAGAAGTGGAAGTTCTTTAACAACACGAATATCACGAGGAACGGCTAAAGCAGGAATACCAAGTTCTTGTGCTGTTTGACTTAGTTGTTCACGATCTAACTTGGTTGAAGTTGTGAAAAGTACAATTGCTTCTCCTTTTGCTGCATCAGCTTTTACTGTTGCACCATGCATTGCATCGGGATCCACTTTTTTAGCGAGTGCCTCTACACTCTCTAAAGAGACCATTTCACCTGCTATTTTGGCAAATCGTTTTAGTCGTCCTTTAATGGTGATAAAACCTTCATCATCAATTGAAACGATATCACCGGTATCGTACCAACCCTGTTCAGCTTCACCGTTTTCATCTATGGCGACAGGTGGTTCAAGGGTGCCTGGATTTTCAACGCGCAAATAACCTTTCATCACGTTTGGCCCTTTAACTTGTAACTCTCCTCCCGAACTAATGCCAGGTATATGAATTAACCGTGAAGTCATCCCCGGCAATAAACGACCAACTGTGCCATTTTTAAATGCCATAGGTACATTGAGGGCAACGACCGGTGCACATTCGGTGACGCCATAACCTTCTAAAATACGAATGCCATATTTATCTTTCCATAGTTCTCGTACTGGTTCTGATAATTTTTCAGCGCCAGCTACCACATAGCGTAAACGCATAAAATCAAATGGGTGGGCATAGCGAGCATAGTTAGCTAAAAAAGTTGGTGTACCAAATAGAACGGTACAATTTTGGTCATAAATAATTTCTGGTACCATTCGATAGTGTAATGGGTTTGGATATAAAAATGTACGACTACCTGAAAAAAGCGGTAAAAACAAACCAGCTGTGATACCAAAAGCATGGAACAACGGTAACGCAGACATAAATCGATCGGCTGGAGTAGGATCAATGACCGATCGAATTTGTTCAACATTAGCAAGTAGACTACCATGCGTATGCACAACCCCTTTAGGGTTACCCTCAGAGCCTGATGTAAAAAGAACAAGTGCTTCATCATCACTCGTTTGATTACATTCAACAAAACGTGGAATATATTGATTCACTGCCACATAGAGCTTATCTTTTAAGGTCAAACTACTACGTAAATCTTCCAGAAAATACCATTTAATGCCTTTGATCTCATCTAAGAGATAATCGAGTTTACCTTTTTGAATAAATTTACGCGACGTGACAATGGATTTAATTTCGGCGGCAGTAATTGCACACGTTAATCCCTTTGTACCAGCAGTATAATTAAGCATGGCAGGTACTCGGTTTTTCACTAATAAACCGAAAATAGTCGCAACGGTGATTGTGGCATTGGGGAGTAAAACACCCACTCGTTCTTTTTTTTCGGTAATTTTTTCGATAATGCAACTTACACCAATAATTTGCTTAAGTAAATTACGATAAGATAATTCGGACGTTGTCGGGTCTTGTACTGTTCTTGATTTTGTCCCGTAGCGAACTTGTGCTTCAAGTAATGCTTCAAATAGTGTTAATTTAGGACGGCTTGCCAAACGAGCATTCATCATGATTTGATGCAATTTTTCACCCGCTATATAGCGTTTGTCTTTTGCTTTAGGCACATTTGGCATTGGAATTGTGGTCGGTTCAAGTACATGAATCGTTATTTTCGGGAATAAGCGGCGTTTAAACAGTCCTTTTAGGCGGCTAGTTAATGTGAACTCTGCTCCTTCAATCCAGACTGGTACAATCGTTGCTTTCGATCGAGCCGCTACAAAAGCCGCTCCATCATAAATTTTCATTAATGACCCTGTTACGGTGATTCTTCCTTCAGGGAATATGACTATCGGACGTCCTTTTTCAATTTCGCGTACTAAGCGTTTAATCGCCATAGGATTGATCGGATCCATCGGCACAAAATCCACGTACCGTTTTGCTAAACGAACTAACCAGTGATCAATATAACCTGAATAAATGGCAAACACGGGTCTAACAGGTAAGAAAACACCGATTAGAAGACCATCAAGAAAGGAAACATGGTTAGGAGTGATAAGCAATCTTTCTTGCTTTAAGTTTTTTAGGTTACCATAAATTTTGACATGAAAAAGAAACTTTAAAATAACCCTTAATATATTGAATAACATCTTAATTCTCAATTTCCGTGCAAAATTGCACCTTGTCATAATAGTGAAAATAGAGGAAATACACAAGATATGTTGTTTATTTTGAATTTATTATGAATAATCTGAACATGATTAATGATTTTCTTTGGTTAGTTATCTAAAAGTTAGACAATGCCTATAAAAAACGTAAAATAAATCATAAAAAAAGGTCTGGAGTGAAAATGTTAATTTTATCCGCAAATGATATTCAACATGTTTATAGTATGAAAGATGCCATTGAGGCAGATAAACAAGCTTTAAAAATCTATACCCAAGGAGATAGTGAAGTGCCTTTACGTATCAATTTTGATATGCAGAAAGGGCAAAGTTTATTTATGCCCGCGCATATAAAAGGTAAGGATATCGTTGGCATTAAAATTGTGTCTGTATTTCCGGATAATCCTAAATTGGGTAAACCCTCCGTACCAGCGCAAGTGATGATGTTAGATCCTTTAACTGGGGAAGTTTGTGCCATTTTAGATGGTACTTTTGTAACTCAACTTCGTACAGGGGCGGTACAAGGTGCGGCAACCGATCTGTTAGCAAGAAAAAATGCTCGACGAGCAGTATTAATTGGAACAGGAGGTCAGGCAGTATCACAATTAGAAGCCATGTTAACCGTTCGGGATCTGACTGATATAGCTATTTACGATATCGATGAACAAAAAGCGAAACAATTTACGGAAGCGATGAAAAAACACTTTTCACATTTTTCAGCCAATCTCTATTTTTCGCAAAATTTTGATGAAGACATTGGTCAAGCAGATATTATCACCTCAGTGACAACATCTAAAGTGGTCACATTTAATGGTGATATCGTTAAGCCTGGTACTCATATTAATGGTGTGGGTGCATATACCCCTGAAATGCATGAAATACCAAGTAATATTGTTGAAAAAGCGGACATTCGTGTACTTGATACTAAAGAGGGCGTTTTTGCCGAAGCAGGGGATATTATTGATCCAATTAACCAGAAACGTGTATCAAAAAATGATTTTTTTGAGTTGGGTGAATTAGTTACTGATTCGCAAAAATGTCGCCAAAACGATGAGCAAATCACATTATTTAAAACGGTGGGAACAGCCGTTCTCGATGTTTATGTTGGATATGATATTTATCTAAAAGCAAAAGAAAAGGGTATTGGAACAAATATATAAGCTAAAGATTAGAAAGAATAGCTCATTTTAATTACAACGTTATTTAATAGCGTTAATACAAAGTGATGATATAACGGTATTAAAAATTAACTTTTTAGTTCTTCTTTCTGTGATCGTCCGAGTAAGGTCATTGCCGCTTGTTTAGGATCTTTATGCTCGTATAGTACTTTATAAATTTGTTCAGTGATTGGCATATCCACATGATATTGTTTTGCAAGTGTCCAAACTTCTTTAGTATTTTTAAATCCTTCGACAACTTGTGCGATAATATCTTGTGCTTCTTGAATCGATTTATTTTGCCCCAGCAAAATACCGAAACGTCGATTTCGTGATTGATTATCCGTACAGGTTAATACAAGATCACCAAGTCCAGCCATGCCCATAAACGTTGCAGGATCTGCACCAAGCGCTTCACCTAATCGCATCATTTCAGCCAGTCCACGTGTAATTAACGCTGTCCTTGCATTTGCACCAAAACCCAGTCCATCAGACAATCCTGCTCCTATCGCAATCACATTTTTAATGGCGCCGCCAAGTTGCACCCCAATAAAATCTTTACTGCTATAGACCCGAAAACTTTTACTGCAATGAAATAAATTTTGTAACTCAGTTAAAAAATCATCATCCGTTGAAGCAACTGTTACCGCCGTTGGCAAACCTGAGGCAACTTCTTTAGCAAAAGTAGGGCCTGAAATGACAGCTAGGGGGATTTGATTGCCTAAAATTTCTCTGGCGACATCTTGCAATAAACGTCCGGTATTGACCTCAAGTCCTTTGGTTGCCCAAACAATTTTACTATCTTTGCGTAAATAGGGTTTTATTTGTTTTAAAATAGTACCAAAAGCATGGCTAGGTACCACTATGAGTAAGATTGGTGACGCTGAAACAGCTGTTTGCAGATCACTTTCAATGTGCAGTAATTCAGGAAAAGGAATATCAGGCAAAAATTGTTTATTTTGCCTGTCATGCTGTAAAGCCATCATTTTGTGTGAATTATGTCCCCACAATAATGTTTGATGACCATTACGTGCAAGTAAAATAGCTAAAGAGGTTCCGTAAGAACCTGCACCGATTACTGTGACAACAGCATGTTTTTCCATAATTAACCGTTAGATTTATCGTTCTAGATTAAATCACAATGATTATTGTAATGTTTCTGTTGATTCTTCTTCAACTGATTGTTGTTGCTGTTGAAGATAGTTCATAAATAACACGTCAAAGTTAACCGGTTCTAAATTAACTGGTGGGAAAGAACCTTTAATGACTAAGTTAGAAATTGTTTCTCGTGCATACGGGAATAAAATATTCGGACAGTAAGCACCTAAACAGTGTTGTAACTGTGCGTCATTGAATCCAACGAGTGAAAAAATACCTGCTTGTGTTACTTCACAAATATAGGCAACTTCGTCTTGTGATTTCATTGTTACTGTAATGCGTAATGCGACTTCATAAACATCATCATTTAAGGATTGAGATGATGAATTCAATTCAACATTCATGGCAGGTTGAAATTGTTTGGTAAAAACTTCGGGTACATTATTGGTTTCAAATGAAACATCTTTTGTATAAATACGTTGAATTGCAAATTGTGTTTCTGGTTGTTGTGTATTGTTTTGTTCTGTCATGATCTAACCTTATTTTAAATATAGTTTTATTTTCTAACTAATGGTAAATTTTCGCCATTCCATCCTGCAATGCCATCTTTTAATGCAAAAACATTCAAGAAACCTTGTTTAACAAGTATTTCACCGATACCGACTGATGACAGACCATTATCATCAATCAAGATAACAAAATTTTCCTTGTGTTTTTCAATAGAATTTGCACTCGCATTTTTGATATCAATGGGGAGTATATTCAGGGAATCGGTAATATGCCCCTTTTTGAAACTATCAGCTGATCGCAAATCAATGATTTTAGCATTCTGTTTATTAATCAGATTGATTGCTTGAGCATTATTAATGATTTTAACTTTTGATAACTTACTTTTGATGGTTAATACAATGATTGCAATAAAAAGTACAATCCAACCTAAAGAAAGTAAAATATGATTTTTAACAAAAGGTATAATTTCGAGTGTAATAAAGTCCATACTTTTATAATTACCTAGTTTTTCAATATAAGAAGAGATTATAGCGATATTATGCACTGAAATACAGTACCTATAAGAAAATCTTGTGTTCCCCTAATTATCGAGCGTTAAATTGAGAAGATTCTTATTGAGATTTTAATTATTACAAGGATGATTGAATGCGTGAACGACTTCTTTTTAGCAAAATAAATGTGCAACGCCTTTTATTGGTGCATTCTAAGTGTTTTTATGCATTATTTTGGTGCATCAATGCTATTTGTGTTACTATTTAACCCGTAAATTCACTAGAATAACGTGACTTAAAACTTGGCATCATATTTGCATTAAAGAAAATAACTTGGCAAGAATGCCTTACGAACTGAACAATTATTTGTCCTCAACGGAGAAGATACATGTCTATACAAAAAGTATTAACACTAATTAAAGAAAATGATGTTAAATTTGTTGATTTGCGTTTTACTGATACCAAAGGTAAAGAGCAACACGTTACGATACCCGTTAGTCAAATTGATGCTGACTTTTTTGAAGACGGTAAAATGTTTGACGGTTCATCAATTGCTGGTTGGAAAGGGATTAATGAATCGGATATGGTATTAATGCCTGATGCTTCAAGTGCCGTTATTGATCCATTTTTTGAAGATGTAACATTAAATCTCCGTTGTGATGTACTCGAACCTGCAACATTACAAGGTTATGATCGTGATCCACGTTCAATCGCAAAACGTGCTGAAGAGTTTTTAAAATCTTCAGGCATTGCTGATACCGTTATTTTTGGACCAGAACCCGAATTCTTTTTATTTGATGATGTTCGTTTTGGTTCACCGATGTCAGGTAGTTTTGTTCATATTGATGATATTGAAGCCGCTTGGAATTCAGGCACAAAATATGAAGAAGGTAACAAAGGTCATCGCCCAGGCGTAAAAGGCGGTTACTTCCCACTTCCTCCGGTTGATTCATCGCAAGATATCCGCTCAGAGATGTGTTTAATTATGGAACAACTTGGTTTAGTGGTTGAAGCTCATCACCATGAAGTGGCAACTGCAGGACAAAATGAAATTGCTTGTCGTTTCAATACATTAACTAAAAAAGCGGATGAAGTTCAAATTTATAAATATGTTGTGCAAAATGTAGCGCATATTTATGGTAAAACAGCGACATTTATGCCGAAACCGATGTTTGGCGATAATGGTTCAGGCATGCACTGCCATCAATCTTTAGCTAAAGATGGAGTTAACTTATTTGCCGGTGATAAATATGCAGGGCTTTCTGAAATGGCATTATTCTATATCGGCGGTATTATTAAACATGCTAAAGCTATCAATGCATTTACTAACCCTGCAACTAACTCATATAAACGTTTAGTACCGGGTTATGAAGCGCCTGTTATGCTTGCGTATTCTGCTCGTAACCGTTCTGCTTCAATTCGTATTCCGGTTGTGACTAGCCCGAAAGCACGCCGTATTGAAGTTCGTTTCCCTGATCCAGCAGGTAATCCATATTTATCATTTGCTGCGCAGTTAATGGCTGGTTTAGATGGTATTATTAACAAAATTCATCCTGGCGATGCAATGGATAAAAACTTATATGATTTACCACCGGAAGAATCTAAATTAATTCCACAAGTGGCGGGTTCACTTGAAGAAGCGCTTAATGCATTAGATGCTGATCGTGACTTTTTAACGCGTGGTAATGTCTTCACTAATGATACGATTGATGCGTATATTGATTTAAAACGTCAAGACGTTGATCGTGTACGTATGACACCACATCCAGTTGAATTTGAACTTTACTATAGTTTATAGATTTATCTAAAATTAAAACAGTTAATCCACCGTCTAAAGCGGTGGATTTTAATGAGGACGGAATACCGACGATGACATTTGATAGTGAATCTGATGCTGATCTTGTTCTCAACTCGATGATTACAAGTATTTTATTACTTGATAAAAATCTCAATATTGTTTACGCCAATACCGCTGCCCAACAGCTATTAGCACAAAGTCCCAAAAAGTTATTAGATAGTTATCTTCCTGATTTATTGAGTTACCATTCTTTAGATTTCGAGTTAATGCAAAGTTCATTATCCAAAAATCAAGGTTTTACGGATACTGAAGTGAATATGGTGGTGAATAATGAATTGCATATCTTATCGTTAACGGCACAACCCTTAAGTAATGAACAGATCTTAATTGAAATGGCGCCTTTAAATAATCATAAACGGTTAAGCCAAGAACAGTTACAACAAGCTCAACAAAGTGCTGCTCGTGAACTTGTGCGAGGGCTAGCACATGAAATTAAAAACCCATTAGGTGGGCTTCGAGGTGCCGCTCAATTATTATCACGAGAATTACCAAAAAATGAGTTGCAAGATTATACGCAAATTATTATTGAACAAGCAGATAGATTAAGAAATCTAGTAGATAGGTTATTAGGACCACAGCAACGCTTGCACCAAAAAGTACAAAATATTCATCAAGCGATTGAGCGAACTTATGCGTTATTATGCATCGAAAAACCATTAAATGTGACTATTTTACGGGATTATGATCCAAGTTTGCCAGAATTTATCCATGATTCAGAGCAGATCGAACAAGTTATTTTAAATATTGTGCGAAATGCTTTACAGGCTATTGGTACGAAAACAGGTACGATAACAATCAGAACGAGAACTGCCTTTCAAGTTACATTGCATGGACAACGTTATCGACTATGTGCACGTATTGATATTGAAGATAATGGACCGGGGGTACCTGTTCATATTCAAGATACACTTTTTTATCCTATGGTAAGCGGTTATGAAGGTGGGACAGGAATCGGTCTTTCTATTGCACATAATATTGTTGATCAACATCATGGTAAAATTGAATTTAATAGTTGGCCTGGACACACTGAATTTTCAGTCTATTTGCCAATCAAACAATGAGGTAATTTAAAATGAATGTTTGGGTTGTTGATGATGATAGTTCAATTCGTTGGGTATTAGAAAAAGCACTTACCAATGCGCATTTTAATTGTATTAGTTTTGCAAACGGTCAAGATGTGATCGAAGCTTTGACTAATCAACTACCCAAACCAGCTGTACTAATTTCTGATATCAAAATGCCTGGCATCGATGGTCTATCATTACTTAATTATATCAAAGCACAATTCCCCCATTTGCCTGTCATTATTATGACAGCGCATTCTGATCTAGATGCTGCTGTCAACGCTTACCAAAAAGGGGCTTTTGATTATATTCCCAAACCCTTTGATGTGGATGAAATGATTCAACTTGTTGAACGTGCTATTGCACAGTCTCAACATTTACAAGTACCAAATCATCAGCGTACTCATGTTACGGCAAAAGCATCAACAGGCATAATAGGTGAAGCACCTTCAATGCAAGAGGTATTTCGGATTATTGGACGCTTATCGAAATCTTCTATTAGTGTGCTGATTAATGGTGAATCAGGTACAGGTAAAGAGTTAGTCGCAAAAGCGTTGCATACTCATAGCCCTCGATCACATTCACCTTTTATCGCACTTAATATGGCAGCGATTCCCAAAGATCTGATTGAATCTGAACTTTTTGGACACGAAAAAGGAGCGTTTACTGGGGCTGCAAAAATCAGGCACGGACGATTTGAACAGGCTAATGGTGGAACCTTATTTTTAGATGAAATCGGTGATATGCCTCTTGATGTTCAAACACGGTTACTTCGAGTCCTTGCCGATGGACAATTTTATCGTATTGGTGGTTATTCCCCCGTAAAAGTTGATGTCAGAATTATTGCCGCAACGCATCAAGATTTAGAAGCAAGAGTGCGTGAAGGCAAATTTCGGGATGATTTGTTTCATCGCTTAAATGTAATCCGTATTTTATTGCCTCCATTACGTGATCGTGCTCAAGATATTCCGAAACTTGCAGAACATTTTTTATATACCACGGCTAAAGAGTTAGGCGTTGAAAGTAAAGTTTTTAGTCCCGAAGCGATGACTGTTCTATGTAAATTTAATTGGCCGGGCAATGTAAGACAGCTTGAAAATACCTGTCGTTGGGTGACAGTCATGTCTTCTAGTAAAGAAATTTTAGTGCAAGATCTACCACCAGAGCTATTACAATTTCCGATGCCTAAAATTTCGGTTGGTCGTAATGATATAAGTTTGACATTAAACGACTCCCAAGTTGCAATGGATTGGCAATTTTTACTGGAAAAATGGGCTAAACAATCGCTTGTCGCAGGAAAATCGGGCATTTTAACTGAGGCAGTGACAGAAGTAGAGCGTATTTTATTAAATTGCGCACTTAATTTTACCCGAGGACATAAGCAAGAAGCAGCAAATTTATTAGGTTGGGGGCGTAATACTTTAACCAGAAAGTTAAAAGAGTTTTCAAATGAAAATGACAGTGATATTCACTAATTAATCTATAAAATTTTGACATAACGCTATGTAAAGAAACATTTTCTAATCATTTAACACTGACTTTAGATATTCTTTAAAGTTTATTGAACACTGAGTTGTTTTTAGATACAATTTAATGCAAATGAGAATTATTTATATTTGTGTTATTTTTATCTGAACAATAATTAGGAGTTCATATGTATTCATTTATCAAAGTTAAAATTACAGTGCTGTTTGCTGTATTGCTGTTAGTTGTTGGGTGTGATAATAATAAGAATAACCAAAAACCAGATTATTCTGATATTAAGAAAGATGCTCTGGTAATTAAACACGCTCAAGGCGAAGCACTTTTTGAGTCTGTTCCCAAAAAAGTAGCTGTTTTTAACATTGCAACTCTTGATATTATTGATGCATTGAATATTCCAGTCTCAGCTGTACCACAATCAAATGTCCATTTACCTGATTTCTTATCTAAATATAGTGATAAGTCCTATACTAACATTGGGACTTTGTTTGAGCCAAATTACGAAGTACTTAGCTCTATCAACCCTGACTTAATTATAGCAGGTGGACGAGCAACTGATGCCTATCCCAAGTTGAAAGAATTAGCAAAAACAATCTCCTTAGATATTGATTCCAATAACTTCTTAGCGAGTTTAACTGAGCGAACTCGTCAATTAGGTGAGATTTTTGAAAAAGAGAAAGAAGCATCTAAATTGATTGAAGACTTTAATCAAAAAATAGATCAACTTAAACCTAAAACCAGTACAGCCGGTTCAGCATTAGTGATTATGATTAACGGTGGGAAAATGTCTGCATATGGTTCTAAATCACGTTTTGGATTTGTTTTTGATGTGTTAGGTTTCCAGCCAGCAACCACTTTCCAAGAAGCCGGTCGTCATGGGAATAGTGTTACTTCTGAATTCATTTTAAGTACTAATCCCGAATGGATATTTGTGTTAGATAGAGATAATGCCATTGGTAATAAAGAAGCCCAATCAGCACAACAAGTATTAAATAATGAATTAATTCAAAAAACGGCAGCATGGCAGCACAATCATATTGTTTATCTTGATTCAACATCGATGTATATTGCAGGCGGGATTCAAACGTATAGTCGTTTAATGGATCAAATAGAAAAAGTACTACAAGAATCATCGGCTAATCAATAAAAAACATGAAGTTGTCGTTATATTTTATTGCAGGCATCATTATTTTATTAATTTTGACTGCAATAAGTTTGTTTATTGGTGCAGGTCATGTCAATTTACATGAACTTTTTACCAACGCTAATATGCAGCAGATCTTTTTTGTCAGTCGTTTGCCAAGAACGTTAGCGTTATTGTTAGCGGGTAGTGCAATGAGCGTTGCTGGCTTAGTGATGCAGTTATTAACACAAAACCGCTTTGTGGAGCCTACCCTTGTTGGCACCACCCAATCAGCTAGTCTTGGTTTACTCATCATGATGGTATTAGCGCCCGAACAAAGTGTCATGATCAAAATGGTGGTTGCAAGTTTATTTGCGATGATGGGTACGATTCTTTTTATGATAATATCCCATAAAATTGTTCTCAAATCAGCACTAATGGTTCCACTTATTGGGATTATGCTAGGTGCGATAATCAGTGCTGTAACCACATTTTTTGCCATGTATTATGATCTATTGCAATCGCTTTATGGATGGCAATCAGGTGATTTTTCTGGGATTTTACAAGGTCGTTATGAACTATTGTGGCTAGTTTGTGGTTTGACATTGGTAGCATGCTGGAGTGCAGATCAGTTTACAGTCGTGGGGTTAGGTCGAGATTTTTCGGTTAATGTGGGACTTAATTATCGTCGAGTCATGATAATTGGACTAATTGTCATAGCATTGATTGGCGGTATTGTAGTTGTGGTGGTTGGTGTATTACCTTTTTTAGGATTAATCGTCCCCAACATTGTCAGCTTGTTATTCGGTGATAATGTGCGTAAAACCATTCCTTGGGTCTGTTTATTTGGTGGGGGATTGGTATTAATTTGCGATATTATTGGACGTTTAATTCGCTATCCATTTGAAATCCCTGTCAGTGTTATTCTTGGTATTGTCGGTGCCGTAATCTTTTTAATATTATTAAGTCGAAAAAAACATGCTAGTTAGTTCAAAACACTATCTTTCCAGTCAAAAAAGAGTTTGGCTATTATTGAGTATAGCGCTTATTTGTATCATCTTTTTTATGACCTTTAATCTAAAAGGGAATATTAGGTATATTTTGACTCATCGTATGTGGATAGTATTGACGATGATATTAGTTGCTTTTTCGGCTGCAACATCCACACTCCTTTTTCAAACCGTGACCCATAATCGCATATTAACGCCGTCGATAATGGGGTTTGAATCTTTATTTGTCTTAATTCAAACAATTGTCATTTTCTTTATCGATGTGCAAGGTATTCCTTACATCGGTATTATGGGCAAATTTATCGTTGAATCGCTTTTACTGATCTTATTTTCTCTATTGTTATATAAAGGTTTATTCACAAAATTTAAGCAAAATCTTCATTTAGTATTATTAATTGGGATTATTCTGGGCACACTTTTCCGCAGTTTTGCAAACTTATTACAACGGTTAATGACACCAACTGAATTTGCTGTTTTGCAAAGTCGAATTTTTGCTACGTTCACTCGGGCTGATCCCATCTTAATTATTTTTTCATTCATTATTGCAATATGTATCGGACTATTTTTATGGAGAATGCGTTTTCAATTTGATGTTTTGGCTTTAGGACGTGATAACGCTATTAATCTTGGCGTTAATTATCATCAAAGCGTGACCATTATTTTACTTTTAGTCTCGATATTAGTTGCAATTTCAACCGCATTGGTTGGGCCGTTTACCTTCTTTGGTCTAATGATAGCAAATTTAGCTTATAGCATAAGTCGCTCAAGCCAACATCGATTTTTACTTCCCACGGCCTTTTTACTTGGCGTGATTTTTCTGGTGGGTGGTCAAATGTTTTTAGAGCATGTTTTGAATATGGTTGGCGCCATTACGGTCGTCATAGAGTTTATTGGTGGTTGTTTGTTTATCTTCTTATTATTGAAAAAGGTACCGATGTGATACAAATTGATAATATTAATAAAAAATATCAAACCCTTTCGGTTTTAAAAAATGTTACCGCCACTATTCCACAAGGAGGAGTAACGGCAATCATTGGACCTAATGGCGCTGGAAAATCAACTTTACTTTCGATTATAAGTCGACTTTTGAACGCTGATGAAGGAAACGTTAAAATTCAAGACATGGATGTGTTTGAAACGCCGAGTGATAAATTAGCTACTCATCTTTCGGTATTAAGACAAGAAAATCGCTTTACCAGTAGGCTTACCGTATTTGAACTGGTCGGATTCGGGCGTTATCCTCATACAAAAGGGCGTTTAAATCCTGATGATTATCAGCATATTCATCGAGCATTGGATTTTTTAAATTTAACTGAGTTTAAAGATCGTTTTTTAGATGAGTTATCTGGCGGACAGCGACAACGAGCATATGTCGCGATGGTGCTTTGTCAAGATACTGAATATGTGTTACTTGATGAACCGTTAAATAATTTGGATATGAAGCATGCAGTTTCGATGATGAAACAGTTACGACGTGCTGCGAATGAACTTGGTAAAACCATTGTCATTGTTATTCACGATATCAATTTTGCATCAGTCTATTCGGACTATATTTTAGCGATGAAAAATGGGGAACTGGTCTATCAAGGAACTCCAACACAGATTATGAATTCAGCTATTTTAGAAGATATTTTTGATACGCCGGTTAGCATTGAAACCATCCAAGGACAACATATCGCTGTATATTATTAATGTAGATTGTCGTATGTTATTTAAGCGTAAAATATTGCAAATAATAAACAAGTTAAAGTAAATTAATATTTGCTAATTCCTTCTTTCCATGCTAAAAAAAAGACACGCCATTTGCCGAGATAACAGTGATGAAGTTAGAGGAAATTGCACTTTTAGCTGGTGTGTCAAGAACGACTGCAAGCTACGTAATAAACGGAAAAGCGAAAAAATATCGAGTAAGTGATCAAACTATTGCTAAAGTGATGGCAATTGTTAAAAAGCACAAATATCAGCCTAATGCTGTTGCTGCAGGACTTCGAGCAGGTAAAACAAGAACTATTGGTATTATTATCCCTGATTTAGAAAACAGTAGTTATACCCGCATTGCCAGTTATTTAGAGCAACTCGTCAGAAAAGAAGGATACCAACTACTTTTATCCTGTTCTGACGATAATCCAGAAATTGAAAAAGAATGCATTGCACATTTAAAACAAAGAAGGGTGGACGCTTTAATTCTGTCATCGTCTTTTGTTACGGATTCAGACTATGCGTTTTATGATGATTGGGAAAATTTTAAGATTCCTCTATTTGCATTAGACAGAACATTATCGAGTAAAAAATTTAGAAATATTGTTGGTGCAGATAAACAAGATGCGAAAGCACTTGCCCAAACATTTAATCATTTTGTTCAAGGCAAAGTCATTTATATTGGTGCTCTACCTAATTTATCGGTAAGTCAGCATCGTCTTGAAGGGTTTAACGCAGTAACATTAAAAAATTGTAACGATGTTGATTTTTTATATGCTAATAATTATAGCCGACAAGATGCTGATACGGCTTTTAGTCATTGGTTAAACAATCATGAATTACCAAATGGTATTTTTGCAACTTCATTTTCACTTCTTCAAGGTACAATTGATGCCATATTAAGAAAATTTGGTCATTTACCTGAATCATTAACTATTGCAACGTTTGGCGATAATGAATTACTCGATTTTTTGCCCTGTAAAGTGATTTCACTTTCTCAGGATCATAAAGAAATAGTGGAGTTGACTATCACATTACTCCAAAATTGTTTGAATCAGCAAAGTTATCAATCAGGTACTACTATGATCCCAAGACAATTAATTTACCGTGGCAGTTTGAGCCGTCAACGTATGAGTAAATACGAAAAATAAAAAAACTTGGAAGCTTGTCACTGGCTAGGTTGTTGCATGATGTATTATTAAAAACGCTATAATATTATTGCTTGGACATGTTTAACGTTTTATGAAGGCTGAAATACTTGACTTAGAAATTAATGAAAAATACCTTACACTAAAGGTAGCAAAATGATGTAACTAAATAACAAAAAATGTCTAAAATCTATTTTGCATTTATAATAAATAAATTAAGATCAAAAAATTAGATCTCGATCACATATTTGTTATTGATAGTTATAATTTATTGGATAAATAATTTTAATTTATTCATTATTGCTGAAACGATTCAATAAAAATCATTAAATGGATTTATAGATGAGTCATTTTAGTCGACCCAATATTTTTAACCCAGAGGTATTTATTCTATGTTTCATTTAGTTAAAGAAGATATACATTTAAATGAACACGCTACTAATAAAACAGAAGCGATAAAAAAAGTAGCGGCAGCATTAACTAGTGCCGGTTTTGTCGAAGAAGGATATGTAAATGGAATGCTTGAACGTGAAGCGCAAGCTGCCACTTATCTGGGTATTGGCCTTGCTATTCCACATGGCACTACCACCACTCGTCATTTAGTTAAAAAGACGGGTGTTCAAGTTTTTTGTTTTCCTGAAGGTGTTGAATGGGGTGATGATGGTGAAAAAGCTTATGTCGCTATTGGTATCGCCGCTAGTTCTGACGAGCATTTAGAGTTACTTCGTCAATTGACGCATGTTTTAGGTGCTGACGGTGTTGAGGAACGAATCAAAAATATTAAAACAGCAGATGAAGCACTTGCTATTTTAACCGGAAAAACAGAACAAGAAGACAGCCAATTTTCAATGAATGAATCATCACTTTTATTGGATATCAATGCTGATAGTTTAGCCACTTTACAAGCGTTAAATGCATCACGCTTAAAACAACAAAATGCTGTAAATACGGCTTTTATCACTCATGTGCTGGATAATAAACCAACTTATCTAGGTAGTGGGGTTTGGTTGAACGATAGCAAAGAAGGCAATCTAAAAAATGCGATTGTGATTAGTCGTACAATAAGCAACGTAAATGAAGATAATAAACCGGTAAAATTACTTATCACGATGTCGGTTGTTGATAATTCAATGTCTGAGGTTATTGATCGTATTGCACGTTTAGCATTTTATGAAAAGTTAGATTTAATGTTATCGGCAAGCGCGGATAAATTAATCAATTTACTGATGACAGATGACTTGCCTTCAACTATCGATAATTCTCAAACTGAACAAGCTAACTCAGCAGCGCTATTAGCATCGGATTCAAGCCAAGCTTTAACTCGTGAATTTATCGTGCCTAACGAAAATGGTTTACATACTCGTCCATCTTCAGTATTAGTTAAATTGGTTAAAGAGTTTAATAGCAAAGTAACTGTTGCGAATCTTGATGGAAAAGGGGAGCCAGTAAGTGCTACCAGCTTAATGAAAATCGTTGCACTTGGAGCCAAAAAAGGCAGCCGTTTGCAATTTACTGCGGTCGGTGATGATGCTGAGCAAGCACTTGATGCTATCGGTAAAGCAATTGAAAGCGGACTTGGTGAGGGAACAGAATAATGAATTATCGTGTTGCAACAATCACCTTAAATCCTGCTTATGATTTATTAGGATTTTGTCCAAAAGTCGAGTTGGGTGATGTAAATTTAGTTCAAACGAATGCTTTACTTGCCGCAGGCAAAGGGATTAATGTTGCTAAAGTATTGTCTGATCTAGATATAAAATTAACTGTTGGTGGTTTTTTAGGTCAAGAAAACCGAGATGGTTTTAATCTATTATTTCATTCATTAAATGTAGTCGACAAATTCCAAACTGTCGAAGGTCGTACACGTATTAATGTCAAATTGACTGAAGAAAATAGCGAAGTGACGGATCTAAACTTTTCAGGTTTTACAATTACTGAGCATGATTGGCAACGTTTTGTGACAAGTTCTCTTGAATGGTTAAAAGATATCGATATGGTCGCGATAAGTGGCAGTTTACCTGCCGGCGTATCACTTGATAAATTTACACAATGGATGGAGCGAGTTAAACAGATCTGCCCAAAAGTGGTGTTTGACAGTAGCCGAGATGCGTTAGTCGCTGGATTGAAAGCTAAGCCATGGTTAATCAAACCAAATGATAAAGAGCTTGAAATGTGGGTCGGACGTAAATTAACGACATTAGATGAAATTAAAACAGCGGCGATGGAATTAGTAAAAGGTGGCGTTGAAAATGTTGTGATTTCACTAGGAAGTAAAGGCGCTTTGTGGGTGACTCAACATGAAGCATGGTTGGCTAAACCACCAAAATGTCAAGTAGTGAGTACGGTCGGTGCTGGTGACTCAATGGTTGCTGGAATCATGTATGGATTAATAACAAATCAATCGATTAAAGATACCCTGGTATTTGCATCAAGTGTTGCTGCTTTGTCTGTTGGACAAGCGGGTGTGGGGATTTCGGATCGCCAAGCTGTAACTGATATGCTAGGCAAAATTGAAATAAATGCTGGTTAGGAGTTAGCATGAATATTTATATTGTTGAAGGTAGTAATATAGGTCCTGTAAATGGACGTTTAGCCAGAGCGGAACTCGCATTGGCTGCCAATTCGTTGAATTTTAACGTAACCGATAATTCAGATTCTGCTGATGCGATTATTGCTATCGGGACTGGTGAAATTAGTGATAAATCCGTTATCGGTAAAAAAGTTTATGTGGTAGAAGATATTAATGCGTTATTCGCCAACCCAAAACAAATTCTAACAGAAGCACAAAGTAAAGCGGTTGTTTTTGAACAATCAGCTCAACGTGTTTCAGCTCCTACCACTAATACGGCTGTAAAACGTATTGTTGCAGTAACAGCGTGTCCAACTGGAGTGGCACATACTTTTATGGCTGCCGAAGCGATTGAAGAAGAAGCTAAAAAACGTGGTTGGTGGTGTAAAGTTGAAACGCGTGGATCAGTTGGGGTTGGTAACGAACTCACGCCAGAAGAAGTCGCCTCAGCAGACATTGTGATTGCCGCTTGTGATATCGATGTGGATTTAAGTAAATTTGCGGGTAAAAAATTATATCGAACTAAAACCGGCCCAGCGCTCAAAAAGACTGCGCAAGAGTTTGATAAAGCATTCGAAGAGGCAACGGTTTATCAACCTTCATCAACTTCAGTATCGGCTAAATCAAGCAATGAGAAGAAAAGTTTTTATAAACATCTTCTAACTGGTGTTTCTTATATGTTACCTATGGTGGTTGCTGGTGGATTAATCATCGCACTTTCCTTTGCTTTGGGTTCATTTGAAAACATTGACGGTGTACAAAAATTAGTTGGCGAACCACATTTAGCGCAAATTGGAGGCTTGGCATTTTCGCTTATGGTGCCATTACTAGCGGGCTATATTGCTTATTCAATTGCGGATAGACCAGGGCTTGCGCCTGGCCTGGTCGGAGGATTGCTTGCGGTCTCAACAGGTGCAGGATTTTTAGGTGGTATTATCATTGGTTACTTTGCTGGATATTTTGCATTATTAATCGCTAAATACCTTCCCCTACCAAAAAGTATGGAAGCCTTAAAACCCATTTTAATTGTGCCACTATTGGCAACATTAGCGACAGGGCTTGTCATGCAGTTTATTGTTGGTACACCTATTGCTTGGTTAATGGGTGAGGTAACAGACTGGTTAAATTCAATGGGCACGGCTAATGCGGTTATTTTAGGTGCAGTGTTAGGCGGTATGATGTGTACAGATATGGGCGGACCAATTAATAAAGTTGCTTATGCTTTTGGTACGGGATTAATTTCTGCGCATGTTTATGCACCAATGGCTGCTGTGATGGCTGGTGGTATGGTACCTCCATTGGCAATGGGTATTGCAACGCTAATCGCTCGCAAAAAGTTTGCTAAAGCTGAGCAAGAAAGTGGTAAGGCGTCATTAGTATTAGGCTTATGCTTTATCTCTGAAGGGGCAATTCCTTTCGCTGCGCGTGATCCGTTACGTGTTATTCCATGTTGTATTCTAGGTGGCGCAATTACTGGTGGTATGGCATTAGCATTTGGTTCAACATTAATGACACCACACGGTGGATTATTTGCTCTAGCCATTCCAGGTGTCGTTAAACCTGTGGGTGGTTATCTGTTATCCATTGTTGTTGGATCGGTTATTGCAGGGCTTGCTTATGCAGCTATTAAAGCGCCAGAAAAAGAAGCTGTAGCGACGACAGCTTAATAAGCATAAATTAAAACGCCATCTGATGATGGCGTTTTTTTCTTATATTCACTTATTTTTTTACCCAGCGTTGTAAATCTTTCGGAACGAAATCGTCCATTTGTTTCAACACAAATTCGGCGTTATCACTAACAATTAATGTGTTATAAAAATTTTCCCGAATAAACCCTTCTTGCACAGCATGCTTTAAAAAACTCAACATAGGTTGCCAAAAGTTTGCAATATCAAATAATGCCACCGGTTTTTCATGATAACCAATTTGCATACCAGTCCAAACCTCAAAAAACTCTTCTAATGTGCCGGTACCGCCTGGCATAGCGATAAAACCGTCAGCCAGTTCTGCAAGCCTTGCTTTACGTTGATGCATATTGTCAACCACTTCTAATCGGGTAATGCCATGGTGAGCAGTTTCAGCTTTAACTAAACGTTCAGGGATGATGCCGATGACTTCACCGCCATGAGCTAAAACAGCATTAGCAATCATTCCCATCAGCCCTTTATTACCTCCGCCATAAATTAATCGCCGATTTTGTTTTGCTATAATTTTACCGAGTTGCTCGGCAGCTGTTCGATATTCCAAACGATTGCCTTCACTGGCACCACAAAATACACAAATATTTTTTTTCATAAATCATACTCTAGCTATTCTTACCGTAGCCCTTTATTTTAGCATAGGCGATGTATTATTTGTTTACTCACTGAGCAGTTAGTTTTATTTCGTGTTTTAACGATTGACATAATCGTTATAGATCGTTAATATTCTGACCGTCGAGTGTTCCTCCATAGTTCAGTCGGTAGAACGGCGGACTGTTAATCCGTATGTCACTGGTTCAAGTCCAGTTGGAGGAGCCAACTTTCCACTTCATCTCGTATCTATACGTCTCTATTTGATTATAAATCAATATTTTATATTTTTTAGTATACCGCTTATCCATATACATCTATCAATTTTTCTATCAATTTAATATTTTTTCGGGTTCAAATGAGGGTAAACAAAAATGCTCATTTTTTCCCAAAGGGAAAGAAATTTATGCCAAAAATAATAAAAAGATTGACTGATAATCAAATCAAATATAGCCGAGCAAAGGATAAAAATTTGTATCTAAGAGACGGAAATGGTTTAGTTCTTATTGTTCGAAAAAACAACATTAAAAACTGGGCTTTTAAATATACATCCCCAATCACGAATCGAGAAAACTCGATGTCACTAGGTAGCTATCCATCGGTAAGCTTAGATGAAGCACGTTCAAAGAGAGATGAATATATCAAACTCCTTAAGCAAAAAATAGATCCTCAAATTTATAGAAATTCGGAGCAACAAAAACAACTTGATAAACAACGTACCACTTTTAAATATGTGATGAACGAGTGGTATAACAGCAGTTATTGTAAAAAACTAAAACCAAGAACACTATTGAAAAAAAGGCAATCCTTAGAAAAGCATATTGTCCCGTTTATTGGAAATGTACCGATTCAAGAGATCACGCCAATCATGGTTATTGAGCTGTTAAAACCGTTGGAGCAGAAAAAAAATTCGAAACATTACACAGATTAATACAACGGATTAATGAAATCATGAACTATTCCATAAATGTTGGATATATGGATATAAATAAGTTAAATAAAGTACATATGATTTTTGAATCGCAACAAACAAAACATCTGTTATCTATTCGTCCAGAAGAATTACCTGAGTTTATGAAAGCACTTTCAAAAGCACAAATTAAACCTTGTACTAAATTGCTTATTGAGTTTCAACTACTCACCCTAGCTCGTCCTATTGAAGCCGTACAAGTGGAGTGGAGCGAAATTGACTTTGTTAAGCGTATTTGGACAGTTCCAGAAAAAAAAATTAAAAAAAATCGAGAACACCTTGTACCGCTAAGTCAACGAGCAATAGATATATTGTTGGAGATGAAAAAAATTAATGGAAATAGAAAATATGTTTTTAATTCACAGGTTAAGAAGCACCTTAATAAACATATGAGTTCTCAAACAGCTAATGTAGCTATTAAACGTATGGGATATAGTGGTAAATTGATTTCTCATGGCTTACGATCCGTTGCATCAACGTATTTAAATGAGCAAAATTTTGATAAAGAAATCATTGAAATAGCACTTTCACATATTGATAAAAATACAGTTCGTAGGGCGTATAACAGGTCGCTATACCTAGAGCAAAGGACCGAAATGTTAAATTGTTGGGCTGAGTTTGTACGATTTGCTAAAATAGGTAAAGTCTTACAGTTTAATAAGCAAAAAACTACAAATCATAAAACTATAGTTAACTTTACATCAAACTTTAGCAAGACAAGCAATACGAGTGCAATTTCTTACTCAATGAACCTTACTCTTTAATTTATACATTCTTTCACGTATTTCATTGTATAGTTAAACAATCATTAACTGAGGGAAAATATGAACAAAAGGATACTTAGACTGGCAGACGTTATACATAAAACAGGCATGTGCCGTGCTTCAATTTATAAAGAAATGGCAGAAAACAGATTTCCTAAGAATGTTAAGCTTACATCTATTGCTGTTGGATGGATTGAAAGTGAAATAGATGAATGGATTGAATCACGCATTTCAACACGTAACAGTAATAATTAGTTATAAAAAAAATGTTACCATTTTATGGTGACGCTATTAATAATTAAAATGTTCGCATTATTAATTTATTAAACAAAAAGGGAATTTTTAAAATTTCCTTTTTAACTTATTTATTCAATCAAAAAATTAGTTAAGATAAAGATCTATATTTAAAATTTGGAAGGGGGAAAAATGATCATAAGCAAGTTCCATAATATACTCAGGGGTTAGATCTGCTAGTGGACAAAGTTTATTTTCGTCTGTTAGCATCAGATAGCCCCCTTTTGGAACTAAAGTTACTCCATTTATGGTAAAATCTATCATGCTGTAAAAAAATTTCTTTTTTTCTAAATTAAGTTCATTGTAGTAATATGATTCTACATTGTCTGTATTGTTTTTATAAACTTCAAAGTAATTCATATCTAAAGTTGAAATTATTTTAATCGTGTCTAATATAATAAGCTGTACTTCATGGGAATAAGTGTAGCTAAATATATCTTTCATAACAATTTATTTTTATGTTTTAGTTTTAATAGTAACATTAATTAGTTTAAAAATTTTTTCATCACTAACCTATCTTATGACTTCTAACTCGTCAGAGCCTTCGGGGATATGGAAACGGAATAAATAACTTCCATTAGTTCTTTTGGAGAAGTTACGAAACCTAATTAAAAGTATTAAAAATTTATTCATTATTTCCAATCTACATTGTTATTTTTTTATCATTTTATATTAAGATTAACCTATTGATTGGACTAATATCCATGCATTGAATTATTATTTAGGTATAGTTGAAAGTTCTTTTAACTCGACTTCGTACAAATCATTAAAGTTGTATATTTTTTTAGATATTATTTTATTTTTTTCATATTGAGTAATGATTTTGTAGTCTTTACCGAACTCGTCGGGGTGGTAATACGTCGTTTCGATCAATTCGCCTTTTTCATCGTATTTTTTCCATAACCCAACTTGGATTCCTGTTCCATTAAAAATCCCTTGGCAACCTGATAATTTTAATTTTCCATTTGGAAAATACTCTGTTATAGGTTTTTGACATGGAGTACTATCAATGGATATAGTTGGTGATAATTGTATCAAGCTAATATCTTTATCTATATAAATGTAATTTTTATCTTGCTGATAATCTTGAGGTATATATGAATAACTTACTATTAATTTTTTCTTTAACTTAAAGGTAAATGTATCTTTTTGAAATGAAATAGACATAAATTCTTTTAATAAATATCTATTTGAGTCACTTCTTGGTTCATTAATTAAAAAATCTGATATGATTTTCTCATTTTTAATTATGATAACCTTATACCATTCAGTACCTATATCTGCTGTTGCTTCAATGACAAAAACTATATAAGGAGATTGTTGTGAAGATGAATATTGATAGATCTTGAAACCAGGACCGTCATATTTTAGGGGAGCATAATCGATCACCCCTATCTTTTTGTTATTTGTAAACAGGTTAAAGGTTTCGCTTGTATCACTGTAGGTAAACCTATATTTTTTACTTTTAAATAAATTTCCGGACTCATCAGAATCTAACACTTTGAATTGATTAAAATCAATTCTAGTTGTCTGACTATATTTTTGCTTGTCATTATTTATTTTAGATATTTGGTTGGATGTAGAATTTCCTTTACACCCAAATAATAATAAAATATAAAGAAATATAATTAATTTATTCATTTTCTTTGTCTTTCCTTTTTTACTTTAGTTTGTTCTTCTTCATTTATAGTTTTTAATCTTACGAAAAAAGCAGGATTATATCTATTTATTAAACCCTTACCATTACCCAAAGGTTTTTTTGCGATTTCAAAATGTAAATAAGGATTTATTACACCTTCTGCATTTCCTGTATCTCCAGAATAAGCTATGATACTTCCACTTTTTACTTCACCAGATGTTAATACAGCAGAGTTTAAATGAGCATATCTTAAATAAATATAATCAGCATTAATATCAAATTCTGGTCCAGATTCTATTTCTTTAGTAAATTCTAGTTGATAGTCTCTTTTAGACGCTCTTAAATCTTTTCCTTTAACTTTTAAAACAAGAACATTACCATAACCTTTTTGACCTTCATTTGAATAACTCACTATTTCACCATCTAAACATGCTTTACATGGTGTATTTATATTAGCAAAAATATCTAATCCTTGATGAGCTTTATCTGAACCATCAGCGTATTTTCGTACCATACCAAATGCTCCATTTTGTTCCTTATGAACACCTGAGGAATTATAATATGTTCTTTGAGGGTTATCGATTGGATCATGCCATATAATGGGGGTAATTTGAAAACTTTCATTTTCACCGATTAAAAAATCATAATATCTTGAACCCTTAACCGTATCGAATTCACCTGTAAGAATACCTTTAAAATTTACCTTAGTTGCGTTGGTATTTTTTATTTCTGTTCTTATGGTTAAACGGGTACTTTTATTTTCAAGATTATTTAATTTGTTTTGTAATTCCTGATACTCTTTATCATCTTTAGGACGAATTTCAATCTCTTGGATATACTCAATTTTCTCATCAATGGTAAATTGTAGTTCGGTTTTTTCAACTCCATTCACTAAAAAGGGAATAGATTTTTGTGGATATAAGTTTTGCTCATTACCTTTTTTTTCAAGTTCACGAATGCTAATAACCAAAGATCCTTTAGGGGGCTTACCGTAACATTTAACTACAAGATAAATTTTGTCACCCAAACAGGCTTGATTTAATTTTAAATAGGTATATTCATTTGGTTTATTCGGAGCATTTACTTTTTTTGCAAAATAGGCATCCGTTACATTAATATCAAAATCAGATTGATGTAGCAAATCATAAACAATTTGGTTAGGATTGGCTGAATAAGAATCCACTATTTCGGATTGATCGTTAGAGGATTTTATATTTTCTGTCGGAAGGCTTTCGTTTTCCATTATAGGATGTTTAAGTTGTTATGTTTATTTTTTTATTTATTGTTTACTTACCACCGTTCATATTTATGAGGGTGATAAGCATAATAATTGTTTGTTTAATATATTATCGTTACTTCAATTCATCAATTTCTTTATCCACAAATTTGCGTTCGATAAGCTCACCGTCTTTATAGGTTTCTGTGTACAAAAGTTTGCCTTTTTTGCGAGTGGATAAAATGGGTTCATACAGTTCATTATATTGTTGTTCTAATTGATGACATTTCCAAATACCAACAGGCAGGCCATTTTTGTATTCCGATTCGAGATAAATATAACCGATACCTAAAGGCGCATATTTACTGCCTGTTATCTCTATCCATACCCCCTCGCGAGTATGGTTTTGAACTAAACCTTCCTCTGTATCATTAAGATCTGTATTTTGAAAAGAACCATTAGTATCATAATAGCGGATGAATTTGCCTTGGGGTGTCAGTTGGTATGTTCTTTTTTCATTAGCAGCACTGTCTGTCTCATCACTACCAAAATCCCTAATAATTATTTTCCCATTATCATAATAGAAAAATCGATAGCTTCTACCCAGATCATTTCCATATTCGTAAGTGGCTGCTAATTTATCCACAATTTGATCAGAGCTGATAGAGATAATGGATTGAAAAATAAGGTGTCTTCCATACTCGCAATGGTTGCATTCTAACTCAAGGTTCTCGGTGGTGAGTAGAAACAGATCAAACTGAGGAAAGCCGGCTATTTTTTCCACATGAACTGTAATCTTCTGGTTTAAAATATCGTTGATATTAAATGGGATATCATAGGAATCCTGAACAATCTGCTTTAAATTTTCTTGGGTTAAAGTAATCTTATAGGATTGTTCTGATTGGGACTGCTTATATAAATTCCTGGCTAATTCATCAAAAGCCTTTTCATTCCCCGAACGTTCACTTTCTGTTTCTGCATGTTGCCAATGTGTTGCAAAGGGATATAAAACATGTTTATCACCAATTGGCGGGCTGGCAAGCGGAGCTTGCATAATTTGGGTAATAAGATCGTCTTTTTTATTTTTATTAATCGGTTGGCTATTCGCCATTTGATTACAACCTATCATCAAGAAGATGATGATAAAGGGTATAACTATCGTTTTCATACTATATTACCTCTTTTTAATTTTAGCCACTTCATCATCTATAAACACCCGATTCACAAGCTCACCGTCTTTATAGGTTTCTGTGTACAAAAGTTTGCCTTTTTTAGCAGAAGATAGATCCTTAGAACCATCTAATTTCTTTTGATAGTCTAATTGATAACATTTCCGGACACCATCAAGTAAACCATTTTTATATTCCGATTCGAGATAAATATAACCGATATCTAGAGGCGCATATTTACTGCCTGTTATCTCTATCCATACCCCCTCGCGAGTATGGTTTTGAACTAAACCTTCCTCTGTAACATTAAGATCTGTATTTTGAAAAGAACCATTAGTATCATAATAACGGATGAATTTGCCTTGGGGGGTGAGTTGATATGTTCTTTTTTCTTTAGCAGCACTGTCTGTCTCATTACTGCCAAATCTCCTAATAATTATTTTCCCATTATCATAATAGAAAAATCGATAGCCTCTACTCAGATCATTTCCATATTCGTAAGTGGCTACTAATCTATCCACAATTTGATGAGAGCTGATAGATATAATGGATTGAAAAACAAGATGATTTCCATACTCGCAATGGTTGCATTCTAACTCAAGGTTCTCGGTGGTGAGTAGAAACAGATCAAACTGAGGAAAGCCGGCTATTTTTTCCACATGAACTGTAATCTTCTGGTTTAAAATATCGTTGATATTAAATGGGATATCATAGGAATCCTGAACAATCTGCTTTAAATTTTCTTGGGTTAAAGTAATCTTATAGGATTGTTCTGATTGGGACTGCTTATATAAATTTCTGGCCAATTCATCAAAAGCTTTTTCACTCCCCGAACGTTCATTTTCTGTTTCTGCATCTTGCCAATGTGTGGCAAAAGGATATAAAACATGTTTATCACCAATTGGCGGGCTGGCAAGTGGAGCTTGCATAATTTGGGTAATAAGATCGTCTTTTTTATTTTTATTAATCGGTTGGCTATTCGCTATTTGATTACTCATAAATAAGAGGGTTATACATGCTATTATCAATCTCATTGCCAATATTCCTTGTTTATTTTTTACAATGTTTCCCCCGTACTTTAAAAAACGCTTGTATAGAATAACGGGTGCAGTATATGAGTGCGGTTTTCAGAATTTATGGAGAGTATATACCTAATTTCAGATAATAGTGAATTTATTTCCGCTTTATTTTAGGTGGATTTTTAATTGATAACTTACTATGAATATTAACAATTTTTGCCAGAATATTTTTTTATTATCACGCATATTATGCACGGCAATCCATAGTAAAAAAATCCTGAATAATTATATATCATTTAGTCGCAATAAATTGGTATATCATTATTCAGGATTTTTATGTTGATTTTCTATAAAACTATTTAAAACTAATTCTTTTTTAAAACTATAATTTTCTATTGCCTAATACGCCATATTTGAAGTAATCTTCCATACCTATATTATCCTCAGTATTATAATCAGCAGGTATAGGGCAGTCCAATATTTTGGTCTCAATTGGTAAAGGTTTTAATTTTATTTCCTTAGTGACTTCATAAATTTTTTCAATCTCAAAAAAAACATTTTCTTCATCAAATGTCCCCAAACAAATTCCATTTTTATTATTTTCTAATCGAACATCAATAGAATATACATATTTATTAGCAACGGGGAGCACATCTCTTAAAATGTCATTTTTATCATATAAGAGAATATAATAATTTTTATGATTATCTTTAATTTCAATGGGTCGAACATAATAAAACTCTGTATCAAGACCAAAAGTATCTGGAAGCAAATAGTCTTCATTATTAAGATTAAAAAGCTTGTCTAACTCTTTTGATTTAAAATAATCATTATTTCGATCATATTCTTCATAGACAAATTTTGTATCTATATATTGATTTTCGTAGGCATTACAACTGAATGGTAAAAAAATTGCTAAAAATAAACTAATCAAATAGTTTTTAATTTTAGTGCGGTTTATTTTCATTTTCATCATCTTCATCTTTGGTATTATAGGAATTTAGTCTAATTTTTGCCGATATATTTTTTTATTACCACGCATTTTATGCACTGCAATCCATAGTATAAAAATCTAGAATGGTTAAATACCATTTATTATCTAATCGGGTTAGATAAAATATAAAAATATTTTTTTCATGATTCGGTATTATACCTGGAAAGTTTTCTATATAGACAACTTTAACTGTTTTAGGGGCTATTTTATCGGCAATGGCTTGATATTCCTCCCAAACAGGATTTTTTTCAAATTGATAGTGTTTTAGTTCCCAATGATAATAATCAAGCGCTATTTTTAAAGCCTCAATATTTTTTTCTTTTGAATTGGCATACAGACCTAGTTTAGTGACTTTTTCACTACATGGATCAAATGTAGGATATTGTTCATATTGTATTTTAGGATTGCCAGATATTGAAAACCCTAGCAATTCATCGTCTACCCAAGATGGTATTGTATTTTCAGTTATTTTATTATTCGATTTAAATTGTTCAATTCTTCTCATTGTGGGACTGGTACTCGCATTATATACAATGAAAAGACCTATATCTTTATCAATATATTGGTTAATTTCTTTAAAATTCTTTTTATTAAAAAGGTCAATAAGTTGATAAACCGTAGCATCAAAATGTGGGGTTGTTTGAGTCACTGCTGATTGATTTTCTATTTTTTGACTACATGCTATGTTAACCAAAGACAATAGAATCAGTAATAATATTCTCATTTTAAAATTCCCATGTTTTTTAGTTGTTTATCTTTCTTTCGAACTTAAACTTCATTTGCCATCAAATTCAACTTTTCCTTGACTTATCCATTGATTATCTTTCCACTCGCCGTCACACATATCTACCCCTGACCTAATAACTTTTGAGTTTTTGATATCGATAATGATACATTGATAGTTTCCGTTTAGTTCCTCTGATGTTCCAACATAACCTTTGCTAATAGTATCCATTTCAACATAATGTTTATTTTCAGATATTTTAAAATCAATTGAATAAATACCTGCATATACGTCATCGTATCCTTCATATCCTTCGATTTTAGATATAACACCATTTCTACTTAGTCTTGGTTCTGAATAAAGTTTGTAATCTTTAATATAATTTAAGAAGATTAATTCTTCTTGATCGCTGATTTTTAGTTTATAGGCATAGCCTGATTGACCAGATAAATGCGTATCAGACTGCAAATCTATCTTAGGAGAAACCTTAGGAGTAGAAGAAGAAGGAGACTCTAAAAAAACCTCAGTAACTACGTAATCATATTCAATGGGAGTGACATGATCATCAGCTTGTTGACTCTCAATTTTTTGACTACACGCTATGTTAGCCAAAGACAATAGAATCAGTAATAATATTCTCATTTTAAAATTGTTTCCTTTTACTATTAAGTCGACTGACAGGAAAAGCAAAAAAATTTAAACCCCAAAAAGTAATATGTGGTAAAAATTGCTTCATAGGGTTTTCTCTTTTGTATTTTTACGTTTTAAAAAAAACAGTATAAGTAAAACTGAAATATAAAGAATTAAAGGAATCTTATAAATCATATCAATGATATTTTGTCCTATCATTTCATTTTCATCAGAAAACAAAACATAATAACTATTGTGACTTAAATAATTAATATAATTATAATTTTCAGAAAGAGGATTCAATTTTAGCGCCAAAAAGACAGTAGGATCATCGTTGCAAATAAGAATTTGGGTAAAACCTTTAATTAATAGTAATAGTATTATTAAGATCTTTAATAATTTCATATTGTCATCCATTTATAATCTTATTGAACTGATTGAATTTCGACTTTAATTCGGGGATATCCTTCATAAATATTACTTTTTCCCTATTCTTTTCTTCCAATAATATAATGATATTCAATATCTACCCAATTATTTTTTACAATATGTCTTTTTTCTACTTGATTAACTTTTGTACTTAGCTTATTTGCTTAATATTGTTTGTGATAACAGCGTAGCAATAGACGAGAACAACTTATTCCAATATCGACTTGAATTTTAATGATTTCAGACTTTTCTTTACCCACAAAAATGACAATAAACATGAAAGTAGGTTTCCGAGTGCCATAGAGATAAAAATGCCATTCATTCCCATTTTTTGAACAAAGACTAAATATAGTCCTATAGAAAAAATCATGATCATCCTAACATAAAGGATAATTACCGCAGGTAGGGGTTTTCCTGTCGCTTGAAAGAATGATGCGATCATCCATGATATTGCCATAAAGCAAAAGGTAAATGATACGATTAGCACTTGTTTTGTGGCAAGATCAATCACTTCTGGTATTGAAGTAAATATTGAAAATAACCAAGGAGAAAGTAATACATACACTGCTGCAATGATGCTACATAGTATCATTATTGCCCTTAAGCTTAGATTAAAAGCTTCTTTAATCCGATCAAGTTGATTACGTCCATAATTTTGCGAAATAAATACCGTCATTGCACCAGCAATAGCAATCATCGGAATAACTAAAATCTGATCAATTCTCCCAACCAATGTCCATGCATTCATTGCATTTTCATCAAAGGTATTGGTGATCATTTTGTTATATGCAACGATAATGATATAAGTTGAGGCTGTCATTAAAAACTGAGGCAATCCAATCCGAATGATTTCTCTGGCAATTTTTCCGTTAAAGTGAGCAAAGTTAAATGTTAACGGAATTCTTGATTTTCCTTTGTGTATAAAGCGGATTAAATAAATAAAAGCCATAAATAACGATATTGTTGTAGCTAAACCTGCACCAGCCACCCCCATATCGAGTACAAATATCAATATCGGATCAAGTACGATATTGAGCGTTACCATAATCATAAATGATATTGCAGTAACATATGTCAGGCCTTCGCCAATAAGAATACCGCCATAAACCTGTAATAATATTATGAACAGTAAACCTGGGGCTAATGAATATAAAAACTGTAGACTATAAACTGTTGCTTCTAAGCTTAATTTATCACCTGATAATAAATCAATAATTTGTGGGCCAAAAGCATAACACATAATCATAAATGGCACGGTTAGCAGTAAAGCTATGACGACACCTGTAACACCCAGATTTTGATAATGATTAAATCGTTTTTCACCGATCAATCGCCCCGTTGTGGTACTGAGTCCAACGGCTAAACCTGAGGCGATAGCTTCAAAGACAAAAAATAATGGAAATAAAAGACCGGTTCCCGACAACGGGGCTGAAGAAGTCGGATTGATCAATGAAATAAAATAGGTATTGATTATTAAGTAAGCATAATTTAATAAGTGACCAATAAGAATGGGAATCCCTATTTTTATAATTATTGGCATGATTGGACCTTCAAACATGCCTTTTTGCAATTTTTCTTGAAAATTTGACATAGATTTCTCTTTAAGTTTATTTTTTAATAAATAGTGATGTTATTTTTCTCTAGCGCAAAAAAGCGTCTAATCGACATGTTATCGAGAGCAAAATATCTATTATATTTTTCACTTTATAGCACCTGCCCGAACAGCACCTATCCCAACCTAAAACGTTTTGTTAGACAGTTCATGGCGGTAAAACCTTCTTGCCTTTTGGTGGAATGAATTGCAGAAACAAAATTTTGTTAACGACTTAAAATTAACTGTCTGTTATCGATGGAATGATATAATCCGCCATGAGTTCCCACCTGTCGATTATCATCTTGTCGACTTTCGATACGATTGCCACTATCAGATCCTTTTCGGGAACACAATAGAGATAAGTTCCGCCTATGCCTGCCGCAAGAAAAGTGTTAATCCCCTTATCTTCTCTAAGCCACCACATATAGCCACAATCTTCCGTATGCTGTTTTAGCGATTCATTTATCCAGTTTTCTGAAATGATTGGCTTGTCATTGCAATGGCCTTTATTCAAATACAAATATCCCAAACGAAGCATATCACGCAGAGTTAAAGACAGTCCCCAGCCTCCAGTATTGATATTTTGAGGATCTTTTATCCAACCGGTAATATTTTCACCATAGACCTCTTCTTTAGAAAAGGATTTCATCTGCTGGTCAACCATCTCTTTCACCCCTAAATAACTAAATAATGATTTATTGGCAAATTCTCGGGTTGATAGCCCCGTACTCCGCGTAATAATCGCTGAAAGAAGGTGGGCATTAGACATATTGAATTGAAACTCCCCAAGCTGACCTTTTTGTCCCAACATTTCAAGCATAAACATCGTCCAATTCTTTTGCCTTCTCAACCTATCTAATGGCTCACTCTTTTTCCAAGAATAGGGTGCAGTCATGGTAAGTAAGTGCTTGATTGTCAGATGTCGCTTTAACATATCACTGGCTTTGGATTCCGCTTCTGGAAAGAAATCCAGTATTGGTTGATCGACGCTTTTTATATATCCTTTATCAATGGCTATTCCCACTAAAGCGGAAGTAACGCTTTGTGTTACTGAAGTGAGATGATGAGTATTTTCAGCATGGTAACCTTTGAAATATTTTTCAAACACAATGCCGCCTTTTCTCAAAATAGCGATTCCTTTAATAATGCCTAGTTGAAAATTCAAGGCGACATCCAGCTCTCTCAATTTATCTGGATTCATGTTCACTGATTCTGCATCAATGGTTTTCAATTCTTTTATATTAGCCATAATCAAGTATCCACTTTTCAAATCGTAAGGTATTTTCCGATTAGTGATTTTGGATTTTTTACCAAGTCTTTAGGCGTTCCTTCGGCAATGATTTCACCGCCTTTTAATCCTCCTTCAGGGCCAAGCTCCACGATCCAATCGCACGATTCAAGAACTTCATGATTATGTTCAATAACAATCACAGAGTTTCCGCTTTTGATTAATTCATCCAACAGTTTTATCAGCTGAGCTGTATCATAAAGACTTAAACCGGTAGTGGGTTCATCCATGATATACAAGATATGACCTTTTCGTTGCCGTCCTAATTCCTTCGCGAGTTTTAGTCTTTGGGTTTCCCCTCCGCTCATTGTTGAAGTGGGTTGCCCAAGCTTTATATATCCCATACCAATCCGTTCCATTATCTGTAACGGACGAACGATGAAATCATTATCACTAAATAGGGCTATCGCTTCAGAAATCTGCATATCAAGAATTTCTGAAATATTTTTCCCTTTATACGTGACAGTTAAAACTTCGTTGTTATATCTTTTACCTTTACATTTTTCGCACGTTGCGTACATTTTTAAGCTACCCTCAGGAAAAATAGCTTTACGTCCACTACCATTACACTCTCGGCAAGCGCCCTCGGAATTGAAGGAAAAGTGTCCAGCCGTTAAATTTAACCGTTTTGCTTCGGGTTGTTCTGCAAATAACCTGCGTATCTTGTCCCATATTTTGGTAAAAGTAACAGGATTCGAATTTATATTTCTTCCTATTGGTGCCTGCGATACTTCAGCAAAGCCAGAAATATTTTCTGCACCATCAAGCCTTTCGGCTATTGTTTCGATTAATAGTGATTCATCTTCAAAATCTACTTCTTCTCCATTGGTATTGTTCTTATTGGCGTCTAAGCGAAAATAACTTTTTAACAGGGGCGTTAGCGTGCTCGATATCAAGGAGCTTTTACCACTTCCGGAAACGCCCGAAACCCCAATAAGAATGCCTAATGGAAATGCGACTGAAATATCTTTTAAATTGTTGGTTTTGGCGTGTCGAATGACTAAACGGGGAATAGCAGAATCATCGATATTTTGTTTTAACATCCTTACCGGCATTTTTGCTTTACCGGAAAGATATTGTCCTGTCAATGATTTATCGCATTTTAACAGACCAGCATAATCACCTTCATAAATAACTTCTCCGCCTTCAATCCCCGCTTTTGGGCCAATATCAATGATATGTTCAGCTATTTCTATCGTACTTCTGTCATGTTCCACGACAATAACCGTGTTGCCCAAATCTTTAAGCGCTTTTATGGATTGTAAAAGTTCAATTTTTTCTGATTCATGTAGACCCACTGTGGGTTCATCAAGAATATAGATAAGTGACTCCAGTTTCGATTCCAAATGCGAATTAAGGAAGAGTCGTTGTATTTCTCCGCCACTTAGTGAGGACATTTCTCTATAAAGTGATAAATGCCCTAAACGAGAAGCAATTAATGAGTTTGTTTTACCCAAAATATCTTTAAGAAGATTTTTCCCAAATTGCGTTATTTCGTTTAGTTCTAATGCCGATTCAAAAAACGTTTTAGCCTCGTCTAAAGTCATTTTGCCGACTTGACCAATATGTTTATCATTAATTAATATGTTGCGAGCTTCTTCACCAATGCGATATCCATGACATTCTGAGCAGAGGGTTATTTCGTACAGACCATTTAAATATTCGCCTCTTTTGTGTTTAGCTTGCAAAATTCTTGATAAGCAGAAGCTTTGATTTGCACTGTTATTGCTGACATAATGCCCGTTTACCACTTCTTCTTTTATTTCATCCGGTATTTCTAAATAAGGCTGATCCATATAGTCTTTGAAATTCCTTTCCAAGACGCGAAGTATACCGGGGGTGACCCCGATAAAATTAAATAACTCTCGAACGGTGGGATTTTTATTTGCAATAAGCTTTTCCATATTAACGTGATAATATGCGCCTCTGCCAGCGCATTTCATACACATTCCGTTAGGGTTATTATAGGAAAAATAGCCTAATTCAAGGCGCTCTTCCTCATGTCCACACTTAGCGCAGACCTTATCTTGTCCAATAGTTTCGTTGCACTCTGAACATTTAACCTGCCCTTCACTTGAATACAGTAGGGCAAGAAGGTTGAATATGTTTGTTTTAGAACCGACTGTTGATCTTGGGTTATTCTGACGTACAACGCTTTGTTTAACTGCAATTGTCGGGCCGATACCCTCTATGCTTGCAAATTTTCTCTCATTTTCAAGTCCCGGAAAGATTCCTAATGATTGAAGATACCCTTTACGTCCTTCTTCAAACACAATATCAAACATCAGACTAGACTTTCCTGATCCACTTATACCGGTAGCAACGGTTAATTTGTTTTTGGGAATAGTAATATCAACGTCTTTAAGATTGTGAATGCGAGCTCCTGTTATTTTTATACTTTTCATCTAATCAAACCTTGTCTTTTTAATTAAGAAATTCCAGCTTATTTATTTATCGTTAAGATCAAACTATTGAGGAAATATAGAGCATTATTTTTTATTAGTGAAATGAAATATATATATTTTTTAAAATTTATTGACAAAATTGTAATTTTGTGCATAAGCTGGAATTGTACCGATATTTGGTTAACTATATTGTTTGTTTAAAAAACAGTTCAAATTTTTTTAAGAGGCCTTAATGAGGTTTTTTGTGATAATTGTTTAATTAACTAATATTAGATAGTCAGACTAGTTTAATAAGTCTATAATTTCGTCACAAATTACATTATTAAGTTGATAAGTTATGAAATTGAACATTAGGATTGTTGCTTTAATTGCAACATTTAGCTTCCCCTGTTTTGCAAATGAACATACCACTCATTGGGGATATGATGGGCAAGAAAAGCCTGAAAACTGGGGAAAGCTTTCACCGGAATATTCAA
This sequence comes from Gilliamella sp. B3817, assembly GCF_026536705.1. Classification (NCBI taxonomy): domain Bacteria; kingdom Pseudomonadati; phylum Pseudomonadota; class Gammaproteobacteria; order Orbales; family Orbaceae; genus Gilliamella; species Gilliamella sp. B3817. The sequence goes on along the minus strand of NZ_JAFNNV010000009.1, from coordinate 29,737 downwards.
CTTGTGAAAATGGCAAGAATCAATCACCAATCAATATTGAACATGCGTTTAAAACAAATCATCCTGAGCTTAGTCTTATTTTCAATTCTTCTAAGCAAGAAATGATTAATAATGGTCATACTATACAAATCAATGTATCGGGTGAAAATAGTTTAACGTTGGATGATGAAGTTTTTACATTGCAGCAATTCCACTTTCATACGCCTAGCGAAAATGAAATTAACGGTAAGCATTATCCGATGGAGGCGCATTTTGTTTATAAAAATCAAAATGGCGATTTAGCGGTAATGGCCTTAATGTTCAATGAAGGAAAAACTAATCTAGAATTAGAAAAAGCATGGCATCAAATGCCAACAGCGGTGAATAAAAGCCTGATATTAGATAATGCCATTAATATAAAAGCGTTATTACCCAATGTATTGGACTACTACCGCTTTAGTGGTTCACTGACTACGCCGCCTTGTACAGAAGGGGTAAGGTGGATTGTGTTAAAACATGAAAGTTATGCATCAAAAGCACAAATCGAAAAATTTCATTCAATTATGCAGCATGATAATAACCGACCAATTCAACCGTTAAATGGACGAATCATTGTTGATTAATTAGTTTGGCTCTGGAATCATCTTTCCAAGAGCCATTAATTATCAATAAGAAAATCTTCTAGTCTTACATTTTATAGCTTAAAGATACTTGTAAAAGTAAAGACCTTGATACCATTTGAGTATAAATCCATACTAAGCCTTCCCCATAATATTCAGCATTTTAAAGCATTGTGAATAAGTGCTTTATATATCTATTTCATTATGGTAGGCAACGCTATTTAACCCCATGTTTTAGCTATAAACCAATTGGTTATTTTGATTATGTTAGTTCACTGTTTGGGTGAATAATCAGCACCAAAATAATGAATACTAATTTCTGATAATTTTCCATTATTGATGATCTTTTGGATGCCTTGATTGATATCTTTGGTTAATTGTTCACCTTTCTTTCCTTTGCTGATCAATAAGTAACTATAGGGGGAAGCAATACGTTCAGCATCTTCGTTGCTTAAATCGATACTTTTGAGTTTCAAGTTATGTTCGCTGATATATTGCGACAACATGACTTTATCAATTAACTGAAAATCATATTGTCCTGTTTCAACATGCTGTAACACTGGCAGTAAGTCTGCTTCACTGTAAATAATGTTGACGGGGTTATCGGGATGTTGTTCATTGTATAACTCTAAGGCTGTAGCATAATTAAGCCCCGGTGAAACTTCAGTCGATTTGCCTTTTAAATCACTAAAACGGTTAATATTGTCATTATTTTCAGCTACTGCTATCACATATTGGTTCATGAAAATTGGCGAAGAATAAAAATATTTTTCTTTACGTTTTTCATTCATCGCATAATTATTGGCTCCGACTTGATAACGTTGAGAATCAAGTCCTGCTAAAACCGAAGGAAACTCGGTAACTTCAAAGTTGATTTCATATTGTGGTAATTGGGCAAATACCGCTTTGACCACCTCAATATCGTAGCCAATTAATTCTCCTTTATCATTTACTGTCGTAAAAGGGCTAGGTGCGCCAGAGGTAGCAATAGTAATTTTTTCCTTTTGGGTTGTTGGTGAGTTTTTTTTTGCGTTATCACAGCCAGATAATAAAACAGTTAAAGTTAGTACGCTTAAAGCTGAAATAAAATAATTTGTGGGGATATTCATAATGCTACTCTCCTTTTTTTACGGAATAAAGCTAAAACAGTTTTAGATAAAACCCATATTTTTCATTTCTGTTCGATGATCGACCTGATAACGAGCCATTCCCGTTTTCATTAAATCGAACCCCATATTTTTATAAAATTCGATGGTTTGGGGATGAGTATAAAGAATGATATTGCAGTGTTTGACCTGTTCTACCAGTTTTTCCACAATTAACCGTCCAAATTGCTGACCATGTAAATGGTTTGCCAGCGCAATGTTATAAATGGCTGCCTGACAAATACCATCTGATAATGTGCGTCCCACACCCACTACTCGTTTTTTTTCCAGTAAAAAAACGACGCCATAACTCTGTTTAAAGACTTGTTCTTGGGTTTTGGCATCAAGCGAACTGAGTCCATAAAAGGCAAGTAAGTCAGCGACATCTTGCCAGTTAATATTTTGACAATGTTGTTGTAAAACAATACTCATTACGACCTCTTTTATTCATTAGATTTCATAATCCATTTGCATGGTATTGTAATAGCGCGTTAAAAAATCACGGGTTCTTTGCTGAGTTGGATTGGTAAAAACTTGTTTTGGTGTGCCGTCTTCTATTATTTGCCCTTTATCCAAGAAAAAGACTCGAGTTGCGATTTCGTGTACAAAACTCATTTCGTGAGAGACGAGGAGCATAGTTATACCCGACTTTGCTGCTAATTTTATCGTAGCTAACACTTCTCCGACTAATTCAGGATCTAAGGCGGAAGTGGGTTCATCAAGTAATAATACTTTAGGATCCATGGCTAACGCTCTGGCAATGGCTACTCGTTGCTGTTGTCCACCCGATAGCTGTTTAGGGTAATGATAGATTCGTTCACCCAGTCCAACTTCAACTAATTTGTCATAAGCTATTTGTTGTGCTTTATCTTTGGGATATTTTTTTACAACAACTAATCCTTCCATTACATTTTCTAATGCATTTTTTTGTTGGAATAAATTAAATTGTTGAAATACCATTGCAGTTTGTTGGCGAAATCTGACTAATTGCGATCGCTTTACACGGCTGACATCCAACTCAATATCGTCAATAGTAATTTTACCGAATTGTGGTCTTTCTAATAAATTTAAGCATCGTAGCAATGTTGATTTGCCTGCTCCTGACGCACCGATAATTGCCACAATATCATGAGGTTTAATATAAAAATTAAGATTATTAAGTATTGAATTATCTTGAAAAGATAAAGTTAAATTTTGCACATTTATCATAATAGCTTCCCTCGGCGATAACTTGGTGTATTCACCGTGTCAGATATCGTAAGGCGATTTTCCAAATATCTAACGATTAATTCAATAATAATGGTTAATGCCCAGTAGATGAGTGCCAATGAAATATAGACTTCAAAATAGCGATAACTATGTCCAGCTAAGGTTTTACCTCTGCCCGTCATTTCAGTTACAGAACAAACGAAGGCGAGGGAGGTTCCCTTAAGTAAGCCTATTAGTGCGTTACCAAGGTTGGGTAAGGCGACAATAAAGGCTTCAGGAATGATGATTCGACGTAATAACTGGCTATAGGTCATACCAAGAGATTGGGCTGCTTCAATTTGTCCTTTATTTACCGATTGCAAGGCGGCACGTATTGTTTCTGAATTATATGCCGCTTCATTAAAAGAAAACGCAATCAAAACAAACAGCATTGGCGAAACACTGTTAATATTAAAATCGGTATGATAATAATAATTGATATAACGTAATATAATAGGAATACCATAGAAGCTTAAATAGAGTTGCACTATCAATGGCGTTCCTCTAATAAATGAAACAAATATCATCGCCATCTGAGAAAAAACAGGTATCTTGTTCATTTTAATGATAGCGATGATGAGTCCTAACATTACCCCCAGTAACATCGAAAAAAAGGTAATAAACAATGTGACCGGCAAATAAGCAAGTAATGTCGGAATTTGGCTGAAAATCAATCCAATATCTACTATATTTGGCATTCGTATTATCCCAATAATTAGTGACTTGTACTAAACCGTTTATCTCGATTATGGGGAGTATGCCAATTGCTAACATCAGGGCCTAAAGGCAAAATATCATAAGGATTATGCGAATTATTACTCAAAAAATAGCCCTTTTTTATTGCTTCAAAATCGGTGGTTTCACCAAAAGCCGGGATTTGATACAGATCTCTGGCATAAGCCCATAAATTAGGGTAATCAATAATTCGATTACGGTTAGTTTTGAATGCAGAATAATAGGCAACATCAAAGCGTGCTAATGTAACATACAGACGAATATCGGAATCAGTAATATTATCACCAAATAGATAGCGTGATTTGTCTAAACGTTGCTCCAGTTTATCTAATTGATTGAATACAAGATGATAAGCTTCTTCGTAAGCTTTTTGTGAGCGTGCAAACCCTGCCTTATAAACGCCATTATTCACTTCATGAAAAATCACATGGTTAAGTTCATCAATTTCCTTACGTAAATGTAGAGGATACAGATCAGGCGCACCTGATTTATGAAAGGGTTTAAAAACGGTTTCCCAGTAGTAGGTTAAATTAAAATAGTCATTGTTAACCACTTTGCCGGTTTTTACATCCACTATGGTTGGTACGGTTGCTCGACCATGGTAATTGGGATCTGTCGAGGCATAAATTTCAGGTAAGTATCGAATACCGAGCACCGGATCGACACCCTTGGGATCAAGCGAAAACTCCCAACCATGGCTGGTACGAACGGGTGATACTTTACCAACACTGATCACATGCTCTAACCCCAATAACTTAATCGCTATCATCTGGCGGTGTGCCCAAGGACAAATTGCCGCCCAAATTAAACGATAACGACCTGATTCAACCTGCAGCATGTCTGGCTCGTTGCCGAAGGGAGTATCAAATCGATTAGATTGACGAACAAAAGCGCCATCTTGGTTAATTTCATTATTTTCGGTAGTGACTACCTTTCCTATCGCTATAGACATATGCTTACTCCTCTTATTTGATACGGCAGAATCAATCCTGTTTCAGGATTGGATAAATTCAATCTAGCATCAAATATTTAGAGGATAAAATAATAAATAAGCATATTTATATAATTATCAATTATATGGATAGCTGGTTTTAGTGGTACTTAACTCGTGTTTGGTAATTGGAACTATTTACCTAATCGTTTATACAGTCTTTCAGGACGCCCGATTTTTCCATGGTTAAGTTCAACGGTTAATAATTTTGTTTGAACACAGTGTTCTAAATATCGTCTGGCGGTCGTTTTACTGATTTGGGCATTTTCGACTATATCATCTACCGTTAACGGTTTGTCTGTTTTCATAAATAGATCTTTAACTTTTTGTAGAGTGATTTCTTCGATACCTTTTGAATGACGATTAATGCCGACAAAATCTTTCGTTTGCAAATTAAAAAGTTCATCAATTCTTCGTTGATTGACATGCTTTTGTAGGCTTTGCCGATATAAGAACAGCTCAAAGCGCTCTAACGAATGTTTTAAACGTTGATAGGACAGTGGTTTTATTAAATAATCAAATGCACCCAAGCGTATTGCTTTGCTACACGTATCCATATCACTGGCTGCAGTAATGAAGATAACATAACAATCTAGATGATTATTAATGATATATTCAAAAAGATCGATACCTTTTCCATCTGGTAAATAGTTGTCTAATAAAATTAAAGTTGGTTTTAATTTATCGATCATTATTTTTGCTTCAGCTAAATTGGAGGCAATACCGATAACGTTTACTTTGGTATCACGTTGAATAAAATCAGCATTTAGCTCAGCTAAAATTGGCTCATCTTCAACTATAAGTGCTTTAATTATATCATCTTTTGATTGATTCATACTTTCTTATCCCTCATGTTATTTGGGTATGAAAACGGAAAAAATTGCACCGTAAGGTTCATTATCTTCAAATGTAATATAGCCATTAGCTTTTTTAATGTAAGTCAAAACGAGATGCAAACCAATCCCATGTTCTTTAGTATTTTGTGATGTGACGCCGGGTTTAAAAATTGAATCACGAATTTTCTCATCTATACCACAACCTTGATCACTAATTTCTAAAACAATTTCATCGGTTGCATCACTAAGATATAAATAGATTGTTTTATTGCCACGATCGTTTTTCAAACTAGCATTGAATGCGTTATCAAGTAAATTACCTAAAATAGACATAAATTCTGTTTCGGTAATTGAATCGGGCAATGTATTTAACTGGCATGCAGGATCAAACATCAGTTTTAAACCAATTTCATGTGATTTAGAATATTTACCTATTAACAGACCACATACAGCAGGTACTTTAAAATGTTCAGTTATAAAATCTAAGCTAGCTTGATTATCGGCAGAGTGCAACGCAATAAAAGATTCTGCTTCTTGGTAACGCTTCATATAAATTAAGCCAGATAGTGTTGCCATCCAATTAAGATGCTCGTGTCTTAATGTGCGCAAATTATCCACATATTGATTTACCTGAGTTAATTGCATGCTTAATAAGTTAATATCATTGTAATTACGGAACGTAATAACCCAACCTTTAATCTTATTATCAACCATAATTCGAATTCGATTAGCAATGACAATAATATTATTAAAATAACAAATATGATCATGTATATCTCGGATCTTGTTATCATTTCCACATATAAATTCTGTTGATTCAATAAAATCCCATAAGGTATGATGAATCAATTCGTTATCTTTGACTTTAATTTTTAACATCGATCTTGCTGATTGATTGATATTCATAATTTTGTATTCAAGATCAATGGCAATGACACCCTCAAAAATGGATTCCATAATTGATTTTTGACTTTTTACCAGTAATGCAATTTCTTTCGGCTCCAAATTAAACATTTGTCTTTTGATTGCCTTAGAAAAACAATAAGAAAAGATAAACAATGCTAAAAATAGTAATGAACAAAAAAAGATAAAAGGGATTACTTGTTTGATATGTAGTGCATAAATATCATCAATCATATAACCAATTGAAACAATGCCAACAATTTTACCTTGATCAATTATTGGTGCTTTGCCTCTTAATGCTAACCCAAGTGAACCTTTACTAATGGTAACACTGCTATTGCCATTGAGTACTTGCTGATTATCGTCACCAATCATGGGTGAAAATAGGGCATTATTGGCAGTATGAAAAAGACGATGGGCATTTTCATCACCAATAACAATATAACTTGCGTCACTTTGTTGAAAAATATCAATTACTAATTCAGCTATTTTATTAGTATCTTTTTCTCTAACATATTTTATTAAACTGGGTATTACTGCTAATTCTCTTGCTTGAATTTGCGCTTTTTCACCTAAACTTCGGTATAAATTTGTTTCTGTCGCATTCCAAATATAACTTTGTAATAGAGCTAAAATAATCAATGAAAAGATCAAAAGAGATAAAAATAATTTCGTAGTAAATGATAATTGTACTTTCTTTCGCATTTTTACATTTACTTTTCAAATTAAAGTAGAGGTGAGTGTAACACAGCATAAAAAAACTTTGAGCCATTAAAACCATAAAAACCACAGTTAAAATATGATTTATATCACAAAAATGAGATTCATATTTTGTCACTATACGCGCCAATTAATTCGAACAAATCAAATCATTTTGGAGAAAAAATACATATGGTGGATTTCAATTCAATTGGAAAAACGCATAATCAAAAAGAATCAACGAGTAAGCCCGTTGAGCAAAATTTAAAAGGGTGGCCTTATAATTGGTGGCGACTCATGGACAATTATAAAATTGGTGTAATTCCACTTCCATTATTTATTATTGCTGGTATTCTTATTTTCACCGAAGTGTTAGTAACAGGTAAGTTACCGAGTGAAATCGTTGTTATGGTTGTCACTTGTGCATTTTTTGGCTTTTTGTGTGGTGAAATTGGTAAACGTTTACCGATCGTTGGTAAAATGGGTGCAGCAGCAATCTGTGCAACCTTCATTCCATCTGCTTTAGTTTATTATGGAATTCTTCCTACGCCAGTTGTTGAAGCAACAACTAAGTTCTATAAAGATACGCATATTCTTTATTTATACATTTGTTGTATCATCGTTGGTAGTATTATGAACATGGATAAGAAAACACTTATTCAAGGTTTCTTAAAAATCTTTGGACCGATGGTATGTGGTGAGATTGTCGGGATGCTTGTTGGTGTCGGTGTCGGTTATCTACTAGGTTTAACACCGTTTGAAACATTCTTCTTCTTGGTATTACCTATCATGGCTGGTGGTGTTGGTGAAGGTGCAATTCCACTTTCAATTGGCTATGCTGCAATTTTAGGTATGGAACAAGGTGAAGCCCTAGGTCGTGTATTACCGATCGTTATGTTAGGTGGATTAACGGGTATTATTTGTGGTGGTGTCCTTAACCGTATTGGTAAAGCTTATCCACATTTAACGGGTAATGGACGATTATTACCAGCGTCAGAAGAAGACGAAATTACAGATAAAAAAGCAACTAAAGCAGATTCTGTTATCGATGTGACAACATTTGCTTCAGGTGTATTATTAGCCGCTATCCTTTATATGGTTGGTATGATTGGTCATAAAGTGACAGGTATTCCAGCGCCAGTAGGAATGTTATTTGCAGCTGTATTTGTTAAATTAATATCAGGTGTTTCACCAAAAGTATTGAGTGGTTCACAAGTCGTTTACAAATTCTTCCAAACGTCTGTCACTTATCCAATTTTATTTGCGGTAGGTGTGGCAATCACTCCATGGGATAAAATTGTTTCTGCATTTACGTTAACTAACTTAGCAGTTATTGTTTGTACCGTGGTTAGCTTAGTAACAACAGGCTTCTTTGTAGCGAAAAAATTAGGTATGTATCCAGTAGATGCGGCTGTTATTTCATGTTGTCAAAGTGGTCAAGGCGGAACAGGTGACGTTGCAATATTAACCGCAGCGGAACGAATGGAGTTAATGCCATTTGCACAAATTGCAACCCGTATTGGTGGTGCGATTAATGTATCGGTATCGTTACTTATTCTCGGCAATTTCTTAGTATAGTTAAATTTTTTTAACAACAACCTTAGCCTAGACTAGGGTTGTTTGTTTTTATTTTATAGTAATAATTAATACAAACAGCTTTTAAGGAGTACTCATGAAGCTTGTCAGTTATCTTGTCTCTGGTAGAGCAAGTTTTGGTCTTCTCACTAATCATGGTATTGTTGATTTAAAACAAAAATTTGGTGATAAATATGCTGATTTGAAATCATTACTTGCTGATGAAGAAGGCTTGTCGCTAGCGAAAACCTATGTTAATGCTCCAAGTGACATTAATGAGCAAGATATCACTTATTTACCGGTTATACCGAATCCAAATAAAATTTTATGTGTTGGCATGAACTATGCTGAAAAAAGAGCAGAATTTAATGAAACCAGTTCGGCACCAACATTATTTGTTCGTTTCCCTGATTCACAAACAGGGCATAAAACAAATATTCTCAAACCAGCTATTACGAATGAACTAGATTATGAAGGTGAACTTGCCATTATCATTGGTAAAGGTGGTTTTCGTATTAAGCAAGAAGATGCATTATCACATGTAGCAGGTTACAGCTGTTATATGGACGGTTCAATCCGCGATTGGCAATATACTTGGTTTACGGCAGGTAAAAACTGGCCAAGTACAGGTGCATTTGGCCCTTGTTTAACCACGACTGATGAGATTCCTGATCCTACCGTATTATCTTTAACGACCTATTTAAACGATCAGGAAATGCAACACGATTATGTCAAGAACTTAGTTCATACTGTGCCTGAACTTATTTCTTATATCAGTACTTTTACCCGTTTATCTCCTGGCGATGTTATTCTTACTGGTTCACCGGGTGGTGTAGGTAAAAAACGCAATCCTCCAGTATTTATGAAAGATGGTGACAAAATTGAAGTTGAAATCTCTGGAATTGGTCGTTTAACGAACTATGTGGTAGCAGAAAAATAGGTGATATTATGTATAGTTTAGTCGATTTTTCAGTGGTAGATATCTCAAAATCATTAACTGAACGAGAACAAATTATTCGTTTGTTAACGCTATCGGATCTAAACTTAGACCCTCAAGTCCATATATTTATCGTTGCTTACATGGACGGTAAAATGGTGGCTTGTGCTGGCATTGATGACAATATTATTAAATGTGTTGCGATTGACCCGGATTATCGTGGAAATCAGCTTAATTTGACTTTGTTGGATAATGTTATCAAATATGCTAATGAGCAGGGGCATTTTCATCTCTTTTTATATACTAAACCTGAAAATATCGACTTTTTCAAAGGGTGTGGATTTTATCCTATCGTCGAGGTAAATAATCTTGTCGTATTAATGGAAAATACCCCCGTTGGAATTAAGCAATACTGTAAATATTTAAGTGAACACCGTAAAGAAGGGAACAAGATTGGCAGTGTAGTGATGAATGCTAATCCATTTACAAAAGGTCACCAACATCTTTTACAGTATGCTGCCAGTCAATGTGATTGGCTTCATGTTTTTGTCGTCAATGAAAATGTTTCACTGTTCCCATTTGATGTACGTTTACAACTGGTGAAAGAGGGATCGAAACACTTAAAAAATGTCACGGTACATGCCAGTTCTGCCTATATTATATCTAGAGCAACATTTCCTACTTATTTTTTAAAGGATAATGATAAAATTGATTACGCTTACATGGGGATCGATTTATTAATTTTCCGTAATTATATTGCCCCAGCACTGAATATTACCTATCGTTTTGTTGGAACCGAGCCCTACAGTCAAATAACTAATGCTTATAATACTTCAATGCGTTATTGGTTACAGGATAAAGACGTTAGTCCTTTCCCAGTTGTGACGTTAGTTGAAATTCAACGTATTCTTGAAGGGGAAGATATCATATCCGCTTCGTTGGTTAGAAAATTACTGGCTGATGAGCAATATGAAGAGGTAAAACGATTAGTTCCTGAAACAACATGGAACTATCTAGAGGCTAATTTAGATTCAGTCAAAAATTTAATTCGTTCAAAAGGTAACTAAATGAAAATCAAGAAAGAAGCCATGGCTGGCACTCTCGAATCAAGCGATTTGTTAGTGAAAGTCATTCCTAATACAGGAATTGAAATTGTTATTAATAGTGATGTTAATAAGCAATTTGGCGATCAAATACGCGCCGTTGTTGAGCAAACCTTAACAAGTCTTAATGTGACTGACGGTTTAATTATTATTGATGATAAAGGCGCTTTAGATTGTGCGATTAAAGCTCGAGTACAATGTGCAGTATTGCGTGGTGCAGAAGAAGAGAACTTAGATTGGAGTAAATTACTATGAAAAAATTGCGTCGAAGTATGTTATTTCTGCCGGGTGCGAATGCAGCGATGTTATCCACTTCGTTTGTCTATAAGCCTGATTCAATCATGTTCGATCTTGAAGATGCAGTATCATTAAAAGAAAAAGATTCTGCTCGTTTATTGGTTGCACAAACATTACGTCTTCCGGTTTATAAAGAACATGGAATTGAAACTGTTGTTCGAATCAATGCGCTCAATACTCCATTTGGCTTAAAAGATCTTGAAGCTGTTGTGAGAGCAGGTGTTGACGTTGTACGTCTACCGATGACAAATAGTGCTGAAGATATCCATGAACTTGAAGCTCATGTTGAACGAATTGAAAAAGAGTGTGGTCGTGAGGTTGGTAGTACTAAATTAATGGCAGCTATAGAATCTGCGCTAGGTGTAGTAAATGCTGTTTCAATTGCAAAATCTTCACCACGTTTAATTGGTATAGCGTTAGCTGCGTTCGATTATTTAGTTGATATGCAAACTGAACGTGGAGACGGTACCGAACTATTTTATGCACGTTGTGCTGTTTTACATGCAGCGCGAGTGGCGGGTATTGATGCATTTGACGTGGTTTATTCTAACGTTAATGATGATGAAGGCTTCTTGAAAGAAGTTAGCTTAATCAAAAAATTAGGTTATAACGGTAAATCACTGATTAATCCAAGACAAATTGAATTACTACATAATGCTTATGCGCCAACAGCTGCAGAAGTTGAAAACGCACAAAAAGTGGTTGAAGCTGCTGAAGAAGGTGAAAGAAAAGGGCTTGGTGTGGTTTCATTAAATGGCAAAATGATTGATGCACCGATTATTGCACGTGCTCAAAAAATTATTGAGCTAGCCAAATATTCTGGTGTACGTAAAGAAATTTGATAGGATTAAAAAATGACGACTTCTATAGACAAAAAAATTGATGATTTGCTAAAACAGCATCCCGATCTAAAAAATATTGCACCGTTTGTTGATGCTAATGCAACAACGCCTTATTTAAAAGATGAGTCAAAATACACACGTAAATTATGTGATTCTATCGAACAAGCAATTCATAAATGTGAATTACGTGATGGAATGACGATCTCTTTCCACCATGCTTTTCGTGAAGGTGATAAGGTCATTAACAAAGTTGTTGAAACGATCAGCAGACTTGGTATTAAAAACTTAACGTTAGCATCAAGCTCATTGTTAAGTTGTAACTCTGCCTTGATTCCACATATTGAAGCAGGTGTGATTACCAAAATTTATACCTCTGGTTTACGAGGTAAATTGGCTGATGCTATTTCACATGGATTAATGGATAATCCTGTTCATATTCACTCTCACGGTGGACGAGTAAAACTTATTCAAAGTGGTGAAATTAACATTGATATCGCATTTTTAGCTGTTTCAACAGCGGATGAGCAAGGTAATGCCAATGGTGTATCGGGTAAATCTCAATGTGGTGCATTGGGTTATGCGATGGTTGATGCGCAATTTGCGAAAAAAGTAGTCTTGTTGACTGAAGATATCGTTGGTTATCCAAATCATCCGGCAAGTATTCGTCAGGATCAAGTCGATTATATTGTTAAAGTCGATGAAGTTGGTGATCCGACTAAAATCAGTGTCGGTGCAGCGCGAATTACCAGCAATCCACGTGAGCTAATGATTGCTCGCTATGCTGCGGATGTCATTGAGTATTCTGGCTATTTTAAAGACGGTTTCTCAATTCAAACCGGTTCAGGTGCGTCTTCAACGGCAGCCACCCGATTCTTAGAAAATCGTATGCGAGCTAAAAATATTACTGCCTCATTTGCATTAGGTGGTATTACAGCAAGTATTGTTGATTTACATGAAAAAGGGTTAGTTAAACGTTTACTTGATACGCAAAGTTTTGATGGTACCGCAGGACAATCTTTAGGTAAAAACCGAGATCATATCGAAGTTTCAACCAATGTCTATGCAAACCCTGCATCGAAAGGGGCGAGTGTGGATGAGTTAGATATTGTTATCCTTAGTGCATTAGAAATCGATCTTGATTATAACGTTAATGTATTAACAGGATCGGATGGTGTTATGCGGGGTGCGTCTGGCGGTCACTGTGATACCGCGGCCGGTGCAAACTTAACCATTATTGTTGCGCCATTAATTCGTAGCCGTATTCCAACTGTGATTAAGAAAGTGACAACCGTTGTAACACCAGGTGAGAGCGTTGATGTGCTTGTAACTGATCATGGTATTGCTGTTAACCCTAATCGTCCAGAAATCGCTGAACGTTTAAAAGCAGCAAACTTACCGGTAATGAGCATTGAAGAGCTTTACCAACGTGCGGTGTCATTGACTGGTGAACCAAAACCAATTGAATTTAAGGATAAAATTGTTGGTATTGTTCATTACCGAGATGGTTCGGTGATTGATGTAGTACGCGAAGTTAAAGACTAACTAACTTGCAATAGCATGACATGATGACATGCTATTGCCTTCTTTTATCTAAATAGCAGACAAGACCACAATGATAGTAAAATTTGATGATGGTACACCAATCACGCTTGAACAGATGTTACTTGCGAAAGAAAAACGAGTTGCCAATCAACTTTTTGCAATCACACACTATCAACAACCAATCATCTCACTTTGTTTGGTTATTCCAGGGGCTATTAAAAATAGTAGTGGAGCACATTATCTATTTAATCAAGCGATCCAAGCATTACATCACTGTTTGAGTACAAACAATATTACTATCGTGAATGAACAGCATTATCATCAAATCACAGGGTTTGAAGCGATTATTTCGGTAGCTTGCCAAACAGCAAAGTTAAAACAATTTTGTATTGATATTGAAGATAATCATCCTTTAGGACGATTATGGGATATTGATGTTATTGATCCCACTACCCAACAGAGCCTTTCTCGAGCTCAATTTGAACAACATCCAAGGCAATGTCTAGTGTGTGATGAAGTAGCAAAAATTTGCGGACGAGCTAAACGACACTCACTTGATGAGATATTTACCGCAATTCAAAATAAAATTATCCATTACGGCAAATAAGATTTAAAATTCATTATCAAAATCAATTAATTAAATCTTAAAAGGATTGATGAAAAAGATTATAATAGTGGAAATCATCAACCCATAATTTAATTGAATAATTAAAGCTAAATAGTCGCTAATGCTTGTTCTAAATCACCGATTAAATCATCGATATCTTCTAATCCAACTGAAATGCGTAATAGTTGATCGGAAATGCCAGCCGTCTTACGAGCTTCGGCACTAATTCCTGAATGGGTCATCGTTGCAGGGTGACAGACTAAGCTTTCAACTCCACCTAATGATTGTGCCAAGGTAAATATATTCAGCGCTTTTAAAAATTTAGGCATAACATCAGCATTGCCGACCAATTCAAAACTTAAAAGAGAGCCAAATCCTTTTTGCTGTTTTTTAGCAATATCGTGACCAAGATTAGACGGTAAAGATGGATGGAAAACTTTAGCAATTTTAGGATGATTCACTAAAAACTCAACTACCTGTTTAGCATTGTCTTGTTGTAGTTTGACTCGAGCAGCTAAAGTACGTAATCCACGCAATAATAAGTAGCTATCAAACGATGATGTTAACGTTCCAATGTTGTTTGCCCACCATAAGACATCTGTTGCTAATTTTTGATCTTTGAAGACTAAAATACCAGCCAATAAATCGGAATGACCATTTAAAAATTTGGTACAAGAATGGGTGACAATATCGGCTCCAAGTTCTAATGGCTTTTGTAGAATAGGTGTCATAAAAGTATTATCTACAAGTACAATTGCACCCACTTCATGTGCTTGGCGAGTGATCGCTTGAATATCGACAACACGCAAAAGAGGATTACTTGGTGATTCAATTAAGACTAATTTAGGACGCAGATTTAACGCTTCTTTCAATGCAACAGGATCGGACTGATCAACAAATTTTGCTTTAAAATGACCTCGTTCACTTAAACTGTTAAATAACCGATAACTGCCACCATAGCAATCATGAGGCGCAACCACTAAATCATTAGGGGATAATAATGCAACGCTAACTAAATGAATGGCTGACATTCCACAATTCGTTAATATAGCATCGGCTCCACCTTCCAATTTTGCGACGGTTTGTTCAACTAATCGTCGGCTAGGATTTGATTTTCGACCATAATCAAATTCTCTGGGTTTTGCAAACTCTTCATAGCGGTAACATGTTGAAGGTGTAATCACTGGAACGACACTACCGTATTGATCATCAGTATTTAAGCCACCCCGGACAGCAATCGTCCCTTGATTTAAATTAGCACATTGGCTTTGATTGTTAGATTGATTAGCCATAATAACCTTCCTAAACCTCTTGATTTATTCTTAGATATCAGTTGTATAAGAATAACACAATTAATAAAGACGTCAACATGTCTAGACGTCTAAGTATCTTGGTGTGTAGATTGCAGTAAAACAAAAAAAACGTTAAAATTATCCACATTATTTGTGATGTAATTTGGTGGAAAAATGATGAAATGGAATGGCGACTATATCAGCCCTTATGCAGAGCACGGTAAAAAAAGTGAGCAAGTAAAAAAAATTACTGTTTCAATTCCGTTAAAAGTCTTAAAGATATTGACTGATGAACGTACTCGTCGACAAGTGAATAATTTGCGTCATGCAACCAATAGTGAACTTCTTTGTGAAGCTTTTTTGCATGCTTATACAGGGCAGCCTTTACCATGTGATGAAGACTTACAAAAGGATCGAGAAGATGGTATTCCACAGCAAGCTCAAAAAATGATGAGGGATTTAGGTATTGATCCTGATCTGATTGATGAATAAAAATTAAATGGTTATCATCGTTCAGTATCATTAGAGAAGGGATATAAAAAAGGCGCATAAAGCGCCTTTTTTTATGATAATAACGAAAAAATCGTTACAACAAAAACTATTTTTTACCGCCAACCATTGAAAAACGTTGTTTGAATTTATCCACACGTCCACCAGTTGCAACATCACGTTGTTTACCAGTATAGAATGGGTGACACTCACCACATACGTCAAGATGAATATCATGACCAATAGTTGAATGAGTTTTGATAACATTACCGCAAGAACACGTTGCTGTAATTGCTTTATATTCTGGGTGAATACCTTCTTTCATAATAAACCTCTAAAGTTGGTTCGTATCGCTATATAAACGGCTGTGAAAGCAAAGTCTATACACCATACGAGTGTTAAAAAACATGATTAAGGTTGCGAATTATACGCTTTAAACTGCTGGTAATCAAGCAATAAAAGCCTTGTTTAAACAGGTAACTGACCAATAGTTACTTGTAACTCAACCTTTTCACCGTTTCGCAATACTACTATGGGGACGGTTGTGCCTGGTTTCAACTCGGCTATTTGATCCATTGTTTGAATAATGGATTTTACAGGCTTGTTATCAACCATAATTAAAATATCATCTGTTTGTACCCCAGCTTGTAAAGAGGGGCCTTCGGCATTAGTAACCAAAATACCTAAAACAACCGGCATATCGCTTGGATTTCGAGTAGGCGTAAATTCTAATCCATCAATACCAATATAACCGCGTATTATTTTGCCATCTTGAATCAATTTATTCATTATCTTTACCGCTAAGGCCGTTGGAATGGCAAAACCGATACCTTCGGGTACTTCATTTCCTAAATTTTTAGCAAAGGTTAGGGTGTTAATTCCGACTAATTCACCTTTAGTATTGACGAGTGCCCCTCCAGAATTACCATGGTTAATTGATGCATCAGTTTGAATAAAGTTTTGTCGACGATAAGGACTTAAACCATCACGTCCTGTTGCACTGATAATACCTTGCGTAATGGTTTGCCCAATATTATATGGATTACCAATAGCTAAAACAACGTCTCCAATCTTTGGTTCTCGGTTAGGATTGATGTGAATTGTTGGTATATTGGTAGCTTCAATTTTAAGAACTGCAATATCAACCAGTTTATCAGAACCAACAGTTAGCGCTTCAAAAATTCGTCCGTCTTGTAAAGCAACGATAATTTGTTCTGCACCATCAACAACATGATAATTAGTAATAATGTAACCCTGCTTACTCATAATTACCCCAGAACCTAGTGGTGTAATTGGGTTATCTGTCGATTGTTGAGACATTGCATTCACTGAACGGCTGTAGATATTCACAACCGCGGGTGCAGCAATTTTGACAGCATCAGAATAACTTATGGGTTCGTTATCAAAGATTGATCTTGAAAAGTTTGATTGTGTTCCATTGCGCAAGGTCGGAAATATAATCAATAGCACTATCGCTAAAACAGTACCAATCAATATAGGCCATAAAATTTTCTTAAGCATAATGATTTGATTGTAAAGGGTGATAAGAAGATTTTAGCACATCTGACTAGATGTTGAAATTAATGATTTTCGTCGATACAAAAGCATCGACGAAAAAAAATTTATTCAGGAATTAGCGTAAAATTAAATATAAACGGCTATCACCCCGAACAATATTTAGCGCAATTGCAGATGGTTTGCTGTCAATAATTTTGCGAAGATCCGCAATATTGTTGACACGTGTTTTATTTACACCCGTGATAAGGTCGCCTTCTTGCAGGCTTAAACTTGATGCAGGTGAATTTTTAGCAATGCTCTCAATAATTACACCTTTTTGTCCTTTAATTTCACCATTAGTTAATATAGCGCCGTCAAGGGAAGCGTGTAAAGATTTTGCTTCGGTCGTCGATTCGTCGCTATTTTTTAATTTTACACTAACGGTTAGATTTTTGCCGTCACGAATTAAACCTAATTCAACAGTTCGTCCAACACCAGCGGTAGCAATTTTAGCTCGTAATTCGGCAAAACTATCAACGGGTTTTCCATCCATTGACACAATCACATCGCCAGATTTAATACCGGCTTCCTTTGCGGCCGAGTCATCGATAACTTCACTAACAAATGCGCCTTTTTGAATTTCGAGATCAAACGCCTTTGCAATATCAGAAGTTAATTCATTCCCTTTTATACCTAATACACCCCGTTTGACTTCGCCAAATTCAATTAATTGCGAAGTTAAATTTTTCACCATATTACTTGGAATCGCAAAACCGATACCTACATTTCCACCACTAGGTGCAATAATGGCGGTATTAATTCCAACTAATTCACCATTTAAATTGACCAAGGCTCCACCAGAATTGCCTCGATTAATTGACGCATCTGTTTGAATAAAATTCTCAAAACCATTCATACTAAGTCCACTACGAGCAAGCGCGGAAATAATACCCGAAGTAACCGTTTGACCAATTCCAAAAGGATTACCAATTGCCACAACATAATCACCAACACGTAATTTATCCGAATCAGCGAGTTTCAGTGCGGTTAATTTTTTACCATCTTGAATTTGCAGTAATGCAATATCACTTTGTTGATCTTTACCAATTAATTTGGCTTGATACTCATGACCATCATTTAAAGAAATAATGATTTTATCTGCATTTTCAATAACATGATTATTGGTTACTACGTAGCCTTTTTCAGCATCAATAATGACACCAGAACCTTGACCAGTAAACGCTCTCGATTGACTGTCAGGATAACCAAAGAAACGTCTAAATTCCTCTGGCATGTTATTTTGCATCTGAGCAACACCTTCAACTTTAATGCTAACAACAGACGGTAATACTGTTTCTAGCATTGGAGCCAAACTCGGTTTTTCAGTATTATTATCGGTAGGTATCGATGGAAAAGCAGCATAAGCATTTGAAAACATCGATAAACTTATACTTATACTTAAAGCAATAACACTTAATAGTTTTTTTTGTTTTTTTACTGAATTGTTCATTTTACAACTCTCGCTTTTCGAATAATTTAAAAATAATAGAAACTTGTACTAGCGTTTACTAGTGAATTCGTATTAAGACCGTTGATCATCCGTTTTAAATAAATTTGAAGGATTATCAGAATAATCTTTAGGTTGCTTTTCTAAAACTAGTTTTGGGCTACTGTCAGAATTATTTTCATCAAGACTAAGATTAGGCATATTTTCGCTACCAATAATCTGTTGCGAATTTTCTGCCATATGTTGATAAAGACGTCTAAACTCTTTAGCCATATTATCTAAGATTTCAGCACTGTGGGAAAAATGTTGAGCAATCATTTGTTTTTGAGTTTTCAACTCTTCTTGTGCTTTATCAAGCTCTCGTTTGGTATTTGCATATTGACGAGCTTTAGGACTAACCACATTCATTAAAATAGCGCCAACAATCAAGCCTATCACTAATCCAATTAAAATATAAATGATGATGTCTTTTTCCATAAATTACTCCTTGTACTTTATATAGTCTGATTATATAAAATTAATATAAACTTGCTCGTTATCATTTTGCATGGTTAGCAAGTTTAATCAATTGTTTTTTTAGTTTATTTGGTGCATTTTCTGCTAATGCATATAAATAAGTTGCACTAATTTGTGTCATGGTACTGTTCATTGTAGCATCATTTGACGAATGATTAACCCTTTGG
Source organism: Gilliamella sp. B3817 (assembly GCF_026536705.1). Taxonomy (NCBI): domain Bacteria; kingdom Pseudomonadati; phylum Pseudomonadota; class Gammaproteobacteria; order Orbales; family Orbaceae; genus Gilliamella; species Gilliamella sp. B3817. The sequence goes on along the minus strand of NZ_JAFNNV010000009.1, from coordinate 10,210 downwards.
GATGAAGGTGCAGCAATATCAGGATTAATACGATATTGAATTGATGCTAAAGATGGCAATAGGTTTTTGCGAATACCGGTTAATAAATTGCTTTGTTCATATTTTAGCCGAGTAAGCCAACTCGCTGAACTGACTTCAAGAATGAGAATACCTTGCCTAAAATTAGATACCCGACATTGAACATTTAACGGAGGAGGCAGTAGATCAAATACAACATTAGCTAATTTCTTTAACGCATATATTCTTTCTTGAATATGCAATAAAGAAGAATCTTGCGTCAAAATTGACGAAAGTATTTGTGGTTCATTATCACGCATAGGCTAACCTCATGCTCTCCATTATGATCTTTTGCTCTGTTTAAAAAACATACGCAATATATGACTAAAATAATTTAGCGCATCTAATAAAAAATATCTTACTAAAAAAAAACATTTACAGATAGTTAAAAAATCTTTTTCAAATTGTTAATCTAGTATACTGAAAATAAACAACTTGTTTTTGAAGTCGATACTTTAAAGGAATAGCACCGTTTAAAAACGTTTATTTCAAGTAATAGCATAATTATCGTTTTATAAAAAAGGAAATCATCATTTATAACTATTATTTTAACAAAGATATCCAAGCAGTAAATGACTAAAAGAAATAATTGATACAGATTACTTATGTCGCTAATTTAATTTGATATATTTCAAATTAAAACATAAAAAATTGTTGAAAATTGTAAATAAATGACGTGGATTGTAATTTAAATAAGATTATCATTGCCGATTATAAAAATTAATAACAAAACTTAAAAAAATTTAATTAAACAGAAAAAGTATAAATAGTATGAAGCGATTGGGTTATCGTATTATGTCACTGTTTTGGTTTTTTGCATCTTAATTGTGTTTGTTAAAATATTCGCTTTAAATTATGTCCTGATCTAAAACCTGTATTTCAAACCGTATATTAATGATTTCTGTTCAATGACACTAAAATATTAAATACGGTGATTTTGGTTTAATACTTAATAAGTTTAGAAAAATTTAATTCAAATAAAACGTGTTATTATTTTAATAAACATGATTGAATTTTATTGATTTCTTTATTTAGTGCATCGATAACTAAGTCAGGATGTGATCGTTGTAAAGTTTTAACGTTTTCAAAACCATCATTTACTGTCGAACCCGTATATTGTTGAGCCTGTTTAATGTTGCTAAATAGATAATGAATATTGTTTTGATGGTGAGTAGCCGTTAAAGTATAACTGACAAAATATTTAGCGTTATAATGATAGTCGGTTATGGCATTGGCAACAACATGATTTCCTTCAACTAGCTTAATCGTTTGACCCCCATTTATTGTGATCGATTGTTGATTAGGGATGTTGTATGAATACCACCAAGGTGATCCAAAATAACTTTCGTTTGTTAGCACAACTGGTCCATTATTGAGTTCTTGTGCAATACACAGCGACAAGGAAGAATGAAGATTTTGGGTTGGTATTGTTTTGCTATATTTATTGAGAATATCATCGCCCGATGCGTTTTGTGATATTTCGACGCCTTGGGTTTGATAAATCGACGCCATTTTGGGCGATGTACAGCCCGTTAGCACAGCAACAAGAGTGAATAAAATTATAAACGCTTTCATGGCTAGCTCCTCATAGGTGTTAAATGGTTTATTGATTAGTTTACTCATATTGATAAACATTAACCATAAATTGATATTTAAAATTGAATGAAAAGAACCAATGTTAAAAATGTGGAAATTAATAACAATTTTAGAGGTTATGCGAGTGAGGTAAATAATTACCTCACATCATTAAGATAATATTAAACCTTTTTACCACGAATTTTTCGTGATAATCGTTTAAATCCATGGGTGAATTTTTTAATTGCCATAGCCATAGCCGGAACTTTAATCTTAATATTAAATCGTTCTTGCAGTTCTATGGCATCGTTAGCTTTGGTTAGCCAAATAAACCCTGAATTTGTTAAGTCGATGGCTTTAATTTTGCCATCTGGCGTTAAAATGAAATTACCGCCATGCACATCGTTAGAGACTAAATTATAATGATGAAGTTTTTCGATACAATTTTTGACTTGTTCGCCATGTAATTTCATTTCGTCCCTTGTTAATGAACGACCTTCGATAAAATTAAAAATCATATAGTGGCGTTTAGTTTTTTTATCGAATGCGACTAAATAAAGCTCATAAGCTATGTCGCATTTATCCTGCGAAATTTTAGCTAATTTATGGATTAAATTGAAATAAAAATCACCGGTTATTTTGGCAATCAGTCGACGTTCCAAACGATTTTCAACGCCACCATCAATTTTAAAAATAAATTTGCTTTGATTATGATTAATTAAATAAGTATATCTTTCAATACGATCACTAGGATCCAGTAATTCATGGTGACCTTCCTCTGCCAGAAAGTGATCAAACAGTTCAAGATAGTCAATTTCATCATTTTGGACGTAAGCGAACTTCATATCACCACGTTCAGTTTCAATTATATTTGCAAAGTTATTCAAATTACTTGGCTCCAACATACAACAACACAATTGGTTTATCTTAAACACTATCTATCTTAAAGTAAATGAAACGATGATAATTATAACGTTTACATAACCTAATTATAATCATCAAAATTTTGCGCTGATTAAAATGTTTTCTTATAATTGAAAATTATTGATAAATACGTTAACTGCTATTGTTTACTATGCTAAATAAGTCATCAGTTTGGTTTCTCTATATTATTAAAACGGCTAATCAAACATTCTATACCGGTATTACTACAGATATAAGTCGACGTTTACATCAACATCAAACTGGTCAAGGAGCTAAATATTTGAAAGGTCATCAAGATCTTACGCTTGTCTATCAAGTTTATGTTGGGGATAAATCCACAGCTTTAAAGCTTGAGTATCGTATCAAACAACTTTCTAAGACTCATAAAGAAAAACTCATTGCACAATCTCCTAACTTAACGGAATTATTGGCAAGATTCATTGCTAAATAATTTATTTTTAGATGAGTTTATAATTCAAAATGCCGACATCAATGCTAAAGGTGGTGAGTAAATTGCTTTAGTTTGCTGTTCAAATTCCTTGAGTTGTTGATACCAAAAATCAACATCTGTGATCCAAGGAAAAGCAGCAGTAAAAGCCGGGTCTTGCCAACGTGTAATAATCCAAGCCAGATAATGAACCATTCTCATTGCTCTTAATGGCTCAATTAATTTAATTTGTTGACTATCAAAATCGTTAAACTCTTGATACATTTCTATTAACGTATCAAGTTGTAGACGTTGTTCTTGACGATTACCATTTAGTAACATCCATAAATCTTGAATTGCAGGGCCATTACGTGCATCATCAAAATCGACAAGTATGGCTTGGTCTCGCCATAATATATTACCAATATGACAATCACCATGTAAACGGATGCATTGCCAATCATTGTGCCAATGTTGTTCAACGGCTTTAATTAGGTGTGTCAGGTTTGTTCTAAGCACTGAATGAATATTTTTAGGAATAAACTGACAAGATAAAAGTACCTCTTGAGGCTGATAAAGGTACTCCTCAAGACCGATTGTCGGTCGGTGTATAAAGTTTTTTTGAGCGCCAATTTGATGCATTCGTCCTAATAACAGTGAGACTGACTCCATTTGTTCAATGTTATCAGATTCGTATTGTCTGCCGCCTATACTTGGAAAAAGCGAGAACAAATAACCTTGATATTCATGCAGAGTGTTGTTATTGACTATTATAGGCGTAACAACAGGGATTTCAGCATCAAATAATGCTTGGGTAAATTGATGCTCCTCAAGAATTTGCTCTCGATTCCAGCGATGTGGACGGTAAAACTTAACAACATAACGTATTCGCTCTTCATCCATAAATTGGTAGACACGATTTTCATAGCTATTTAATGCTATTAAACCCGAATCAACACGTATCCCGAGAGACAACAAACAATCAAGAATAAATTCAGGGGATAGCGTCTGGAATGAAAAAGCAGGATGATTCATTAATTTTCTCTTTTATTGTTGGTTAAACCATTCGTTTAATTGCCATTTTAATGGTTCAAGACCAATACGTTTTGGTGATGAGAAAGGGGATACTGTAATATCACCTTGAAAAGGTAAGATGGCTTCTTTGACCATATTAACTTGTTTTTTGAGCGCTCCAGACGCCAGCTTATCTGCTTTGGTCAATAACAACATGACGGGAATGTTCACCGATACCGCCCATTCAATCATCTGTTGATCTAAATCTTTTAAAGGATGTCTTATATCCATTAATATCACTAAACCTTTAAGGCTTTCACGTTTTTGTAGGTATTCCCCTAATGACTTCTGCCATTTTCGCTTGATTGTTTCTGGCACTTGCGCATAACCATATCCTGGCAAGTCAACCAACCGACAATTAGGCTCGACTTCAAAAAGATTAATAAGCTGAGTCCGCCCCGGTGTTTTACTGGTTCTGGCCAACCCTTTTTGGTTAGTCAGCGTATTAAGCGCACTCGATTTTCCTGCATTTGAGCGACCGGCAAATGCGACTTCTACACCACCGTCAAAGGGCAAATGTGAAATATCTGGTGCACTTAATATAAATTTAGTTTTTGCATAATTTAATGGTCGAATATCGTACATAAATAAGTATCCTATAAATGCGTAGACAGCATTTAATCGATTAAAATGCTGTTACTGTATAGAAAAACTTATGCATTGACAACTTTTTCAACGGCTTTTGCAAATCGGTTCATCCCTTCTTGGATTTCATCTTCTGATATAATCAGTGAAGGTGTAAAACGTAATACATTTGAACCGGCATTTAAAATCATTACTTTATATTCTGTTGCGACGTTCAAAAAATCGCGAGCTTTGTCATGAAACTCAGGTTGTAATTCAGCGCCAATAAGTAACCCTTTTCCTCGATATTCTCTAAACACATTGAATTTGTCATTAATTTCTTCCAGTTTAGCAATAAATATTGCTCGACGCTTTTCGATCCCTGAAAGCACGTCTGGTGAATTGATAATATCAAACGCTTCACAGCCTACTGCACAAGCAAGAGGATTACCACCATAAGTGGTACCATGTACACCAACATGCATCACAGAGGATACTTGATCGGTGGTTAACATTGCACTAATCGGGAATCCGCCACCCAATGCTTTAGCGGAGGTTAAAATATCCGGTATCACATTGTATTGTTGATAGGTGTATAAACTGCCTGTTCGTCCCATGCCACATTGAACTTCATCAAATATTAGCAAGGCATTATATTCATCACAAAGCAACCTAACACCATTCAAAAATTCAGGTGTAGCCGATGCTAAGCCGCCTTCCCCTTGTACCGGTTCAAGGACGACCGCACAAGTATGATCATCCATGACCGCTTTAACAGCATTAAGATCATTAAACGGAACATGAACGATATCAGCTGGCTTAGGGCCAAATCCATCGGAATATTTTGCTTGACCTCCAACAGAAACCGTGAAAAAAGTGCGTCCATGAAAAGATTGGTAAAAAGAAATAATTTTAGTTTTATAAGGATGAAACTTTTTTGTGGCATAATAGCGAGCAAGTTTGAACGCTGCTTCATTGGCTTCCGCCCCTGAATTGGCAAAAAATACGCGATCAGCAAAAGTATGGTCAATCAGTTTTTGAGCAAGCATTAATGCCGGTTCATTAGTAAACACATTGCTGACATGCCACAATTTTTGACTTTGTTCTTGTAATGCTTTGATTAATCTTGGGTGGCAATGCCCTAAAGCGTTGACTGCAATGCCACCAGCAAAATCGATGTACTCTACGCCATTTTGATCCCAAATCCGGCTACCTTCACCTTTAACGGGGATAAATTGTGCGGGTGAATAAACGGGTAAAATAACTTTATCAAACAATTCTCGAGAAACGTTATGTTGCATTGTTACATCCTTACCTATATTGACATGTTGCAATCTATTTTATGCCAAATAGAGGTTTAGTAAAGTAAATAATTATTCATTTAATTTGAATTAAAATTCAGTTTGAAAGTTTTGCGCAGGATAGCGACCGAATAATTTTCTTCTTTTACATAATTGTTTTCAGTTATAATTGGACACTATTTTTAATTGTATTTGGAAAAAGATTAATATGAGCCGCATTATATTTTGCCATTATTTACAAGAAGAATCGGAAGGTTTGGATTTTCAGCTATATCCGGGAGAGCTTGGCAAGCGTATATATAACGAAATTTCAAAACTAGCTTGGCAAGAATGGCTTAAAAAACAAACCATGTTAATCAACGAAAATAAACTCAATATGATGAATCCTGAACATCGAAAAAAAATTGAAGATGAAATGGTTAAATTTTTATTTGATGGTGAAGATATCATTATTGATGGCTATAAACCACAAAATTGAGAAATCACATGAAAAATAACATAAAAATTATTACATTATTTGTTACTGCAAGTTTTTTAGCGGGTTGTCCTAGTAAAAATGCAAATTTCGATAATGAAGATTATTATGTTAAAGATACCAATGCATTTAATATTTTAATCAGCCAATATGCTAATAATATTGAACAAATATGGGGGCCCAAAGAGGTGCTTATTGCGGGACCTAAAGATTATGTTCAATATGAGGATAATTTAGAAACGCGAGTTCATATTAACTTTGTTTCTGGGGTGATTACGATAGAAACATTGTCTGATATGCCCATAATCAGTTTAAAAGATGCTATTGTTTCAACGCTACTAATGCCAGAACCAGATGATATTATTCGTCATGGTAAAATGGGGCAGGATCAGTCACAAGAGCCTTTTTTGTATAATCAGGTGCTTGACCAAGAAATGCAACCTATTCGTTGGAGTGGTAGAGCCAATAACTTTGCTGACTATGTTCTTGCTCATAATATGCAAGTTCGCACATCGGGTTCTCATCAAATTACTTATGTTGAAATTAAACTTGTTCCTAATCATATCAATCAGCGCGCCAGAAAATTTTTACCGTTAGTGATTGAAGCATCAAATCGTTACCTTATAGATGAACGATTAATTTTAGCGATTATGGAAGTTGAATCGGCATTTAACCCCTATGCTGTGAGCCGTAGTGATGCACTTGGATTAATGCAAGTTCAACAACATACTGCTGGACGCGATATTTTTTCATTAAGGGGAAAATCAGGGGAACCTAGCAGGCAATTTTTACTCGATCCTAAAAATAATGTTGATATGGGTACCGCTTATTTATCACTATTAAAAACAAAATATCTAGCAGGGATTAATAATCCTATTTCTTTGAGATACGCAATGATAACATCTTATAATGGTGGTGCAGGTAGTGTACTTCGTACCTTCTCTAGTGATCGTAACGAAGCGATTAACATTATCAATTCTATGACCCCACAGCAAGTATATCGAAAATTGGTTACTTCCCATGTTTCACAAGAGTCTCGCAACTATCTTATCAAAGTCAGTAGTATATTAGACAATAGGTAGGATATAAAATAGTCGTGCCATCATATTATATTGATTTATTTATATTATGATGGTCTTTATTAAAGAAACAATAGTTATTTAATTAATCCCGATTTGTTAATTTTAAATTTCACTTCTTAAAAAAAGCTTACCGTGAAGGTAATTGAAATTGATAATAATCTGTTTTATTTGCTGTTTAACCGCTTACAACTCTTAGCAAATAAGGAGTTGATGCGGTTTCAACCTAAACTTAGAATAAGTGAAAATAATAGTAAAGTTTTAGCTATTAAATTTTTAGTAAATTTTATCTTTTCTTTATATCGTTTAAGGTCATCAACCTAAATTTAATAACAGAGTTGCAATAAAATGAAAGGAAATTCTAATTCATGAATAAATGTAAACGGTTCCGTATTTTTTCTGATCTGGTAATAGGTTTGTTGATTTTGCTTGGATCAATTTTTGCTTTCGCTAAAACAATGACTAATTTAATCATGCTTAGATCTATTGATGATGAATTAAATACAACAGAAAAATTGAACTCAGGCATCTACCATTCTGGACTCTCCTTACAAAAGTTATTTCTTGCTTCTTTGGGATTTTATAAAGATACAAATTATCCGGTTAAAAATGTCGGATCTCACAATGAGATATATCAGCAACCTAATTTAGATAATCACCGTCAATTAGAAACATTGTTTTTCAGTCATAGCCATTTTGTTACAGCGCTATTTGAAAAGACTGTTACTGTTATAAAAGAACTATTATCAATAGACAATAAATACAGTGTAATCTCGGCTGCTCAATACGGACTTTTCAAAAACAATGTTAATGCGGCATCCTTTCAGATTTTAGGTCAATGTGTTGTGCAAGATAGCAATTTGCTAACTAATTTATTTCAACGAAAAGATAGAGCGTATAAAAAATACACATAAAGATATTAACTTGATGATATCTTGATAGTTTAAGACAAAAATTTATTATTTATTGATCGTTTTATTCGATCAATATGTTATGTCAGCTCAAAAAGTCTCAAACTAAAATGTTATTTAAATCATTAATTATTAATTAAATGTTAACTTAAAACGATAATCGGTATAGATGTTAATAAAAGACATTTAACTGAACTAACAATAAATAAAAATAATAGCTATTAAAAGAAAGGAAATAAATTAGATGAAAAAACATAACTGGACCCGACATCCGCTTTGTTTGGGGATAAGTGTTGCTTTTTTACTCGGCTCAAATGGTGTTTATGCCGGTACGGATAACGTGCCCAAATTGAACATTATCCGGGATGAGTTTAATGCAAAAGAAAAGCTTAATTTAAGTATCTTTAATCCTAAAGTGAAGTTAACTTCACAAGGATTATTTACAACACCAATGGGGCTTTATGTTTATACCAACTATCCAACCAAAATTGCGGAATATCAAATCACCATTTACCGACAATCTGATTTAGATAACCAATATCCCTTAAAGACGTTACGTTTTAGTGATATCAGCCCTTATGAAGCGGTATTATGGAATGGCGATACGGATAATGGTGAGCCATTATCGATTGACAGCGAGTATAAAGCGATTTTAACCACCACCAGTTATGACGGTTTGAAAGATAACGTTTATGCGACATTTTTTAAGACATTAGGTTATGGCAGTGCACAAACCGACAGTGATTTTATTTCCTATAGCAAATCTAACCTTCAATCTACCTCGTCGAATTTATTATTTGGCCAATTAAAATCAGACAGCACCATACCGGGCTTTGGTGAAAGCCGAATAAACCATCAGGGCATCGTCACCAGTGCACAAGACCGTAAAGTGGTCATTCAAATGGCGGGACTGGAAGATAAAAAAGCAGTGATGCTCAATGGTGAGCGCTTAGTGGTGGATGACAATGGTCGAGCCATGCGCGAGATAATTTTATCCCCGGGTGATTATCAGTTTGATTTAAGCTGGCAGGATGAGCAGGGTCAGACCCACACACAGCAGGAAAAGCTGGTGGTGGAGCAGGAAGATGACCTTTTCTATGTGGGCATAGTGGATGTGACGTATGCGCAAAACAATGTCAGTGGCGACGGACAATCCATACTGGAAGAGGCAGACAGTCATCACTACAGCGGCAAAGGGAGCTGGGATGGACGGGTTGCTTTTTACTTAAAAGCGAACAAAGGTGATTATCGCATTACCGCCCATTTAGACACAACGGAAACCCGGCTGAAAAATGCGTTCGGTCATTTAGGTGAAAAAGACCCGACCCGTTTTATCCGTGAAATCGACCCGCAAGCTTACTACCCTACTCATGGGGATGGTTCGACCACTGAGCGGGATGTGGATACGGAAGGGAAGTTTTATCTCAAAATAGAGAAAGGGAAAAGTTACGGGTTATGGGGTAACTATAACACGCAGATTACCGGCAATGAGTTTGCTAACTTTAACCGCAGTTTATACGGTGCACAATTATCTCATGAAAGTGAAGGTGTGACCGGATATGGTGATACCCGCACGTACGGGACGGTGTTTTTATCGAACGGTGAAACACGGGGCAGTCATGTTGAGTTAGCCTCGACCGGTGGTAGTTTGTATTTTTTAAAACATCAGCGTATTACTGAAGGGAGTTTAAAGCTGTCGATGGAGGTACGTGACCGTAATACGGGTCGGGTACTGAGTACCGGGACGTTGACGGAAGGTGTGGACTATGAAGTCAATCAGTTTCAGGGTCGGGTACTTTTAACCAGGCCACTGCCGATGACGG
>NZ_JAFNNV010000028.1:0-527 GCF_026536705.1 Gilliamella sp. B3817 | reverse complement strand
AAAGTAGATGAAAAAACATAACTGGACCCGGCATTTACCTTGTCTGGGGATAAGTGCTGCTTTTTTACTCGGCTCAAATGGTGTTTATGCCGGTGCGGATAACGTACCCAAATTGAACATTATCCGGGATGAGTTTAATGCAGAAGAAAAGCTTAACTTAAGTATCTATAATCCCAAGCTTAAGCTGACCTCGCAAGGGCTGTTTACCTCACCAATGGGATTTTATGTCTATACTAACTACCCCTCAAAAATAGCGGAATACCAGATTACGGTTTACCGTCAATCAGACTTAGATAACCAATATCCCTTAAAGACGTTCCGTTTTAGTGATATCAGTCCGGATGAGGCCGTATTATGGAGCGGGGAAACGGATAATGGTGAGCCGTTATCAATTGACAGCGAGTATAAAGCGATTTTAAGCACGACCGGTTATGCAGGCCAAAAAGATACCGTCTATGCAGTGCCATTTAAAACCTTAGGTTACGGCAGTGCACAAATCGACAATCCATTCACCGCCTACCGCAAAA
>NZ_JAFNNV010000027.1:0-528 GCF_026536705.1 Gilliamella sp. B3817 | reverse complement strand
CTAACTCGTGCTCTGCACTACCCGTACTGACCGCTTTAACCTCTTTCACCAGATTATTATCTACATATAATCCTACCGTGTAATCCGTAAATAACGTATCAATTCCGATATCCTGTGCATTGATCACCGCGCCATCTTCCGCAATCACGTCTATCACGACCTGACCTTCAATGCTCGCCTGTCCTTTCAGACCGAAATCAACCGTGGTAATTTTGGTGGACGACGAGGATGGGGAGGCGATATCGACAACAACACCATTACCGGTCATGGATGTAATTGGGCCGCCCACTTTCTGTGCCACATAACTGAAGTCATAACCTGAATTTGCCGGTGCTTCTACACTTATCGTCCAGCGGCCTTCACCTATATTCGCAATTTCATATTCACCCTTACTGTCACTGTCGACCGTTAAGGTTAAGCCATGGCTGTTTGTCGCCACAACGTTCACCCCTGATAAGGTGGCGGTGTGATAAGTCTGATGCGTTCCTTGTCCTGAGTAGTCTTTATAAATAGTCCCTTTTAACACAT
>NZ_JAFNNV010000008.1:0-105341 GCF_026536705.1 Gilliamella sp. B3817 | reverse complement strand
CATATACACGGTTGTCTATAGTAATAAACATCCCTTTTACATTGTGATTATCTTCAATACAACTGAGGGGGATCTCTTTGGGTCTCGAACCTTTTACATCACGAAACTCACGTAATCGCATCGCACCTGAATAGGTCACTTCATAGACCATAATTTCAAGCTTGCTGTCGTCTTGATTTCCGATTGGATTACATAAAATATATACATACCCTTCACGTAATGATCGGTAGACATACTTATATTCTTTCCATTCTTCTTCCGGCTCTCTGTCTCCTAGCGAAACCATGCCTTGCGACCAATTAATGTCTTTTCTAAACTTGATGGGAACAATCGATTTTCGTACTAAAAAAATCGGAAAACCCTTCCGTTGACAAACGCCGCATTGACCATTACTTAATACCAACGCTTTTTTATTCGCTTCGTTAACTAATTCGGGATTAAAACTTTCTTCCTGAGGATTTTCTAATCCTTCTATTTTATTTTTTTCTTGATTTTCTTGGTGATTCATTAAGTACTTCTTCCATCCATTTATAACAATTTTGTCAAAATATTTACGCTATTTCGAGTTATTTTTTAAGCTGCTTAAAGCTTGCTTTTCTTGACTTAATAATAGTCCTAATTCGCCTTGCATTTCTTCATTGTCGATGACGTCATTAATGATAGCTGTCAATTTTTCGTTTTGCGTTAATTGACCATAGATTATGCAAAATAAGACATACACTCTTCTATCATTGGGATTTTTCAATTTCGTCCCTTTATGATCATAAAAATAGTTGATAATTTGTGATAGTAATTTTTGCGGTTGCGGTTTATCGTATTCTTCATACAAATCAGTTAATGTTACCGCTATTCGATACAACTCAAATTGATTAAGTTGATTATAGTGTAATAATTGATTTGTAAAGCGTAGCGTAAAATCCCAATCATTTTGAAAAGCTTTTGAATGAAAGGTATATACATCACAATCGGTATCAATAAAGCTATAACTGGTTTCTGCTGGCAATAACAGACCAAGATGAGAATCTGGTTCAATATAACTATGACGAATTAGATCTAATGTAAAGGGTTCATAGAATGTTAAAAAGGGTTTATTTAATGCTTTTCCCGCACGGCTATAAGATTCTAGCAATGCATCGGCCAGTTGTTCAGGTGGTAAAGCGCTGGTTATAAATCCACAAACATATTGTTTTTTTGTTAAATATTCATTTTTTATTTGTATGACTGCCACTGATAATAACTCTTCATTTAAAGATTCATTGGGTTTAGCTATACAGACAATTAATGGACACACGGCCAAATCATGCAAAAGATTTGGCCGTTTAATTATAGCAAGATGATCAGCTGGCATCGTTTCTAATAAAGTTTCATCGAATATTGATGAGAGTTCACTTACTACACCTAATCTGTCAAATAACAGATATCGGTATCGGTGTTGATAATGTTCACTGCTAAGTTCACTAATTAATCGGGTATTTGCAGTAAGTAATTTATCGAGCATTGAATTATTCATTACTACTACCCTTAACAAACTGTAAATTTAAACTTAAAGACTAGCAGGCAAAAACAATTATATAGGGTATTATTTGCGATAATTAGTGGCATCCTATTTATGCTCCTTCCATTTTTTACATAAGTATAAATATCCTAAGCTTTGTACTTTAATTATTAATCTTATGTAAATATATTGAAAATTATCAATAAGAATATCTATTTTTTAAGCAAAAAGCAAAAAAAATTTACACGGTTTTGGTGTTTTTATGATTCAGGATTGATGATTCAGATCATAAATATGAATTTGAGAAAAAATAGAACAATCCTTCAAAGGGTGATAGGTTATTGGCGATGTCTACGATTTCAGATCGTATTATTTGTCATGGCGATATCTAAAAAATTATAGCGAAAAAATCAGCGTTAATGTTTTATAATTGGCAGACGTTAGACAACATTATTTTAAAACTGTCGTTTTGTTTAAAGATGTTTACTTGCTTAAATTCATCATTTAAATTCAACCAAATCATCATGTTGATGATTGACTTTTGCCAAAATTGACTGGATTTTTTTGTCATCATCAATAATTAAATAAAATGGGCGTAATTTTGGATAGTGATTTTTTAGTAAGTCACCTTTTGGAGTACCTTTAGGATAAAATTGAAAAGTAATAACGTTAGAACTGGCTATGATGTTTTTAAAGTCATCCCAATAAAATATCCCTTCTATATCATAAGATTTGACTAAAATTCCTTCTTCAAAAAAGGCAAAATAACTGGTGACAGGCCATTTTAAGCTGTTGTAAAGTTTTTTTAGTCGCCTGATTTCAAATGAAACTGCAATATAATGTTGAATAATCCAAAATACTATCATGATAGCACCGAGCAACATGACTAATAGAAGATTAAAAAATAGTTTATCTGTCGGATTATAATTTAGGTATAGCACAGTAAGCAGTACCCAAGACGCAATTAATGCGATAAAGGTTAGTATTCTTTTTTTAGGAAGGTGAAATCGAAGAACTATATTGTGGATATTGGAAAGAATAATTTTTTTAGACTCTAATTTGACATCGTAATCACACAAAAATTCTGCCTCTTCAGGATCAAAGGCGATATAAGGTTGGTTAACGGCTCCATTCATTCTGCTATTCCTATTCATTGTAGTGATAATCACTTTGCCATTATAAAAGACCCTAACACACATTGCAAAATAATTATTTGTTTATCATAGAGTTAATTTATAGCCTTGGCGATAATGAGCGTGCTTTAAGCATGATAGTAACTGTGTTTGTTGACTATTTTTCGTCCTGTGTTTGTTGACAATGGTTAACTCGGTTACGGTAATTAATTGGTTGTCTGATTTAAATAATCTCATTACAATACCTTCCCTTATCCATTGACAGACTCAATTTTATGATCACGTATCGCCATGCCACACTCAATGATTTGCCTTTTATTGTTGAGGTTTATAATTCGACCATTGCCAGCCGTATGGTCACAGCCGATACATCACCTGTTTCAATCGACAGTAAGCGTGATTGGTTTGAACAACATAATGAGGATAATCGCCCTCTTTGGTTAATTCAGCATCAAAATCAACCTTGTGGTTGGATTAGTTTATCTTCGTTTTATGGGCGACCTGCTTATTCTAAAACGGTCGAAGTGAGTTTATATCTTCATGAACAGTTTCGAGGTAAAAAAATTGGGCAATATATGCTTGCTCAAATTGAAGAATATGCCCGTAAAGTCGGTATCGATAGCATATTAAGTTATGTATTTGGTCATAATATTCCCAGTATCAGTCTTTTTAGTAAAATGCAGTATCAGCAATGGGGATTATGTCCAAAGATTGCCGAACTGGACGGTGTAAAGCGTGATTTAATTATTTTTGGAAAATCACTTATTTAAACGTTGTCAATATCAAATAACTTATGCAATTTATTTATAAGGATACAAGTTTACATGACCATTTCACAAAATTTAATTTATCTAGGACGCCAAGCCAAAATAACCAGTTCACTGATTGTGATTAATATTGCTTGGTTTGTTATATCCCGTCTTTGTGATAGCCGTAGTTTTGTTGATTCTTTAAAAAACTTGTTTTTGGTTGATTGGGGCGCCGATGTATCGCAATTGACTTTTTCGGGCCAATATTGGCGCATGTTCACTAGCTTATTTATGCATGTCAGCCTGTCACACTTGTTAATGAATATGATCGCCTTATGGAGTGTGGGCATCATTTTAGAAAAACGCCTTCCAAAATTTGCCTTTATTGGTATTTATTTTCTTTCTGGATTAATCAGTAATTTAGTCAGTGATATTGCTAATCTTGATCGTACCGTGATTAGTTGTGGGGCATCCGGCGCAATTTTAGGAATTATTACCGCATTATTGGCTTATAGTTTGGTTAATCGGGCCAATCTTAAAGAAATGCCCATCAATGCTATTATCATTAGCTTAGTGCTTACCGCTGGCTTAGGCTTGCTTCCTGGTATTAATAATATGGCGCATTTAGGGGGGGCTGTTGCCGGTTTTGGTTTGGGTTTGGTCGTGTCGTTATTGATAAAATGGTTTGGGTATTCAAGTAAATTTACAATACTGTTTATTTGTTTATTATTTATCGTGACTATCTGGGGAATTTATATGGGCTATGTGCATTATGAATTACCGGATAATTTAAAATATCATTATTAATCACATTATATTGCGCTGATAACTAAAGCTATCAGCGCCTGCTTTATCATATTAAAAACTGTTTAATATTTTCGCCGGATCAATTTTACATGCCCGTTTAGCCGGATAATAACTGGCAATTAAACTTAATAGCATGGCTGTAATAAACACAATTAGCACATCAGTTGCATGAATTTTTGAAGGTAAAAAGTCAATAAAATAGACATTTCCATTTAATACTTTATGCCCGATCAGCGATTCAATTACTTTCATGATATTTGACAGTTGCCAAGCGGATAGAACGCCTAAAACTACGCCGAGTAAACTGCCTATTAAACCCGAAATGACCCCATACCAAATAAAGATATGTTTAATTAGGCGATTATTTGCGCCCAGTGTTTTAAGAATTGCAATATCTCGTTGTTTATCTTTTACAGCTATCACTAATGTCGAAACAATATTGAAACAGGCAACACCAATCACCACAATCATTGCTAAATACATGATTTGTCGTATCATTTGAATGTCTCGATACATAAAACCGTACGAGTTTTCCCAACTGGTGTATGTGACGTTTTCGTCAAGATTTAATATCGCCCTTCCTAATAGGCTTTTAGCTAAATAAACTTGGTTAACGTTGACCATTATTCCTGTGACACTGTCACCAATATTTAAAAGTTTTTGAGCGTCTGATAAGGGGATTAACGCAACATTGTTACTTAAGCTACCACTTAAATCTAAAATTCCCACCACTTGTAAACGCACACGTTTAGGTGGTTTGAGTTGGTTATTATCACTTGATACTGGAATTAACAATGTTATCCATGCACCCTGTTTTACCGACAGTTTTTTTGCCAGTCCCGATCCGATAATAATTTGCTGACTATCGTTTTTAAAATATTGCCAACGATCATCCAATACATATTTTGGCAACGCACTTATGCCTTTTTCGCGCTGTGGATCAACCCCTTGTACCTCAACGGCTCCAAGTTTGCTTCCATTTTCGATAAGCCCTGTAAAGCTGATAAATGGTGCCGCTGAAACGATATTTTTATCTTCTTCTAACTCTTTTTGAATATGCTGCCAGTCATTTAAATTGCCATATTGAGAATATATCTGTCCATGCGGAACAACCGATAACACTCGGTTTTTTAATTCATATTCAAAGCCATTCATGGCACTTAAGCCAATAATGAGTGCGGCAATTCCAATTGCAATGCTTAAAGTTGAGATAATCGAGATAAGTGATACCATGCCACTTTTACGGCGACCTTGACGAAATTTTATTGCCGTCATTAAGGATAGATTCATTTTGTTTTCCACTAAATCGTTTTTTAATGTCCGCTTTCAGAAAGCTGCCCGTCACTCATAACCAATTGTTTATCTAATTTTTTAGCCAATTCAAGATCATGAGTAACAACCAAAAAAGCTGTTCCTTGTTCTTTATTGAGTTTGATAAGCAAATCAAATATGGCATCCGCTGTTGTTTTATCCAAGTTTCCGGTGGGTTCATCCGCCATGACTAAAGACGGGTTATTAATTAATGCCCGTCCTATTGCCACACGTTGACGTTCACCGCCCGATAGTTCGGATGGACGATGTTCAGCTCGGTTTGATAAATTAACCGATGCTAACATGTCTTTCGCCCGTTTTTTGGCTTCGTTGGGCGATACACCACCAATTAAGAGTGGCATAGCGATATTTTCAAGTGCAGTAAAATCGGGTAAAAGGTGATGAAACTGGTAGACAAAACCGATGTCTTGATTGCGTAATTTTGCTTTTGCTTGTTCTGATAATTGATTAAGCTGTTGTGATTTGAATATGATTTCACCTGATGTCGGTTTGTCCAATCCACCCAGTAGATGTAATAGTGTACTTTTACCCGAACCTGAACTTCCGATAATAGCGAGTAGTGATTGAGGATGAAGATCAAATGAAACATTTTTTAAGACTTCAGTCACCATTTTCCCTTCTTTATAGGTTTTATAGAGATTTTTAGCAGTCAGTAATGGCTGAGTATTATTCATAACGTAGCGCCTCGGCAGGTTGAATGGTTGCAGCACGATAAGCAGGATATAAGGTTGATATTAGCGATAACATGAGTAATCCGATAATAATAAAAACAATTTGTGAAGGTTCGATTAATGTCGGTAATTCTATACCTGCAAGCGATAAATCTAAGGTTTCCATGATGTTATTTAAGTTACAAGCAAGTACAAGTCCTAATGTGCTTCCTAGTAGTGTACCTATTACCCCTGAACTTGCGCCTTGTATGATAAAAATTAGCATTATTTTAAAACGTGATAATCCTTGAGTTTTTAAAATGGCCACTTCACCTTGTTTTTCCATCACCAATAAACTTAAAGACGTAATAATATTAAATGCTGCAACAATCACGATAAGGCTAATCAGTAAGCCCATGACGTTTTTTTCCATTTTTATTGCTTGAAATAATTCGCCCCGTTTTGCTCGCCAATCTTTAAATTCAAGTCCTTCCGGTAGCGGAGTATTCGTAATTTCAGCAATTTGTAGAGGGTGTTTCAAAAATAATCGCCAACCGGTAATTGTATTAGCTGGGTAACGGAGTAATTTTTGAGCATCGGTTTGGTTGACGTAAATTAAGGTTTGGTTAATGTCATGGTTAACCGAAAATAGTCCAACAACAGTAAATAAACGTTGTGATGGTATACGCCCCACTGGTGTGACCTGACTGGCATCGGTAACCATTAAACGTATTGTATTACCTACTGTCACGCCGAGTTGATTGGCTAATGTTTGTCCTAAGATTACATTATATTGCCCAGCCTGTAGATCGGATATCGATCCGGTATAAATATAATCTTGAATGGGATCATCATCTTCTGGATTGATGCCCATCAAGGTACTTACATTGATACTTTGTTCACTTTGCAATACCACGTCGCTAGTGACTAACGGCGTAATGCGACTTACGCCATTAATCTGTCCAAATTGTTCATATGCTGTGTTATCTATGACGATTTTGCCTTGTGGTGTGGTGATTTGTGCTTGCGGTAAGAACTTTAACACACTATTTTGCATCTGATCTTCTAGTCCATTCATGACCGATAACACCAGAATTAATCCCAATGATCCAAGCATGATCCCTATCATCGATAACCATGAAACAAAGCGACCAAAGCCATCAGTCTTTTGACCGTATACATAACGTAACCCAATATAAAGCACTAATGGACGAAATATTTTTGACATAAATGTTTATCATTTCCGAAACTTTTTGACAAAGTTTTGCAAGTTAAATAGAAGACGTTTATCATACAGGATTAAACAGTTATAGAAAACATCCAAGTAATTACGTTATAATGTATTAATACTTTTTGCACCAATATCAATTAAATTTATCATGTCTAAAAAACTCAATATTTCAACACTTATTCCACAAAAACCCGGTGAAGTAAAACAGTTTGGACAACTGGTGGGATCATCATTATCGAAACTGTGTGCCGATGCAATTGCTGCGCATAACGGTTTAGTGGTGATTGTCACCGATGATATGCAGCAAACAACCCGCATTTATGAAGAGCTGAAGCAATTTAGCCATTTTCCGGCTATTTCGTTTCCTGATTGGGAAACCTTGCCTTATGATAGTTTTTCACCTCATCAAAATATTGTATCTGAACGCTTATCTTGCCTTTATCATCTTGCACATTTAACCAAAGGCGCGTTAATTTTACCGATCAATACGTTAATGCAAAAAGTTTGCCCAAAAAGTTATTTAGGTGGGCATGTGTTCATTATGAAGAAAGGCTTACAAATTAGCCGTGAACATTTGCGAATGCAATTAGAAAATGCCGGTTATCGCGCTGTTAGCCAAGTCATGGAACATGGCGAGTATGCCACACGAGGCGCACTTTTTGATATTTTTCCTATGGGTAGCGATAAACCTTATCGTATTGATTTTTTTGATGATGAAATTGATAGTATCCGAACGTTTGATGCTGAAACACAACGAACGCTTGAAGAAATTGTTGAAATTGAGTTATTACCAGCTCATGAGTTTCCTTTTGATAAAGCGGCTATTGAATTGTTTCGTAGCCAATGGCGTGCAAAATTTGAAGTCAGATTAGAGCCTGAAAGTATTTATCAGCAAGTCAGTAAAAATATCTTACCAACAGGGATTGAATACTGGCAAGCCTTGTTTTTTAGTGAGCCGCTAACGACACTTTTTTCTTATTTTTTAGATAATACGCTAATTATTAATACGGTCAATATCGAGCAGTTTGCCAATAAATATTGGCAAGATATTAATCAACGTTATGAAAGTCGCAAAGTTGATCCTATGCGTCCTTTACTTGAACCCGCAGTTATTTGGTCTAAAACGGATGAAATCTTTGCTAATTTTAAACATTATCCAAGGATGATTGTATCGAATAACACGGTGGATGAGTCATCGAAAAATATCAATTTACCTTTTATGAGTTTGCCTGATATTGGTTTTCAGATTCAATTGAAAGACCCTTATCATCAATTTAATCAATTCACTGAAAACTTTAATGGCAAGATTATTTTTTCGGTTGAATCAGAAGGTCGTAAAGAAGCATTACAAGAGATTTTAGGTCGAATTCGTATCTATCCAACCAGCATTAATCAGCTTGATCAGCAAGCAACGGTTGATAACCGCTTTTGTGTCATGGTCGGTGCGGGTGAACAAGGTTTCATTGATGAACAACAGCATTTTGCATTTATTACCGAAAATGAACTATTAGGACGGCGTGTTATTCGTCGTAAAAATGAGAACAGACAAGCCATTAATACCGATAGTTTAGTTCGCAGTTTAGCCGAATTAACCCCTGGTAAACCTGTCGTGCATTTAGAGCACGGTGTAGGACGTTATGCTGGGTTAACGACGTTAGAAACTGGCGGTATTACGGCTGAATATCTTATTTTGCTTTATGCAAATGATACCAAACTTTATGTACCGGTTTCATCGCTTAACCTGATCAGCCGTTATTCTGGCGGTGATGAAGAAAATGCGCCTTTAAATAAATTAGGGACAGATGCTTGGAGCAAAGCCAGACAAAAAGCAGCAGAAAAAGTCCGTGATGTTGCCGCCGAATTGTTAGATATTTATGCGGAGCGTGAAAGTAAACCAGGATTTGAATTTAAGCAAGATCGTGAACAATACGAACTGTTTTGCCAAGCCTTTCCTTATCAAGAAACGGAAGATCAACAAAATGCCATTGGCGCCGTTATCGGGGATATGTGTTCACCTTATGCTATGGATCGATTGGTTTGTGGGGATGTCGGCTTTGGCAAAACTGAAGTTGCAATTCGCGCTGCTTTTTTAGCTGTCGTCAATCAAAAGCAAGCCGCAGTTTTGGTACCTACCACCTTACTTGCCCAACAACATTATGAAAGTTTTTGTAATCGTTTTGCTAATTGGCCAATACGTATTGAAAGTTTGTCTCGTTTTAAAACCGCAAAACAGCAACGAGCCGTCATTGATGCACTTGCAGAAGGTAAAGTCGATATTGTCATTGGCACGCATAAATTATTGCAGGAAGATGTAAAATGGAAGGATCTTGGTCTATTGATCGTTGATGAAGAGCATCGCTTTGGTGTTCGTCAAAAAGAACGTATCAAAGCTATGCGAGCCAATATCGATATTTTGACCCTAACTGCTACCCCTATTCCTCGAACATTGAATATGGCGATGAGTGGTATGCGTGATCTTTCTATCATTGCCACGCCTCCTGCTCGCCGATTAGCAGTGAAAACCTTTGTCAGAGAATACGATGATTTAGTGATTCGAGAAGCTATCCTGCGTGAAATTTTGCGTGGTGGTCAAATCTATTATTTACATAATGATGTCTCGGATATTAATAATGTGAGTGAAAAGCTAGCCGAATTAGTGCCAGAAGCACGTATTGGCGTTGGTCATGGTCAGATGCATGAACGCGATTTAGAGCGAGTGATGAATGATTTTCATCATCAACGTTTTAATATTTTGGTTTGTACCACCATCGTTGAAACCGGTATCGATATTCCTAACGCTAATACGATTATTATTGAGCGTGCCGATAAATTTGGTTTAGCGCAATTGCATCAGTTGCGTGGTCGGGTTGGTCGGTCGTATCATCAAGCATATGCTTATTTATTAACACCACATCCTAAATTATTGAGTAAAGATGCCAAAAAACGTCTTGATGCTATCGCAACCCTAGAAGATTTGGGTGCAGGTTTTGCTTTAGCAACGCATGATCTGGAAATTCGAGGTGCAGGCGAGTTGTTAGGAAGCGATCAAAGTGGTCAAATCGAAACTATTGGGTTTAATTTATATATTGAACTACTTGAAGATGCCGTAAAATCCTTAAAAGAAGGAAAAGAACCTACGCTTGAATCACTGTTGACCAGTCAACAAACCGAAATTGAGTTACGTTTACCTACATTGATTCCAGACGATTTTATTCCGGATGTTAATACTCGTTTATCTTTGTATAAACGTATTGCGAGTATCAATAATTTAGATGAATTGACCGATATACAAGTTGAAATGCGTGATCGTTTTGGGCAATTACCTGATGCAGTTCTCTTTTTGTTAGAAACAACTAAAATTCGTTTTCATGCTAATCAATTAGGCATTACTAAAATTGAATTTGGTGAAAAAGGTGGATTTATCGAATTTGGTAGTAATAATAAAATTTCTGTTGATTATTTAATTGAAATCATTCAAAAAGAACCTAAAAATTATCGTTTAGAAGGCAATAATAGATTAAGATTACAAAAAACTGATTTACAACGTGTAGAGCGTATTGAATATATCAAAAACTTGTTAACTGAATTTTCCACACATCAAGCATAACACACAACATCTTGAAAATTGTTTAATAAATAGCTCATTGCTCTGTATAGATGCCACCCACATAGCAATGAGCAGAGCTAAATTAATATTGCCGGTCAATTTGAAGTTAATATAAAACGTTATTTGTTAGCTGAATAAATATCATGTTTTGATTCCTATCTACCAAACATTTTCTTTATCCTTCTTAATGAGTAAGGTCATACTCATTTTGACCATTAGCTATGCTTTTTTATCTGTATCGCTAAGTATGCGATGAAATTAGTATCAGTATTTTCTCTAATAAATTGTGATTTTATAAAATCACTTAAAAACTCGCTTATCGTTCTGAAATCCATTAGAATTGAAAGGTCAGAATCGCATAAAACTATTTATTCATAATAAGATAGTTTATTGATAATAATTTAGTTTTACTCGTCTCTGAATTATGAGCACATAATTTATGTAATAACAATGAATTAAAAGAGAAAACCAATGAAAAAAAGTAAATTAGCTATCGGCTTTGTAGCGCTATTAGCAATCGGATATGTAGGTAGTTCATGGTATGTTGGCAATAAAATTGAGAAAGAATTGGATAGTCAATTAATAAACATTAATGAAACGATTAATGGCTACCAAAATCAATATGATATATCAATCAAAACAAGCAATTATCAAAAAAATATTTTTACATCCAAATTTCACCTTACTATAACCGAAAAACCCCGTATTGAATATGATGTCAATGAACCAAAAACCGTTTTTGATGACGATATAACTATCCATCATGGTCCATTCCCTATGGCCGCATTAATTAAAGGTAACTTTGTCCCCCAATTGGCATGGATTGAATATGAAATGACTGAAAAAGACAATCCAACTCTTTGGAAACTTGCAGGAGATAAACCTTTTATTACCGCCACTATGGGGATTAAATTTAGTGATTATGTCGTCACAAAAATTACCACAAAAGCCTTGAATACTATTGACATGCCTCAGTTTAAAGAAGGAATAGATATTTCAGAAGGCAACATCACCATCACCAGTGATTTAAATGAATTGACCTCATCGATGTCTATAAAGCTTGATAAATTAAGATATAAAATTGATCAGGTTAGTTCAATCTCATTGAGCAATCTTAAGGTTAACTTAGAAAATAAAGGAGATGATATCGTTGATCTAAACTCAAACGTTGATACTTTAACGATAAACGCTCGATCAAGTCTTCCAGTCCAAATAGATATTGATAATATAAGTAGTTCAGCTCAGTACACAATAACATTTGATCCGATCAATGGAGCTAATATACCTAATTATCAATCCAAGATGAACATAGAAAAATTGAAAACAACTGTCTTAAGTTTCAATCCACAAGCGCCATTTGTTTTTAATAATATATTCTTTAAGCAAGATGTTCGATCTAATCCAAATAATAGCTCAGAGGGCAGTTATGAGGCTAGTATTGAATCGTTCAATTTTGGCAAACAAAATTTAGGTCATGGTGAATTTAAGTTTAATTTTGAAGGATTTAACACAAAGAATCCGTTTGAAAGTTTATTCATTGAAAAAAATGCATCTGACTTTTCAAAAATTCAATGGGATGGTTTGTTAAATTGGCATAATGCTTCAGGCGATATTATTGCCAACACATCAGCGATAGTCGATAACAACTTATCAACGGATGACAATAATAATGATATTACCCCCGATCGCATGTTAAGTTATAACATTCAGATTCCATTTAAAGTATTAGCACGTATGTGGGCACAAACGGAAAATTACAATGAAACGGATGTGACTGATGATATGATTGCTGGAAAATTATATATGATTAATTTAATCGCGAAATCTAAGATTAAAGATCATCCTCTTATTTCTATTGATGAAGATAAGCAAGGTATCTATCTGGATTTGAAAACAAAACAGAGTGATTCTGACGTGATAATCAATGGACAAAAAATGAATAAAAATGATTTTAATCGTCTAATTCTTTCTCTTTAAGACTCTTTTTAGTTACGCCTAATTAGCTTGATAGGCTAACTAGGCGTTGCTTTAGGTTTATCAAAATCAAATTAATAATTATAAAAAATAATGGGAAAACAATGAAAAAAATTAAATTTACAATAGGAATAGTTGCAGTCTTAAGCATAGGATATTTAGGTTCAACTTGGTACATTGGCAATAAAATTGAAAATGAAATTGATAATACCCTGTCATTAATCAGTGAAAAAATTAATGTCAGCAAGGATATGAGTAAGATCAATATAACCAAAAGCCATTATGATAAAGGTCTATTTTCCACGAAATTACATCTAACTATCACCGAATCAGTAGATAATCAAACGGATCTTGAGAATGATAAAAATATCCTCTTTAGTGATGATATTACAATTTATCACGGCCCTTTTCCTATCGTCAATATCGCTAAAGGTGATTTTACACCTCAAGTCGCAATGATAGATTATCAAATGACTGAAAAAGCATTTCCAGAGCTTTGGAAATGGTCAAATAACCAATCATTCATCACTGGTCATGCCAATTTAAGTTTTCAAAAAGAGTTCAGTATTTATTTGAAAAATAACCCTATTAAGATAAATCTAGTCAATCATGTGTTTGGCGAAAACAATTTGTACTTAACTGAAGGTGAGTGCTTTTTCAATGTTTCTAAAGATTTTTCAACTGTCAGCGTAAATTCACACTGGGACAAATTAGAATTAACATCGGAATTCAGAAACCTATCCTTGAAACTTGATCAAGTTTCTATCAAAACCGAGCCCGAAAGCAGTCATAGCTCTTTAAATTATGTATTGGAGTTGAAAAATCTTTATTATTCAGAAGAAAATTATGATCTTATTGACAGAAATTATCAATATGTTACGACATATAAAAAAGAGCTAAATTTTCAGGATGTGAAAGCTGTTAGAAATGGTGATTTTAAAAAAGGAATATTACATAACAATTTAACCATAAATAAAGTTATATCCCAGAATTTTTTCAATGACAACGCAACCGCCATATTAAACCAAATATTAATTAATCAATCAGTAAATCAAACTGATGAGAATTATTATGATTCAATAGACTTTAAAATAGGCTCATTAACGTATGGAAACCAAAACCTTGGTTCTATCTCCTCGAATAATGAATTTATAAACATGGATGGAATCAGTATGCTGTCGTTTGTATTAGGCGAATTTGGATTTGGAATAGAATTTAGCGATCCTTATGATGTTAATCCTGATAAAGATAATAGGAGCATGTCCTATAAATTTAATTGGCATACTGATGTCGGCGATATTAATGTTGATTCGCTAGTTGATTATACTAGTCATGAGGATTTTCGTGGATTATCTTTGGACGATAATATCAATCTATTCATACTTAAACTTGATATGCCATTTGACGTTATAAATTATATTGCAGCTCAATTTGAAAATTATCAACAAAACATTGTTACACAAGAACAAATTGATGAAATGGTAATTGAGAATGAGAATGATATAAAATCGAGGTTAGGTGATTCAATTCTTTTCACTTTTGATAAAAATGGAATGAAAGGGATATATTCAGATGCCAACTATTCAGGTGATACACATCAAGCAGAAGTGAATGGTAAAATTTACAGTAAAGACGATTTTTTCACTCATTTTTGATGTGAATTGAGACAATAAATAATTTTTTAATATGCTAGCGGACATACCATGTTATGAACAATCATCTATCTAAATCACCTGAGAATCAATTTAAACGTACTATGCAAACTCGGCATTTAATTATGTTATCGTTAGGTGGCGTGATTGGCACAGGATTATTTTTTAATACCGGTTATATTATTGCAACCGCAGGAGCCGTGGGAGCGATTATTGCCTATTTAATTGGTGCTTTGGTCGTTTTTTTAGTTATGTTGTGCCTTGGCGAACTTGCGGTTGCTATGCCCGAAACCGGTGCTTTTCATACGTATGCTTCACGTTTCATTAGCCCCGCTACAGGCTATACCGTTGCTTGGTTATATTGGCTAACCTGGACAGTTGCATTGGGTTCAAGTCTAACCGCTGCGGGTATGTGTATGCAGTATTGGTTTCCGGATATTTCTGTTTGGGTTTGGTGTTTAATTTTTTGTGCAGTTATATTTGTTTTGAATATTGTGACTGCACAATTTTTTGCAGAAAGTGAATTTTGGTTTTCAATTATTAAAGTCATCACGATTATTATTTTTATTATTGCAGGCAGCGCAGCTATTTTTGGTTTTATACCGATGAAAAACGATATGCCAGCCCCATTTCTACACAATATTATAGATAATGGTTGGTTTCCACATGGATTGACACCTATCATCATGACAATGGTATCGGTTAATTTTGCCTTTTCTGGTACAGAACTAATCGGTATTGCCGCGGGTGAAACTAAGCAGCCTGAAAAAAGTATTCCTTTAGCCATAAAAACAACCATTTTACGGTTAATCATTTTTTTTGTTGGCACTATTTTTGTACTGGCGGCTTTATTGCCCATGGAACAAGCAGGCGTCATTAAGAGTCCATTTGTGATGGTTTTTGAAAATATTGGTATCCCTTATGCTGCCGATATCTTTAATTTTGTGATTTTAACTGCCATTTTATCGGCGGCTAATTCAGGACTTTATGCATCGGGTCGAATGTTATGGTCGTTATCAAATCAAGGTACTTTGCCAAAATGCTTTTCAAGATTAACCACTAAAGGTATTCCAACCACCGCTATAACAGTGAGTATGTTAGGGGGATTACTGGCACTGTTCTCCAGTGTGATTGCACCCGATACAGTCTTTGTCGCATTAACAGCTATTTCAGGTTTTGCGGTGGTAGCTGTTTGGTTAAGTATTTGCGTATCGCATTACTTTTTTAGACAAAAGCTTTCTCAAGAACAAATTATTAATTTAAAATATAAAGCGCCCTACTACCCTTTAGTCCCGATTTTAGGCACAATTTTGTGCGTGATTGCCTGTATTGGACTGGCTTTTGATCCCGAGCAACGAATAGCACTATATTGTGGCATCCCTTTTGTCATTGTTTGTTTTATGGCTTACCATTTGACGCATAAGTATCACACTCGAGTTACTCAAAATGATTAATAATAATCCGATTAAGAATTTATTAAACCAAAAAAACTTTATCATTGTTGACGGTGCACTTGCCAGCGAGTTACAACGTCGTGGATGCGATTTAAATGATAGTTTATGGTCAGCAAAAGTATTATTTGAGCAACCTGAATTAATTCGGCAAGTTCATTATGACTACTTTAAAGCTGGCGCAGACTGTGCCATTACAGCAAGCTATCAAGCAACACCTATAGGATTTGCTAAAAAAGGCATTAATCTCAATGATTCTATTGCGTTAATACAAAAAAGTGTTGAACTTGCACAACAAGCTAAACAACAGTATTTAGGCGAATTAGACCAACCTAGACCTTTACTTATTGCCGGATCTGTCGGCCCTTATGGTGCCTATTTAGCTGACGGTTCCGAATATACGGGCAACTATCAACTGAGTGAAAAAGCCTTTATGGAATTTCATTATGTCCGCATAAAAGCACTTATCGATGCCAATGTAGATTTACTCGCTTGTGAAACCTTGCCTTCTTTTACAGAAATAAAAGCATTAACAAAGGTGATTAAACAATTTCCTGCAATAAGTTGCTGGTTTTCATTTACACTGAAAGATGATCAGCATCTGAGTGATGGAACACCGTTATCATTAGTTGTCGAATATTTAAATAATATTGAGCAAATTGCCAGTGTAGGCATCAATTGCATTGCATTAGAAAAAGTGACATCGTCACTAAATGTGTTAAATAAACTCACATCAAAACCATTAATCGTTTACCCAAATTCTGGCGAAGTATATGATCCTTTGACCAAGCAATGGCACCCTAACCCGCAACATAATTGTACATTTGCTAATCAGTTAACAAACTGGATAGAATCTGGTGCTAAATTAATTGGCGGTTGTTGTCAAACCACGCCTAACGATATTGCTAATATCGCTAAATTCCTGCAAGATAAATAAAACTTTTCGTTGAGTAAGTATACAAAATCAAATAATGTTGATTTTGTATACTTTTGGTTTGATTAGTTGATTTCGATATTATCAAACTTTTATATTCAATCACTAATAAAAGACTTCATATTGAAGAGTAACTTTCTCATCAACGACCGTAATTGAAGGTAATGGATGCTTTAGCGATTTGATGCGAATTGATGATAAAACCAACTAAAGCTGGCGTTGTTTTATCATCAACATTGATATTGTCTATATCAAGTGCATAGAGTGTAAATTGATAACGGTGATTAGAGTTTTCTGGTGGGCAAGGTCCGCCATAATTTGCCGTACCAAAATCATTACGAACTTGCTGACTTCCCTTAGGCAATAAATCAATATTATTACCAGCTGATTGCTTTAACGCTGTCGCATCGACCGGAATATTGACAACCGTCCAATGCCACCATCCTGATCCGGTTGGCGCATCTGGATCATACATGGTTAATGCCAAACTTTTTGCTTCTTTAGGTACATTATTCCATTCAATGCTAGGCGATAGGTTTTTACCCTGACAACCAAATTGATTATAAATAAATTGATCTGTAAAACCATTTTTATTTAAATCAGGACTGGATAGCTGCATTTCAGATGCATAACTGTAACTAGTGAATAACAATAATACTCCGTAAAACAAGGGTTTCAATTTGGTAGAATGACGCATGTTTACTCCTTATATTTTAAATGAATAAAATAAATAACTAACTTATTGACTAATCGGCAGTTTACATCACAATGTTCTATTTCAACCTCATTTAAACTTAGTTGCTAATACTCGCTCAACCGTATCAACTATCGCTTGAGTTTGTGAATCAATTTCTATATTGACTTTATCACCAACTTTTTTATTTTTAAACGTTGTTATCGCTAATGTTTCGGGAATAAGGTGAATTTTAAAACGATTTTCATCTACTTCGCCCACCGTTAAACTAGCCCCATCAATGCCGATAAAACCTTTATATAAAACATACTTTATAAACTGTTTGGGTAGTGTAAGTTGCATCTGGCAATTGGTTGCCGTTTTTTGAATATCAACAATCGTTGCTGTACAAGAGATGTGTCCAGACATGATATGTCCACCGACTTCATCGCCATATTTTGCACTGCGTTCAATATTAACGTAATCATTCAGTTTTTTATCGCCTAATGTGGTTAAAGCTAGCGTTTCTTGCATGATATCAAATGAGACCCAATCATCTGCAAAACCTGTTACCGTTAAACAACATCCATCATTCGCAATCGAAGCACCAATTTCAATATTTTGCGTTAGCTGACTTGGAAGTTTAACTTTATAAGTTCGTAATTTATCTTGATCGTTAATATCAATTATTTGACCAACACCCTGTACAATACCCGTAAACATATTATTTCCGTTTGAATCTTTTGAGATCTCCATTTTATCGTAATCTAATAATAAATTTCTATGTTTATCATTCATTCCTTAACAAATCAATTTAATCGGTTAAGATTGGTTTGAATAACTTATGTTAAGTACTATTAGATATACCCTAAGAACTCTATTTTTTTGATACCCTATTGAAACTCAGTGTTCAAGCAGCGTTATTAGAATTTGTTAGACAAAAACTAGTCAATATTTATTAAGTCATTTTATAATGACATTCTCATTCACTGAGTAAAAATCATTTCTCAAATTTTATTAAGGATTGTTGATGCTAAAACTTATTTTAGCCATTTCATTCGGTTCTGTAGCGGGTGGTTTACTTCGCTGGTTTTTATCACTTAAATTCAATGTGGTTGCCTTTACTATTCCAATCGGAACACTATTATCTAATTTAATTGCTGGCTATATTATTGGTTTTGCCATCGCTTTTTTTAATCATTCTAATCTTTCCCCTGAATGGCGTTTATTAATCGTCACGGGTTTTTGTGGTGGTTTATCAACTTTTTCTACTTTTTCGGCTGAAATTGTTAATTTATTGCAGGAAGGCAGAGTAACATGGGCATTAGCGACAATAGGTATCCATGTTGTTGGCTCGGTATTGATGACTTTTTTAGGCATTTGGACTTATCAATATTTTCGTTCTTGATCGCTTTGTTAGCCTAATAATTGATTAGCCTAACATAACATAAAAAATATTTACAACCTTTAAATACTGTATTAATATACACTGTATATTAATACAGTTAGAGGTCATTATGCTTATTGAACAATCATCACAACAAATTATGGCGTTTGAGTTTGAATCTCCTTTTCAGCAAGTATTACAACAACAGCGACCGTTATTACGTTCATTTAATAAAGCAAAAAAATGGCAGCTTTGGTTATCCGATAGACCGATGTTAAAGCGATCTTGGGTTAACTTTGCCGGTTTAGATAAGCAAAAAGTAATCCATATCACCAATATAAAAAATGAAAATCTGGTATCAACGATTGAAAAAGCTTTACAAAATAAAACGTGTAGTTATGTCGTTGCTTGTATTAAGCAGCTTAATGAACAAGATAAAATACGTTTGCATAACGCGGTGTTAGCCAGTGATACAACGTTATTTTTAGTCAATGATGAATCCAAAGAGCAATATACTCAATACCATTAATCTGAAAAGATGATTATTTTTTAAATAAGTTAAAAGGAAAGTGATAACACCAATTAATTCGATGAAGAATCATCATCATCAATGTACGTGTTCTTTTTTCGAGAATTTTATTGAAATTGATACTTTTTTAGGCGAATTTCTAACTGATAATCATCAAGTAATAATTTGTGAAGTTAACAACTCATTTTTCATCGCTATCGTCATGTCAATACTGTTATGTTAACCGATCTGAATCCGACTGATGCCATTAAATTACAGTTTTAATCGCTTTAAGCTTTTTGGTTCTTCACCTTTTAATAAACGCATAATATTACTACTATGGCGAACAATAATGAGGCAAGAAAGCATAGTTACCGGTAAGGTCAACTCAGGTTTAAACAACCAAACATAAAATGGTGCCATAAGAAACCCGATAATAGCTGCAACTGATGAGTAGCCAGTTATCAATAAGGTCATTAGCCAAGTCAGTATAAAACATCCTGTAAAATCAAGTCCAATCGGTGCCATCATCCCTAATGCTGTCGCAACCCCTTTACCGCCTTTAAAATGAAAAAAACAGGGGAAAATATGCCCAAGACAAGCAGAAATGCCAATAATACCTAAAAAGAAGGGCGATATTCCTATTCGATACGCCAGATACACAGGTAGCGTACCTTTGAACATATCAAAAATTAAGACAACAATAGCAGGTAGTTTACCATTAATTCGTAGGATATTGGTTGCCCCAGGATTGTGAGAGCCATGCGTTAAGGGGTTGGGCAATTTCATAGCATGACTAACTATCATAGCACCTGACAATGAACCACAAAGATAGGCGATGATGATCATCGCTAAGATTTCTAATGACAAAAGCCCCTCCCTAGATGTACCTATTTTCTGATTATTATATCGATAAAAAGTTATACTAATTCAATTAATGAACTTTTTATCGATGTTTATTAATAGAGAAATAAATAAAAGTGGGGAGTTGCCTCCCGTCCTTTTTAATCCTTTAATCAAAATTGACTCTATTTTACTTTCTTTTTTGTTTATCTAATAGTGGTTTTAAATATTGACCCGTGTAAGATATTTTGGATTTTGCAACCTCTTCTGGTGTACCTTCGGCAATAATTTCACCGCCACCATTCCCCCCTTCTGGCCCAAGATCCACAATCCAATCAGCGGTTTTGACGACATCTAAATTATGTTCAATGACGACAATAGTATTACCTTTATCACGTAAAGTATGCAATTGCGCAAGTAATTGTTTAACATCGGCAAAGTGCAAGCCAGTCGTCGGCTCATCTAAAATATAGAGCGTACTACCTGTGTCACGTTTTGATAGTTCTTTGGCTAATTTAACTCGCTGAGCTTCCCCACCCGATAATGTCGTTGCCGATTGACCAATGGTAATGTAAGCCAAACCAACATCAATCAGGGTTTGTAATTTTCGAGAGATCATTGGAACCGCATCAAAAAATTCACGCCCTTCTTCAACGGTCATATTTAAAATTTCGTTAATAGATTTACCTTTGTATTTGATCTCAAGCGTTTCACGATTATAGCGTGCACCATGACATTGATCACATGGTACATAAATATCAGGTAAAAAGTGCATTTCAACTTTAATTAAGCCATCGCCTTGACAAGCCTCACAACGTCCACCTTTTACATTAAAGCTAAATCGCCCCGGATTGTACCCTCTGGCTCGTGCTTCAGGTACTCCTGCATAAAGCTCACGAATCGATGTAAAAAATCCGGTATAAGTAGCAGGATTTGAACGTGGTGTTCGTCCAATCGGACTTTGATCTATCGCGATAACTTTATCAAAAAAGTTAAGACCTTTAATGGATTTATAAGGTGCAATATCACTTTTTTCAGCGCCATTGAGTTCATTTTGAGCGAGTGGGTATAAAGTATCATTAATTAAAGTGGATTTGCCCGATCCCGATACCCCAGTGAGACAGGTAAACAGTCCGACCGGAATATTTAACGTGACATCTTTAAGATTATTACCCGTTGCCCCGATTAGCGATAACATCCGTTTTTTATCAACTTTGGTACGCGTTGCGGGGATTTCGATTTTTTCTTTACCGGATAAATATTTTCCTGTAAGCGATGCATTATTTTCCATGATTTGTTTAGGTGTTCCTTGAGCCACAACTTCGCCCCCGTGAACCCCTGCCCCCGGACCAATATCAATCACGTAATCGGCAGCCATAATCGCTTCTTCATCGTGTTCAACCACAATGACGGTATTACCTAAATCACGTAAATGAGTCAATGTATCAATTAAGCGAGTATTATCACGCTGATGTAGACCGATAGAAGGCTCATCAAGTACATACATTACGCCAACTAAACCGGCACCGATTTGACTGGCTAAGCGAATACGTTGCGCTTCACCGCCGGATAAGGTTTCTGCCGAACGTGATAACGTTAAATAATTAAGTCCAACATTAATTAAAAACTGTAATCGGTCATTAATTTCTTTCAGAATTTTTTCTGCAATTTGGGCACGTTGGCCGGTTAATACTAAGTTGTCAAAAAATTCTTTTGCTTGTTGAGTACTTAAATCACTAATCGTTGGTAAATTTGTATCGTTAATAAATACATGTCTTGCTGTTGTACATAACCTTGATCCATGACAACAAGGACACGGGCGGTTACTGATGTATTTAGCTAATTCTTCACGAATCGTTTGTGATTCGGTTTCTTTGTAGCGACGCGTTAAGTTATTTATAATACCTTCAAAAGTATGTTTTCGTTTGACAACATCACCACGATCATTGGTATAAACAAAGGTAATTTCGGTACTACCCGAACCATTTAATAAAATATCTTTTATTTTTTCAGGTAATTTTTCGTAAGGCTTATCAATATCAAATTTATAGTGATCCGCCAAAGATTTTAACATCTGAAAATAGTAAAAATTACGACGATCCCAGCCTTTTATTGCGCCCGCAGCTAACGAAACTTCAGGCATTTGTACAATGCGTTTAGGATCAAAGTACTGTTGAACACCTAAACCATCACATTCGGGACAAGCACCCGCTGGATTATTAAATGAAAATAAACGAGGTTCCAACTCAGAAATGCTGTAACCACAAATTGGGCAGGCAAAATTAGCCGAAAATATTTTTTCTTCAGCTTTTGGATCATCCAAATTAGCTACTTTAACTATACCATTGGTAATGGATAGTGCTGTTTCAATCGATTCTGCCAGACGTAGTTTTAAATCATCACGAATACGAAAACGATCGACAACAACTTCAATAGTATGTTTCTTTTGTAATTCAAGTTGTGGTGGATCAGATAAATCATAGACATCTCCGTCTACCCTTACCCGTATATAACCGCTTGCAGAAAGCTGTTCAAAAAGCTTAACAAACTCCCCTTTACGTTCGGTCACCACTGGAGCAAGTAGCATATATCGATTTTCAGCTGGTAATGCCATAATGCTATCGACCATTTGCGACACGGTTTGCGCTGCTAACGGTAAATTATGATTTGGACAACGAGGCTCTCCTATTCGGGCAAAAAGTAACCTGAGATAATCATAAATTTCAGTAATCGTACCGACCGTTGAACGTGGATTATGCGATGTAGATTTTTGTTCAATTGAAATCGCTGGCGATAATCCTTCAATGTGATCAACATCGGGTTTTTCCATTAATGATAAAAACTGTCGTGCATAGGCGGATAATGACTCGACATAACGCCGTTGCCCTTCTGCATAAAGCGTATCAAATGCTAATGAAGATTTACCAGAACCTGAAAGCCCGGTAATAACGACAAGTTTATCGCGTGGAATAATGACATTAATATTTTTTAAGTTGTGCGTTCTCGCACCTCGAATATCGATATCTTTAATTGACATAGATCTCTTCTTAAGTATGTTTTTTGTACAATTCAAATGAAAATTTAACTGTATATTATACCAGTGATGAGTGATGAAATATAGTACTAATTCACCGTTGATGAGTTTATGGGTTTTACGGTTTTTTTATTAACGCTAACAAATTTATCAATAAAATTCAATGAGCAAAATATCATAATGAGTTTTATCGTACTCCGTTAATGCCAGAACATTTAAGCATAATGTGCCAGTTAACCGACTTTTCGAAGTAAGCATTGAAAATAGATGTTCACTATTTATTAAACTCATTTGCTTGGATGCAATTTTGGCAAGTATGTCATAGTATATGCGCTAAATTCATCTCAATTTAGCGCAATGATTCCTAAATTAAAGATGATCTAAGGCTATTTTAATGACCACTTTACGAACAGTATTAATGTTATTGTTTATTGCACACAAAGGTTTATGGACTTCATTAGGAAAAAAAACAATGAAATCGTTTGAATGCAAAACCAGTAATGTTTCTTCCTTCGGGGTTTCAACAAATGCAATATCGTTAGTAGTAAGTTGATCATCGAGCCTGTTAGTGTAAGGTGGTAAAGTATTAATCGCCATTCCCTCTTGACCGTCTAATACAATTTGCACATCAATATATTTTTGATGATATTCAGGGTTAGCCTTGTCAATGTGACGAGTTGAACTATCAGATAGCATAAAAAATATCTTATCACCGTCAATGTCATAACGCCCTATAGGCGTATTTTGATTGACATTATCTTTGATATATTCAATCGATTGCTTTATTTTGGCAGGCAAATAAGGGACTAAATTTAAATGGTTAATATTACCTAAAATCATATTTGATAATCCTTCATAAATGAAACATTACTGATATCACAAATACACAGCATTTGTTTAAGTATATACTTATCCAATACATTTTAATAGATAGACTATGATAGCCTTTAGACTTTTTTGATGCCTATGACGAATGCTTTATTTTGATAAAATAATTAGTTATTGTGTTAAGTTATCGCAGTAAGATTAAAATGACCTAATATGGTCGACTTTAGACTAATCGAGTTTAAACAGAAATCGTGACATTTGATTAAGGAGGTGGTATAACACTAACAGCCATTTATTATTTACAGTCTTTATCATTATCATATCCATTTTTTAATACACAATAGCTATTCAGATCTTCTTCTTTTCTTAATAAATCATTAATTTCAATAGAATGTATGTCTTTCTAACAAAAGGTAACTATGATGAAAAATAAAGAATTGATCGAAAATTATTACAAAGATGTTTTTATTAACGGTAATGTGGATAAAATTCCTCATTATGTATCAGAAAACTATATTCAACATAATCCTCAGGTTGAAGATGGTCAAGCAGGATTTATTAAATTTTTCAAAGAGTTTATTAAAACTAAACCCAAACTCGATATTGTCAACATCAGTTGTGAAGCGAATATGGTTTACGTATTTTATAAATGTTCCCTACCAGACGGTACCGTGAATAAGGTATGTGATATTTATCGTGTCGAAGGCAATAAGATCGTTGAACATTGGGATGTCATTGAGTCCCATGTAGAAAAAGTAAAATCGGTTAATAAAAATAGTTTATTTTAGATCATTTTATGGGATAAACATGACAACCTTATCTTGGTTGGGTTTAAAGGATAAGGTTGTTATTAAACATTAAGCACGCATTTTTAATCATCAACGATAATAAGACAATTTCTCTACCCAAATGACTGTTATACTGTTTGTAATCAGCAGATTGGAAAATACTACAGCAAAAAACAGCGCTTTATCAGCGCTGATATTTCGATTATGCTGGATTATTAAGTTATTTTTTATTCCCACTCAATCGTCGCTGGCGGTTTACCGCTGATGTCATAGACAACGCGAGATATTCCGTTTACTTCATTAATGATCCGATTTGATACTCGTCCTAAGAAGTCATATGGCAGATGTGCCCAGTGAGCGGTCATAAAGTCGATAGTCTCAACTGCACGTAACGAGACAACCCAGTCGTATTTACGCCCATCCCCCATTACGCCGACTGAACGTACTGGTAAAAATACGGTGAAAGCTTGGCTGACTTTGTGGTATAGATCGGCTTTATACAGTTCTTCGATAAAGATCGCATCAGCTTGACGGAGTAAGTCACAATACTCTTTTTTCACTTCGCCGAGTACTCGAACGCCTAAACCCGGTCCAGGAAATGGATGACGATATAACATGTCATATGGTAAACCTAACTCTAACCCAACTTTACGTACTTCATCTTTAAAAAGTTCTCGTAGTGGTTCCACTAACCCCATTTTCATCTCTTCTGGCAAACCACCGACATTATGATGCGATTTAATCACATGTGCTTTACCGGTATCAGCTGCCGCAGATTCGATCACATCAGGATAAATAGTACCTTGTGCTAACCATTTCACATCTTTGAGTTTTGCCGCTTCTTCATCAAACACAGCGACAAATTCACGCCCTATAATCTTGCGTTTAGCTTCGGGATCGGCCTCCCCTTTTAGGGCTGCTAAAAAGCGGTCTTCGGCATTCACGGCTATAATATT
This sequence comes from Gilliamella sp. B3817, assembly GCF_026536705.1. Lineage (NCBI taxonomy): Bacteria > Pseudomonadati > Pseudomonadota > Gammaproteobacteria > Orbales > Orbaceae > Gilliamella > Gilliamella sp. B3817. The sequence continues at coordinate 79,309 of NZ_JAFNNV010000008.1, read as the reverse complement.
TAACCCAAATTTATTACCGAACATGTCCATAACTTGTTGCGCTTCGTTCAAACGTAATAAACCATGATCGACAAAAACACAGGTCAGCTGATCACCAATGGCTTGATGGAGTAATAATGCCGTAACAGAAGAGTCAACGCCACCCGATAACCCTAGTAATACTTTATCTTTGCCGACTTTTTCTTTTATTCGGGTAATTGCATCGGTAATAATAGAAGATGGTGTCCATAGTTTTTCACAATGACAAATATCGATTACAAACCGTTGGAGCAATTCAAACCCTTTTATTGTATGAGTGACTTCGGGGTGAAACTGAACGCCATAAAATTGCTTTTCATCATTAGCCATGATGGCAAATGGGCAGGTTTCTGTTCGACCAATGACCGTAAAACTATCCGGTAAAGTTGTGACTTTATCACCATGACTCATCCAGACATCAAGTTGATCTATACCATCGTTGTTAGTACTATCTAAAATGCCGTCAGTTAATTTTGAGCGTCCGATAATGTCGACTTTAGCATAACCAAACTCACGTTGATTTGAACCGGTGACTTGTCCACCTTGACCAACTTGAATTGCCATAGTTTGCATACCATAACAAATACCTAAAACAGGCACACCTGCGTTAAAAACATATTCGGGGGCTCTTGGGCTATTTTGTGCTGTCGTACTTTCTGGACCACCCGATAAAATAATCCCTTTAGGATTGAATTGTTTAATTTTTTCTTCCGATACATCCCACGGCCAAAGCTCACAATAAACACCAATTTCACGAATCCGACGTGCAATTAATTGGGTAACTTGTGAACCAAAATCAAGAATTAAAATACGTTGCTGGTGGATGTCATTTTTCATCAAATTTGTTCCTAAACTATGGTCTATTACAAAATCAAGGTGGTATTGTATCATTTACCGACTAAATTGAACGGATTAAATAAAAAAACAATTGTAAATATTTTACCTTTGCAAGTTTCAATATATCCTGATACGGTATTTTATTTTGTTAATAAAACGACAATCCTTATATGAATTAGTCAGATCTTAATTATTTTCTTTTTGAATTAACTAACTGATTTTAATAATGAATATAATTTTTTTTAAGACAATAAAATTTCTTTACTTATTTAATAAGTATACTTATAATATGCAAACTTATCAAAACGAGGAAAAAACGATGAATACTATTTCAATTTCTTTTGTACTACCAACAAAGGCTACACCATCTAAAATATGGCCATACTATACTGATCTTAATTTCAGAAAATTATGGGAAACCGATCTTGAAGATTTTCGTATCACGGGCGAGTTAAAAACCGGTTCTAAAGGTATTTTTAAATTACAAAATATGCCAGAAATGGACGTGACGTTATCTAAAATAATTAATGAAAAGGAATTTACCGAACAATTTGATATGCCTGACAAAGGTTTACTCTATTTTTCACATCAAATTATTGAATTATCGCATAATCAATATGCATTAAAATCTGAAATTTCATTAAAACCGGATCCGAAAATGGATACTCATGCATCTTATAATTTTATTAAACAGATTTCGGATGATATTATTGATAAAACATACAAATTAAATAGTTTAGTTGAAGGGTAAGTTATGGCAAAGGACAATAAGTTTTTGACGCAATTCCAATCTGATTCAGAATCTGTTGGTTTTCTTTTTATGAAAACTTATTCGTCCTGGCATACAAATATAAAAAATTGTTTAAAAAAACAGTCTATCACACATCCCCAATTTATTGTGCTAGCGACCCTAGCTTATTTATCTCAATATCCTGATGAGATAACACAAGTTATTCTATCCCATAAAACGAATATTGATGTCATGACTATTTCTCAAATATTAGAGAATTTAGAGAAAAAAGATTACATTAAACGCACTTGTTCAATCAAAGATAGTCGTGCAAAATCAATTGTATTAACGCAAAAAGGGCTTGATAAGGCAAATGAAACCGTTCCTTTAGTTGAACAAATGGATCAAGAATTTTTTTCATTATTAAAAGAGGATAAAAAGCACTTTATGACGATGCTTTTAACACTCTTAAAAAACCGAACTGATTAAAGAATAGCTTGAGTTAAAAATTTAAGTATTTGCTGTTATTAGCTATTCATTATGATTATTGAGTTATCTTGCTGCAAACTTAGTTGATTAATAAGTCTAAAAAAATCAATATTTTCATTATTTAACCACAATGTTTAGATAAAAAATATACGTAATGCTAAACAAGCCATTACGTATAAGATGAGTGTAACATAGATAACACTTTGAAACTAAATCATAATTTACATTATTAATTTATACTTACCATTTATGTTCAATACCGATATTTCCTCGATAACCTTGCCGTTTGGTATTTCCAAAATCGTGTTCGTAGCGAGCATCGCCATAAAGATAAGTCTTTTCAAATAAAGGCGTTTTTAACCCAACGCCCAATTCTCCCCATGTACGAGCATAATTTTCACGCAGTTTATCTCTACCTATGGTAACTTGGCTTGGCTTGATAAAGTCATGCAGAATATTACCAATTGCATAGAATGTGGTATGCTGCTCAACTGTTGCTTGGTTATTATTACCCAAACGAATACCGATTCTACCCCGTAATAGATCCTGATTATTTTGATCAACACGACGATATTTATCTTTAAAACTATCTAAATCAACATATTGGTACACTAATTGAACTTGAGGCTCAACTATCCAATAGTCTTTATCAAGATCATTCTGATTTATTTTAAAGGTGTGCCCAGCTTCAGCCGAAATGGCAAATGCCCACCCATTTTGAGTATGTGGATTATTACCATTACGAGCTTCATATTTATTACGTAAATAGGAAAACTGTCCAACTAAATCTAAATAGTTATTCTCTACTGAAAAATAAGTATTGGTTAATCCCAAGCTCAATGATTCTGATTTGCCTTTTCCTGTTCGTTTATTATGGTCAATTATCCCATGTACAGCTCGATATTTATCGGAAAAGTCGGTATGCGCTTTGCTATAGGTTAAATAGATACCTGTATAATTATGACTTCCATCATCACTTACATTATTCAGCAAATCATGACCAAATTGGAATCCATATATATCGCTCTCTAAATTTAATCGATCTTTACCATCTTGTTTTATGTGTTTGCCTAAAATCCTACCCCAAGTTTCACTTAAAAACTCTTCACAAGTATTACAATTTGCTAAATCAAAATTGGTGTATTCTCCCCGACGTTCATGTAAAGAACCAATACTTAAAAATCCTTGTTCCTGATTGACTCTCGCCATAGCAACATATCCTGCTACCGGACTGGCAAAAATGGGTTTAGGTTTAATTGTCGGCGTCGGCGTCGGTGGCGTCGGTGGCGTCGGTGGCTCTGGCGGCGGAGGCTCTGGCGTCGGTGGCTCTGGCGTCGGCGGTTCTGGCGTCGGCGGTGGTGGCGGTGGTGGTGGCGGCGGTGGTGTCGTACCTGCTTGCATAGTCCAGAAATATTCGTCACCATCAGCTGTTTGACGTTTTGCTAGTTGAATTTCAGTCGCGCCGTTTGTGTGCGCTTCACCATGAAAATTAAGTTCATTTTTACTTTGTCCTACATAAATCACGGGAACAGTATTTATCACTGCGTCAATTTGGCTTATATTACCATCAATCACGTTTTCTGTGCCATTCGCATCTATCGGTATCACTTTAGTCCAACCAGATGCAGTACCTGTGATTTTTAACACATCAGATTGTGAATTCATCGCATAAGTATCGCTGGCATTATTCCACGATGTGTTCAATCTTATTTGAGCATCATTAGATCCGGTATAGTTACCATCGATAGTTAATATATCATTATATTTTTGATGAGAGGAATTATCTAAATTAATAATGCCTGAATTGCTATAAACATCAGCTTGTACGATAAAATCATTACCACCATCATCATTATAAGCTGCATTGATTGTTCCACCAGATTCAATTAGAATCGTATTTAATTTTGATATATTATCATTACCTTTTTTTTGCAAATTCCAACGAAAGTCATTAGCTAAATCTAACCAAACTCCTGGTTCTTTATTTATATCAAGAATTTGACCCTCCTTCTCTTTTACTTGCCCTTTGGAAATTAACCCAGTCATACTTCCTTTACCATAAGCATAAAAGCTGACAGAGGAAACTTCATAGTCATCATGTCCTTGTTCAACACCGTTAGCATCATACGTATTAGAAAAAAATTGATAATTAGGTGCAGTGTAATTACCGCTGACGTTGAGAATATAGCCGTCTTGATTAGCATGGAGATCGGTTTCATCACCCATAATTGTAAAATTAACATTTTGTTGACCTTGATCAACAAAAATTAAATCTTTGCGTGCAACAGAACCTTCAATTACGGGATCAGCACTTGTTCCTGTTGTGGTAAATATTGCATTATTTAAACTGATACTCATATTGTGTGATGCAGCTTGTTCAAATTGTCCACTTGAAGTCGCATCATCATGGGTTCCAATTTCCAAAGCATAACCATTGGTTTTAATGATCGTTTTACTATTATCAAAATTTGCTGTTAATGAAGAATTCCTAACCATTTTGATACCACTACCATTTAAAGCGTTAGTGGTATCAATAGTCAACTCCCCATGTGATTCTAAAATACCTGGCCCCTCACCTGTATTACGGGTTTTACCCAGTTTAATCCCCACACTATCCCAGTTTAACCTTGAGCTATCATTACCTTTATTAATGATGATAGTGTTTTTCTCTCCTTTCAAAATTACTTTTGGGGTTAACTGACCGTTTCGGCCTTTATTTTCTGCAACCCCATGATTGGTTGGATTGCCCGAAACATAAATACCGATTGAGCGATTTCCCGTTAATGTCATATCTAAATTATCATTGATAATAACTTGTCCTGCAGAACCATCGCCTGAATTATCATAGGCTCCTTGAATTGCTCGAATACCGTTATTTAAAATTGGCTGGGTTTTGCCCCCCTTTGCTGTTTGATTAATTTTCAAACTATCCACTGTGATGGTACTGTATTTACCATTATACGTATCTCTCTCACCGGCATTAACTGACGAACCAGCTAATAAACCATAAGAAGCAACCGTACCACTTGAATTGCCACCACGCGTATAGTTATCATTGATATTTAATTCCACATTTTTTGCAGTCAGATTAACATTGTGATAAGTGGCAAGACCTAGCATGTTACCGTTGTTATTCAAGGTAAAATTTAAATTACCTGCATTAATTGATCCGCCCGACACGCCATAGGTATATTGATTAGCCAGACCAGTGTAATCACCGTTTACATTGGCGGTAAGCGTTGTATCACCGACATTGAGTTGTTCATGTAATCGGCTTCGAGTGAGAATATAAAAACTGGCATTACCCGATTGGTTAACGGTCGCTGGGTTAATATTATTACAGCTTGGGCTATTTTGACCGACCAAATAAGAGCCATCGGCACTGGCGGTACAGTCTAAAGCAAACGAAGAAGCAGAGGTAACTAAAACACATAATGTTATCATTGCTTTACTTGCTCGTCGTACTAATTCAGAACACACTATAGTAGTACCCGTGATAACATTAAATTTCGTTTGATAAATTTGGTTCATATTAATTTCCTTCAAATTAACGATAAAAAATAAGTACGACAACAAATTACTATCGAGAATGACAACGATTTAATTAAGAACCATCTGAAACTATAGAGAAAAAACAGATTTAAACTGCATATTAATGATTAGCACTGAACTTTTTTAACGACTGTTTCTGTTTTTGACTTGTGATAGCCAAAAAAGCAAAGATTATTTTTTAGGACTTTTTTTCCTAACGATTTGGTTAGTAACACTTCATGCAGTCCAAATGGGCAAAAAAAAGATAATATCCACAAGCGTGTAGATTCCATTGGCTGATTGCATTGAACAAAATTGATATAAGGCTTTTTTTTGTTTAAATAGAGTTGCTCTTGTTCTCGATTGAGATAAGCCCAATTTAAATAGCCTAGCGGTTGGTTGTTGTGAATAAATAGAGCAAAATTTTTAGACTGAATGATAGGTAACAAAACGCTTAAAGCGGAGTTTAATTCCGCTTTTTTGTATTCAGGGTTTCGATTCCATAACCAGATCATAGCCCCTAATACCTCAGCTTCATTCCATGAGGTGTCATGATATAAACTCGGTGCAATAATTCTAATCAAGTCTTGCTCAAGACTTTTCATATAGCTTTACCTTTGTTAACATTTACATACAATTGTATTACATAAAAGATAAAAATTCATCAATTTATTTTTTATAAAAAAATAATTAAGATTGATAATCAATTCAAGGCATTAATTAATTTTTAATCAGTTATGAGATGAAGAGTGAATTGAAATTTTTTTGTTAAAACAGTATGAATTATCTTAGAATTGTTTTTATATTTTATTCTTGTGTCTCTACTCCCCTTTATATTGTAAAATTTAATTTAAAAAAACTGAGTATTGACTCTTATTATAGTCAATTAAAACACTTTTTTTGACCAATCAAATAACATTAATGAAATAGCGTTAATGGAGTCGATAAAAAAGCGTGTGGTAAAAACCTATGCATATAAAAAAAGGTGATGTTACTCACCTCTTTTTTATATTGAAATAACCGATATAAATTAGTTAGTTGCATTTTGTTCTTGCGCTGATTGGATCGCCGTTAATGCAATGGTATAAACAATATCATCCACTAATGCACCACGAGACAAGTCATTAACTGGTTTACGCATACCTTGAAGCATAGGACCAATTGAAACAAGATCAGCAGAACGTTGTACGGCTTTATAAGTCGTGTTACCCGTATTAAGATCTGGGAAGATAAATACGGTTGCTTTACCTGCAACTTGAGAATTAGGTGCTTTCGATTTAGCCACATCAGGCATGACAGCAGCATCATACTGTAAAGGCCCGTCGATCATGAGATCTGGACGTTTTTCTTGAGCAATTCGGGTTGCTTCTTTCACTTTTTCAACATCAGCACCTTGACCTGAACTACCGGTTGAATAAGAGATCATTGCAACTCTTGGTTCAATACCAAAGGCAATAGCAGTATCAGCAGATTGAATCGCAATTTCAGCCAGTTCTTGCGCATTCGGATCTGGATTAATTGCGCAGTCACCGTAAATGTATACTTGGTCAGGCATTAACATAAAGAATACTGAGGAAACTAAAGAGCTACCCGGTGCCGTTTTAATTAATTGCAATGGTGGGCGAATTGTATTTGCCGTGGTATGCACTGCACCAGACACTAAACCGTCAACTTCGTTTGCTTCAAGCATCATGGTTCCAAGCACAACGTTATCAGCCAATTGTTCTCGCGCAATCACTTCGGTCATGCCTTTGTTTTTACGTAACTCAACTAAACGCGGTACATATTTTTCACGAATATTTTCAGGATCGACGATTTCAACGCCTTCACCCAATGTCACTCCCTGTGAAGCAGCAACTTTACGCACATCATCTGGATTACCAATTAACACACATTTTGCAATTCCACGCTCTGCACAAATAGCGGCTGCTTTAACTGTTCTTGGTTCATCACCTTCAGGTAATACCACCACTTTTTTCGCATTCCGTGCAAGTTCAGTTAATTGATAACGGAATGCAGGAGGAGATAAGCGACGAACAGAATTCACTACTTGGTTTAGCGACTTGATCCAATTGCTATCAATATGGTCAGCAACAAAGTTTTGTGTGTTTTCCATGCGCTCTTTATCATCAACAGGAATTTCTAAATTAAACTGTTGTAAACAGATTGAAGTTTGGAATGTATTGGTTTTTACCGTAAATACCGGTAAACCTGTATCAAATGCAGGTTGGCATAATTTATAGATTTTTTCATCTATATCATAACCACCTGTTAATAATACCCCTCCAATTGCCACACCATTCATTGCGGCTAAACTGATTGCAACTAAAACATCAACACGGTCAGCTGATGTGACAAGTAATGCATTTGGTTGTAAATGATTAACAATATTTGGCACACTGCGAGAACAAAATGAGATGTGTTTTATACGGCGGTTTTTGATCTCACCTTCATTAATGATTTTTGCATCAAAATGTTTGGCAATATCAATTGCACGACATGCACTTAAATCCATATTCCAAGGAATGCAGCCAAGTACCGGTAAAGGACTGTGCGCATTTAAATCGTCGATTGTGATTTTTTTATCATCAAATTTTGGTGTATGATAAATTTCTGCCACATCTGGACGTGCAAGGCTTTGTTCTTCAACGGGGGCATTCACTTTATTGACAATAACACCTACGATTTTTTCATTTTTAATACCGCCAAAATTAGAACGTGCAATTTCGATTCGTTCTTTTAATTGTTCTGGAGTATCTTTACCCATATTAACAACAAAAATAATCTCAGCACCTAATGTTTTAGCAATATTATTATTTAGTTCGTTAGCAAAAGGATAATCACTGGTAGGCACAATACCTTCAACTAAAACAACATCGGCCCCTTTGGTATTTTCAGCATAAAGCGCGACAATTTCTTCCATTAACACATCTTGTTGATTTAAACCTAATAGATTTTCTACATGGCTCATTTTTAGTGGTTTTAATGCTGGTATAGATGTGTTGCTGCTTACTAAAGTGGTGGTGTTATCGGGCGCATCCCCACCTGCTCTTGGTTGAGCAACAGGTTTGAATACATTTAAGTTAATTCCTTGACGCTCCATTGCTCGAATAACACCAAGACTCACACCTGTTAACCCGACGTTTGTTCCGGTTGGGATTAGCATAATAGTACGAGACATAATCAATTTCCTCTTAATTCTTTATTAAATATAAAAACAAACCGCCATAAAGGCGGTTTTATTTGTCTTTTAAGCAGTTAGACGCGCAGCATCTTGAGCAATGACGAGTTCTTCATTTGTAGGAATAACCATTGCAATTGCTGAACCATCTTTAGTGATTGTGCCGCCTTTACCAAAACGAGCAGCTAAATTGCGTTCTTGGTCAAGTTCAAATCCTAAAATTGATAATTTTTGAAGCGCCATACGACGAACTTCTTCTGCATTTTCACCGATACCACCCGTAAAGATAATCGCATCTAAACGACCATCTAATAACATTGCATATCCACCAATGTATTTGACTAAACGATGAACAAATACATCTAGGGCATTTTTCGCATTTTCATCAGTGTCATAGTGATCTGTCACATAACGGCAATCGCTACTTACACCAGTTAAACCTAATAAACCTGATTTTTTATTTAACAAGTTATTGATATCAGCAACAGACATTTTTAAGTTGTCATGTAAGAAGAACATAATTGCAGGGTCGATATCACCACTACGAGTCCCCATGACTAAACCTTCTAACGGAGTTAACCCCATTGAGGTTTCAACACATTTACCATTTTTAACTGCTGTGATTGACGCACCGTTACCTAAGTGACAAGTGATCACATTGGTTTGATCAACTGGTTTATTTAATAATTTTGCCGCTTCACGGCTAACATAGTAATGACTTGTACCATGAGCACCGTAACGGCGAACACCATGTTTAGTATATAATTCGTTAGGAATTGCATATAAATAAGCTTCTTTTGGCATGGTTGTATGGAATGCCGTATCGAATACAGCCACATTTTTATTTTTTAAATGAGGAAATGCTGCAAATGCTTCACGAATACCAATTAAATGCGCTGGATTATGTAATGGTGCAAATGCCGCTGCTTCTTCAATTCCTTTTAGAACAGAATCATCAATTACAACTGATTGCGTGTATTTTTCGCCACCGTGAACGATTCGATGCCCAATAGATTTAATACTATCTAATAATTCTGGTTTTTGTGGGAAGATGCTATTAACAATAAATTTAATTGCTTCGCTATGTGCAGCTCCTGCGCCTAAAGATGCTTCGTTTTTACTTCCATCAAGTTTCCACTTAATGCGTGCATCAGGAAGATTAAAACATTCAGCTAACCCAGATAAAAATTCATCGCCATTTTCAGGATTGATAATAGCAAATTTTAAAGATGAGCTTCCGCAATTTAGAACAAGAACATTGTTACTTGACGACATAGTAATTCCTATAAATTGAATAAAAAGATATATACCAATCAAAATTGGTAACTCTACACATGATTTAATAATCGATGTGAATATACAAGGTGACTTCTGATATTCTGCATTTTAAGATAAAATAAAGAAAGCCCCTAATTGGATGGCACTATTTTAAGACAATAATAGGTGAATGTCGAGGAATCACAAATTTATGAATTTAGTTAAGGCATTTAAGACTGGTCAACGATATATGGAACTTTGTCCAAAAGATAAAGCACTTTCGTATTCATTTCCCGAATTAAAAATCATAAACCACATAAAAACCGCGAAGAAGTATTTACCCCCAATAATTATTGCGTTAGCTGTTTGGCAATATTATATGCCAGCACAATTAGCGGTGACGATTATCGCAATCTTGTTTGCGTTAAGTTTACCTGTTCAGGGTATCTATTGGTTAGGCAAGCGTTCACAATCTCCGTTACCACTCAATTTAGTCGATTGCTATAATCATATTCAATCAAAACTAATTGAAAAAAAAATTTTGGTAGAAAATAAAGAAACGAACGAAAAATTAACCTTCGAATCATTTATGAAGCTGATAACTTTATCAAAAAAGCATTTTGGCAATTACTTTGCTCAAGATGATAGTTCAGAAACTCATTATTAAGATCAAAATAAATGCAGAAACGGCTGGCATCACTAAAAAAACAAATTGATATACTTGAACAACAAGTCAATATATCTGAACAACAAAATTATCAAGAACACTATTTTGATGAACACTTATTTAATACTACCAAAATCAATACGGATAACGCTTTTTATTTAGAAAAAATCAAACAAACTTTTCAAGCTTTAGTCAATAATGTGATGAATCAAAAAGATGAACAAATTGTCTATTTGTCTGAAATGTTAGTTAATCAAATCACCGCCCTCACCCGTGAATTAGCGACGCATCAACTTCGTAAAAAAGAAGAATCTAAACTTTCAATTCAAGAAACACTCTCTGAAAAACATTGTCGCCATTTAGATTATTTGCGTCGATTGCAAGAAATGAAATATGAGTTATTACTTTCTGCTGAGTCAATCGATCCAATCAAGATTGCAACACTGGATAATCGTATTTATCGGTGTGAACAAGCGATCAAAAACATTGAACAGGAATTAGATACGGAAAGCGGGATTTATTAAAAAATGCCAATGCACACGGAATGAATATTGTTGACTTCGATGAACTTTTTAAATAATCGCTAAATCAACGTCTTGATTTATTGCATTAGTCCTTTGATCAAACATATAGCTAAAATGCATAATGTTATAATGAATAATTAGTATCATCTTTTTGAGTTCTATTTATAATATTAGCTATGATTAGCGATAATGTTCCAATGCTATCCCTTTCTAATATTTTAATAAGGATTTATTCATGGGTAAGATATTTGATGATAATTCTCAAACTATTGGTTATACACCTCTTGTTCGTTTAAAGCATTTTGGTCATGGTAATATTTTAGCTAAAGTGGAGTCACGCAATCCCAGTTTTAGTGTTAAATGTCGTATAGCTTCAAATATGATTTGGGATGCGGAGAAGCGTGGTTTATTAACGCCGGATGTTGAATTGATTGAACCCACCAGCGGTAACACAGGTATCGCATTAGCAGCCGTTGCCGCAGCGCGTGGTTATAAATTAACGTTAACCATGCCTGAAAGCATGAGCATTGAGCGACGAAAATTGTTGAAAGCATTAGGTGCAAATTTAGTTCTAACAGAAGCGTCAAAAGGAATGAAAGGCGCCATTGAAAAGGCTGAGGAAATGGTAGCAAGTAATCCCAAACGTAATATTATGCTACAACAATTTAGCAATCCAGCCAATCCCGAAATTCATGAAAAAACAACCGGGCCTGAAATTTGGCTTGATACTGATGGAAAGATAGATATTTTTGTCGCAGGGGTAGGAACAGGCGGAACATTCACAGGCGTAACACGTTACATTAAAAATACCCAAGGTCGAAATATTACGGCGGTTGCGGTCGAACCAAGCCAGTCACCTGTAATCACTCAAGCACTTGCTGGCGAACCGCTTAAACCAGGGCCACATAAAATTCAAGGTATTGGAGCGGGTTTTATTCCGGCTAATTTGGATTTGAGTTTAATTGATTTAGTGGAAAAAGTATCGAATGAAGAAGCGATCGAAACTGCGCGCATTTTAATGGAAAAGGAGGGAATTTTGGCGGGAATCTCTTCAGGAGCAGCAGTTTTTGCCGCTGATAGATTGGCTAACTTACCGGAGAATAGCAATAAAACCATTGTGGTAATATTACCTTCATCGGGTGAACGTTATTTAAGTACTGACTTATTTAGCGGGATTTTTACCGAAAAAGAATTAGGATGACTTAAAATAAAAGATACCGTCAATTGACGGTATTTAATCCACTTAATTTAGAGATCTATTAATAATTTAAACTGATTAAAATCGTTATTCGTGAATAATGCCAAAATGCCGATAAGCATGCGGTGTTGCAATTCTGCCCCTTGGTGTTCTTTGAATATAACCTTGTTGAATTAAAAAAGGTTCAAGCACATCTTCAATCGTTTCTCGCTCTTCGCCAATTGCAGCAGCAATATTATCTAAACCAACCGGACCACCCATAAATTTTTCAATAATAGCTAGCAGTAATTTGCGATCCATATAATCAAAGCCTTCATTATCGACATCGAGCATATCGAGTGCTTGGGTTGCTATTTTCTCATCGATGATACCTTTTGATTTTACATCAGCATAATCTCTGACTCGACGTAACAAACGGTTAGCTATTCGAGGGGTACCTCGTGAACGTTTAGCAATTAAATGAGCCCCTTCACAGGATAAATCCATACCCAAAAATTTGGCACTTCGACTAACGATATATTCCAGATCTTCGACACGATAAAATTCAAGGCGTTGTACGATTCCAAAGCGATCACGTAATGGCGATGTTAACGAACCAGCTCTTGTTGTCGCACCAATAAGGGTAAAAGGCGGAAGATCAATTTTTATTGAACGTGCAGCAGGGCCTTCACCAATCATAATGTCTAGTTGATAATCTTCCATTGCCGGATATAAGATTTCTTCAACGACTGGCGATAATCGATGAATTTCATCGATAAAAAGGACATCATTAGGCTCTAAATTAGTTAACATGGCAGCAAGATCCCCCGCTTTTTCTAAAACTGGGCCAGAGGTAGTGCGCAAATTAACACTCATCTCATTAGCAACAATATTTGCTAAGGTTGTTTTACCCAGCCCAGGAGGGCCAAAGATAAGAACATGATCGAGTGCATCACTACGCTGTTTTGCGGCTTGAATAAAAATTTTCATTTGCTCACGCACATGAGGTTGCCCGATATATTCATCCAGATACTTGGGACGAATTGCACGATCTAGAGACTCTTCTTCTTTTTGAGCTTGTGGAGCTATTAAACGATCCGCTTCAATCATAATGCTTACCTTTTTATAACGCTGATTTTAATGCTTCACGTATAAGCGTTTCACAATCCATTTCAGGCTTGATAACTTTACTGATTATACGGCTGGCCTCTTGTGGCTTATAGCCTAAAGCAATAAGGGCGGAAACAGCTTCACTTTCAATTTGATTTGAGGATTTTTTGATATTGCCAGTTTCAACAATAGTCATTGAGTCAGATAATTCTTCACCAAAGCGTTTAACACGATCTTTCATTTCCACAATTAATCGTTCTGCCGTTTTAGTCCCTACGCCCGGTAATTTAACCAGCGTTTTGATTTCACCTTGTTCAACCGCCACGATAAATTGTTGAGCCGACATTCCTGATAATATTGCCAATGCTAATTTTGGTCCAACGCCATTCACTTTGATCAGTTCACGAAACAATTCGCGTTCTTGTTCATGATTAAATCCATATAATAATTGGGCATCTTCACGAACAATCAGATGTGTTAAAACGATAACTTCTTGACCATTGTTGGGTAATTCATAAAAACAGGTCATGGGCATAAAAACATTGTAACCGACACCGCCCACATCAATAAGCACTTTGGGTGGCTGTTTTTCTATAATGATTCCGCGTAAACGACCTATCACAATTAATCCTTAATATTGAGTGTTATCAGATTTATCAATGACATGTAACAATGAAAAAAGAATAATTACTCAATCAAATACAGTATTAATGAGTAAAGTGTATGTTGTCATTGATATCGAGTGTATAAACTATTGTTGTTTAGTTTACCTGATGAAATTGAAATAATAAAGAAAAACTGTATAAATAGACAGGCAATAAAAGGAAAAATTTTGCCGACCAATTCGGCAAAATAGTGAGTAGAAACAGCTGATAATTTGCTTAAATTAAAAAGGCATTTTGAAACCTGGTGGTAATTGCATTCCACCTGTAACTTGAGCCATACGCTCTTTTTGAGCTTCATCTAATCGGCGAGTTGCATCATTAAAAGCTGCTGCAATAAGATCTTCTAACATCTCTTTGTCATCTTCATTCAATAATGACGGATCTAACTCAACTCGTTTACAGTTATGAGCGCCATTAATGCTGACTTTAACAATACCTGCACCCGACTCTCCTGTTACTTCTAATTTGGCGATTTCTTCTTGCGCTTGCTGCATTTTTGCTTGCATTTGCTGGGCTTGTTTCATTAAATTACCCAAACCGCCTTTTCCACCTGAAAACATAATTATTCCTCGTTAAATATATTTAGTCCATAATTATACAGGACGAATACTTGTTTCATCAATCTTGGCTTCAAAATATTGGCAGATCATTGCCACTTTTGGATCTTGATTAATTGTCACTTTAGCTTGCGCAAGTTTTTGTTGATAAAGATCTTCACGCATTTCCAAAGGTGTTTTTATCGTTTGATTATCATCAATAATAACGTTAATTTTTAACGGCTTTTGTCGATAATTCGACATCGCTTTTTCTAATTTTGAAATATTTGCTGATGCATTAATGAGATGTTTTACCGCTGATCGCAAATGTAAAACGATATTTTCATCATCTATTTGTTCAATAGAGCAATTTATCGCAATTTGCTTAATTAAAGGCGCAATATCGAGTTGCTCAATTTCGGCACACCATGCGTCTTTTTGCACCATTTCATCAATTAATTTTTTCATCATTTCGGGTGTTTTATCACCATTTAATGATTCGCGAAAACTTTTCGTATCAATGATTAATTCATCTTTGGTTTCAATCAGCCCACACGCCTGCCATTGATAATTTTCTGCGGTAATTTGCTCTTCATCCTTATCGGGCTTATTTAAGTTATTTTCATTTGACTCTACGTGTGAACGTTTGTCTGTGCCATGCGCTAATGATGCATTGATACTCGCCTGAATTGGTTGATTTTTTTCAACCAGTTCAGACTTTTTTTTATTTTGTTCCTCTTGTATTAATTGCATCCGCATTTCTAAAATACTTTTCGTCATTGAAGAGACATCGTCTGGGATCGGCATATCGTGTTTAGCCGGTTGTTGCTGATTATTTTGAGAGTGTTTTATATCAGATTGTGCGTTACTCTCAATACGTGATGTCTTTTCTAACTCATCTTGTTGAAAATTGTGCTCTGATTGTGGTGTGCCAGATGCTGATTTTTGATGAATATCAGTCACGGGCGGTACATTACTCATCGAGTCAGATGTGGCGTTTGATATGTCACTCTTACTAGCTGATGCTTGAATAGGTAAAGGCTTTGATGGCTGCGGTGCCTGAACCGTTGGCTTTGTATTTGACACTAACTTATTGTTATCATTAGTTTTAGGTTGAAATGCTAATGCTCTTAGAAAGCTCATTTCAACACCTATTTTTTTATCGGGTGAATAGGCTAATTCTTTTCGCCCCATTAATAATATTTGATAAAATAACTGAATATCATTTGGCGCAATGTATTGTGCTAAAAAGCGTATTCGTTCTTCATTATCGGTATAATCACCCAATGCTGTTGGTACAATTTGTAATAAAGCGATTTGATGCAAAAGCGTAATGGTTTCAGCCAATAAGTTATCCCAATCCACGCCTTGTGTTGCAGCTGCTTCAATCTGTTGCATCAAAGCATTGCCATCATTTTGATAAAGTGCCTCAACCAATAAAAAAGGAATTGTTTTATCCAGTGTCCCTAACATAACACTGACTGATTGCGCATCAACAACGCCATTACCTAAGGCAATAGCCTGATCGGTTAAACTTAAGGCATCTCGCATACTACCATTAGCCGCTTTGGCTAATAACTGAATCGCCTTTGGTTCAGATTCAATTTTTTCAAGTTGTAAAATGTGAGAAAGCTGTTCCGATATAAGCGAAGTATCAAGCACATTTAAATGTAAATGTAGACAGCGTGATAATATGGTAATCGGTAACTTTTGTGGATCGGTTGTTGCCAACAGAAATTTAACATGTTCTGGTGGTTCTTCTAATGTTTTTAGCAAGGCATTAAAACTGCTGCGAGATAACATGTGCACTTCGTCAATTAAATAGACTTTAAAGCGCCCTTTAGTTGGCAAGTATTGAATGTTATCTAATATTTCACGTGTATCTTCAACTTTAGTTCGTGAAGCGGCATCAATTTCTAAAAGATCGACAAATCTGCCTTGCTCAATATCACGACAATTATCACATACCCCACAAGGCGTGGCAGTAATCCCAGTTTCGCAGTTTAAGCCTTTAGCAAGTAAGCGAGCAATGGAGGTTTTTCCAACACCACGCGTGCCTGAAAATAGATAAGCATGATGAACCCGACCTAGCGAAAGTGCATTTGATAGAATTTTGAGGACATGCTGTTGCCCTACGACTTCAGTAAATGATTTTGGTCGCCATTTGCGTGCCAGAACTTGATAACTCATATTCACCATTGCGTATAACTAATCAATTTGGCATCAATAATATCATAAAGCGTAAAATTAGTCTTTAAGATGACAGTAAACAATTTACAATACTTTATTGAATGAGAATCCAGTCAATTTTTATTATTGACGTTTATTTTAATGAATGCTTTAAATAAATAGATTATTAATAAGAAATGAATGATAAGAATAAATTAAGTTTGTTGTAGTTAGTTATTCAGAAATATGGGCGTGTTTACTAATACGATTCATTGTAGTTGAAAATTTGAATCCAGAGTAGATAAATCTCAACCATTATTTCGATTCCATAATGGTTGGATTATTCTTATTTATTATTGATTCAAATATGACCAAGCATATTGTGCGTAAAATTCTGCGCCCATAATCATGCCGTCTTCATCAACATTAAAACAACCATGGTGATGTGGCCACTGTGTATCTTTTTCAGGATTACCCGAACCCACTAATGCAAATGCACCAGGAATGTTTTCAGTATAAAAACTAAAGTCTTCACCGCCAGTTGTTGGTGGCTCAAAATAAAGGGCTTGTTCACCAAACGATTCAACGATGACTTTCTGTGCTAAAAGCGCAGATTGTTCATCATTAATGACGGGTAAGGTGCCATAAATGTATTCTACTTCAGCCGTTGCACGATACATTGCAGCGACTTGATTGGCGTAACGGCGAATAGCATCTTCGATTTTATTTCGCACTTCAACACTAAAACAGCGAACCGTACCTTCTAAAACCGCATTTTCCGCAATGACATTAAAACGAGTACCGACATCCATTTTTCCTATCGTGACCACCGCCGGGGTAAGCGGAGACACTTCGCGAGAGACAATCGATTGTATGTTCATCACAAATGAAGATGCCACCATGACAGCATCAACCGTGTCGTGAGGCATCGAGCCATGCCCGCCCTTTCCTTTGAATCGGACAGTGAGCAAATCGGCAGAAGCAAAACTTGAACCTACCACACAGGATACTTTTCCGACAGGTGTTTGTGACCAGATATGCATACCAAAGGCTGTATCCACATCATCTAATACACCTTGTTTTATCATGCCTTTTGCACCTTGTGCGATCTCTTCAGCAGGCTGAAAAACTAATCTCACATTACCTTTTAGTTGATCACGTATTGCATAAAGCGCTTTTGCCGCAGTCAGTAGCATGGCTGCATGCGTGTCATGTCCACAAGCATGCATCTTCCCGTTTATGGTTGATTTATAATCAATATTGTCGCTTAACTCTTGTACCGGTAACGCATCGATATCGGCTCTTAATAAAATCCTATTACCCGGTTTTCCACCTTGAATATCGGCAATAATACCGGTTGGCTCTGTACGGCGATAAGGAATGCCAATTTTATCGAGCTGCTCTGCAATTTTATCTGTCGTTCTGAACTCTTCCCAAGGTAATTCTGGGTGACGATGCAAATCACGACGAAAAGCAACCATTTCTTTTATATTTTGTTGTACTATCTTTTTAATATCTTGATTTATCATTTTACTACCTTTGTTCTTGTTATTTAGTCCATCAAAATTAATGCGTTTGATATTGAAAACATATTATAAGAAGATAGTTACAAAAAACTGTTCTTAAATCTTGTTATCCGATTAATTGTCATCAAACTTGTAGACATTTATCCTTTACTGTGTTGCTGGTGCGACTATCATATTGACCATAAAGCCTGCTAAAACAACCGACACTATAGTGACTGAAATAAATCCACCAATCAACATAGGCGGTAACATATGACGAGTGAGTACCTCTTTTTCTTTTTCATTTTTGGTTAAATTATTAATCACTTCATTGGTAATAATATAATCAGCAGGAAACCCATAGAGCGCTGTCAACGCAATTGAAAACGCCATTTCTCGACTAACATTTAGCATTTTTCCGGCAATAAGCGAAAAGATAAACATACCAAGTACAGCTGATAATATAAAGACAACCAGAGGCGTAATTAATCTTACTAGCATGTCAGGTGTAGCTTGACTTAATGTGTCAAAAATAAACAGCATAAGTCCCATGACAGCTAAACCAAAACCACCCGCCTTTTTTAATGGATGGCGTTCAAGAAAACCACACGATGCGGCAATCACACCGAATAATAAACAAAGTACAAATGGACTTATACTGATAATAGGATCCAATACTTTCGCCACGTAATAAGCAAAAAAGCCAATAATCGCAATTCGTAAAAAAATAAAATAAGTTGTGTTATACCGTGCTGAAAACATCGCAAACATTTTTGGCATAGGATGTTCATCATTAGATTCGGTTTCTTGTTTATTCGATGTAGACTTAGGATCATTTAAAGCATTCCATGTACCCTCATGATACTGTTTAAGCACTCTGCGCCCTTCACGTTTAAGCATGATTGAAGTTAGTGGATAACCAATAAAGCCTTGCATGACATAAATAATAATGGCAAACACAGCAAGATCTTGCAAACCGGCCTTTGTTGCACCGCCTGCCATTATGATAGCGGAAACAATCCCACCAACTAAAGGCGGAATCGCAACAATAACTGTGTTGTAGTCAAAAAATAAGTATCCAACGATCACAACCACAATGATGATTCCAATAATGCCTGACAGTGAAATAACGATAGTTTTCCATTGACGCAGTAACTCTTTAACTGAAAGCAAAGTTCCCATGTTAACGACTAACAGATACATAAACATGACAGCAACAACTTTAGGTATTCCTGCTCGAGCGACAATATCTTTTGGGAAAAAAGTGAAGTAACCTGCTAAGAAAAGCACGGCACAAACAAAAACTGACGGCACCCATGCTTTGGTTCGTGTAGATACGATATCGCCTAAAAAAAGAATTAGTAGCAATAATACTAATGCAAGCATTTGAGACATATCATTCATTGTTGACATAAAAAGCTCCATTTTATTGGTTGTTAATTATTTAACTTTTCCTGTTGGATCATACAAATAATTATTATGCTAAGTTTATTTTTAAATAGTTTTAATATTATATATTGTTAATCATGTATTCTTTAATTTTATCAAGAAAAAGATTGCCATATTTTTCTAATTTAATTTTACCAACACCAGTAATATTGAGTAATTGTTGTTTGCTTTCAGGCATCGTTTGTACCATTTCGAGTAAGGTTGCATCACTAAAAATAATATAGGGTGGAACATCTTCACTATCGGCAATGTCTTTACGTAATTTTTTAAGATAACCAAATAAAATACGCTCTTCATAAGATAAGATAGTGGTTAAATTTATTGCTCTTGCATAACGATTTAAACGACTTTTCTTCACAATTTCAAGTCGTGGTTTAGCCAAGGATAATGCAATTTCACCTTTCAATATTTGGCGTGCACGCTCTGTTAATTGTAGGGTATTATACGCAGCAATATTTTGTACTAGATAGCCATGATAAATTAATTGCCTTATCACATGAAGCCAATAATCAATGGAGTGTTCTTTTCCAATACCATAAACAGATAAACGATCATGTCCGTTTTCTTTTATCTTCGATCGGTTTGATCCTCGTAAAACCTCTGCAATATATTGCGCACCATAGCGCTGCTCAACACGATATATACAAGATAATACTTTTTGCGCATCAACTAAACCATCATAATGTTCAGGAGGATAAAGGCATATATCGCAGTTATTACAAGGTTCGTGTCGTTGTTCACCAAAATAGTTGAGTAAAACGATACGACGGCAAGTTAAACTTTGGGCAAATGATTGCATTGCATCGATTTTATGGAATTCAACATCTTTGTGTTGTCCTTCCATTTTTTCACTAATCTGTTGTCGGTACCAGCTCAGATCATTGGCATTAAACAGTAGCATAACTTCAGCCGGCACACCGTCACGCCCTGCTCGCCCAGTTTCTTGATAATAAGCCTCGATACTGCGTGGACAATCGGCATGAACAACAAAACGAACATTTGGTTTATTGATGCCCATCCCAAAAGCAACGGTTGCAACAATGATTTGTATATCATCTTTTAAAAAAGCTTCTTGTGCTTGTTGGCGTTGTTGATTAGTCAGTCCAGCATGATAAGCTGCAACGGAAAATCCCCGTGCAGCAAGTCTGGTAGTCATATCTTCTACTTTTGAACGACTAGCGCAATAAATAATGCCGCTATTCCCTTTTTGGGTTTCAATGAATGAGACAATTTGGTCGGTTAAATTATATTTTTCGACAACAGTATAACGGATATTTGGACGATCAAAGCTACGAACGACAACTAAGGGATCCACTAAATTTAACTGGGTAATAATATCTGCTTGAGTCATTTTATCGGCAGTTGCCGTTAAAGCAACAATCGGCACACCAGGAAAACGTGCTGAAAGTTGTCCCAATTGCCGATAATCAGGTCTAAAATCATGCCCCCATTGTGAAATACAATGTGCTTCATCAATTGCGATTAAAGACGGTGGATTTTGTTCGATTAAACTTTGAAAATACGCTAATGCCAATCTTTCTGGTGAGATATATAAAAGCTTAATAGAATGATTAAGGTATTGTTCAATGACATTTTGCTGTTCGGATGACGATTGAGAACCATTTAGATAAGCAGCAGGAATACCATTTGCGGCTAATTGATCTACTTGATCTTTCATTAGCGAAATTAAGGGTGAAATCACGATTGCCGTTTTGGGTAGGATTACAGCGGGGATTTGGTAACATAACGACTTTCCGCCACCAGTAGGAATAATAATTAAAGTGTCACGCCCATCGATAATCGATTCGATAATTTCTTTTTGTTGATTTCGGAAAGATTTATAACCAAAAACATTATGCAAAACTGTATCAATCTGATCTTTTATCGACATGCTAACCTAAAAATAAATCACTGCTGTTAATTTATCGAGTATAGCTAAAAATAAAGCAACAAACCACCTTGAACTGATATTTGTTTTCAATTTAGATTTGTTATAGTTTTAAAACTAACAAATTTTGTGTTTTTTATAGTCAAAAATGTTCAACAGCTGAAAAAACAACCAAAAAATAATTTTTTTACTTGCTTGTAATCAATTTGAAAGCTAATATTTGCGTGTTTCAAATTTACGCCCGTAGCTCAGTTGGTTAGAGCATCACCTTGACATGGTGGGGGTCAGTGGTTCGAGTCCACCCGGGCGTACCATCATAATTTTAATGAATGCGTATCAAAACAATAAGTTCCAATATCCTTAACTAATCGTTTTTTCGAATTTTCACATCACAAAGTTTTTATTTAACTAAAATTATTCAAAATAAAATATAGATATAAAGTTTTAAATTCAAAAAATTAAAAAAATATCAACTGTTAAATATTGTAGTATAAATTAATTATTGAATGCACATTAGTATCTAAATTTAATATCTCAATTTGCTAGCTAATTCAATGTATTTAGCGCAGAATATTCCATTTAAAGAATGGTATGCTATGTTTTTTCTATCTAAATTATTTCAATCTTCAAATTCAAAATTAGTTAATAACTGGCTTGATAACTATCTAGATATTCTATTAAAACGTAATTTAAAACCTAAAACTATCGAAATAAAAAAATATTTAATCAAAGTTATCAGACAAAGCATTGGAAAAAGACCTTTAGCAAAAATCACACCTCAAGATATTGCTCAACTCATTAAGATTTATACTGATCAAGATAAAGCACCATCAGCGAAATGTATGTATCATTTACTCAAAGATATATTTAGAGAAGCTTATGCTCAAGGCTGGAATGATAAAAATCCAACTGATCCAATAAAATGCCCAAAAGTTACGGTAAAACGATCTCGAATGACATTAAATGAGTTTAAAAAAATATTAAATGAAGCTGACAAAACGGGAAATAAAACGTTACATGATGCAATGATGTTAGCCATAGTAACGGGTCAACGTCGTTCCGATATCGCAACTATGAAAAAATCTAACATTAAACGTAATTACTTATTAATTGAACAATATAAAACTGGAGCGAAAATAGCATTACCGGTTAAATTGAAATGTAAAAAACTGAATATTAGTTTACAAGATATCATTGATTCAACCAAAAATAATTATTTGCTAAGCAATAATAATAAACAAATAAAGTTAGATACAATAACAAGACAATTTGCACGCTTACGTGATAAAGTTTTTAAAAAAAATTATTGGACAGGTACACCTACCACATTTCATGAAATAAGATCATTAGCAGAACGTTTATATCGAGAACAACGACTCGATACAATGACTTTATTAGGACACAAATCCCAACAAATGACAGATAGATATAATGACAATAGAGGTAGGGAATATAAAAAACTAAGGATTAATAAAGCATCCTATTTATGAGGTAGGTGACCAGGTCAATTTTAAAAATCGACCAACTGTTAACGGAATACCGTTATTATTGGCTGACGATACGCGTTTCGCACCAATGTTGTGGCACTCAAATATTCCGCCGGCCGGTTTCATTTGTATGTGGGGGCAAATCATCACAAAATCATCATCCCCGCGTTTGTTTGAAATTTACGGTAATATATTGCCAGATGCTCGCGAACAGGTTTTAAAATTTTCCAGCGAAACGAGACAACCGTTGACACTGGAGGCTGGAACTCAAATATCTGAATGGGTCGGATCAATTAACGGCGAGTTATGGACAGGATTAATTAACGCTGACACAGGACTCGATTTTTACGAGTATCAACGTTATTCGTCATCTAATGTTGAATACACTAAATTGGGTTCTATATACAAAAAAATACGAGTTCCGAATATTGCGTTTAATTTGATTGTGAGGTATGAATAATGTTAAAAAATGGAATTGCGACAGAAAACACAACATTAACATTGTATAACTACGATGCAAAAACTAGAGAATTAACATTTAGCGATAAATATTTGATTTTATCCGGATCTGGACTACCAGCTAACACAACAGAAATTCCACCTCATGCACATAAATCGGGATTTTCTCAAATATTCGACGGTAAAAAATGGGAGTACGTTTCAGATTACCGACGAGAAACAGCATATAACACAACTACAAAAATGCCGGTCATTATAACACAGCTAGGTGATATTCCTGACGACCTAACGCTATTAGAGCCGTTCGAATTTTGCACGTGGGACGAAAAAATAAAAAATTGGGTATTAGATGAAAATCAAAAAAATACAGCTATAATTCAAAAAAATGAATCTATTAAAAATTTATTATTAGCAACGTCAAATGAAAAAATAGCCCTTTTGCAGGACATTATTGATTTGGATATGCGCGAATCAAACGAAGACGAGCAGCTAAAACAGTGGAAAAAATTCCGAATTTTAGTTACTCGTGTTGATACCAATCAAATAGATGTAAAATGGCCGGAACAGCCCGAGTGACTACTCGGGCATTTCAGGAAAAACAACATTAATATCTGATGTGTCAATACGAGAAACATTAATCGTAAATAATTCTAGTTGTTCTAGTAAATTTTTTTCGTTATCTGTGGCTACGTTATATTTTATAGCACGTTGTAATAATGTTATTTTTGCATTTGCATCATTAATCAGTTTATCCCTAAGAGCAATATTTTGTTTGATTTTAAAATCGTTTTCAGCGTTTTCATCTAATACCCATTTTTTACTGTCCCATTTGTGAAAACCCGATGGCGGCGGTTCTGAATACGTTAAATCATTAAATATAACACACCCCGCATTGATTGCGTTAAATAAATCAATGTGTTGATCTTTTGTGATTTCAATTGAATCTGGTGGTATATCAATATTGATTTCATCTATATAAAATGATTGTGTTTTAAAATTATAAAAATGTTTCATACTCAAAATCCTAATGCTATGTAAAATAAATCGGTGTCAGCATATTCGCCAGGCCCACATCTTCCCCAACATCTAAATTGTGATGCTGAAATTGGGTGTGCCGATGTTGAATTTGCGCCGTAATACCTATCGCTTGTCATAACCAGAAAACACGTATGCGGAAACGCTGTATGAAACGATTGTATATAGCCATTCACCCCAGCAGTTTGAGAATATCTTGATTCCCCCCATTGAATCACTAATCCGCTGGGTAGTTTTATATAACCATTTTTATTGAATGATCCGGTGTAATCGTTGCTACAAATTAAATCGCGGTTATTAACAGTTGGCCGTTCTTTAAAATCAACATGTTCACCTACCTCATAAATAGGATCACTACCATTCATTATTTTTTGTGCGGGTAAAGCATTAAAATAATCTGCCTGTAATCTTTGCCACTTAGAGGTGTCGCTCGACGGTTGTGCATTGTCATTTTTAACTATGGCTATGTATAAAGCACCATTATATTTTATAATAGCATTTTCTGGATAAGTAACTAACTCACTCCATTCTGGCACACCTTGTTGTAACAGATACAGCATATTTTTATCAATACGGTTAAATGCGCCATTCATCCATTCAAGCGGTGGTTTTGATGCGGTTTGATCGATGGTGATTCCCCAGCCTCGACTTACATCAGGAAAATCCGTAACTTCCCCTTTTTTTGCTGAATCTGCAAAGATTAAATAATCTGGTTTTTTTTGTATAATCATTGAATAGTTCCTATTTCTTGAAGTCGAACAAATTTGCCTAAATTAAAACCGAATGATGCATTGTCATGCGAAAATCCAAACGGTTCGTTATTAATTAGAACAATATATTGATACATAACACCAACAGGTCGGGCTAAAATATCCATTTTACTAATTGCATATAAAGTAAGTGAATTGAGTTGATCACTGTTAACTAATACATTCATTGTCATATTTTGGGAATCAATAATATTTCCATGTTTGCCAATCACGAATTTAATTGATTTTACAATGTTTGATATTTCACCACTTTGATAATTTTTAGTAATTTTTGCCTTAATAAAGAAACGATAATCGCTATCATTTAATACAACAGATGCCGTTAAAGCATCGCCATGTCGATAAAATTCACCAATATCAAATGATAATGCTGTGTTATCTTCTAACCATCCAAAATATTCTTTGGTGATAGCAGAAGGTAACACACGCGAGACGCCAACATGACGACCAATCAAATCAAGTGCATAACCTGTCGCGTCGTTGATGCTGAGAACATCCGCAATTTGAATGACATTGTTAAACGTGTTACCAGTCTCTTTATTGATAGCTCTGATAGTGCCTAATGCCTTGGGTTTTGTACGATATTGCCAAATGAGGAATTTTTCTCTATTCATCTATTAGCACCTCAACATGCGTTATCTGTGCATACTCTCGATAATCGATATTGACAATGTTGGCACTGTTTACAGCGAGTTCTTTAATATAAAATCCGTCAACTAAGTTAATGCTTGAAATAATGCGAGATGCATACACATTTTCACCAATTTCAAAATCAAGACTTTTTAAATTAGCTTTAATCTGTTCTGAATTAATATCATTAAAAGATTTGTAACGACCAATTGTCATTGAGACATTGATATCGACTTTTCTTGGTCTATCAAAGTGAACTTTTCGAGGTATTTCATCTAATAAATACATCGTCTCAATTTTTCCAAATAGTCCACAACCGCCAATTTTCTTTTTAGTGATCACCTCTGCTATTTGTTCATCATCGCCACCAAGGATCACAGCATTAAATGAATGAGCAGGCACACCCTTTTCATCCGTTTTATTCGTATAGTTTTCATATACTACGCATTTAGTCACACCGGTTATATTCATTAATGCAGACTGTATGCCTTGGCGATCATCATAATTATTGATTGAATGAGATAACATAAAGCGTTTTAATAGTTGCGCATCAGTTTCTTCATCAACTCCGCCATAGCTTTGGGTGTTGGCAGTAATTTTATCTATGCCGATGATAATAGTGCTCGGTGTAAATTCATCCATTGCGTTAACGGTATAATGACCTAACTCTAGCGACCTAAATTTTGAACGAGCACTACCTAAATCATTTAATTTTATTGGCTCAGTTGTTACCCATTTATTTTTGTTTTTATCAACATAAATAGCGTTTTGAGGAATCAATGTGTTTGGCATTCCATTAAAAATGACTTCATCGATGTATGAATATGATGCGGTTATTCTGGTTAATCCTGCATACATTGCCCGTTGTTCCAACCACTGCCCAGTCGCTTGATAAGGGTCTAACATCTGAATAATAAATGATACTGCTTGATGTATGTTCGATAATTCCTGAGAAAATAAACCGAGCAATTGCCCATCTGGCGTATCACTATCTAAATTGACATTTTCACCATAAATCGATTTAAAACTTGTTATTAAACGATTTTTAATTGTGTCAAAATCATCAATAACAATTCCTTTATCTGTTATCTGTAACATTAAATGAAGCCTCATTAGAATTGTTGAATTTATCTGTGTAGGTAATTTGAATGAGAAACTCACGCGTCTCGCTATCCAATAAAATATCGAACTCATCAATACTAATCACACCTTCAATGTTGAAAATTTGTTTTTTTATATCAATTTCCAACTGTTTAGTATTTGGGTTTTTATCAAGATAATCAAACCATGCAATGCCGTCATTACGATCTAAAAACCAATCTTTTTTCAAGGATAATAATTTAGTTTTTACACACTGGGCTATTGCATCTGACTGATGTAAATAATTAGCCAAACCTTGCCCAAATGTCCAATCATGATTATTGTCTAGCTCTCTTACTTTCATGTTGGCTCTCCTGTCGTGTCATCGCCGCTTTTCACACCTGTATGTCTATGAGTATTCAAACTAATTCCTTTGTTTGTTATGACATCTTGTGCAGTGATTATGCCGGCACTAATTGTATTGCCATTAGATTGATTGAAACTACCAATTTGGTCATAGTTTCCAAACTGTTGCTTATTTCCTTCATGTACAATATTGCCTTTGATATAGATTGTTCCTTCCGTTAATCGAATATGAGTTTGACCGTCATCTGTTTGCATCGATACGCCATCATGATAAAAATCTGGAATTTTGTTAGGCACACTGTTACAACCTACGATAAAAAAACCATCGCTTAAGTCATTCATGCGATTATCAAGCGGTTTTGATGCTTCGCCCGATGCAAACCAGCCATCAATGCAACGACTGGAAAAGACCACCAGACCTTCATCACCTGCTTTGATAGGCACCGTCATACAAAAACCGCCGGCGTGAGGAAATTGTGCAGGAACATCAACCAATGGCGGAATCGATATCTCTTCCCCATTTGCTAATACTCTATTAATCATCGGTTTACATTGCACTGTATGACCATCAAAACTTATCACCTTTGCAGGCAATGCCGTATAAATATTTGATTGGGCACGTTTAATTTGATTTTCAATTGCTTGGTATAGCGTATCAACCATAATTTACCTACGAATTTAAGCCAATAAAAAACCACCTTTGGCAGGTGGTTAATTTATTGTTGGTTACAGAGTAATTGTCTAGTATTGACTGATATAATGATTATTTTAATTAAAATAACTTATTGTTTTATAAAAATATATCAGAAATTTAATTTTGATTTGATAGATTAGAAAATATTTGAAACGAATGGAAATAAAAAAATTACGTTAAGATTGCAATCTTTAGCTTCGGGAACGTTAGCGTATATCTGCTAACTTTAATATTACAGTAAAATGTTTGATTAGATTAAGCGTGTTAACTTTGTTTTTACTAAGCTTTACTTAAAACATCTAAACAATGGTACAATAACCATAAAACTGACCTGATTCCAAAAATTGCAATCTTTTTTAGATATTAATCATGAATATTCATTTGATTGCATTAATAGAGTTAATTAATTTGCTCAGCAAGTTTAATCACTTCTGAAACAGTTTTACCATCAAGTTTTTGCTTCATGATTTCTTCCATTTTCTTATTATCGTAATTTGCTTCAGTAGCCGCTTGCATATTAATTTTACTCAAAGCTGCTGTAAAAGATTGCGCTTCACTGAAGTTAAGGTCTTTTACAACTTCAGCTAATGATTCTTGATATTTTTCAGGTGTTGAAGCATCAATCTTTTTATCGCCACAAGCAGTTAATAAAGTTATAGACATTAAAAGTACAAGTAATTTTTTCATTTTTCCATCCTTTTATAAATTATATTGGGATGCTCATCCTATATCTAAATTGATAACAAATCAAATTTTTTCGAAGTTACCAAAAATACACTGTAATTTGCTTTGCCAGTTATTCCCATATAGATCCCCACTATGTTGTAGCGCTTTAATTTTATAGTCTCCATTGAGTTCTGTGAGTTTAGATTCAACTCGAATTAATGCACCTATCTTATAATGCGGATTACATAATGTTGTTATTTCTAACCCTTTATCTGTCTTTTTAGGCGTTCCTATCATGCCCGTCGTTCTTGAAATAACAAATCCTTCATGATTTGAAATAGCCTTACTTTTGGGGATAACAATCAGTTCGTCATCCTGAATAGACCAATCGGCATCATTATTATTTGCTATTTGGTGCATAAGTTCGCGAGTATCACACATGAAAACTTTTCCGCGAGGAAGTGCTTTATTATTAGGAAGATTAACATTGCCTTTTTTTAAACCAAAACTTTTTAACGCTTCATTAAAAAAATCATTGTCAGTTTGTCCTTTTTCTAATGTTTTGATAATAACTTTTTCTGTAAAAGCTTTATGACCATCAGCACACCTTAGGGTCGTGATAATATCCAGTTCAGAAAGTTGATTTTCCACCGTTAAAATATCGCCACAAAAAATCATCCGTAAAACATCATCCTGATAACTTACATATAATTCTACATAATCATATTGTTTTGTGCTGATTAAATTACGATTTGAATCGTTGAGGTTGTATATTGAAATTTCAGCGGTGTTAGGATCGGAAGTAAGTGTTTTGTTGACCGAGAAAGTGACTCTAAGATTGTTCAATACAATACTTTCTTTACGATTGCCTATTTTCAGTTCTAAAACTCGCCCGAATTGTCTCACGATATTCATCCTTTGTCATAATTAATAATTGCATTCGATTATGTAAGTCATTTTTCGTTATTGCATTAATTCCTAATCCTGATTTGTCATAAAGGACTAAAACAAAAGGAAGGTCAAATTCAATAAGCGCTGGACTGCCTACAGACAGTCCTTTATTGGTTGTAATATATTGATTATTGTTAATATCAAACAAATCAAATTGGTAGCCGACTAATACCGTATTGAATCTTAATGTTAATCGTAAATTCATATCGTATAATGTAAAGGTTTGTTCTAGCACATCATCATAAGTTGTCTGAATTATATACATACTTAATCTCTCAAATTTTCTTTATTTACCAACAACTAATCACTTTTTTAGCTTTGAAGTTATCTACATTACTTAATAAACCAACTAAAAATCTTATAAAGAACAGATTTTAGTTCTTCGATTTTCTGTGGTTGTGTTTTACCAAGATTCTGTTTTTTAACCGTTTGATTTAGACCACTTGCAATTTGCGTTTCGACGATAAAAATTTCTCGAAACGTTAAGGAAAACTCACCATAAGTATTTTTTTGTTGAGTCAAACCCACAGAACTTAGAACCATATTATTATATTGCTTAGCATTAGTTTGCAGGATAACAGGTTCACCACTCCGTTGAATTGCCAGCAATTTTTCGTAAGCGTCTGCAATACGATCTGAAAATAAGCTATTTATAATAGGAGACTGATATTCAGGTAGAAAATCGGCCACGACTTGATTCAACCTTTCAGCGCTTGTTTGAAAATGTGATGCAAAACGATTTACCATGTTTTCCGCTTGTGCTGCAAAAGTTTTGATTGGCATAGGCAAAGGGTAATTGGATAAATCTATTCCCAAAAAATGGTCAATCGAGAAAGTATTTTTTTCATATCCCACAATAAGACCATTTATTGAAATCTCTTTTGGTTCTAAAACTGCATGATCGGCAATATTAGCCCCATTTTCAATGGGATTTTCTGTGACTTTTAATTTTGATGTATGCTGTTCGACAGTATTAATATCTAAACTGAATACAAAATTGTCAGTAACAATTAACCCACTATTTTTTGATGATTTGTTTAAAATAGATTGAAACATCAGTTAGACCCCATCGCTGTAACTGTATTATCATTGATTCGTCTCGCAGCATTGTCGACAAGATTGCAAACTTGATCGAGACCATTCTGAGGTGTAGTTACATTCATTGTATTATGAATTATTATTTCACTGTTATTATTGACGTTTTTATTTAATGCAGATAAACCTCCAGCTTTTGCTACATCTGTACTCACGAGTGCAAGATTTTGGGTTGCGGAATAATTCGTGGCTTTAAGATTTTCTTCTTGAGCTTGTTCATCTTTATCACTACCAAAACCAAAAAAAGAAAGTACACCTTTTATTTTACTTTTCATCTTATCGATGACAGCAAAAAACTTGTCTTCAATCCATTTCAAACCATCTTTAAAAGGTTGCGTAATACAGTCAAGAATACCTGAAAACGTTTTTCCTAAATTATCGATTAAAGATGTGACATCAACACCCCAAATCTCAAATAATCCTTTTATGAATTCCCAAGCAGCTTTAAATGGCGCTGTAATAAAATCAGTTATTGCTTCAAAGGTTTGACCAATTTTCTCAGTTGTTGAAGTGCTATCATCCGTCCAAATTGTAAATAAGCTTTTAACCAATTCCCAAGCAGCCTTAAATGGTGCCGTAATTAAGTCTAAAATTGCGTCAAAGGTAGCGCCTATTGCATTGACCGTTTTCTCGGCATTTTCTTCACTCATACCAAAGTACATGAGTATATCTTTTATACCATTTTTAAAGAAATTAGTAACTTTATTCCAAAAATCAGAAAAAAAGGAAACAAGAAAATCCCAATTATCGTATATAAGATAAGCAGCCAAAGCGATAGCAGTAATAATAGCCAGAATTGGATTAGCTATCATGATAGACGTCAGTGTTTTTATTGCACTGCCAATTGTTTTAATAATTTTAACTAAATTTCCAAGCGTTTTGAGAGCATTACCAATACTTAGAATAGCATTGGAGATTGAGGTAATTAATTTAGCCTTAGCTGATACCCACGCTATTTTTCCGCCTAATAAAAGCAAATAGCCCAATACGGCAAAAATAATACTTTTCCAGTTTTTATCTAAATTTTGCCACCAATTTATCGCATTTTTTATGTTGTCGATACAGGCTTGCCAAAATGGACCAAATAGACTCTTACCACCTTTCAAGAAAACCATAAAATCATCAATGATCAACAATAATCCAGCTATCAAACCGATGACTAGCCCAATCGGACTGAACAGCATAGCACGATTTAAAACTGCCCAAGCAACACTTAAGGCTATTATGGCGTTTTCCCAACCAATGGTATTAGAAATTATCATATCGATAAATTCAAAAGCATGTTTTATAACTTGAATAAAATTCGAAAGAACACTAATTACGACGTTGATACCTTTGGCAATCAATTCCTTGTTAGCTTTGAGCCATTTATTAAAGCTTATTACAAGTTCAGTTACTCTTGGTAATAATCCTAAAGCAATTTTCGTTTTTATGCTGTCAATCGCAAGACCGGATTTCTCAAGTTCGATCTTATATTTTTTTACTTGTGCCAGTTCACTTTTTGAAATCGAAAATAAGAGATTTTTTTTGCCAGCAAGTTCTTCTGCTTTATCAATAGCGCTATTAAAAGCGCTAATCAATTTTTCCCCATAGTTTTTGGCTGCAACCGTAATACTTGTTAAAGCTTGTTTTAAAATCTCAAATTTAGATTTAGCTTTTTCAGATGACTCAGCCGCTTTATCATTAGATTGACTCGCATCATTAATCGCATTATTAAGTGTAGTATTTATAACTTTGCCAATGTTAGATAACTTCATTGCACTGATTTCTAAAAAAGTCGTGACTTTAGTTAGATTGTTTACCTGTGAGATATCAACACCAATTTTTATCAAATATTGCTCTAGATGCACTTTAATTCTCCTTTGGCTTTTCAGCCAATCTAACTTCTGCTATCACATGGTGCATATCGATAACATCATCAAGTGAATATACAGTTTTTAATTCGTGGAGTGTTGCATAATTGTTGACAATAACACTCCACATAAACCAATCTATATCGCTTTCTTGGCTATCTCCTCCAAGCTGAGCGTATTTAGATTGGATAATAGGCCACTTGGTAAAAAAGCCAAAAAATGGAACTTCAATCCTTCAATGATGATTTGGTAATAATGACTTCTATGCGCATTAAAAAATTCACTGGCTTCTCTTGGATTTTGGAATAGTATCTTTTTTCCAGCTTCATCTGTGGCTGTGACATAATCGAGGATAAATCGCTCAATTTCTTCAAATTGCTCAGTACCAATATTCGAAGCTAACTGTCCAATATCAAATCCGGATGTAGTATCACCGACAGAAAAACAGCCCTTTAAGAGGGCTGTGAGTTTTTTGAGATATTTATTGGCTTTGTAAAAATCTGCTTGTTTAAAGGTATAAACAACATTATCTAAAGTATAATCTTTGTTTTCCATTATTGACCTCCTTTGATGTTAAATTCAGCTTTCGTTGCTTTAAGTGTCCATGTTAAACCATTGTGAGCTGTACCACGTGCAATAGTTGGTGGCGTGGTAAACCAACATCCAGTCAATAAAAATTCATCACCATTACGCAAATCTTTATAGGTAATTAACTTACCTTTAGCTTTTGTAGGATTATTAATTTGGGCTTGTCGTAATTGATTTAATACTTCGTTAGTTTCAGTGTGCTGTAATGTTTTAATCGTGACAGTAGCACCTTTATTGCAAGTGTTAACAAACACCCCTTCACCATTGATACCATAAGTGATATCACCATCATCGCCTATGGGTGCAATACTAATGGAATCTTGAGCATTTTCATAACCTGTTATTTCATAGCCATCTATTGTTAAGACAGCATCTTCTAAAGAAAAAGATTTATTAGACATCGTGTATCCTTATCGATTAAATTGAACAATAATATCAACGCTGTGACCTGCACCAGCAAGTTTCAATGCGCAATTAATTGGCATCATTTTGCGCGCTTCACGATCAGCCGTGTCTTGCGTATCAAAAGAATCTGAATAGAAATAGTATCCATTCACCGTATCGCCAAATTTCAGCTCACCAATATCGCCAAGCGACCATTTACCCATGCCAAGAAAACCGTTATTGACAAATTGCTCACCAATAATTTTTAACTTGCTGATTAAGCGTTGTTGTCCTTTATCAGTTTGTGGAATTTTAGTCGGTTCACCTTGTAACGCATTAAATGCTTGTACTTGAATTGCATTAATGAATGCATCTAGTCCTGTGGTTTCATCAATGAATGTCCCACCAACCATAACGCCTTCTGCAAGCATATTAACACCAGCATAATCTGTATAAAAATTGACACCTAAACGACGACATTTCATCGCTTCATTGACAGTGATTTTGTCGTCTGATGTAACACTAGCTTCTTGTTTAAATTTGACTGTTTTAGCGGTATTAATACCTGTCCATACGGTGGTTAACGCAATGCCCATAAGTTCAGCTGCTGCATGGCTATTACCTTTGTTGTTATATTGAACCATCAAACGTCCGCTATTTCGTTTTGACAATGTTTTTAAAACATTATCATCACTGTATTCAATATTTTTTTCTCGAGTTTCGGTATAGGCTAATACTTTGGCATTTTCAACCCCTTGAGCAACAACCCAATCATGCGCTTCCACTAATTCACTATCTGTAATAGTATTTGCAAAATACACACCATACCAATTTTGATACTGATTTTGCAAAGCTGTTAAAGCTTCTGCTGGTGACTCTTTTCGATAAGTTGTTGCATCCTCACCTTTGATTAATGAAGCTTTGCCATCAACTAAGTGTGTGAATTTACCAATATAGGTGCCATCCAATTGAGCATCAAATACATAACCAAAGTTGTCGCCTTTACCTTCTTTTCCGGCAACTAAAATAAATCGATTACCAACCGCATCATAAATGATTGAAACACTTAAATCTTTTAATTTATTGTTGATTACCGTTGCAACATCATTCATACTTGATACATTGCTAAAATCCAGAGCAGTAATTTGATGTTTAGCATCACCAAAGTAAAAAGAAAAATAACCATCTTTAATACTCTTAAATTGAATATAGCTGACAGCTAAAGCAGAGCCATTAATTTTTGAACTCAACGCTTTAGTGGTAACCCCCTCTTGCATATATTTAGCAATCAATGCCGTTTTCGGTTTAGGTTGAGCAGAGAATAATGCGCAAGCAGCTTGATATGCATCAGAATCAGTGCCAAATAAATTTGCAACTGTTGTTGCATCTGAAACAACAACATAACGAGTATCTTTGTTGCTGAATTCTTCACACATATCTTTTGTAAAAATAGCCACAACGCTTAGGTCACGTTTTTGTGCCCCTCTTGGCGATTGTTGTAGAGTTGCATCTACGACTTGACTTAATGGTAAACTCATTTAGTAACCTCGAATGTAAAATTAACGCTATCACCGCGTTTAACGCTGGTTTTAACGATTGGATTGATGGAAAAAATAAGATCTACTTGTGCATGTTGAACGGTTTTGTCTGCAGAAGTTGTAGATACGTTTTCAATATCGGAGCATCGAAGATACCCCATTCTTAATTTCTTTAACTTTTGCCAAACAGGCGTGAACTGCATTGATTCTGTTAATTTGCATAGCTGTTCATAGGCATCTTTACCGTATGCTTTGACGGTAATTGTTGCTTCTTTTAGTGTCGATATCACTTCTTCTTCATCTTCACCGTGATATAAAATTTCTTTGCCTATCTCGGTTTGAGACATATTAAGAACAGTGATGAATTTATCTAAACGAGAGACATCGGGTATGTTATCCTCCTCAAATATAATTGTTTCAGGTAAAGACAGAATTTCCGCTATCAAACGTCTAACTTCAGTCATTTCAAGCTTAGAAACAGTCGTGATTGGCATAATGACTCCATAAAAAAGAAGATAGGGTTTAACGATAAGGTGATAATATAAAAACCTGGCTGTTGTTGATTTATTATTTGTAATAAATTGATAAATCTAGTTGAATTGATTGTTCACATTATCCATTGTTAAATCATATAAACAGGGATTAATTAGGTTAAAAATTTTTTAACCCAATCGAAGTAAAAACAATTGTGATTGTATAAAACTAGTTTGATATAACGTTATAAAACTGCGTTAATCATTAGGATGTAATCATCATAACGCCTTATATTATTTAATATTAAATAAAGGGTGATGCGTAATTTATTTATTACACATAAACAGTGTGTTATTTTGAGGTGCAATGACCTGACAGTAGTATTGTTGCCATCCTTCGATTAGGGCTTGGTTATAGCTGATTGCGTGGGTGAGACGGTAATAATCTTGTTGAGAAGATTTTGCAAGTCGTAAGGCTTTGTCAGCAATATCGCCGGTGGCGGCACTATTTCGTTCGAGGGTGGCGACTTTGATGCGCAACTCGACAAGACCATTATCCACATCATCACGTAAACTATCTGTTTTAACCTGTTCATCTTTTATTGTCTCAAGAATATTTGACTCAATTAATTTAATGGCATTGTTACCTTGTTTATATGCGTTAAATTGCGCTTCTAACGCCGCCGTTTTAGCCATTGCCAGTTGTTCACCTTGCCAACAGTGAAACGCAAAATAAATCGCTAAACCGGTTATTACAATGCCACTATACGGTAATAACTTAATCAGCAATGTTAATTTATTCATCATACTAATCCGTTTAAATACACCGTTTTACCACCATTTTTGACGGCGGTCAGCATTATTTGGCGATTATGAGTGGGACTGAATCCGATATGAACCCATTGATTATGCTCCTGAATAAGCTTATCAAACACGACTCCTGCATCTATCAATCGTTGACAGATTTGTTTCGGTGTGCCAAATGGCGAACGGAAGTCAACCGCCAAACCTTGAGTGTGTGCACTACTTGCCACCCCGCCTACCCGGGCATTTAATGCCGGACAACGGTAACCGGAAGTAATGATGATGGGGTGCTCAAGGGCTTTTCTGACCAGTTCAAGTTTTATTGCTGTTAATTGGATATTGGGCATCAGTGCTGCCGGTACCGAATTGTCAATTTTTAATCGACTGGCTGTTAGTGAGTAGGTAAACTCATCCAGTTTAAAATGTTCAGTCAGTTTCATTAGTTTTCCTTTTAATCATCATGTCCACGTGTTTTTTTTATTAATTGTTCTTCAAGCGCTTTAATTAAGGTTGCGCCCGACCACCCCGCTAAACCGGCAACACCGCCGGCCAGCTCAAACTGCCAGTTAAAATAACTGGCTGCCAACACCACCAGCGCGCCGGCAAAAGTAGAAATAAATATCTGAGCAATTAAAATCATCAGATTAAACTTATTCCCATTAATAATGTTTTTGATCATAACTGTGATTTAATATAGACATTTTATTGGAAGAAAAAGGTAAAGTGATAAAGAGGTTACCTATCATATTTTCATATCAGACTTGATAAAATCATTTTAATAGGTAACGCTACTTTTGAAGTATTAGTCAGTGTAAATTCATCCCTAATACTAGCTAAATAACAACCCTTGTTGAATGGGTTAAATACTCCTTATAATCATTATAAGTAAGTTCCGCAAACGGCTCTTTTTGCTTCATCTATACCCCAAGCACTAGGAAACGAAATCATTCCATCGTGACTTGAAACCAGAATCGCTTCTGAAATGGCTTCATTATTGTCATTAGTGGTATTGTGAGATTCATTAGTATAATACCAACCAAATTTCCAATTAGATTTTGGATAAGTTACAATCAAACTATTATACTGTTGATTAAGCGATCTCCCCCACTCACTGAAGACACCATATCCAATTCCGCGTGTAAACACATTATAAATACGACCTTTCGCACCATCTAAATTTTTAGTCGAGAACTCGGATGAATTATTTAATTCTTTTCGGCTCAACAATTTTGAAGAACCTGTACATTGAGCCCTTGCATCGTTTTGATTTTGGAAAGATTGTAATTTTGGTTCAAGCCATAAATCAAGACTGAATGTATAATCATAATGGATTTTATCATCAGATTTTAAGGTTGCCGTTATAGTGACCGTTTTAGTAGGCTGGTTAAGCGTAATTAAACCATCTTTATCAACAGTAACAGAACTATTATTTGTCGTGAAGGTATAATCGTTTTGTACACCACCCATGACTAACTGAAATTGCGCACCGGCAAAACCTGTCGTTGGAAAATGTTTTTTAGATAAGGTAGGTGTCACTTTAAATCCTTGATTGAAGACATAATCTTCAGTTACTCCGCCACCTACTGCAAAATTAGGTTTATTTTTAGGAATGTTATTTATACCAATTCCGGTGAGATTCCACTTTTCATCATTCTCAGATTTGTCATTTTTAACTGAACGCCATTGAGTAAGTGGATCTGAGATAAGACTATAAGGTTTTGCAAAGCAAGTATTAGCGATAGCTATTTGATAAGTTTTTGTTATAGGCTGAGCACCCATTGATTGAGTTTCAATAAAATTGACAGGATCGCTTTCATTAGGATCGCCAAATTGAGTATGAACTTTAATATCAGTCGCGGTGATTTCTAATTTTAACGGCATTTTATATTTGTTATGGCTACAAGCAATATTATTAAAATCTGCAGGATCGATTTTAACATTATTACTATCCTTCCAAACATAATTTAATGTGTTGCTGATGGGTTGCTTAGGATCAAAAGCATCATTATTAATATCAAAATAATCACCCTTATTATCATCAATAGTTGTTCTAGGAACAAAATAACTTTTTATGACAAAATCATTTAAGTTAGTCGTATGATCAAAATATTTGGTGGTATTACTAGTGATGTTACCGGATATTTCATTGTAATCAGTACCGTTGTAATTAAAACCTAATTTATTAACGATCGATTCTGTTGCAAAAAAGACAGGTTTATCCCCTTTTATCGAATTGACGGTCGTTGTTGATAGTGCTGCATTAGCAGGATTAACTGAAATGAAAGCCAAAACTGCACTTAAATAACTCAGTTTAGTTGCAGTCCTATTTTTTTTTAGCATAGATAATAAGCAATTTAAATGCGAACCTATATTCAATTTAGAGATGACTAAATGGTTAGGTTTGTATTCACTAAAATTTCGTGAATTAGGGTTGATAATGTGCTTCATATAGTTTTCTTCATTAACAAAATAACAAATCAATCACAAATCTTAAGATTGATTTAATAACTTCACATTCATCCAATTAATTTAAATGAAGAGGTGATCCTTTTAAATATTATTGATCGGATTTATCGATCCATCAACACCCAATCAATTTAAAATCACTATCAAAAATAATAAGATACTGCTATATTCCTTACATTATTTTCAATATGAGGAGATAATAAAATTGATTTAATAATTGAAAAATTTATCCACTTAATTTAAAAGAAGAGATAATCTTCAAAAATATTATTGATCGGATTTATCGATCTATCAATATACGATCAATTTAGAATCACTATCAAAACAACATAAAATCACGATATTTATGACATATTCGTTATAATGCAAACATAAAAACAGGTTAATCACATTAGTTCACACTTTAAAATAACATAATGAATAATATTAATTTATTTTTAAGCGTTTTATCTAGGTTTTATACAATTCATTTTCTTCAATAAATTTTTCCTATCAAAATTATAGGTTAAGTAAGTTACAATTTATTAAAACATATGTAAACGGATTGTTATGAATAAGTAAGCAATGTGTAATTTGTACAAAATGAATTCAAATATTTCAATGAGAATTTTCCTAAGATTAAAAATATGATTAAAAAAGAAGATTTGATAAAAATGTTATTAATCATACCATTGACTAAAAATAATCATTCTCATCAATTAAATACATTTGATGACTAATTGATGAGAAAAATGTTATCTAGAAACTAATTTCTGTTCCAACAAAATAGCGACGTCCATCTAAGGTTTTACCAAAGTCTTCATTGTCAACATCTTTATCAAACAAGTTATAAATACCCGTGTAAATTTTTGCTTTCTTGTTGATTTGATACGCTGCTCCCATATCCCAGAACGTATATCCAGGATACGTGACATACCTACTTTGTTTACCCATTCGCTTATTGGCGTTTTCTTGTCCGTAGTATGCCATCTTAGCCCATAAGTCCCAATTATGACTGATGTACCAATCCAATTGCATATTAAATTTTTGTTTAGGTGTACGGTTTAATGCACGTCCTTTATTGATACCGGTTTTTTGTTCTGTCTTTGTCCATGAATAATTTGACGTCAACAAGAACTCATTAAACAATGGCGTTTTAAACGTTAATTCAACGCCTTTAAGATCGGCTTTATCGACATTTTCTCTGCCTTGAACAAAATCAAATTTTTCTTGGTAACCATTCACTTTACATTTACCTTTTCCAGCTGGTCCCTGACAAATGTAATAAGTTTGAATCTTATCTTTATATTTTGTATAAAACGCCGTGGCTGAAGCATCTATTCCATAATCATTAGTATAGCCCAGTCCAATTTCGATATTGTCTGATTTTTCAGGTTTTAAATTAGGATTTCCCAGTACCATTCCTTTATTACCCGTGCCGGAACCCCCTGTAACTTGTCCCCAATCAGCAACGACTTGCCGTAATTGTGGTGTTGCATAACCCGTTGAATAGCCGCCTTTGAGAGTGAAATTATCATCAATATTCCATACGCTATAAACTCTTGGATTCCAGTTGCTTCCATAATTTTCATCTTTGTTATAACGTAATCCAACAGTTAAATTCCAATTTTCTAATAAACTTATTTCATTTTCAGCAAATAGAGCATAATTCCAACGATCTATTTTAGTTAATGTCTTCTTCAATTGATTACCTTTATCGTGTAACTCTTGGTAATTATATTTTCCCCCTACTGTTAACATATTAATATTAAGCGGAATTGTTACACGGGTATCAAGATCGGTATTTCGAATTTTCATCTTTCTTTCCGGGTTATTATTACCTTCATAAGCAATAAATGAAGTTGTCGAAATATCACCAAACAGCCCAGTATGAGTTAAACTATACGTATTACGGCGATTATCACGAGGAAAATCGCCTCTATTCTTAGCTCGGGTATTACCCGCTGTTGCCTTACTTTTTTGAATTGAACGCCCCATATCTAAATCAAATCGTTGCGTATCTGTTGCATTTAAAGACAGCTTACCATTTAGACTTTGAAGTTTTTGTTGGGCATGACCATTCAAAAATTTATCTTCATTTCGTTTTGAATATTGACCATATAGTTGGATGCCAACTCTATCATCAATAATCGGTCCCATGACTGAAAAACTTCCTGTATAAGTGTTTTTTTCTTCAGAACGATAAGGAATTACAGATTCTAAACGTAATCCTGCATGCCATTTATCTGACACTTTTTTGGTAATAACATTAATTACCCCACCCATTGCATC
Source organism: Gilliamella sp. B3817 (assembly GCF_026536705.1). NCBI lineage: Bacteria > Pseudomonadati > Pseudomonadota > Gammaproteobacteria > Orbales > Orbaceae > Gilliamella > Gilliamella sp. B3817. Next base: position 37,966 of record NZ_JAFNNV010000008.1, on the reverse strand, counting down.
AGAACCATACAGTGATGACATAGGACCACGGACTACCTCAATGCGTTCTATAGCCGTTAATGGTGGTAACCAACCTTGTTCAAATCCGGAACCGTCACTATTTGGTCGCGTTTCTCGGGTGCTGACTTTTTTACCATCAACTAAAATCATCGTATATTTGGCATCCATACCTCGAATGCTTATATCTGTTGAATCACCGCTACCGGTAATGGTGACACCAGGAATATCTTTTAACGCATCAGTGACATCACGATACGATTTTTGACTAATTTCTTCTGAGGTAATAACAGAAATGGTTGCAGGGGCTTCTTTGATTTGCTGTGCAAAACCCGAAGCGGTAACAACCATTGTATCAGTATCTGAACTATTCACAGCGGCTAGTGCTGTACTTGATAATAATAAAAAACCTGAATTAATGACATAATTTGTCAGTTTAAATTTTAGCTTAACGTTCATTTATTATAACCCCATTATTTATAATGATATTTTATAATTACCCATGAGTATGAACACTACATTAGATGATAATAATTATCAATATCTTTTATTAAATTATTTTTCGCTAGACAAGCAACTTACTTTAAATGATAATAATTATTATTTACATTTAATATAAAGGGTGTCTATGAACAGAAAGAAAAAATTGCTGCTAAGTAGCATTGCATTAATAGTTTTGGGGTTAACCGGTTGTCAATCACCGTCGAAAATGACTGTCACAAACAATAGTGAAACGATCATCGTACCTAAATCTCCGAAAAAAATTGTTGTCATGAATTATGGAGCATTAGATACATTAGATGCTTTAGGTAAAGGCTCAATAGTGACGGCAATCCCACAATCGGTCATTCCATCCTATTTGAATCAATTTAAAAGGGATGATGTGGTTGATACGGGTAATATGAAAGAACCCAATATAGATGCAATTAAACAAACTAATCCTGATCTTATTATTATTGATGGACGTCAAGCAAATAAAAAAGATGAGTTGTCAAAAATTGCCCCAGTGCTTAATTTAAGTGTTGATAGCAAACATTATTTTGAATCAACAAAAAATCATATCAATTTGTTAGCGAGCCTTACCGGAACCGAAAACACAGCAACTCAACTCATTGCTTCGCTCAATAACAAAATCAACCAAGCTCAAAGAATGACCTCAGCAAGCCCTAAAAAGGCCATTGTCGCTATTCACAACAATGGAAAAATGATTCTTATTAATAATAGCTCAAGTGCTGTGCTAATCCATGATGTGTTGAAAGTCAAAAGAGCGGTACCACTTTTAGCTAACCAGCTAGCTACAAATGGAGAACGCCCAGCACCTACTTTTGTTGACGATAAATATATTAAAACCGTTAAGCCAGATATTATTTTTGTCATTGACCGAAGTCATGCTATTGGTCAACAAGCCATGAAAGCCAACTATTTTGATACAAAAGTTCTCAATAAAAGTAAAACCACCGTTGTCTATTTGACACCTGATCTTTGGTACTTATCTGGTGGTGGAGCAGAAAGTTTAGACCGTCAAGTGTCTGAAGTGCTCAATGCTTTAAACGATTAACATTTTGTTTAAATTAATTCATACAGCCCAATTAAAAGGCTGTATGAGTTAGCATTCAACGGATTTATCACATTAAATCGACCTGCCCACAAGTATTCTTAGGTCACAAAATTTGAGAAGGTAATATTCATCTATTAAGTTGTGCTCGCATGATTTCAATCAAATATGGTAAATTTAACAGGTCAAAATCCCACTTTATACACTTGCCTGACGTTACCACTTAAAACCCATTTTCTGTTAATTAAGAATTTGAAAATCAGTATATTTACAATGCTTAAATGTGTTAAAATGCCGACATTTTAAATTAACAACAACTAATTAATCGATAAAATTTATTTTATTATCAATTTAATTCCTCTTTAAATATTAAGCATTATTATAAATATTATGAATATGTCATCCCCTACTATTGGATTTGTGAGCCTTGGTTGTCCCAAAAATTTGGTTGACTCAGAGCGAATTTTAACTGAATTACGAACACAAGGTTATCAAGTAGTACCAAGCTACGAAAATGCAGATTTAGTTATCGTCAATACTTGTGGCTTTATTGATAGCGCCGTACAAGAATCGTTAGAAGCCATTGGCGAAGCTTTAAATGAAAATGGCAAGGTCATTGTGACAGGCTGTTTAGGTGCAAAAGAAGATCAAATACGTAATGTACATCCTAAAGTACTTGAAATATCGGGCCCCCATAGCTACGAGGCAGTACTTACTCATGTCAATAAATATGCCCCTAAACCCGCATATAATCCCTTTACCAGTTTAGTACCACAGCAAGGTGTGAAATTAACGCCTAAGCATTATGCGTATTTAAAAATATCAGAAGGTTGTAATCATAACTGTACATTTTGCATTATTCCATCGCTACGTGGCGAAATGGTTAGCCGACCAATTGGTAATGTACTTGATGAAGCAAAGCGATTAGCTGATAGTGGCGTTAAAGAGTTACTCGTTATTGCTCAAGATACTTCAGCATATGGTATCGATATTAAAAATCGTACCAACTTTTGGAATGGTATGCCATTAAAAACTGATATTCAAACGTTATGCGAACAATTAGCAACGTTAGGCATTTGGGTAAGGCTCCATTACATGTATCCTTATCCAAGTGTTGATAATTTGATCCCGTTAATGGCGGATGGGAAAATTTTACCGTATCTGGATATACCACTTCAACATGCCAGTCCTTCGGTTTTAAAATCAATGAAACGCCCAGGCACCATTGATAGAACACTTGAACGAATTCATAAATGGCGAGAAATCTGTCCAGATATTACTTTACGTTCAACGTTTATTGTTGGTTATCCAGGGGAAACAGACCAAGATTTCGAATTATTACTCGATTTTTTAAACAAAGCTAAGCTTGATCGTGTGGGATGTTTTCCTTATAGCCCGATTGAAGGTGCAGCAGCCAATCAGCTCGCAAATCAAATTCCGGAAGAAATTAAACAAGAACGTTTTCATCGTTTTATGCAATTACAACAGACAATTTCTACCCAAAAATTACAAAATAAAATTGGCAAAACCTTATCGGTTATTATTGATGAAGTGGATGAAGAAGGCGCTATTGGACGCAGTATGGCTGATGCACCAGAAATTGATGGCGTTGTCTATTTAAATGAAGAAAAAAATGTTCACGTTGGTGATATTGTTCAAGTTGAAGTTGAACATTCCGATGAATATGATTTATGGGGAACTGTTAAACAGTAAACACATCTAATGAAACAACATTATCGAAACGAAATCAAAAAACTTATTGCCCTTTCGGTACCCGTACTGATAGCACAAATATCGCAAACAGCGATTACCTTCGTCGATACCATTATGGCTGGTAACTACAGTAACACAGCATTATCAGGGGTTGCCATTGCAGTCTCAATTTGGTTACCAACCATATTATTTGGACAGGGTTTACTTAGTGTCTTAACACCGATTATTTCCAATTTAAATGGGGCTGCTAAACGTCATCAAGTTGCTGATCACACTCGACAAGGAGTCGTTATTGCCTTGTTCTTATCAGTGATAATGATGTTCATTTTATACCATTCAGATAAACTGATTAGTTTAAGAAGTTCAGTTGAACATCCTATCGATCCTGAAATGGTTGAAGTTGCCGTTTCTTTTTTACGTGCCATTATGTGGGGTGTTCCCGCGTTCTTATTATTCTTAGTTTACCGAAATCAGTGTGAAGGGTTATCCAATACCAAACCAGCCATGGTGATCATCTTTATTGCATTACTTGCCAACATTCCCATTAATTATGTATTAATTTATGGAAAATTAGGTTTGCCTGCTTTCGGTGGAGTTGGATGTGGCATTACCGCAGCGATTATATTTTGGCTAATGTTTTTTTTAATTCGCCTTTATACGTTAACCACCACTAGCCAACGTGATATTCGTATAACACCTTTCACAAAACTTATTGATTGGTCTATTATTAAAAAAGTTATCCTGTTAGGCACGCCTCTGGCATTGGCTTATTTTTTCGAAATGAGTTTATTTGCCGTCATAGCATTACTGATTGCCCCATTGGGTAAAATTACAGTTGCGGCACATCAAATCATATTTACGATTAGCAGTTTAACATTTGCCATTCCGCTTTCACTCGGTGTTGCTACTAGCATTCGTGTTGGTTATTTGTTAGGTCAAAAAAAGCTATCTCTTGCCAAACATACCGCATATATAAGTTTAGCTATTTCGTTGGCTATAGCAATTATTGTCGCATTAATTTTGGTTGTCTTTCGAACACCAATCATTGCATTATTTACTAAAGAAGTTGCTGTCATTACGATATGTATGCACCTAATTATTTTATTAGCAATCTATCAGGCTTCTGATTATTTGCAAGTTGTAGCCAGCAATGTGCTTCGTGGTTATAAGGATACGCAAAGCATCTTCTTTATTACATTGCTTTCTTATTGGGTAGTAGGATTACCTGTAGGTTATATCTTAGGTTTAACCGATCTGATTATAGCGCCAATTGGAGCTGCCGGTTTTTGGATTGGCATTATTTTAGGTCTGGCAGTCGCCGCTATTTTATTAATAGCCAGAATGATCTATATCCAAAAACAGCCTGAAGCAATAATATTAAATCGATCATCAAAATAACGATTTATTGGCTAGTAAGCCACTTCTCATCTTAATATTTAACACTTATCAAATTAACCGATAAGTGTTAAATCATTGATAGCCTTTACTCCATAACAACTATTCAATACAGTTAACCATTTTTTAACTCAAACAGCTATTTTATTCCTTCGTTTAAGGCTGTTAAACGCCTTTTATTAGGTACATAAATGATAGAAAAATCATTTAGTTCAATTCAAATTGAATCAAACACAAAATGACGATATAAATTGATTAAATAATAATTCACTATATAATCACGTGCCTTGTAGATAAATTTAATATAGTGTAATAATGTTGTGAAGCTCTCTAAAAAAATTTTGTTTTCTCATTGTATTTGTCTTAGCCTTGCAGTCTTAGTCGTGTATTTATTAGGATATCCGAAAAGAATAGATCGTATATTGCTTACTTATTTTTCATTAATTTTCCTAGGCAGATTCACCATTTTTCGATTTTTTTTTGGTCTATCATTTGTTATAGCTGCTCTTTACTTTCCCATTGCTTATTATTACGGCCCTCCTAATGTAGCAGTAATAAGTGCTTTGTTTGAAACAGACATGGACGAAGTAAATGAATTCTGTTCGCAAATATCTACTTATCTATTTTTGATTACCTTTTTACTAATAATCGCTTTTGTTCTTATATTTATCAAACTGCCATTTCCTACTGTTCACAATTATTACCTGATTATTTTTACATTGATTTTATTGTGCTATAAACCGATTAAAGCGTATATTAAGTTTATCCCGACCCCTTCTCATTCACTGTCTGAAGAGCTAATGGATAATGTGAAATATCCTTTTTTTGAATTTTATAAAGCGCTTTTTACCAGTGGAAAAATTTATTGTTCCGAGAAAGAAGCACAACTTAAACAAATTGAACAACAAAATACGATTCCTATTTTATCGGTTAATCCAGACCACAAAAATTACCTTATTATTATTGGTGAAAGTGTCCGTAAAGATTATATGAATGCCTATGGATTTAGTTATGACAATACGCCTTTTGCCACGCAACATGCAAATGTGATATGGGATGGTTTAATCGCACCCGCTTCGAATACGCAAGCATCTGTCCCTCATTTGATTAGCCAAGCTATTTATTCGGACGATAAAATAGTGAATGCTCAGTTAAATAATAATATTGTTAGTATTGCTAACGATGCAGGATTTGAAACTTATTGGCTTTCTAATCAAGGCAAACTCGGAAAAATTGAGATTACCGTACCTCGGATTGCCGCTTATGCAAACTATAACTTTTACACCAAAAAAGGGGAATACAATGGTAAGTCATCACACGGAAAACATGATACTTTACTATTACCAGAATTAGATAAAATATTATCAGATAAACAGGCTAAGCCAAGACTGATCGTCATGCACCTTATGGGATCTCATTCCAATTTTTGTCGTCGATTACAATTTGATATTCAATTCAATCTATATAACGAAAATATCTCTTGTTATGTCAGCAGTATAAAAGAAACGGACGACCTGATTAAATCAACAATTGATATACTAAAAAAACATAATGAAAATTATTCGCTTGTCTATTTTGCCGATCATGGTCTCACCCACTTGGATCAATATCAAGATTTAAGACATAACTGGGAATACCAAAATAGCTACGAAGTACCTTTTATTTTCTTTGATTCGAAAAGTACAACACAACAAAAAATTGAGAAAAAAATCTCAGGTTATCAGCTTGTTTACTTGTTAAGTAAATGGATGGGTATCACCTTAGATGTTTCACATGAATATATGCAAAACAAGTTGACAGATATACCACACCAAACAAAAATTAAAATTAAAGATTGGAAAAATGAGTTATATCCTTATGAGAAATTAAAAAAAGATCCGAATCCTTTTTTTATCAAATAAAATCATAATATCTTAAGATAGATACCAAAAAAAACGCCATTATCTAAATGGTAATGGCGCTTTAAACAGGAATTACAATTATTTCAATAAATCATTGGCTTTTGCAATCACATTTTCAACTGTAAAACCAAATTTTTCAAATAACTGTTCTGCAGGTGCTGATTCGCCAAAACTTGTCATACCAACAATTTTGCCATTTAGCCCCACATATTTATACCAGTAATCACTAATTCCGGCTTCAATCGCAATACGCGCAGTGACTGAAGAAGGTAATACTGACTCTTTATAAGCGCAGTCTTGTTTATCAAATGCATCGGTTGAAGGCATTGAAACAACCCGTACATTTTTCCCCGCTTTTGTTAATTGATGATAGGCTTCTACTGCTAATTCGACTTCTGAACCCGTCGCAATTAAGATCAACTCTGGCGTTCCTGCACAATCATTTAAAATGTAACCGCCACGATAAACATTGGCTAATTGTTCAGCTGTTCGTGGTTGTTGTTTAAGATTCTGCCTTGAGAAGATCAATGCTGTTGGACCATCTTTACGTTCAATGGCATATTGCCATGCTATGGCTGATTCAACTTGGTCACATGGACGCCAAGTACTGACATTTGGTGTTACCCGTAAACTTGCCATTTGTTCAACAGGTTGATGTGTTGGTCCATCTTCACCTAATCCGATTGAGTCATGGGTATAAACAAACAGTGAACGAATCTTCATTAAGGCAGCCATGCGTACCGCATTTCGTGCATATTCCATAAACATTAAGAATGTTGCCCCATAAGGAATAAAGCCGCCATGAAGTGCAATACCATTCATAATAGCTGACATCCCAAACTCACGTACACCATAGTGAATATAGTTACCATCCGGATTGGCTAAAATTTCTTTTGAGCCTGACCACATTGTTAAGTTACTTGGAGCAAGGTCAGCCGAGCCACCAAGAAACTCAGATAATACTGGTGCAAAAGCTTCAATTGCATTTTGTGATGCTTTACGTGTCGCTATCGTTGCTGGGTTTGCTTGCAATTTATTGACAAAATCGGTAGCCACTTGTTGCCAATTTTCTGGTAAATCGCCCTGCATTCGTCGTTTAAATTCGCTTGCAAGTTCTGGATATGCTTTGGCATAAGCTTCAAAGCGAGTGTTCCACTCATCTTCAATTTGTTTGCCTTTGGTTTTCGCATCCCACGCTTCATAATAAGCTTTCGGAATGTCAAACGGCGGATAATTCCACCCAAGTGCTTGACGGGTTGCTTCAATTTCAGCATCTCCCAGTGGTGCACCGTGACTGTCATGACTGCCCGCTTTATTTGGTGATCCAAAACCTATAACTGTTTTACACATCAGTAAAGAAGGTTTATCGGTCACAGCTTGTGCTTGTTCAATCGCTTGAGCAATGGCATTTGCATCATGACCATCAATACCGCGAATAACATGCCATCCATAAGCTTCAAAGCGTTTCGCGGTATCATCAGTAAACCAACCTTCTATTTCGCCATCGATTGAAATACCATTTTCATCATAAAATGCAATGAGTTTTCCTAATTTCAGTGTTCCAGCCAATGAGCAAGCTTCGTGTGAAATCCCTTCCATCATACAACCATCACCCATGAATACATAGGTAAAATGGTCGACTATAGTATGACCTGGTTTATTAAATTGTGCAGATAAAGTTCTTTCTGCAATTGCCATACCAACTGCATTAGCAATGCCCTGTCCTAAAGGTCCGGTTGTGGTTTCAACGCCCGGAACATGACCATATTCTGGATGCCCTGCTGTGATTGAATGCAACTGACGGAAATTTTTCAAGTCATCAATGCTAACTTTATAACCGGTAAGATGTAGTAAACTATAAATTAGCATCGAAGCATGACCATTTGATAATACAAAACGGTCTCGATCTGCCCAAGTTGGATTGTTCGGGTTATGTTTTAAAAATCCACGCCAAAGTACTTCCGCCATATCAGCCATACCCATAGGCGCACCCGGATGACCTGATTTTGCTTTTTGTACACCATCCATGCTTAATGCCCTTATCGCATTCGCAAGCTCGCGGTGAGATAGCGTCGTTGCATTCATGTTTTAATCTCCAAAATATATTTTAAGTTATTCAAATTCATTTTTTCTGTATTTTTGAAACAGATTTATATTATTAACTTTATAAAAAAAGTGAAAGGGGAATGGTGATTCCCCCTTTATTATAGAAGTGTTGCAATCATCTCTTCTAATTTACCTTGATCCACCGCAAAGGCACGAATTCCTTCTGCCAATTTTTCGACAGCCATGGCATCGCTATTATGTTGCCATCTAAATTCAGACTCGGTAATCGGTGCAGGTCGTTCAACGACAGTTTGATTTGGATACAGTTTTTGTTCAACAGGCGCTGTTGAATGTTGCATTTCAGCCAATAAATTTGGCGCAATCGTTAATCGGTCACAACCGGCTAATGCTAAAATTTGTTCAACTTTACGGAAGCTTGCCCCCATAACTATCGTTTTATAACCATGTTGTTTATAGTAATTATAAATATTACGTACTGATACCACACCTGGATCTTGATCGGCAATATAAGGTTCAATTGGTTTTTTAGCTTGATACCAGTCATAAATACGACCAACAAAAGGCGAAATGAGAAACACATTGACTTCAGCACAAGCACGTGCCTGTGCAAATGAAAATAGTAACGTTAAATTACAATTAATGCCCTCTTTTTCAAGAACTTCGGCAGCTTTAATCCCTTCCCATGTTGAAGCAATTTTAATCAAAATTCGTGATTTATCGATACCTTTTTGTTGATAGAGTTCTATAATTCGGCGGGCTTTTTCGATACAAGCTTGTTTATCAAAAGATAAACGAGCATCCACTTCTGTCGAAATTCGTCCGGGTACAATTTTCAAAATTTCCGCACCAATATTGACAGCAACTTGGTCACAAGCATTAACTAATTGTTGTTCTTTGCTACCACCTAATTTTTTTGCAGTTTCAACTGCAGAATCAATCAGATAACGATATTGAGGAAGTTGAGCGGCTTTTAATACAAGAGAAGGATTCGTGGTTGCATCTTCTGGTGAAAACTGTTTAATTGAATCGATATCACCTGTATCGGCAACAACGACGGTTAATTTTTTAAATTCATCTAATTGACTCATATACTTCTATATCCTCTACAGCTTCAATTTTCTAAAAGATTATAATAGCATTTATCTAGTGATAAAACGACTTAGCGACTCGTTATTTTAACGTTTTTATACATTTAACAATAACCTGAAATAGATAACAAAAAAGCAAAATTTTCACACAGTTGTGATAGCAATTATAGCTTGTTTATCTCTACTATCAGTTTGTTATTTTTACATTATAAATTGATTTTTTAATGTGACCTAAATCACGAAATTCACTTTATCAATATGAAAAATATCTCGATAAAAAATCAATCTAGTATTTTTCAGCTAATCGTTAACGCTATATTGACCAGCCCTAAAACAAAAATGCATGATATTAAATATTGACTAAATCCATGCATAAATCGTTTTATTCGCAAAATTACAACCAGCACAGTTATCACATTTTTTCGACTGACAAAAATCGGGTTGTTCTACAACGATGAGTTGCATCACTTTTTTCTTTACCCAAAAGTTTAGTATCGGCATAAGGGCACTTTCAGGCAATCTAAAATGACGTGCTATATCTTGCAATTCCACGCGCCCTTTTAATTGTACATAATCACGAATCGAGGTCATTAACATTTTCTATATTAGTCTTATAGGTTTTACCTACTTTGTTCTCCAGAGAATCAAATGATAAAAGTAAATCAATCACAACAAGATGATTTTCTTTATTTTTTATGATTGAATATATTATTTTTCTTGAATGAATCATTCCCCACTTTGCGCAGAATAAACATCATCAATGTTATCAATAGTCCACAAGCGAACAACCAATAACTTGCAGTATTTGAATAGGCAAGTTGTGTAAATTGATAATAGATTGTCGCCACCAACCAAGCAATTGTGAATGTCCATACTGCAACAAAAATCATCCAACGCCACCCTGCTTCACGATAAATAGTCCCTAATACTGCTGTACATGGTGTATAAAGTAAGATGAATATTAAATAAGCTATTACGGCTGACGAAGACGTAAATGATGTCTTAATTTTAGAAATAGCAGTGGAATTGATCGCTAAATCAGTTTGTAAAGTATCGATATCATCATTTAATGATGACAATCCAAGAGGGTCAGTAATCGTTTCAGACAAAGCAAATAAATTATCTGGAATAGTGGCAAAAGCCGATTTAATGTCTTCAAACCAATCCGATTGCTCATCATCTTCTGGTTGACTATCCATAGAATAAAGTGAATTTAACGTCGCAATGATGGACTCTTTTGCAAAAATTCCCGTAAAAATGCCCACTGTTGCTGGCCAATTTTTGTTATCGATCCCCATGGGTTGAAAAACAGGTGTAATTTTTTGGCTTATGACTGATAATACCGATTGATTAGTATTTTCATGTCCAAAGGTATTATCTGTTCCCCAAGAGTTGAGTAAGCTTAAAATCGTCACCATAATTACAATCGCTTTTCCGGCTTTGAATATAAAACTTTTCAAGCGTTGCCAAGTTAAGCGTAAAATGCTACGAAGGGTTGGAATTCGATAAACTGGCATCTCCATAATAAAAGGGGTCAACTCACCTTTTAATAACGTGTTTTTTAAAATCATCCCCGACAGGACTGCGACACCAATACCAAGCAGATATAACATAAATACAACGAAAGAAGCATGAAGCGGGAAAAATATAACCGCAAATAATGCATAAACCGGTAATCTTGCCCCACAAGACATAAAAGGGATCATGCAGATAGCCATTATACGATCTCGAGAACTTTCTAATGTACGCGTGCCCATAATTGCTGGTACACCACAGCCAAAGCCCATTAACATAGGCACGAAAGCTTTACCCGGTAAACCGATAAAACGTAAAACCCGATCAACCACCATTGCCGCACGCGCCAAGTAACCGGAATCCTCTAAAAAAGATAAAGCAAAAAACATCGCGGCAATGACAGGAATAAACGTTGAAACAGTTTGAATCCCATTGCCTATGCCATCAGACAATATGACACGAACCCAATCGGGCGCATGAATGAATTGTAATAAATTTGCTGTTCCATTGACAAAAATTGCTCCAAAAAATTTTTCAAAAAAATCGATAAATACCGAACCAAAATTGATAGCGACCATAAACATGGCATACATCACAATTAAAAAAAATGGTATCCCTGTAAAGCGTCCAAGCGTAATTTTATCGAACTTTTCTGAAATATCGGGACTTAATTCCCGAGGTTTAGCAATAACCTTTTTACACACTTGATCAATCGTTTCATATCTGGCACTTGCTAGCGCAACATCAATTTCATTATCACACCATGCCGAAAGGAGTTGTCGACAAATTTCAAGTTTTTCTAATTCAAGTGAATTAAACTGATCTGTGTTGTGTCCTAATAAGGCTTCAATTAATTGCCAGCGATTAAGTTGATGAACACGACTTTCTTCTGGTAACTCACTAATATAACGAGTCAACAGTTTTTGCTGAGAGTGTCCTAACGTGTCTATAGAAGGTTGAGCTTTTTGCTTGTTGAGAGCCCTATTTTCAATTGCTTGATAAAATAAATTAATACCTAATTTTTTGGTTGATGAAATAGGTACTACAGGACAGCCCAGTAAAACGGATAATCGTTGGTAATCGATTTTTTCGCCCATATTCTTAACCGTATCAATCATATTGAGTACAACAATCATCGGTACTTGTAGATCAATCAATTGAAATGTTAGATATAAGCTTCGCTGTAAATTGCTGGCATCAATAACATTAATAATGACATTATTTTTTTCTGTCAGAATAAATTCACGCGTTATCCATTCATCTTGCGACATTGAAACCGCATCAGACTCAATAGAGTAAGTCCCCGGTAGATCTACGACCTCGTATTGGTGATGGTGATAAGAAAATAAACCTAATTTTTGTTCAACTGTCACGCCAGGCCAATTACCGACTCGCTGTTTTAATCCTGTCAGTAAATTGAACAGTGTTGTTTTGCCACAATTTGGATTTCCAACCAGTGCTATTTTCACTCATTTATCTCCGTTACTTCAATGGTTGCTGCTTCACGATGCCTTAAACAAAGAAAAAATCCACGTATTTTAATCTGAAGTGGGTCTCCCAAAGGAGCCACACGAACAATCGAAATTTTACAGCCTGGTGTTAATCCCATTGCCAGTAACTTTCTACGAAAAGGTAAGGATTCAGGTAATAGACGAGAGATAACCGCCTCATTTCCTAAAGGGAGGTGATTTAATGTTAATACTGACATTAATGTTCCTGTGAATTATGCTAGCACGTTTTATTCTGCTTATTTTAAAAAATATTCACCTATAAAAATAGTTTTAAAATGCGAATAATTCGCAATATTAATATTTAATATTTAAAAAAATAGAAAAGTAACTTTAAAAAATAAAATTTATGTCAAAAATAAGGATTAATATGTTTTTTTCAAGTGTTTTGCTCTGAAAAACAAAAAGAATCTGAATAAGGTTAAATTTAAGCGATTAATCTTTCGATTATTCATTTAATTAATGTTTAGAGTACTCAGCCAATTCAAAATTAGAGATTCGGTAAGACAACTGATATAATTTGACTTTATACTTTGCTTAAGGAATGAGAATTATGTTAACCATTTACGGTATTAAAAACTGCAGTACAATGAAAAAAGCGTTCACATGGCTTGATGAAAATAAAATCAAATATCAATTTCACAATTACAAAACAGATGGACTGTCAACTGAACAATTACAGACTATTTTGAAATTGGTTGATTGGCAAAGCCTACTTAATACACGGGGTACAACATGGCGTAAATTGGATGAATCAGTACGTGCTAACGTTGACAATGAGCAAGCTGCGATGAAACTGATGCTGGACAATCCTTCAATTATAAAACGACCGCTAATAATCAAGGGTAAGCATGTATTACTCGGATTTTCAGACGAAAGTTATTCGCAATTTTTCAAACAACAACAATAAAACCGAGATCATTATGACAGAGCCTGTTATTGAACTAACCAAAGCATTGATTGCCGAAAAATCGATAAGTCCGGATGATAAAAATTGTCAAAATATCCTTATCGAGCGCTTAACATCACTTAACTTTATCATTGAAGAATTCAATATTGGTCGCACTAAAAATCTTTGGGCTTATCATGGCGATCCGTCAGAAACAACACTTATGTTCGCTGGTCATACCGACGTAGTGCCTGCTGGCGATGAAAGCCAATGGCTGTATCCCCCATTTGAGGCAACCATTGATACTCATGGTGTACTTTATGGCCGTGGCGCATCAGATATGAAAAGTGGTGTCGCAGCAATGATCTGTGCTGCTGAAGATTTTGTTAAAGCAAACCCCAATCACCGTGGTCGTGTTGCGTTTCTAATTACCTCTGATGAAGAAGCTGATGCAACCGATGGAACAGTTAAAGTTGCTAATCGTCTTATTGAACGTCAGGAACGTGTAGACTATTGTATTGTAGGAGAGCCTTCTTGTGATAAGGTTTTAGGCGATCAAATTAAAAATGGGCGTCGAGGTTCTTTGACAGCAAATTTAATTATTCATGGTATGCAAGGTCATGTCGCCTACCCTCATTTAGTTGACAATCCTGTTCATCGATTTGCCCCTGCATTGGCTGAACTGGTTAATACGGTTTGGGATAATGGCAATCAATATTTTCCGCAAACCTCTATGCAAATTGCAAACATTCAAGCAGGCACAGGAGCTGAAAACGTTGTGCCCGGTGATCTATCGGTGCAGTTCAATTTTCGATACAGTAGTGAACTCACTGACGAATTAATTAAAACCCGCGTTGAGCAACTTTTACAAAAACATAAATTAAACTATACGTTAAATTGGCGTTTATCAGGTCATCCGTTTTTAACACCGCAAGGTGAACTGACTCAAGCTACAGCAAGTGCGATAAAAGAATACACAAATATTGAGACAAAATTATCAACAAGTGGCGGAACATCAGACGGACGTTTCATTGCAAAAATGGGCTGTCAGATTATCGAGTTTGGGGTATTAAATAAAACAATCCATAAGATTAACGAAAATGTAAATTGTCAGGATATCATCACACTGAAAAAAATTTATCAAAGAATTTTGGAAAAATTACTCGTTTAATAAGATTGGCTAAGTTATCTAACTTGTTAAATCTGCTCAAACAAAATTTGAATAGATTATTTAATGCTACTTTGGACATTCGACTAAACGAGCGTCACTAACATGCATCCAACAAAGGTAAAAAAATGGAGTGGATAAAAGATTATTGGTGGGTAATTTTATTATTCATCTTAGGTATTTTTATTAATGCCATTAAAGCTCTCAATAAGCTTAATTTTAAGTCTTACATTGATAAAAAAGGAATTAAACCCATACCTTATGATGATGTGGAGAATAACCAAACTCCAAAAAGTGGTGAGGATAAAAACAAAAAGTGATTAATTTCGAAAAAATTAATCACTTTCTTCCCTATCGGATATCGTTAATATCACTTTTAAATAAAGCTTGATGGCGATAACGATCGACCCACATCGCAGTTGAGCCACAAACTGCAATTGGCATAATAATTAGGTTTAATAGTGGCACCATAGTAAAAAAACTAACTAAAATACCGTAGACTAAATTATCAACTTTATCCTGCTTAAGTAACTCACGCATACGATGAAAAGTAATCTTATGATTATCGAAAGGATAATCAGCGTATTGAATATTAATTTGCCATGCAGTAAATAAAAACCAAATTATCGGTGTGACTGTTTGACCAATAACAGGAATAAAATACGTTAATAATATTGGGATAGACCATAATACATAATTGACTAATTTTTGAATTTCACGACCAAATATTCTAGGTAAATCTTTGATTAAACTTAACCAAGAAGTATCGGGTGCAGGTATACCCGTTAATTCAGCTTCAACTTGTTCGGCAAGCAAGCCGTTAAACGGTGCAGCAATAAAGTTAGCCACTGTACTAAAAAAATAACAAAATAATATGACTAAAATCAGAATCACCATAAAACTAATAATATAGCCAAGCCAAGAAAGCCACCCCGGTACATAAGATAATCCCCAGTCAACCATGCCGGTAATTGTGGAAAAAAACCAATAAAATAGCGCTGACATAATCACCATATTCGCCAATAAAGGCAAGAATACAAAATGTCTAATTTTCGGGCTGAATGCTAATGACCAGCCTAACAGAAAATATTCAAATCCCGATCTACGCCGATCATGATTAAAATTTGAATTAAATCTTAATTTATCTACATTATTACTCTTCACTCTTGTTCCTTTTAAACATGAAATAACGCTAAATTCAACTTATCAGCATGGTTTTCAATAAAACAACATTGCTATTTTTCATAAATAACTTCATTGTTACTATTCAACCATTGCTTAACCTCTTGTTTAATTGTTTCTAATAATGCTTTTCGCCCAGTCAATTGAAATTGCTGAATGATCGCATTGCCTTGATTTTTATTTTTCAGTAAAGCACCTAAGACAGATAATTTCACTCGATTATTTTGCTTATCATTAAATTGTCGTAAGCGACATAATGAAGCATAAGTTGCTTCGAATGCTCGATGAAAATAACAAAATCCGTATAATTCCATAATATCTTGCTTAGTCAATTGCTGATCAGTATCAGCAATAAGCATTTCATCAAATGGGAGTGCGATGATCTCTTTTAGCCACATCATGTTACGTTGTAACGTTTTGGATAGCACGTTAACCAAATTTATACCATTTTGGTTAATCGGTTTTATTGCCATTACCGAATATGTGCCACTACTTGCCTCTAAACGACTACCAACATGTACAAGTACAAAACCTACAGATGACCAAAACTGATAATTTTCCCTACTATAGGCAAAACTCACGGATAAAAAATCTTGATGTTGTTTTTTTGCCGCTTCATAAGTATGTTGTATCAATTGCGTTGCAATATTTTGTCTTCGATAAGAAGCTATCACTGCAATGCGATTGATTCTGACAGATTTTAATTTTGCTGCTTGTTTAACACCTGCATGGGCTACCAAAGATTGTGCAACCATATTTCCTTTTGGTCTACGGTTACCCTTCCATATTTCTTCAATTAAGTCATCCGGTAAATCTCCTTCCTTAACCGTTATGGCTGCACCAATTAGGTTATGACTCTGTTTAGCCTGCCAAATCGTCAAATTTGTCGCGTCTAAAAGTCGCCTTAAATCAACTAACGTAGTTTGATAATGGGCTGTTTTCAGTAAATAAAAGATCTCCTTCAAACTACTTAAATCATGACGCGCTACTATGGAATAATCAATTGGCTTTGTATTATTTATTCGCTGATTTTCTGCTGATATT
Source organism: Gilliamella sp. B3817 (assembly GCF_026536705.1). Classification (NCBI taxonomy): domain Bacteria; kingdom Pseudomonadati; phylum Pseudomonadota; class Gammaproteobacteria; order Orbales; family Orbaceae; genus Gilliamella; species Gilliamella sp. B3817. Next base: position 20,944 of record NZ_JAFNNV010000008.1, on the reverse strand, counting down.
AGTCCATTGAGAACTAAACAATCAGTAAAATATTCTAACTGATCATCGCCATTCCACCGAATTGGTTTTTCAAGATGAAAATGATCACATTGCTTATCATTTAATAATTTTAATAAAAAACCTTGTCCGGTACCTTCGTAACCTTCAACCGTAGTAGTCAGTAAAATACGGCTTTTGTCTAAATTCACGAGTTGCAGCAATTTTTTTAGCATTGGCAAAGGTATCATGGCTGCTTCATCAATAATAAGATAGTCAGCAAAATCATCGACACCTTTTTCGATTAATTCATCAGGTGCATAAAAACGAACATCAGGTTTAGCAAAACGAAAGAAAGTGGTCAACGATTTTTTGTTAGGAGCCGTAACAATGCAATGTCGATAGTGAGAGAATTGACCTGCCAAAGCGGATTTTCCCCTACCTCGTTTTGCCGTGATAACATGGATAGGCTTATCACTGTTTAACATTTGTTTTAATGTGTGTTGCTGTTCATCATAATCAGTCGATGTCAAATAACATTCAGAAAAGTTATTTTTTTGGAAACCGTTAAATTTAGAGATAGTGTGCTGTAAATGGTTTATAAAATTAGGCACAGGTATTGGATAAGCATTTTCATTCCAACGTAAACTATCTTTGTCTGCCCAAAGATTATAATTTTCAGGCAATAACAAAATCAATCGGCTTCCTTTTACAAGCGTTCCTGACAACATGGCAAATGCTTCTAAATTAAATGACTGAGTTGCATCAAAAATGGCATGTAAATACTCTTGTCCTAAAAGGGTTTTAGTATTGGATATTGATACGATATTTGGCACATAATTTGATAATATGGCTTGATCACTTATTGTGATCCAATCCCCTTTATGTTGCTTAATGATGTCACTTAATTGACTGAATAATTTCGTTACATCACCACGTAACACCCATAAAGTTCTGGTGCTATCAAGATTAATCATCGACTAACTTTTTCCAATCAATATGGAAAGCAAGCCTGCGGCAATAAGGGGGCCAACTGGAATACCTTTGAAAAAGGCAACACCAATCAAGGTTCCAATGATTAAACCATTAACAATGGTGGGATGTGCGCCAATTAAAGAAACCCCACGGGTACCTAGCCAAGAGACAAGTACGCCGACAAAGATAGCTAAAATTGATTGCCATGTTGTGAATGATTTTAATATGTCTTTGATACTCAAAGATCCGTCGGCAAGCGGAACCATCATAGCCGCCGTTAAAATGACAATACCAATTGTCAGTCCATATTGATTTAAAAACGGAAAATAGGTCGACAATGGTGTTAATTTAAATAATAGTAGCAATAATACGGCAAAAGTGACTGTGTTATTATGCGTTAAATAACACAGTGCAGCTAAACCCAGTAAAAGAAAAAAGGAGATATCAAATTGAGCAAACATTACAAAGCAACGCCGATTTTGGTGGCGACTTCCTCATAAGCTTCAATGACACCGCCAAGCCCTTGGCGAAAACGATCTTTATCCATTTTTTTTAAGGTCTCTTTTTCCCATAATCGACAACCGTCAGGGGAAAATTCATCACCTAACGTAATTTCACCCTTAAACAATCCAAATTCAAGTTTATAGTCCACTAAAATAAATCCTGCTTTATCAAAAAGATCGGTCAAAATTGAATTGATTTTAAAGCTTAGTGCCTTCATCGTTGATAACTGTTCATCAGTAGCCCAACCAAATGTTTTACAATATGACTCATTAACCATGGGATCATGCAATGCATCATTTTTTAGGAATAATTCAAATGTTGGCGGATTTAACACCTTACCTTCTTCAACCCCTAAGCGTTTGACCAAAGAACCTGCGGCACGATTTCGAACCACACACTCCACAGGTACCATATCCAGTTTTTTGACGATGACTTCTGTATCAGACAAAAGCGTTTCAACTTGAGTAGGAATACCTGCTTCACGTAGTTTATTCATAATAAAATAATTGAATTTATTATTGACGCGCCCTTTACGCTCTAATTGTTCAATACGTAAGCCATCAAAAGCGGAAGTATCATTGCGAAACTCTAACACTAATAGATCGGGATTTTCAGTAGTATAAACCGTTTTTGCTTTACCACGGTAAAGCTCAGCCAACTTTTTCATGGTTCTAACCTTATATCAAATTGCCAACAAATGATTAAGGAGCTATTCGCTCCTTAGTTTTAAACTTTTCGATACTCACGTATTTGTACCAATGCAATAAATAATAAGATGCTATTGTTTGCTATATCGTCTCGAATAGTGAAGTTCAATCTATAGCCAGTTTTACATAAAAGAATTAACTAAATTCTTCACTACTGATTATCTTAACTATTTATCAAAATGTTACTTGTCACAAATAATATCTCATAGCGTCTTGCTTTATTTTGAATCTTCATGAATGGTTTTGTCTTCGACGGCGTTTTCATCTGTTTGTTCTTGCGCCACTTGTGATGACTTTGGTGCAACCTCATCCATTATTAAATTAAATAAGCGAACAACGTACCGTTGCACTTCAATAGAATCAGAAGAAATATCTTGTGTACCACGAGTTAATGTTTTCAACTCGACAATGATATTTTCTGTACCAGGATAATTTTGCCGATGAATAACATAAGACGCTTGGATGTTCGGCTCTTCATCACTTGAAAAAATTGAAGCATTGCCCGTAACAATAACATTATTATCACTGCTACTAATCGGAATATTGTATTTATTCAGCGCAGTTGGGATAACAGACCATACATTCGCATCAGCAGGCGCATTTAATGAAGCGGTACCATAGTTATAAGACGCATAAGAATCAGGAATAGTTGGAATAGGAATGATAGGTGCCCGAATATCCACTTGCTTACCATATACAGCGCCTTCATTTTTATTAAAATGAATATAATATTCGGAACTTTCAGCAGGTACCGTTACACCCTGAGGGACAGTTAGCGGTTTCAAAACTGGCGAATTCAAATAATCTTCGTTCCCATCAACTTCTCGTTTATAATTTTGATCGCTACCACAACCAACCAAAAATAAAGATGCAATGGCTGTCATCACCATTGTGTTTTTAATCGCTTTGTTTTTTAACATAGTTTTATTAAACATAGATATCTGCTTATAAATTATTGGTTATACATAAATTAGAGTAAATTCGCATCTTTAAGAGCTTTTTCAACCACAGACACAGAAGCATCTGTAAGTGAAACCAGCGGCAAACGGATCGTATCGTTCGCCATTAGACCCAATTTTGTGCAAGCCCATTTTGCTGGAGTTGGGTTAGGCTCAATAAATAAGCTACTATGTAGTGCTGATAACGTATCATTCAGCTTTCGAGCTTCTTGAATTTGATTTTTCGTTGCAAGCTCACAAATTGTTGCAACCTGTTTGGCAGCTACATTCGCTGTCACGGAAATCACACCGTCACCACCTAAAATCATGAAATCTAAGAAAGTCGCATCATCACCACTTAATAATTTAAATTCACTACCAACAAGTTTACGAGTTTTATAAACTCTTGATAAATCTCCTGTTGCATCTTTCAATGCAACAATATTTTTTATTTTAGATAATCGTCCAACTGTTTCTGGCTTAATATCACTGCAAGTACGACCCGGGACATTATAGATTATTTGGGGTAAAGCTGTATTTTCCGCAATTGCTTTAAAATGTTGATAAAGACCTTCTTGAGTTGGTTTATTATAATATGGCGCAACGGTTAAACAGCCAACTACACCAATATTTTCAACACGGTTAGTTAATTCAATTGCTTCTTTAGTCGCATTTGAGCCAGTTCCGGCAATGACATTTATTTTGCCATCTGCATATTCGATCGTTCTTTTAATTACATCGATATGCTCATGATGATCAAGCGTTGCTGATTCGCCAGTGGTACCAACAGAAACAATTGCCGATGTGCCATTGGCAATATGATATTCGACCAATTTTTTTAAGCTTACTTGGTCTACATTTCCTTTTGTATCCATTGGAGTAACAAGGGCGACCAGACTTCCTGTAAACATAAAATGACCTCTCATATTATTTATTGATAACCAACTTCAAGAATAAAAAATCTACCGACAAGTATGCGATATTTCTTATTTAAATTCAACTTTTGTTATGCAGGATTATCAATATCAATAAAAATAGTTTCAAGGTCATATTGCTTGGCTAGCCATTCACCAAGTTTTTTGATTCCGTAACGTTCAGTGGCATGGTGCCCTGCTGCATAAAAATTAATTCCATATTCTCGAGCAATATGAATGGTACGTTCAGAAACTTCACCTGTAAAAAAAGCATCAAATCCTTGTTCTGCTGCTGCTTCTATAAAGTCTTGACCACCACCACTACACCACGCAATTCGTTTAATTATTTGAGGAGCATTATCGCCACAAAATAATATTTCTCGTGAACGATGATGCAAAACTTGTTCAAGTTTTTGCTTAAATTGCAGTGATGTGGTCGGTTCAATGAGTGTCCCTTTAAACAGTAAATCGGTTATATCCTCACGTTTATCCACTTCAATATTGAATAAATCCGCAAGTAATGCATTATTGCCGATAACAGGATGTCCATCTAAAGGCAAATGATACGCAAATAAATTAATATTATTTGAAAGCAATGTTTGCAAGCGTTTATATTTAATTCCTGTTATCGTTAGTGGTTCATTTTTCCAAAAAAAGCCATGATGAACTAAAATCGCATCAGCATCTAATTTAACGGCTTCATCTAATAAACGTTGACATGCGGTTACCCCAGTTATCACTTTTTTTATTTGCTTACGTCCTTGTACTTGTAAACCATTAGGTGCATAGTCACGGTAGCGTTCAACTTGTAATTCATGATTAATAATTTGTTGAAGTTCAAAATTTTGCACGTTTTCCTCTCGTATTTTTAATGACTTTTTAAAGAACAATATGAATTTTTTAATAAAATCCTTTAATGAATCTCGAAATTATTATAATCGAAATATTGGCAATTTTTTTATAAACCAGCCTATATGATTAAGTATAAACTATTATAAATTATCTCACGTAACGATTCGATATAGTGATATTAATGGTGAAATTTTAAATAAATTCTTTCATGTTTACAGAAGGTCAATAAATAACATCCTGTTTTAAAATGATTTTTGGATGCATGAAAACACGGAGTTAAACAAATTAACAAATTTGTTCTTTTCTATTATTTATTAAGTTTTAGCTAAATGATACATTACGTCGGTTTATATTCAATGAGGTATATGTTTTGCCATTTTTAGGTATAGGATTCAGTACAATTATCGCTCTATTTTTTGCTGTTCATGTAATTAAAACAGAGCAAGAACGATTTTGGCTGTCTATATTGTTCCTTTTTCCTTTTATTGGTAGTTTGATTTACTTTTTAGTCATATTTCTACCTGATTTTAGACAAACCTCAGTGGGATATCAAATTGAATCAAAATTATTAAAAGCGTTAGATCCGCAACGTGAACTTCGCGAAGCTTTAAGTAATTATGAAATTTCGCCCACTGTTGAAGCAAAAGTCTGTTTAGCTAAAGCACTCGTTGATAATGATAGAGCTCATGAAGCGTTAATTTATTATCAAGAAGCATTAACTGGGATCTATGAATCAGCACCAGATATTTTATTACAATATGCTTACGCACTCTATCAAGTTGAACAGTACAAAAAGGCAAAAGAAACTTTGGATTATCTAAGAGATAAAAATCCAACTTATCGTTCTGATGAAGGACATTTACTTTATACCAAAATCTTAATTGGACTTGATTTAAAAAAAGAAGCTCAAGAAGAATTTAATGCATTAATCAGTTATTATCCAAGTTTAGAAGCCGCTTCATACTATTTACAAACCTTAATTGAGTGGCAGCAATTTTCACTCGCTAAAGAAGTTTTACAAAAAATTGAACTACGCTTAAAACACATGCCTAAACATGCTAAACGTATTAATCAGACTTGGATAAAATCAATTGAACAATCTAAACAAAAATTATACAGATAGCGTTTTTAGTGTTTTTATTTAGTATATTTTTTTTCGAGTTCAACAGTGCTGAATCGAAGGTAAAACTAGGCGAATACGGTAAAAACTGGCATAATAATTTTATTTTATGCTAAATAAGACAACTATTGTGCCAAATGCTAAATTATGTGAACGCTTCCGTGGTTTTTATCCTGTTGTAATAGATATAGAAACATCAGGATTTGACCCAAAACTTAACGCTATTCTAGAAATTGCGGCAATCACACTACAAATGACTGAAGAGGGATGGCTGATTCCAGACCAAACCCTTCATTTTCATGTCAATCCATTTGAAAACTCAATTTTAGAACCGAGTGCCTTAGCTTTTAATGGTATTGATATCGACAATCCATTAAGACAAGCTGTTGACGAAAAAATGGCGCTTGAAGCGATATTTAAAATGGTTAGATCGGGAATTAAAGCAAACGATTGCAATCGTGCTGTTATGGTTGCGCATAATGCAAACTTTGACCATAGTTTTTTAATGGCAGCAGCAGAACGAGCCAATATTAAACGTAATCCGTTTCACCCTTTTGCTACTTTTGATACTGCAGCACTGAGTGGTTTAGTGTTTGGGCATACCGTTCTAGCAAAAGCATGTGAACTTGCTCGCATTCCTTTTGATCACAAGTTAGCCCACTCTGCACTTTATGATACCGAAAAAACCGCTATTTTATTTTGTGAAATAGTGAATCGATTTAAGCGATTAGGAGGCTGGCCATTGCCTCAACTCGAGCCAAGTTCAATAGATGAAGAAGTTCAAGAGATTTAAGAGAGTAATTAAACTCTCTTATTTAAATAATGTGTCTATTTTTAAGCTTTATGTTTTTCAGCTGTCTGTTTTATTAATGTTTGCAGTTCACCAGTTTGGAACATTTCGATCATAATATCACATCCCCCTACTAGTTCACCTTCAACCCATAACTGTGGAAAAGTAGGCCAATTTGCATAGTTTGGTAATTCAGCACGAATATCGGGATTTTGTAAAATATCGACGTACGCAAAAGGCTCACCACATTGAGATAATACTTGTACTGCTTGTGCTGAAAAACCACAACTCGGTAATTTAGGCGAGCCTTTCATATACAGAATGATAGGATTTTCTGCAATTTGTTTTTTTATCTTATCAAGTGTTGTCATTTCAGTTGTCATAACGATTTATTCCTTGTTATTTAATATCTACTTTACGTCGTATTTTAACTTAGAAATAAGGCGAGTTATACTCTTACCCATTTAGTTGACGTAATGATAACCTTTAATTACGTCATTAGTAGATAAATTAAGTCAGTAATCAATCGGGACATGAGCAGATAAATTACTTTAAATTCAGTGAGTAACATGGTTTTATTTTGCATTAAAAGAAGCCAAACAAATAAATAAAAGGCTTAACCTATTAGTGTAATAAATGCATTCATTAATAATGAGATCTCACTTAGCAATGACTTTTGTGTCAATGATATATTTTAATTTAACTTTAGTTAACACAAATAATCAAAACATTAGTTTTAGCAAGTTGCCTCAGCCCTTTTACAAATTGACACAATATAGTATGCTACTTACATTTACAGTAACTAACATTCAATTCAAAAAACATCGTGCATCCAATAATCTTAACTTTACGTAAAGTCTTTTATAGTAGTAATCTACTTTTTAGTATTCGTATGTTAATCAGTTTAACAGGTTCAACCTTGGTTCCTTGGTACTTAGGCTATGTGTCGTATGTCATTCCTTTAACACTGGGTGTTGTGGCAGCAGGATTATCCGAAATTGATACACGTTTACTAAGCCGATGTATAAATATTTTATTAACGTTAGTGTGTTTTGCAATTGCTACCTTTTCTGTCGAACTATTATTTAATATTCCACTTCTATTCATTATAGGGTTAATGAGTTCAACATTTATCTTCATTATGCTTGGTTCTTTGGGTCAACGTTATGGTGTGATTGCTTTTGGATCGTTATTGATCGCAGCCTATACCATGTTAGGGCATAATTTATTTGATGATAATTACACGCTACCTTGTTATTTATTACTCGGCGCTTTATGGTATAACATTGTCTCTTTGATTGAATCTCTCATTCAGCCGATTCGAACGACCCAACAGACTATTTCAACTTGTTTTGTAAAATTAAGTCATTACCTTGATGCTAAAGCAGCGATGTTTGACCCAGATGAAACTCATGAATTTAAAAGTCAAACATTAGAATTAACCGAATGTAACAATCAATTGATTAATGTGTTTAATCAGGCTAAACACGCTCTTTTTAACCGATTAAAAGCTTATCAAGGCCAATCATATGTGAAAAAAATGCTTAGTTATTACTTTGTTGCTCAAGATATTCATGAGCGAGCAAGCTCTTCACATGGTGATTATCAAGCGCTAAGTCAACATTTTAAACATAGTGATATTTTATTTCGCTTTGCACGAATTTTGAATTTACAATCAAAAGCATGTGCCAAATTAGCTGTTGCCATTAAAATGAATCAAACTTATCAGCATGATTCCTTATTTGCTCGTCATTTTTCATATTTAGAAGAAGCTATTGCCCATTATCAAGCTAAAAATAAAACGGAAGCCTTACTGGTTAAATCCCTACAAAATCTTTATCAAAATTTGTTATCTATCGACTTATTATTAGCAAATATTGATAATGAACAACATCTTTCAAAAGACAAAGAAAATAATGAATTAATTGATGAGGAACTCACAAGTTTCTATGATATTTTTGCTAAAATTAAGCATAATTTAACTCTCAAGTCTTCCCTTTTTCGTCATGCAATACGTATGAGTATTGTCCTGTTTGTTGGCTATATCATCATTTATTTTTCTAATCTTTCTCATGGTTATTGGATTATCCTTACCAGTCTTTTTGTTTGCCAACCAAACTATTCAACGACTAAATATCGACTAAAATTACGTATTCTTGGTACTATCTTGGGTATTATTGTCGGCATTCCGTTAACCTATCTATTTCCAAGCATCATTGAACAGTTAATTTTAATCATCATAACTGGTTGGCTATTTTTCTTATTTAAAAATTCTCAATATGCTTACGCTACCGCATTTATTACATTATTAGTCTTTTTTAGTTTCAGTTTAATTGGCGAAAATAGTGTAGAAGTTGCTATCCTACGAATTATTGCAACACTGATAGGCTGTTTTATTGCATGGTTTGCTGTTAGCTTTATTTGGCCAGACTGGAAGTTTAGAAATTTAACCAAACTAATTGATCGCGTTTGCCATGATGATAGTCACTATCTGGCGCTTATTGGAAGTCAATATTTAACGGGTAAAACCAATGACCCAAAATATCGATTAGCAAGACGCGCCGCCCACGATAGTAATGCTGACCTATCGACATTGATTAGTCTGATGACAAAAGAACCTCATGTAAATCGAAACGTGATTGAACAGGGTTTCCGTTTATTAACGCTTAATCACACTTTAATCAGCTATCTTTCAACATTAGGTTCGCACCGAGATAAAATCATTGCTCAACATACATTGGATCTATTTGATGATCTAGCAGTCTATATCATCAATCTTTTAAACGATAAAAAAATCGATGAAAATGAACAAGTCATGAAAAAAATGATTTCAAATTATATTGAAACCATTTCCATTAATGACGAACAAAACACCAATGATATTTTGGTTTTGCAGCAACTGGCATTAATATTAGACATTTTGCCAGAATTCATTCATTTAGTAGTGGAGTTAGAAGAACCAACAAACTGATTGCTTAGAAAATTTAGATGTTTGAGGATCATTAATGAATCTGGTCAATACAATTAATTATATTCTCAAACATCTAATAAAAATTTTTGGAATGCTTCAAGGTAATTTTAATGAATAAATGGATTTTCTTTACCAATGTAAACTAATGGATTGGTAAAATCCTTTAATTTATCAGCATCAATTTCAAATCCAAATAAAAAATCGGATTCAAAATAAGGACCACTATCTTTAATAGAGTGATCAGGGCTAATTATTGCTATAGCATTCAACTCATTTAATGCAAATGACTTAAGTTGTTTCGAATCTTTATCAAACACGAAGACAAAATCTGAATTTGATAAGCCTGATTTAGCTATAAATATTTCATAGTCTTTACCTTCAATACGGTAATATTTTTTTTTGTATTCTGCACTTACCGGATCGGTATGATTTTGCTCTGCATGACTTAAGAAAAAAGCTTCTATTGAACGACCACCATGTTTAAGTAAATCATCAGTGACAGGGATAAAGGCAAAACGTTTTTTTTCTTTTAAATAATCAATATAGATTAACTCACGTACTTCAACATTTTTGGCTATTTGTTCATTATCAGATAGATTTGATGCAGGGGCAGCTATTGCATAACAAACAAAATTTAATAGTGTAACAACAACTAAAATACCAATGTTTCTAAATAATTTTTGAATATAACTCATACTACATCCTTGATTTTAAAAATATTTAAGCGTATAGGGTTAAACTATAATGTTTTTATATTATGATTAATCTGTCTAAATACAATACAATCTAATGAACATAGAAAAAAACTTTTTGATACCATTAACTATTGTATTTATTTTTAGGCAATTATACTCTTATTTATGTAACAACAACTCAAAAAAATATAAAAAAACGAATAGTATATTCTCGCTATTGTATATTTTTACCTTTTCAGTTCAAAAAATATCTTACTGATTTAATGATTTTTTTCAATATATTATGACCATAATTTTTAAATTTATATGATCATTAAATGTTTTAAGTGTATTACATCAATTTAATAATGCGTTATGCCATATCCAATAAAATCTTAGTGATTATTATTTTTATTTCACTGCCAATGCCGTTTATTAAGATAAATTATTGTTACTGGTTGTCGAGCTCACGGTTTTGGCACACTGAGTGTGCCTTCCTATTACATTTATTTTTATTGTAATTCTTTCAAATACCAATGTGCTTTGGTTAAATTTTAACTAGATAATGTCTTGAAAATACCATTTAATGGCGATTATCACATTTAAATTCTATTCCGTCCCTGTAAGGCACAATAAAATCGAGGCCTTCACAACCAAATGAAAACCACTCAAAACCAAATACCACTGGGGGTAAATCTTTGAATAATTGTCCTGCCCATTGGAATTTTTCATTTTCATAATCATGGTAATTATTTAACCCAACTAATGACCTACTTTCACCTTGATACATGCGCCTTTTAAAAAGAGTGTTACCTTCTTTATCTACAACTAGAAGTTCTCTTTCAAAAATTTTATAAATATCTCGTCGTTGTGGCTTTTCTTCATCTACATAATCCTGAACATAAAAAGTCATATTATTCGCATTGGCCATGTAACTTTTTAGATACTTTGGGAGATTTCCATAATTTCTATTTGATAATTTATCTGGTCCTGTATCCGGATAATTTGCATTTGGAATTAACCGCCAATCAAGTGGTGTAAGTTGTTCTTGTGCAAAAGGATTATTTTTTGTTATAGAAACGAATAAATCATAATTTGAACGAAACCTTGGCAATAAATCTTGCGGTAAGTCGAATCCAATTCGATAATCTTCCGTATTATAAGGAGGGGAACCTTCGTATCTAAAAACATCTAATATTGCCGTTGCTACCATAGATGAAATTGGATAGGAGTAGAGTTGATTGTTTGTGTAATCATAAATCCAGAAATACGCATCTTCTGCAATCCCTGCCATTTTCATAAACAATTTACGTTCTTTGTCGGTTAATGTATATTTTTTTGGGGTTAGATTGGCAGGTAGTATTTTCTTGTCAGCATCGGGCGGTAAAGTTTCCGATAACGATATATGAAAAAATATCCTATCAGGGTCGATATATTCGACGCTCTGCACATAATATATATCAACATCTTTTATTACTTTTATGTTCGATCCTGAAGTTTCAGATGTATTCGACTTGGTGTTGGTGCTGCAATTGCTGAGTAATAACAATGTGATAAAACTCATCAATAATAAATATAACTGTTTTTTCATTTTATTTCCTATGCACTTTTTTATAAGACAACGTTATGCCACTAGTTGTCTGATTCACTGTTTTAGCACACTTTGTGTGCCTTACTATTACATTTATTTTTATTGTAATTCTTTCAAACACCAACAAACTTTGGTTAAAGTTTAACTAGATAATATTTTGAAAGTACCATTTAATGGCGATTATCACATTTAAATCTTATCCCGCCCTTATCAGGCACAATAAAATCGAGGCCTTCACAGCTAAATGAAAACCATTCAAAACCAAATACCACTGGGGGTAAATCTTTGAATAATTGTCCTGCCCATTGGAATTTTTCATTTTCATAATCATGGTAATTGTTTAACCCAACTAATGAGGTTCCTTCCGATTGATACATGCGCCTTTTAAAAAGAGTTTTACCTTCTTTATCTACAACTAGAAGCTCTCTTTCAAAAATTTTATAAATATCCCGTAGTTGTGGCTCTTTTTCATCTACATAATCCTGAACATAAAAAGTCATATTATTCGCATTGGCCATGTAACTTTTTAGATACTTCGGGAGATTTCCATAATTTCTATTTGATAATTTATCTGGTCCTGTATCAGGATAATTTGCATTTGGAATTAACCGCCAGTCAAGTGGTGTAAGTTGTTCTTGTGCAAAAGGATTGTCTTTTGTTATAGAAACGAATAAATCATAATTTGAACGAAACCTTGGCAATAAATCTTGCGGTAAGTCGAATCCAATTCGATAATCTTCCGTATCATAAGGAGGCGAACGATCGGATCTATAAGAATCTAATATCGCCGTTGCTTCCATAGATAAAATTGGATAGGAGTAGAGCTGATTGTTTGTGTAATCATAAATCCAGAAATACGCATCTTCTGCAATCCCTGCCATTTTCATAAACAATTTACGTTCTTTGTCGGTTAATGTATATTTTTTTGGGGTTAGATTGGCAGGTAGTATTTTCTTGTCAGCATCAGGCGGTAAAGTTTCCGATAACGATACATGAAAAAATATCCTATCAGGGTCGAGATATTCGACGCTCTCCACATAATATATCTCGACATCTTTTATTACTTCTATGTTCGATCCAGATGTTTCAGATTTATCCGAATTGGTGTTGGTGCTGCAATTGCTGAGTAATAACAATGTGATAAAACTCATCAATAATAAATATAACTGCTTTTTCATTTTATTTCCTATGCACTTTTTATAAGACAACGTTAGGCTACTGGTTGTCTGATTCACTGTTTTAGCACACTTTGTGTGCCTTCCTATTACATTTATTGTTATTGTAATTCTTTCAAATACCAATGTACTTTGGTCAAATTTTAACTGGATAATGTCTTGAAAGTCCCATTTAATAGCGATTATCACATTTCAATGCTATCCTATCCTTTTCAGGCACAATAAAATCGAGACCTTCACAGCTAAATGCGAACTATTCAAAGCAAAATACCACTGGCAGTAAATCTTTGAATAGTTGCTCTTCTCATTGGCATTTTTTAATTTAATTTTATTTACTCTGTGCTTTTAGCCATGCAATTTCTTGCGCCCAAATATCCGGATCGATAGTTTCGAGAATCAGCGGGATTTCATCAATTCTTGGATCTTGCATAATATATTTAAAAGCCGTTTCACCAATGTTCCCTTTTCCTAAACTATTATGGCGGTCAACATGGCTGGCAAGTTCACTTTTGGCATCGTTTAAATGCATGCCTCGTAAATATTCAAAACCAACAATTTTTTCAAATTCGGCGAACGTTTCTTGACAGGCTTTTTCAGTACGTAAATCATAACCGGCAGCAAAGGCGTGACAAGTATCAATACAGACACCAACGCGACTTTTATCTTCCACTTGGTCAATGATTTGTGCCAAATGTTCAAATTTGTAACCTAAATTAGAGCCTTGACCTGCGGTATTTTCAATTACAGCAACCACATTGTTAGTTTTATCTAACGTAATATTAATGGATTGAGCAATCCGGCTGAGGCATTCATCAACTGATATCTGTTTTAAATGACTACCCGGGTGGAAATTAAGTAACGTTAATCCGAGTTGCTCACAGCGCTGCATTTCATCTAAAAAGGCGGTGCGTGATTTTTCAAGTTGTTCACTATCCGGATGACCTAAATTGATAAGGTAACTATCATGAGGCAATATCTGTTTACTAGTAAAGCCGTATTTTTCACAGCGCTTTTTAAAGCTATCGATCATAGCGCTTTCAAGTGGCTTTGCATGCCATTGACGTTGATTTTTGGTGAATAGCGCAAAAGCAGTTGCACCAATTTGATAAGCATTGATTGGGGCGTTATCGACCCCACCAGAAGCGCTCACATGCGCGCCAACATATTTCATACTTTTGAATCCTGATAATTGTGTTAAAAAAGGGAGTGTATAATTAGTTTGAACCACTATTGCGTTGCAACTGATCACGTAAGTTAGGTGGCACACCTTTTATCACTAATGAATCGGTTTGCGGATCCCATTTAATTCGTTCTCCAAGGAGATCGGAATCAAAACTTAATGTTAATCCCCCTCCACTTCCTGAGAATTTTTTAAGTTGGCGCAAAGCACTACGATCAACCGGAAACGTTTCTTCCAAATCGTAATCACTGTTTTTAACAAATTCCATAAAATTGTTATCACCATGAGTTGGTAATTCATTGGCGAGATTTTTAAGCTCAATTTCTTCACCGGCTTGCAACTGAGCTTGGCAATAATTGTAAACATTTTCACGTGCATGAACTTTGTCTTGTTTATCAAATTGCATTTCCTGACAATAATCATCAACCGCTTTCACTAAAGTTTTATTCTGTGCTTTGGCATCTAACCCTTCACTTGCACCTAAGTAATCCATAAAAAAGTCTGATACTTTACGCCCTACTCTTCCTTTTAAAAAGGTTAAGTAACGTTTAGAATCTGCATCGGTTTCCCATTCAGTGATATCAATTCGAGCGATAATATCAGCATGATCAATATCTAAATATTGTGTTTCAGATATATCAAGTTGTTCATTGACTAACATACTCGAACAACTATTTAAAACCGCAATGATCAGATACTCTATGGCTAAATAACGATAGTGACAAAAAACGACTGTGCCACCTTCAGCAAAAGGATATTTAGCCAGTTCATTGCGTAACTGTTTGGTAGATTCTTGACTAAAATGTAAAAAATCTTGGTTGCCAAGCCGTAATTCTTTAAGGGATTGTTCAAATAAACTTTCTTCGTTGAACAGACCATATGCTTTACTTTTATTATTATAAATACGGTTTATATCTTCAATTAAATTAACCACAGCTTGTTGATTACTTAACATCGAGTCACGCAATTGTAGTTCAATTTCAGTATCGCTTTTTCTAATTAATTTATGCAAGATAACTTTTTCTATTTGTACACTCATTAGGGATTCCTATTTGGATCGCAGTATTAAATTATGATATATTTTACCAAAGCACTGAAAAAGTGCTATCAACAAATGAAAACCTGTTTGACTTATATGAGATAAACATTCCAAAATCGGCAATAACATCTTATCTACTTAAGCTTTCTTACCATTTAAGGCTACAATAGATGACGATGACTCGCTTTCTTAAAAAAATTTACTGGTATTAATTGAATATTAATTTTAAATGTTGGTTTGATAAATCGTCAAAGTAACGAATTTTGCTAATTCAACTAGCAAACATTACTGACTTTAAATAATATATTAAACTATATTGTAAACAAATAACTTTTAAAAAACCTTATTGTGGTAAGAATAACTATGGCTCACTCCAAAGATATTTATAATGATTTCAGAAATAAAAAAATCAGTTCATTATTTTGGCAATATGCATTGCCTGCGGTAATAGGAACAATTGTTAATACGTTATATAACATTATTGATGGTATTTTTATCGGTCATTGGATTGGACGTGAAGCACTCAGCGCCGCTGGGCTTATTTTGCCAGTCATGAATTTTGCGGCAGGAATAGGTATGTTAGTTGGAATAGGTTCTGCTAGCCGAATATCAATTTTTTTAGGGCGAGGCGAAAATGATCAGGCAGAAAAAGTTGCCGGTACCTCGTTTATGTTAACTGCGCTATTAAGTGGTTTAACATTGTCATTATTGCTTTTTTTTGTTGATCCCGTATTACGGTTTGTGGGGTCAAGTCCCGTTAATCACACTTATGCCAGAGAATTTTTAGAAGTCTTTTTACCTGGCAGTATCTTCCTGACATTGACGTTTAACTATAATAATATGATGCGTGCAAGTGGTTATCCGTTTAAAGCGATGGTAACGATGTTTGTCAGCGTTATTGCTAATATAATTTTAGCGCCAATCTTTATTATTGGTTTGGGTTGGGGTATGCGAGGGGCTGCTCTGGCAACCACACTATCTATGTTGATAAGTTTTCTGTTTGTCATGCAGCATTTTATTAGTAAAAACAGCAATATTAAATTGTATCTACGCAATTTCAGACTTAATTTAAAAATTGTCAAAGCGATCCTATCCATCGGGATGTCACCTTTTGCTATGCAAATTGCCGCTTCCGTTGTGGTTGTGTTTATCAACTGGCAACTTAATCACTATGCACCATTAGCCCATGAATCGAGCGATGATGCTATCGCAGCTTACTCAAATGCAAATCGACTTATTACCTTAATTATTATGATAGTCATCGGTATTAATCAAGGCATGCAACCTATAATTGGTTACAATTATGGTTCTAAAAATTACGCACGAGTTAAAGCAACGTTTTTTTATGCGGTTAAGGTTGCAACGGTGGTCACATCTATTGGATTTATACTGGGATTTTTTATTCCCGATACACTTGTTCGTGCTTTTAGTTCTGAACAGGATTTGGTTTCTTTATCAGCTATAGCGCTTCGCTATACGACACTTTCGTTTGCTTTTGTTGGATTCCAAATGGTGACAACAAGCTTTTTCCAATGTATTGGCATGGCAAAAATTTCGATCCTATTAAGTCTTTCAAGGCAGATTTTAATTTTATTACCTGCGTTATATATTTTACCGCTATTCTTTGGTTTTGATGGTGTTTGGGCAGCATCGCCAACAGCAGATCTGCTATCGACAGGAACGGCCTATATTGTGCTCTATTGTTATTTTAAATCCATTAAAAATCGAGATTGTTCATCAAAACTAAATGAATAATTTTTCAGCTGTTTAGAATCGGTTATTAGGTTAGATTAAGCCATACAGTTGTATCGTTTTTGATGTTATTAATAATTATCTATAAAAAAAGCAGTACTTAATTGTACTGCTTTGTATTTAGTAAGATATTACTATTATTAGAATGAATAATTTAAACCTAGTTGTCCACCAATTCGTGAATATTTATCTGAGCCAAATCGAGTATCAAGTTGAGCATAAGCACTTAGTGATTTTGTCATGCTTCCACTCACACCGACTTTAAACTCTGCGTAGTTTTTACCTTGATTTGAGTCAACATGTTTTCCTTTTACTTTCGCTTCTGGTGAAGATGAATCATATAGCCAGTTTGCTTCAATAAATGGTAACACGCCGTAACCCGATTTTGTGCTTTGACCATAGTAACGTGCACCTAGGCGTAATTGCGCACCATCTGCATTAATGTTGTCAACTTTACCTGCACGACCTAAATTAAACTTATCACTGTCTAACCAGGTATAACCAATTTGAGCATGTGGCTCAAGTAACCAGTTTTTCTCATCGCCTTCAAGGACAATTAATCCATAACCAACTTCAGCAGATAAACTTAATGCGTTCCCATTATATTTGCTTGAATAGTTTCTTGAATTTGATAAATGAACTGAAGTTTTATGTTTGAACCAGCTATATTGTGCCCAAGTATCGACATAAAGCCCTTCACCATTGGTTTGTGCATTCCAGTTACCGTAAACCCCTAAGTTATAACCACTAACACTGCCATCACCGTTACGTTTACTGTGTTTTTGTTGAGTGTCTATTGAGCTGTGACCGTATCCACCATAAACCCCTACTTTAAATTGGTCTAAAGATAATACATCCACACCCATTTCAATCACTGATGTCTTCATGTCTATTGATTGTCTACCATTAAACATATCAGTCTGAGTTCGGTCATAGCTATAACGCATCCAAACATTTGAATCCGGTACATAAATTGAGGTATCACGGTCGTGAGCACTATGACGGAACATATTTAATGCCGCTAATTGGTTACCAAATACTGATGCTACTATCGGTGATTTATAAACATTTGAAAATGCGTTGGTATATTCAATGACTAATTTGCCATTTTCATCACGTCCAATTGTATAGTCAAATTCACTATCTTTTTTCTCAATGATATTCCAGATAGCATCATCTTGACCGACAACATCAACTAGATTGATTTTACCGCGTTCTGAATTTCCTCGGCCGATTTCAGTTATATCAATATTGGTTTTTCCTGACGTATTACCTTTTACGACAAGTTTATCTGACTCACCTTTTTCTGTATCCACATACATATTCAGTTTGCCATCTTCTCCACGGTAATCACCATTGACAGTTAATACTGTATTTGCTGAGTCTTTACCTAAATCGATAGTCCCACCATTGACTAAATTGCCAATTGTTTGGTTATGATCTTCTAAATTAAGTGAACCTTTCTTATCAACGTTATAGTTAGATTTTTCGCTAAAGACATTCTCGGCTTTCGCATTCCAAGAACCACCAGTTATATTAGTGTTTCCTTCATAAGTATGTTTACCACTAATAAAGTTATCACCAGAGATTACATTGACATCCCCATTTCCATCAATATCCCAGCCTACTTGATAATCAGTGTTAGTATGATTAATATTTAATTTACCACCATTTCTTAATCCAACTTTTGGCGTATCAATAGAACCTGCTTTTTCAGCGGCTTTTCCAACTTCGCCACCGATATTAAGGGCGCCATTTTGATCAACTCGAATACCGAGATCCTCACCAGATTTATCGCCTTTTTGAGTTTTGATGGCTGCATCATTTGCAACGGTTAAACTAGCAGAATGATTACCACCCTCATTGACGATAATTTCAGACATCACGTTCAATTGAGAATTTTTACCATCAATTAATACTTTACCATTTCTGATAGCTAGCTTGTTGTATGTACCTGCATCACCATCAGCAATATTTAAACTACCACCATTGGTCACATTAATTTCACCATAGCCATCTTTATCAGCTGATTGCGTTCCTACTCGCATACCACCTGAATTAAAAGCAGAACCTTCACCGTCAATATTAATAATCGCATTTCCATTACCACTTGCGACAAATGTAGCTCGAGATGAATTAATAACACCACCATCTAAAATATTAACTACAGCCTTACCGTCGCCGGCAATCCCCATATCTTGTGAGTTAACTTGATTTATTGTACTGCCTTTACCTGATACAGTTAAAGTTGTATTAGAAGTGCTAGAATGACCTATACGTAATGAAGACCATCCAGTATTGGTAAAAGTGCCGCCATTAGTAATAAGAATATTAGCGTTACCTTGAGATCCTAAATAAGCATCACCAGTAGAGTTAATGAAATGACCATTGTCGAGTGTAAATTGAGCAGAAGTATCTACATCATGTGCCACTATAATTCTATTAATTTTTAATGTACCATTATCACTAATTGTTAAATGTCCGTTTTGACCAATGATATATTCATCATTGCTGACTACGCCATTAGGCAAAGTTCCAGTGTCATCACCTTTAATAATTTGATTGGTATCTATATTAACACGTGCAGCAAAAGCATTGCCGGAAGATAAAACAGATAAAGCCCCAAGAATTGTGGCATTAATTAATACTGATTTAGTTTTTTTACCTCTTCCTCTGGCTAATTCCGAAACTGCCAGACTAATTCCTTGTCTATTTTTCAAAACTTTATAAATTTTATTCATTTGTTAAATTTCCTTCATTTTACAATATTAAACATAGTCACTAAGATTCAAGAGACTTATGTAAAAAACATTATTGATCGGATTAAGCGATCAATCAACATTTAATCTATCGAAAATTTCTAATAAAAAGCGTAATATAATTATAATTAATTGTTTTTTTTGTTAATTGTAAGTTAATGTAAAGTTAACAAACTGATTATTTTTGCACAAAATTTTCATATTCTGCGTTTAAAATACATAATCAATTAGCAATCTTTTTTTTTCAATATATTGTTCATGTTATGATTTTTTTTAGACTAAATTCTTTATTTAGTCAGTGCTAAATATCCCCTTTTTCAATTTAGTTTGAATCACATATCTTTTTTCTATAAAAAAGCAGTACTAAATCGTACTGCTTTGTATTTACTAAGATATTACTATTGTTAGAATGAATAATTTAAACCTAGTTGTCCACCAATTCGTGAATATTTATCTGAGCCAAATCGAGTATCAAGTTGAGCATAAGCACTTAGTGATTTTGTCATGCTTCCACTCACACCGACTTTAAACTCTGCGTAATTTTTACCTTGATTTGAGTCAACATGTTTTCCTTTTACTTTCGCTTCTGGTGAAGATGAATCATATAGCCAGTTTGCTTCAATAAATGGTAACACGCCGTAACCCGATTTTGTGCTTTGACCATAGTAACGTGCACCTAGGCGTAATTGCGCACCATCTGCGTTAATGTTGTCAACTTTACCTGCACGACCTAAATTAAACTTATCACTGTCTAACCAGGTATAACCAATTTGAGCATGTGGCTCAAGTAACCAGTTTTTCTCATCGCCTTCAAGGACAATTAATCCATAACCAACTTCAGCAGATAAACTTAATGCGTTCCCATTATATTTGCTTGAATAGTTTCTTGAATTTGATAAATGAACTGAAGTTTTATGTTTGAACCAGCTATATTGTGCCCATGTATCGACATAAAGCCCTTCACCATTGGTTTGTGCATTCCAGTTACCGTAAACCCCTAAGTTATAACCACTAACACTGCCATCAC
>NZ_JAFNNV010000007.1:0-110889 GCF_026536705.1 Gilliamella sp. B3817 | reverse complement strand
TACCGGAAGGCGTAGAAATGGTAATGCCAGGCGATAACATCAAAATGTCAGTATCATTAATTCACCCAATCGCGATGGCAGAAGGTTTACGTTTTGCGATTCGTGAAGGTGGTCGTACTGTTGGTGCGGGTGTTGTTGCTAAGGTTATTAAATAATTTAAAACCTTTATCGCATCACCGATGCAAACAAGTAAGAAAGGCGTACATTGTGCGCCTTTTTTATTTAAAATATTAATGGCTATCGTAATAAACTACCAGTAGAACTTTAAAGAACAAAAGCAAAAAACTAATATAACTGTAGTGAATTAAAGAAAATAAAGTACATTTTATTACAAATTAGATATGACAAAAAATTATAACTGACAAACAAATAATGAAGAATTAAATCGATCTGTTTGTTCCATAAAATATTATCTGTAATTTATCCAAGAGATAAATTTTATCAAAATTTCAATATACTTTTATTTATTGCGAATTGATTCTAGGAGTTATGGAATAAATATTTATGCTATAAGTATACTTTCTAAAGCAATTTGATTGAATATATTTAAAACGTTTTTAATCCGTTAGAAGCAATTTCTGCATTTTTTAAATGAGAACATAACCATTCTTCAATCCTATCCATTAACTGTATATCCGATAATTTTAATTTTCCTCTTAAAGCACATTCCCAAATAATTAAAATTTTCCAACCTAACTGGATTAATTCTTGTATATTTTTTGTGTCACGCCTGCAATTACCATTAATTTTATTAAGCCAAAATTCAGTATTTGTATTAGGTAATTTAAATAAATTACAGTTATGTTTATGCCAAAAACAGCCATGAACAAAGATAATCGCTTTATATTGCTCAATAACGAAATCGGGTTTTCCTGGTAATTCTTTGATTTGAAAGTTGAAAGGGATGTCTAAGTTTTTTAATAGATTATTAATCCGAATTTCAATAAAGGTATTTTCCTTCTTTATTGCTTGCATATTTTTACGTCTAATCTCTTTAGAATGGACATCAACCATAAAGATTTATCTCTGTTTACTTATCTGACAATAAAACAGTTCTTAAGTTATCAAGATATTGATGATTAACATAAGCTTTAATAACATCTACAGGATTTAAATAGAGGCATTTTATATGTGGAAATACTTTTAATATTTCTGATTGTTCAATTTGCTCGTGATTAAATTCTATGTGAGAAAAAGTATTATGATTTCCTGGAAAAATAAAGATATTATCTATTTTAATTAAATTTCGATGCACTAACTGTACTGCATTAAGGTAACAAATCTGCTTAAGTATATCACCTAAAGCAGGAAGCGATTCGCTATTATTATCTTTAGCATCATAGTATTTTGCATCAATAACTGCGCCAGTTAGTAATTTATCATCTTTGATAAAAATATCTAATTTCATTCCAGGTCTTTTAATATCTGATAAATGATTAGTTGTATGCTTATAAATAGGAATTGGAAGCCTATTATCATTCGCTTTATTTGTTCCTCTTAATACAATGCGTAGCATATTTTCCCAAAGTTGTTCAAACTTTTTAATTCCTAAAACAAGTATAGTTGATTCAGTACCAGGCTCTTGACTTAAAAAAGTAATAAGGTTTTTTAGTAATTTTATTTCTCTATCTGAATAAGCTTGATTTAATTCTTTATTTAAAATGTAAATTTTTTCTTCGATGGTTAAAGTGGACTTTTCAAATTTAGCTAAATCAGGGGCAATTAATAAACCTGCT
The DNA here is from genome assembly GCF_026536705.1 of Gilliamella sp. B3817. Lineage (NCBI taxonomy): Bacteria > Pseudomonadati > Pseudomonadota > Gammaproteobacteria > Orbales > Orbaceae > Gilliamella > Gilliamella sp. B3817. The sequence goes on along the minus strand of NZ_JAFNNV010000007.1, from coordinate 109,153 downwards.
TTTCTGTTCAACCACCAGCTCAAACTGTGATCTAATTTATGTACTATTTCTGCGTGAATTTTAGAAATTTCATGGGTATGAAAGCTTGTGAATTTATAGCCATAATATTCAAGATAAAATGGAGTATTAGAATGTATAAAAATAGGAAGTTCTTTTTGGAATGTTCTTTTCCAGTTTATTTTACCTGAATTAACTAATTCTTTTTTAGACACTTTTTTGTATAAGCCATAAGTCTGATAATCGGATAGCAGCTCTTTGGCGAGAGTAAGATAACACAAACCGACTTCAATGTTTTCTTCATCATCTGAAGTTATGTGGGATTTATTTCGTGTTGCATACCTTTCTAACATAGACATTAGTAAGCAAGCAAATTCCATTTTGTTTATTTTCGAATAATCAGAACTTCTTGGAATAAACATATACACAGTATCATTGTTTATCATCATGCCACAGAAAGAGACATTATTACTATTTTTTGCTGTAAATAAACCGCGCTGATTAATTTCTTTTCTTAAAACTGATGGTAAGTCAGAAATATTATCTCGATCAGTAATAAATTTAAATTTCATTGTAATTGTCAAAATATATTTTATAACTAAAATAGTTTTTCTTGTAATTCAGGACAAAATATATCTTTTTTTTCTTCAAAACACTTAATAAGTTGCCCAAATGTTCTTATGCTTGAATCAAAAATGATTGTTTTGACTTGATGTCTTAATAAATCATCCCATAAGTAAATAAAAAGCTTATTCGTTAAGCCTTTTTCATTTATTTCATTGGTTGATAAAAAAAATGGCCCAAGATGACGATCTTCCGGAATATTAAATTCTGACAGACGTTCATTAATTTCTGTTGCTAATTTTCTCCAGGTAACACCAACTTTCTGATTATTGTTCGGAATATTGATAATTTTATCTGATGCTTTATCCATATTAATTTGAATATATTCAAATTCCCAACGCCTTTTAAATGCAGTATCTAAAGGCATAACAGCTTGGTCACTACTGTTCATGGTAGCCAAAATAGATAGATTACCCGGCATCTGTAATTTAACTTTGTTATCAGGATAACCACCAATTTTATTTATCAAATAATCTACTAAGCTTTGATCCACCGGTTCAATTTCGTAACAACCAATTCCTTTTTCATCTCGGTCAAGAAGTTGAAATATTTCACCAAATACCATTGCTGCTTGAGCTCGGTTAATTTCTTCAATAACCAAATAATGGTGTATTTGAGGATTTTTCAATGCATTAACATAGGATTGAATAAAAGGACCTGGCATGAAATGATAGCTACATTCATTATTATCATTCATCGTTGGTTTTAGCATACCTAAAAAATCGCTATATTGTGTATCAGCATGAAAAACAGTATGTATGCAATTTCCACCTTTAGTTAATTGATCTATTTGGTAACTTTTACCAGTCCCTGGTGCACCATAAAAAATAATATTTTTTCCCTTTTGATGTGATTCATTAACTAATTTTTGAACAGGTAAATTGACACTATATTGTTGCATTAAAATTGTAAGAAATTCTTTAGCAATATTTAAACTGTCTTTAGTAAAGACAATATTTTCATCAATATTTTTGTTATCGAGATTGTTTGCACAAGATATAATTTTAGATATCGTATTAAATAATATTTTTGTTTGTTCGAATCCGACAACTTTAATTCTTGGATTAGTGAATATTTTTTCTGAAATTAATCTGAGTGGTTTTTCGTAATACTTCCAAATCGTTTCAAGTTTCAAATTGTGATCATTAAGTGTTTGCGCTTCATTGAAGATCTGTAATGCTAGTTTGGGTGTTATTGTAGTTTCTTTATTACACAATGTTATATATTTTTGCAAAAAAATATAATTTTCTATTAAATCTTGAAAAGCAGATAATAAGCTATTTAAACTAATATCGTGAACTTTACCATTAGAATTAGCAACCTCAACATATCCACCTAATTGATATAAATTAGTTTTAAAAGCAGAGTTTGAATTAGAAAGAAACTCTGTTAATTTTCCATAAGCATTCATTTCGTAAAATTCCTCATAAAATAAGAAACATATATTGACTGTTTAAATATCCAGTGCTATTATCCGGGAACAAAACGGATAACTCACTTTTTAATTAATATTGTACTAGGATACCTTCATATGAATGAAATTTCATCATTTATTGAACAAAAGCGAATGAAAATAGGACTAACCCGAAAAGATTTTGCCCGATTATTAGGTATGAATGAAAATGGAGAGAGAACCGTACGAGGTTGGGAAAAAGGTGAGCACACACCGTCTAAAACAACGTTAGAATTGATTAGCCAATTATATGATGATTGCCCTTTTAAACAAAAAGAGTCGACTGATCATAAATTTACGTTTATTGACTTGTTTGCTGGGATAGGTGGTATACGGTTGCCATTTCAGGAGCTAGGTGGAAAATGTTTATTTACCTCAGAATGGGATAAGTTTGCTCAAAAAACTTATACTGCTAATTTTGGTGAGGTACCGAGTGGAGACATAACTAAAATAGCTGCAAAAGACATTCCTGATCATGATATTTTATTAGCAGGTTTTCCTTGTCAGGCTTTTTCTCAGGCAGGATTAAAAAAAGGATTCAATGATACCAGAGGCACAATGTTTTTTGAAATTCAAAAGATTCTGGTTGAAAAAAGACCGAAAGCATTTCTACTTGAGAATGTTAAACAACTAAAAGGCCATAATAAAGGTAACACGTTAAAAACAATATTAAATATTTTAGAAGGTAATAATATTGGCCTGATTCCCGATGATATTCCGTTATCTGACGAGGCGAAAGAAGCTTTATCGAGTAAATTAAATTATCAGGTTTTTTATAAAGTATTGCGAGCAGCTGATTTTGGAGTACCACAAAATAGAGAAAGAATTTTCATTATTGGTTTTGACCGAAATTATTTTAATAATATTGATTTTGATAATTTATTTAAATGGCCACAGCCTCCGTGTATACCAACAAAGCTAGGAGACATCCTTCAAACTGAAAATGAAATTAATGATAAATATACTATTTCTGAAAAACTATGGGATGGTCACCAACGGAGGAAAAAGGAGCATGCTAAAAAAGGCAATGGTTTTGGTTATAGTTTATTTAATGAAAGTAGCGAATATACTAATACTTTAAGTGCTCGTTATTATAAAGATGGTAGTGAAATTTTAATTGACCAATCAGACTTAGGAAAAAGACCTCGTAAATTAACACCGAGAGAATGTGCCAGATTACAAGGTTTTCCTGATAATTATATTATTAATGCTGTATCTGACGGACAAATGTACAAACAATTTGGAAATTCTGTTACAGTACCGGTTGTGAAAGCTGTAGCAAAACAACTATTAGCAGCATTTACTTTAGCAAATCAGATGAAAGATTCTGAAATTTTTACATCTGATCACTTAAAAAGTTTAGTTGATCGAGCGATCAGTAATAAAAACTGGACTGAGGCTGAATTGGTTTTTAATAAACTGAAATTGCTCCATTCCAATAAATAAAATCATTAGTATAATAACAGCAACCGCATCAAACCAATTCAATGCGGTTGTTGTATAAAAATTACACCTTAAACGTAATCCACGGCTTAAGTTTAACCACTGTTTGAATCAAACCGGCGTTTTGTTGTGCGTCAATCACCGGTGTGATCGGTTTGTAGGCTGTAGGAGCCTCTTCACGTAACCGCTCTTCTTTTAAGGTAATACATTGCCATGGCAAGTTGACCTTATCATATTCGACTTTTTTACTACGCATAGCTTGTCGTCTTTCTGCTCGACCTGCACCGTGTGAGCAAGACCATAACCAATCTGCATTACCTTTACCTACTGCCACATAAGAGTGATCACCCATTGAGCCAGGGATTAAAGCTATCTGACCAGCATAAGCAGGCGTCGCCCCTTTACGATGAATATTCATCTCATGTTCAGGCAAAATGATATTGTGCGAAATGTCGACCACAAGTTGACTATTATCTTGATGAAAAATAGTTGAAAGCGATTTACGTATCAATTCGGTAATCACAATTCGATTAATCCAAGCATAACGCGCGGCAACCCCCATAGCTTGTAAATAGGCTTGTGCATGACTATCTGTTAAACCAAACAATCCTGATTTTGGTTGCTTTTCATTAGTCGGCCATAAAGCTTTTGCTTTATCTTGCCAACGCTGACCAATGTAAAAACCAACATCACGCGATCCGGTATGAATCATGACGACGACACTATTTTTTTCAAGACCTAATTGATAAGCTAAATGTCGATCGATAATATCATCAACAATTTGTAACTCGACAAAATGATTACCAGATCCGACAGTACCTAAACTCGCTGGGCGGATAATATCGCGCTTTTCAAAAAAGGCTTCAGGTGCATACTGACTATCTGCCTTAATTAAATGATTACCCGATATTTTATCAAGCTCTGCTTGTAACCGTTCATAATTAACTGAATTCCACAAACCTTGCTGCGGTAACTCCGATAACCATGCTGCAAGACCTTGATCGAATAAGGCTTGAAAAGATTGCGGAGTAACAGGCACATCACGCTCATCTTGCAATAACACACGTTTTAATTGAGCAATAATTGTCGATTTTTGTTCACACACCTGATCAAAGCTTAAACCGTTGGTAAAAAGCCGCATACCGCAATTAATATCAGTACCAATTGCTGCAGGGATAATTAAATCCTGCGTAGTTGCAACAATACTACCAACAGGCGCAACCGCACCTGGATGAAAATCAGGTGTAGCACGAGCCATGCAAACTTTCCCTACACTATTAGGGACGTTCACTGATGCAAAGTTCAGAAGCTGTTCTACCGCTTTTTGCTCTAATGGCAATGGACTTGGTAACAAAATCTGAGCAGATGTATTTTCTTTATTTAAAGTATAAATATCATTATTAAAATGACTTTCAATCCCAAGACGGGACAAACGTTTTTGTAAACGGGAAAATGTAGACATAATAGCCACCTAGAAAACAATAAAAAATCGTCTCCTCAAATTGAGAAGATAATTACTGTTTTCCTGCAGCAGCACTATTCAGGAAAGCGGACGAATTCTATACCAAGTTTATGGGGTTGTAAAGTACTATAAGTTAAACAACACTAAACCAATATTTTGGTATCTGGTTCAAAAAATCGATAGTCATAGGGCCATAATTCATCTTTTTTATGGATATAAAGCAATTGCCGATAACGAACAAGATCAATGGCTTCATCTAACGAAATATTATCTTTTTGTAATTTGGTTAATAATTCTTGATCAGGATGGTTTAGACTATCCTTGCCTATGGAATTATAAAAAAGTCCTTTTTCAGTTCTGAAATCAAATCGAAAGCTGGTACGCCATTGAGAGTTATGTCCCCATCCATGTGACAAATCATGGGCTTCACGATTGTTTCTGGTATAGGCCCAATAGATCGGTGCTGTTTTTATCTCTTGAATCGGATACTGCTCATCGGGTAAGGTGATCGTTACACTCCCTCGATTGATTAATAAGTTACCTAAAAATAAAGCAGGGTAATGCACAGAGTGTAACAAAAAAGGATCTGTTCCCACTTTGACATCCGTAATTTCATAAAAAAATGGATGAAACTCTTTTGGTTGCTCACAGCTTAAGCCAATACTTTGGGCAAAGGCTATATACTCATCTAATGAAATATGCGGGTAATGAGAAGAGTGTTGTAAGGAACTGGTTAATATATCTAACACACGGGATAGAGCATAAAGCTCCCAATTAGCAGCATCAGTAATATATAGTGCATCCTCAGGTTCGATGATTTTTTCCGCAATATGTTGTAAATAACGATGATAATTTTGCTTATTTGACCAGAATGAAATGACATCAGAATAAAATGTATTTCCTTGGTATTCGGCCAAAGCAAAAAAAAGTTCTCTAATGCTATTCATTTAGTTATACCTGTTTAATCTCATCCCAACTCAGCCCAAACTTCGCCAAATATTTTTTCAACCTGTCGGCATCATTACTCTTCTGTTTTTTGGTTCTCGAAACAGCAAAAAGCTTTCGACCAGCTTCTGATAAACTGGCACTTTTTTGACATATCTCGATAACTTTTTCTAACTGGTAGCGATCGAATTCATCAATTTCTTGTGGAATTAATGAATTATTTGACTGATCGCCTTGCCAGTTTTGTTTTAAACGTTTAATCTCTTGTTCGACTTGCTCAATCGTAATATTTCCTTGTGGTGCCAGCGTTGCCATGCGTGTAATAGATGCGGTGAGTTCACGAAAGTTTCCTTGCCATAATGCTTCATTCGAGGTGGCAAACTGTAAATAGGCGCTACGCGACTCACGATTAAAACGTGGCATCAAGCCATATTCTTTGGCGTAACGCGCCAGTTCATAATCAATATTCGGTTCGATATCCTCTTTACGCTCGGCTAGCCCTGGCAATGTATAATTCCACAGATTAATACGGGCGTAAAGATCTTCGCGAAACTCACCTTGGCTAATTGCCTGTTTAAGGTCTTTATTGGTGCCGGCAATCAGCTGAAAATCACTCTTAATTGGTTTATCAGTACCAAATGGATAAAATTGCTTTTCTTCAATCGCTTTTAATAACATTGCTTGCTCGTCTAGCCCAAGCTCTCCAATCTCATCTAAAAACAATAATCCACCATCGGCACTTTTTAACAATCCAGTCCGCGCCAGATTTGCCCCCGTAAACGCGCCTTTGACATGACCAAATAAGGTAGACATAGCACTATCGCCACGTAAGGTGGCGCAGTTAATCTCAACAAATTCACCACTGATTTGATGGTTACTTTGTTTAAGTAAATAGATCTGTTTTGCTAAAAATGATTTTCCTGCACCAGTTGGCCCACATAATAACATAGGGGCATAAGAACGGCTGGCCACTTGTTCAATTTCAGCAATTAACTGGTTAAACAGTTGATTACGTGTGGCGATGCCCGATTTTAAAAGCTCTGTAGCTTCACTGGCATACTGCTGAAAGCGGTTAAGAATTTGATCATAACGATTAAGATTCAAATCAATGGTGTTAGCTTTTCCTTTAGGACTATTGGCAATCAGTTCCGCCTCATTATTATAAATTCTTTCTTCAACTTTATTTGATTTTACTGGTGGTGAAGTTTGCAATAACTTAGCTGGGTAGTAACGTGATTCAGCTAATAAGAACCAACAAATTTGCGCCACATGGGTTCCGGTAGTGATATGCAAATAGTAATCTTCTTTATCTGGATCAAAAGAATATCGTTTAGCAATATCAAATAAACAAGTATAAACCTGCTCAAAATCCCATGGATCAGCAATATTAATGACAATGGGTTTAATTTCGGTATTGGGGGATAGAATTTTTATATCATTAACAATATCACAAAGTAACTGCTCATCATTGGCAAAATAAAGCAGTTCCAAACGAGAAATAGCTAAATCAGTTTGTCGGCACAAATCAATCGTTGGTCGCCAACGCGCCCAGCGTTTTTTACCTCTACCTCGGTTATCCAGCACATTACCCAAAAAACCAAATATCACATTCTTTTTCATAATTAAATTTATAATATTATATAAACAGCTAGATTAAATTATAAGATTTATAGTCATTAAAATCTATTTGAATATCATATACATTATATGATATTTATTTTTTTACATCTATAAATCAAATAGTTAAAAAATATTTTTATTACTTTTTATTTTTTGGCACGCTTTTCGCAATATTAAATATACCTAAGCAAGCAAATGCTGTTTTTATCACAGCAAGGTACATCGCGAATCCTTTACGGGTTTATCTACGGGATAAAAGGACGGAAGATTATCAACATGTATTCCTTATTGTGTGATTAGGTGACTGTAGAAAAGTCAATTTTGAATAGTTCATCTGGTAGAACAATCGACTAGGGATCGATATGTAGTGGGTTCGAATCCCACTTCAAAAACCGTAAAACAAAAGTAGAAAAACAAACACAGTCAGTGATCGTCGTTAGATAAGCTAAGTGACAAAGCACCTTAACAAGCTTATCCGCAAAAAAAACCGGTTAACTTGTCAGGTCACCACGACTTTCAAGGTAAACAAACTGGATAATAGGCAGAATGCTAAATACCAATAAGTGGCGCACTATTTTTCTTATTGCTTTTAGCCTTCACCCTGCTATTTCGTTACTTAACCCGTTTCAATTGTGCAAACTCGGTTGCTGATTGTGCTAAAAAGGAAATGTAAAATGATAAAAACTATTAAAGTCAAAAAATATGAAATTGCAATTTTATTTAAAAATAATGAGATTGAAAAAGTATTAACTGCGGGGGTACACCGAATTTTTGATCTATTAAATATATTAAGTTATCAATTGATTAATTTAGCAGAGACAAAAATTGCAGCCGACATAGCAGAACAGTTAATCAACTTCTATCCAAATATTATTAACCAACACTGTTATTTAGTGGATGTGGCTGAAAACGAAATTGCCTTACGTTATGAAGAGCAAAAATTGGTTGAAGTCATTTTACCAACAAACAAAGCTTTATATTGGAAAAGCTACAAAGCACATGCGATTAAAAAAGTGGCATTACAAGACGGTTATGCACTGCCAACCGATATCGCACAAGAATTGATTGAAGCTAAAAATAGCAATAACGCCATTGTGAATATCGAAAAACTAGTGCTACATCACTTTATTCATGAACAAATTGGGACTTTATTTGTTGATAACCAGCTAATACAGATTATTGCGCCAGAATCAATCGTCGGTTATTGCCAATTTAAACATACGATTGTACTGGGTAAATTTAACTTAAGGGACAACCGCATTGATGATCGTATCGCTGATGCCATAGAACAACGTACACCACAACAACTATCACAATACTGTATCGCAATGGAAGTCGGTGCAAATCAGGCTGGTTTGCGTTATGAAAACGATCTATTGGTTGAAATTTTATCCCCGGGTACTAAACGCCTATATTGGCAAAATAGCCATAAACAGCATATGGTGACAGTGGATTTAAACCAAGGGTATACCTTAAGTGATGAAATGGTACAGCAATTACTACAACCAAAGTTACGCCAAAAAGAAGTACTCGGTGATAACAGCGTATTAATTGCACAAGTGCCGGCTTATCATGTCGGGGTATTAAAAGTGAACGGTAAAATTGAGCAGTTATTAACAGCTAGCATTACCGCTTATTGGCGTTTTAACCGGGAAATCTCGGTTGATATGGTGGATACTCGCCTGCAAGCCTTAGAAGTGGCAGGACAAGAGATTTTAACCAAAGATAAAGTCAATTTGCGGGTAAACTTAGTGGCTAACTGGCACTATACTGACGTATTAACCGCGTTTGAAAAAACTGCGCAGCCGGTTGATTTATTGTATCGTGAATTACAATTTGGATTACGCGAAGCGATTGGTATGCGTACGTTGGATGAGTTACTTGAGAACAAAAATATTATTGATGAAGTGGTAACCCAACATATCAAAATGCGTTTAGATGGCTATGGTTTACAAACTGTTTCACTAGGGGTAAAAGACATTATTTTACCGGGCGATATGAAAGCGATTCTATCACAAGTGGTCGAGGCGGAAAAAGTGGCGCAAGCCAATGTGATTCGTCGCCGCGAGGAAACATCAGCAACCCGTTCATTATTGAACACCGCCAAAGTAATGGAAAATAACCCAGTAGCCTTGCGGTTAAAAGAGATGGAAACTTTAGAACGCATTGCTGAACGTATCGATAAAATCTCGGTAGTAGGCGGACTTGATCAAGTGTTACATGGCTTGGTAAATATCCAACCTAAAAGCGCGTGATAAAAAGAAAATATTAAGCCGCCATGTAAAATCGCAGGGCGGTGTGAGGAATAAAAATGACACAATATAATTTATTACAGGCAGAAAACGCCAAGCCAATCAAAATGTGGACTAAAGGGGTACCGGTCGAACCCGAGGCTAAAGAACAACTAACCAAAACGGCAAAACTACCATTTATTTTTAAACATATCGCCGTGATGCCCGATGTGCATGTAGGTAAAGGCTCAACCATTGGCAGTGTAATCCCAACGCGCGGCGCGATTATTCCTGCCGCAGTTGGGGTAGATATTGGCTGCGGTATGATTGCGGTACAAACCTCGTTGATGGCGGCTGATTTGCCAGATAATTTATTACCATTACGTACTGAAATTGAAAAAGCGGTGCCGCATGGAATTACCCCAAAACACCGAGGACGGGATTATGGTAGCTGGCATGACGCCCCTGCTATTGTCGAACAGTACTGGCAACAGCTAGCGCCAGGTTTTAATAAGCTGACGGAAAAATACCCGCGCTTTTTAAAAACCAATAACTACCGTCATTTAGGCACATTAGGTACCGGCAACCACTTTATCGAAATCTGTTTAGATAAGGCCGATCGTGTTTGGATTATGTTGCACAGTGGTTCACGTGGCGTGGGTAATGCCATTGGCAGTTTTTTTATTGAAATGGCTAAAAAAGACATGGAAGTGCATATCCAAAACTTACCGGATAAAGATTTAGCCTATTTGGAAGAAGGTACAGAGCACTTTCACGATTATGTCGAGGCTGTCCATTGGGCGCAAGAGTTTGCAAGGCTAAATCGAGAGGCAATGATGCATAATGTGATTTTGGCAATGCGGAAAATTATCACTAAACCATTTACTACCCATATGTCGGCAGTAAATTGTCACCATAACTATGTTCAAAAAGAACAACATTTTGGTGAAGAAATTTTTATCACACGTAAAGGTGCAGTATCCGCACGTAAAGGAGAATTAGGCATTATTCCCGGCTCAATGGGGGCTAAAAGCTATATTGTGCGAGGACTGGGAAATGAAGAAAGTTTTTGTTCCTGTTCACATGGTGCCGGCCGCGTAATGAGCCGAACAGCAGCCAAAAAGCAATTTACCATTGAGGATCAAATCAAAGCAACTGCACATGTTGAATGTCGAAAAGATGCTAATGTGATTGATGAAATCCCAATGGCATACAAAGATATTGATGCAGTGATGACCGCGCAAAATGAATTGGTTGAGATAGTGCATCAATTAAGGCAAGTGGTGTGTGTGAAGGGGTAAAAATTATCGAGGAGCGATCCTCGATTTAAATTAATATTTACTGCTATCAACTTTAAATTGCCAAACTTACTAAGCGCCGTAATTGCATTAGTATTCTCTTCAATAAGATCTTTGTAGATTTCCCTTTAGGTTAGTGCAATGGGTTTCGCCTTGAAAACTGCCGTGCAATATTGAAGTTCAGGTGTTCAGGCGACCGAGGGGGTCAAACCAACCCCTCCGGCTCCCCGTTCCACTGCGCGCGGCGGCTAAGTAAGAATATTGAATAAATTATTTTTTTGACTAATAGAAAAAAAATATTGCATTAAGTAAAATTTTAAATTATATTATGTTAATAACGGGATGCAACCATCCTGATGCTCTTTAAAAGATAAACCTATTAATACTGAAAAAGACAGTGGCTTTATTAGCCGATTGTTGATGGTAAATTGCTATTAAACAATCAGAATCACCCCAGCAACACTGCGCCAGAATAAACAAACATTAACCGAGATCACAGTGTGTATTTAGGTAACGTAGTTGGCGCAATATTATTATCGACTGGTGGAGTAGCTAACGCTACTCCAGATAGAGTGCCCTGTATTATCCATAACATTTTTTTTCAGTTCAGTATTGTTTTGTCGACTGGTGCAATATCGCACTGATTAAAAGCAAAACGAGGTTAAAAATGTTATTAAATAACAAAAATCTTTTAAAGAACTCCATTAAAACATTAAAAATGGTTTTAGAGGAGCTGCATGATGTTATGGATAGTAGTAAACAAAAAGAGTTAGAAGAGATAATTCAAAAATTGGAAGAATCAGAGGAACAGTATTCATCAAGTCAATTACTCGATATTTTGTCTAGATGTATAACTTTAATTCCTGCCGTAATTCATCTAATTGAATTTATATCTAAAAAATGATTTTAGTTTACAGCAGGTCACTCGCAATCTAACAGAGGTAAATATAATGAGTTTTGGTAATGCGCTGAAAATGTGTCGTACACAAAAAAAGGTATCAAAAACCAAATTAGCTGAATTATCAGGCTTATCTATATCTTATCTTACTCTTTTAGAACAAGACAAAAGAGATCCCAATTTATCTACTATTGAAAAAATTTGTGATGCTCTAAATATTCCAATCAGTATTTTTATTTTTTTAGCATCTGATAAAAAAGAAATTGATGGCATTAGTCATGAATTAGCTAAACAGTTATCTCTAACTGCCCTACAACTTATAGAGCCTGATTCTGATGATTCCTAAATATTCAGCCAAACCAGTAGCTGATTTGGATTTATTAGCAAAAATCTTAGGTATAACAAGACAAGAACTTGATGATTTATATCATTCTTCGGATAGTTTCTTTTTTCTTCATAAAAGAAAAGAAAAAAGCGATGGTTCTTTTCGTGATACTTATAATGTAAAAAAGCAACTTAAACTTATTCATGCCAGAATATCTAATAAATTTTTAAAGAAAGTATATTATCCTGATTATTTACAAGGTAGTTTGAAGGATAAAGACTTTTTAACCAATATCAAAAATCATTTAGGAAAAAAAATACTAATTACAGAGGATATTACTAATTTCTTTCCAAGCATTTCAAAAAAAGTTGTCTTTGAAGTATGGGCTGGTTTTTTTAAATTTTCCAAAGAGGTTTCAGAATATTTAGCAGAACTAATAACATTTAAAGGCAACCTTGTTCAGGGCGGAAAAGCAAGTAGCTACATTTGTAATTTAATATTCTGGTCTCGAGAAAATGAGCTAGTCAGTTATCTAGCTAAAAGAGGTTTTACTTATACAAGATATGTCGATGATATAACAGTCTCGGCTAATCGAATTATTTCGTCAAAAGAAAAAAAAGACATTATTAGTCGCATTTATAGTTTATTGAAATCAGTAGGGGCCAAACCTAATAGAACAAAACATCATATTATGCCGAGAAGTGAAAAACAGATTATGCATAATTTGAATGTGAATCAAAATAGACCATCTATGCCTAAAAAGAAAAGGAATATGATTAAGGCTGCAGTATTTGAATGCGAAAAAGAATTTCAAACTAATGCAAATAGCGATAAGTATTTAAGATTATTCAATCAAACAATGGGACGAGTGAATCACATGAAACGTATGCACCCTAGAGTTGGTGATGCTCTACAGAAGCGATTGAAACTTGTAAAACCACAAAATAAATCTTAGATTTCCATATTGTATTTCCCCAAAATCCTCTCAACTCTTTTAATCGTAATATCCATTATTTTCGCAATATCTTGAATCGAGACGCCTTTGTCAAGTAACGCAGTTGCCATTGCGAGTTCAAGTTTTTCACGTCGTTCTTTTTCTATTTTTACTTTGTCTTTCTCCGCCTTAATTTTTTCATTTGCGACTGCCAACTTTTCTTTGGCGATTTTCTTTTCTTCTTTGCGGATTTTTTCGATCACTTGGTAGGTTGGAACATATTTTAGGCTTTGCTCTAACTCGTCCATAAGCTTAGTACTGCGGAAGCTGATATAGGATTTAGGGGTGATGATTAGGTGGTCGATTAGGTCGATATTTAAAATACGGCCGACTTGGATTAGGCGATCGGTGATATCTTTATCCGCTTCGGACGGCGTCAGCGATCCTGACGGATGATTATGAACTAATATCACGCGTGAGGCGTTTTTCATTACCGCAACACGAAATACATTCATCGGTTCAACATCGACCGATTTATAACTGCCAAGCGCAATCAGTTCGATATACAGGATATAACCAGCTTGATTCATCCCAATCATCCAAAGATGTTCTTTTTCTTGGTCGATTTGGTTATCACGTAATAACACACGTTGCATAATGCTGTAGACATCGTCTGAACCTTCAATATAGCGTTTGTCATGCTTGGTTAGTTTTATATCCATTTTATTACCTTGTAAAATCAGTTAAAAAATAATATAGCATATTTTTCTTAAACTTAGCAGTGATTAACTCAAACCACTACATGAGTGATAGGTAGGATGGATTTTATATTAAATGTACAAATTTAATAAAAAAATGCTAAAGCTTATTTTTTGTTAAGTTTTTTTCAAATTTGAAGCTACTAATCATAAATTTTCATTTCTAAATAATTTGTTATCAATGATAATGAGTAAAATGCTTAAATTGTGTCAAAAATTAAGGAATAATAAAAATGGAACAGCGAATAAAACAAAAATTTACCGAATTAGAACAACAATACCGTATCCATATTCTTTATGCCTGCGAATCGGGCAGTCGGGCGTGGGGGTTTCCTTCGCCAAATAGCGATTATGATGTACGTTTTATTTATGTTCATCCGTTGGATAGATATTTAGCCATTGATAATCCTGAATCACATTTTACTTTTCCCATAGACGACGAACTGGATTTACAAGGTTGGGATTTGAAAAAGACCCTACAGTTAATCCGAAAATCCAATACTACGCCGTTTGAGTGGTTGCAATCTCCAATTATTTATCAGCAAAATCAATCAATTGCTCAGCAATTATGGCAATTGTGTGCAGACTTTTTTAATGCACGTGGTAACATCTATCACTATTTAGGTATTGCTAAAAGCTCGCTGCAAACTATCAATGGCAAACAGATTGGTGTTAAAAAATTGTTTTATGTGTTAAGACCTTTATTGTGTGCTAAATGGTGTTTAGGAAAACGGCAAATCGCTCCTATGGCAATAATGCCATTATTAACACTATTACCGGATAATTTAAGACAGCAAATAAATGATATTATTAGATTAAAAGCAACTATGGTGGAATCAGCATCGATAACTATTGCGCCAGAAATCTTATCGTTCATTGAACAATCCATGATTGATATCAGTGCTGAAGTTGAGTCTATCACTGAACAGCATTTTAAGGCAGATAAATTAGATCGCTTTTTTATACAAACGTTAATGAGCTTAAAATAAGGAAAGGAATACGACATGACAATTGATGATTTAAAAGCACAAAATCTCATTTTGTTTGAAGTGATTAGTGGTAGTCGTTCGTTCGGATTAGCTACTGAAACATCGGATACAGATATCAAAGGGGTGTTTTATTTACCTAAAGATAAATTTTATGGACTCGAGTATATTCCGCAAATTAGTAATGAAACCAATGATATCGTCTATTATGAATTAGGTCGTTTTGTAGAGCTTTTACTTAAAAATAACCCGAATATTTTAGAAGTATTGGCTTCTGCACCCGACTGTATTTTATATCAGCATCCAATTATGCAGCAGTTAACCCTTGATCTATTTTTATCCCAACAAACTAAACAAACCTTTGCTCACTATGCCATGTCACAAATTAAAAAAGCCAAGGGATTGAATAAAAAGATTAATAATCCGGTCGAGGTGAAGCGTAAAACGGTCCTTGATTTTTGTTATATTATTCAAGGTCAGCATGCTTATCCTCTCACCAATTGGTTAAATGAAAAGTGTTTTGATCAACACTTATGTGGTTTGGTGAATGTTCCACATAGTAGAGATTTATATGCCCTTTTTTATGATGCATCAGGGGATTGTGGTTATCATGGTATTATTCAACAGGATGATTCGACCGAGCTGTGCTTGTCTTCAGTAAAAGTTGACACCCCAGTAAATGCTTACTTAAGTTTTAATCGTGATGGTTTTTCATCGCATTGTCGTGATTATAAGGCTTACTGGCAATGGGTTGCCAAACGTAATGAACAACGTTATCGCAGTAATATTGAAAATGGTAATGATTTTGATGCTAAAAATATGATGCATACCATTCGCTTATTACAAGTTGCTCATGAAATAATGACCAAAGGCACCATTACCAATAAACGCACTAATCGAAACGAACTGCTCGCAATTAAAAATGGTCAATTAAGCTATGACGAAATTATGAATATGGCCAAATCATTATTTGATGACATTGAAACCGCAACACTAACCACAACCTTACCTGAAATGCCCGATTCAGATGAAATTATTGCTCGGTTAATTAAAATGCGGGAGTGGTTATATAATCGATAGTAAGTAATAAAAAATAATCAGCTAATGATTAAATTACAATAATTCTTTTTAATCTCTAAACAATAAAATTATAGATGTTTATTCTTAATAAACACTATACTTTCAAACAACATATTTATCACCCAAACCATTTAATTCAAGAGATTTATTTTGAATCATTCACTCTTTTTCGATGTATAAATTATAATAGATACAACTATAAAAATTATTGAATATATACAATTGAGGAAAGAGAAATCAATTACCAAAATGTTCCAAATTATAAAAATGAAACATCCAAATCATTAAAGTTATATAGAAATAAATCCCTAAATTTTTACTAAACAGGTATATGTAAATTTTTGACTTCATAGCGAACACCTGACAAATATAAATTACGTAAAAAATAATCAATTTGGTCATGTGTGTATACCCCACTTATCACGCTTTTTTTTAGTTTTACTTTTTTATTTTTAAAAGTTATAAATAATATATATATAGGATGCCATTTCCCTATCCGTCTTATCCTTTTCCATTGTATCCCTTTAGGTGGATACTTGAAATATTCGACCTTAATGATTTTAACTTCAAGATCTTGGCAAATTGGAATATAAGTTTTTGGTCTAATTTTTGGTAAAATAATAATGCTTTTCTTTGTGATATGGAAAGTTGGAGTCATGCATAGCCATACTAAAATAGTAGCAGGAAAAAACCACACACCGTGAATTGAAAATAATAATTCATCAACACCTATAAATAAATTTATAACAGCTAGAAAAATAAAAACTAATAACAAAGGAGACCAAAATAAAACACCAAAAGTCAGTGCTGTTGATATAATATCCATAAAAGATTTTTTTAATGGTTTATTTTGTTTTCTTTTTGTATTCATTTTTACTATGTTTTTTAACGATGATAAATCTATTATTTTCAATGGAATTATAATTTATTATTTTATAATAATTTTTTTTAAATACCAAATTCTAAAAATCAAAATTATCCCAATGAATATGATTGAAGAATATTTTTAGTATAAAACAAATGTGTTATTGCTCTATTTCTCGATAGTTTTACTAATTAGATCATTCATCATGATCTCTATAACACTTTATCTTAAGATAACCCAATATTGATATTCATCACTTATGCTAATTAATTACTGTTCAAGTGAGTATAGTTGACGTTCTGATAACCCGTTTTTTATAACAGGAAAGCTAGATTTACACATAAAGAGAGTATGATTTACCCATTATTTTACATGATTTTGATTAGCTATTGATTAACTAACATAACGGAATTGATGACCCATATGGACTATCCACAACTTTCGATGAACAACTTATTATGGCGTTTCAATCAAAAAGCCAACACGAGGGTTGGCATTTTCTTACTACCCAGTTTGCCCAACATTTTTTAATTCAATAAAACAAAATTATTTAGCATATATCCTAGTAACCTGATACAACCGTTTAACTATTTAGATGCAACCAATACATTGCCTCATAAGGTTGTAACACCATTTCTGGCTTTAATTCAGTTTGGTTTTCATAATTAGCTAGCAATCTTTGCCAATGACGATTTTCTAACGCTTTAGGTAATTGCCATTTAATCGTATTTTCGGTCAGATTGGCTATCACAAGTAACGTTTGATTATTCCAATGTCTGACATAGCACCAGCAATTAGCAACATCAGGCGTTAGATCTTGATAGTCACCGAAAATAAAGATCGGATAAGTTTTGCGTAATTTGATTAAGGTTTGATAGCAATAAAAGATTGAATTGGGATCATTAAGCGCTGCCTTAACATTGATTTTCGGATAATTGTTTGCCACCTCGATCCAAGGTTTACCTTGGCTAAATCCGGCATTGGCGGTGTTGTCCCACTGCATTGGCGTTCGACTATTGTCCCGTGATTTACTGGCAAGAATCGCTAACATATCAGACTCTGACACACCTTCGGCAATTTTTTCTTGGTAGATGTTAAGACTTTCCACATCTTTATATTGCGAAATATGAGTAAAATGGGGATTGGTCATCCCGATCTCTTCTCCTTGATAAAGATATGGCGTGCCTTGTAGTCCATAAAGAATCATCGCCAGCATTTTGGCCGATTCGCTGTGGTATTGGTCTTCATTACCTAAACGTGACACAATGCGAGGTTGATCGTGATTACACCAGAAAATCGCATTCCACGCCTTTCCGTGCATACCCACTTGCCAATAGCCAAGTATTTTTTTGAGTTCAAGTAAATCGGGCTTAGCCAGCGTCCATTTTTCCCCATTTGGATAATCAATTTTTAAATGATGAAAATTAAACGTCATGGTCAACTCTTTACCAGCCAATGCGGCATATTTTTGACAGTTTTCAAGCGTAGTAGACGACATTTCACCCACGGTTTTTAAACCATTAGGTTGAAAAACATCTCGGCTTATTTCTTGCAAAAATTCGTGTATTTTCGGGCCGTCTGTATAATATCTTCGTCCGTCACCATTCACGTCATCCGGAAAGTCTTGCTGTTTAGAGACCAAATTAATCACATCCAGCCTTAATGCATCGACGCCTTTATCCGCCCAAAATTGACAGACATTTTTAATCTCTTGGCGAACGGTTGGATTTTCCCAATTGAGATCGGCTTGCTGTTTTGCGAACAGGTGTAAATAGTATTGTCCTGATTGCTCATGCCACTGCCAAGCATTACCGCCAAATTTTGACCGCCAATTGTTGGGTTCTGATCCGTCAGCGTTGGCATCTTTCCAAATATAAAACGATCGAAAAGGACTGGTTTTATCTAAGGCGGATTTAAACCATGGATGCTCTGTTGACGTGTGATTAAATACCATATCCATCATAATACGGATATCACGTTCATGCGCTTGCTTAACCAATAATTCAAAGTCTTCCATCGTGCCATAAGCCGGATCAATATCATAATAATCCGATACATCATAACCATTATCAACTTGCGGAGAGGGATAAATTGGCGTTAACCAAATCGCACTAATGCCCAGATTTTTAAGATAATCCAATCGGCTGATAATGCCTAATAAATCCCCCGTTGAACCAGTACCACTGGCTTGAAAACTTTTGGGATAGATTTGATAAATAGTTCCATTTTGCCACCAAGGGATTTCGTTCGTATTCATTGTTTGCTCTTAATTATTCATCTGTCATAAATTAACCGTTCCCTAATATAGAACGGTTAACGGTTATTAAATCGTGTTTAGCGAATATCTAACGTACCTTTTTTCAATTTTATTTTATAAACAACTGATGTTAAAACAATAGGTACGACAATTGCCACAACCATGGCTAATGCATAAATTCCCCAATAAATCGGTTTTATGGATAAAATGCCAGGTAATCCACCCACACCTATACCATTAGATAATACCCCAAACAAACCACAAATTAAGCCAGCAAAGGCCGCACCAATCATGGCACATAGCATAGGGAATTTATAACGTAAATTGATACCGTACATCGCCGGTTCAGTCACGCCCAGATAAGCTGATATGGCAGCAGGAACAGACACTTCACGTTCGTTATGTTTTTTACTGACTAAAATAATCCCCACCACCGCCGAGGCTTGAGCAATGTTTGATAACGCAATAATTGGCCAAATAGGTGTTCCCCCCATATTTTGGGTTATCTGCATATCTATGGCTAATGTCGTATGGTGAATACCGGTAATTACCAATGGTGAATATAAGAAACCAAAAATAGCTGATCCGATAAAAGCATAATCTCCAGTCATCAAATATCTAACCCCATAGGCAATACCATTACCTAACATTCTCCCTAAAGGGCCTAATAAAAAATGTGCCAGAAAAACAGCAAGCAGTAGCGATACGATCGGAACAATAACCAACGTAAGATAATCAGGTATAATTTTACGTAATCGAGTTTCGATCCACCCTAACGCTAAACCAGCAAAAATCGATGGAATCACTTGTGCTTGATACCCTACTTTTTGGATAGTGAACAACCCAAAATCCCACACTTCAGGTATTTTACTGCCCAGATCGTAAGCATTCATCAATTGTGGTGAAACTAAAGTAATGCCTAATACGATACCTAAAACAGGTGAACCACCCATTTTTTTGACCGTTGACCAACAAATGGCAACCGGTAAAAAATGGAAAATCGCTTCACAAGGTAGCCAAAGTATATTGTAAATAGGCGCTAACCAGTGATAAGTTGCAATTAATGGCTTATCATCAATAGTGGGCATATCTCCAATAATGTTGCGTAACCCCAATAACAAACCGCCTGCAATTAAAGCAGGCAGCAAGGGTACAAAAATTTCTGCTAAGTTCGAAATTAGTCTTTCAAAAAAAGACATATTTTGTTTCGCAGCAGCTTTAGTTTGCTCTTTAGTTGATTCATCAAGATTTAAATGCTGAGTTAAAGCTTTATAATAACTATCCACATTGGTACCAATAATGACTTGAAATTGCCCGGCATTATTAAAACAACCTTTTACAAAAGGTAATTCCTCTATGGCTTTTATATCGGCTAATTTGGGATCAGACAGTGCAAATCTTAATCGTGTTAAACAGTGGGTAACACTCGCAATATTTTCTTTTCCACCCACACAATCAATCAATGCGGTTATCGATTCTGAGGTGATGTTAGGATCTTTAGCCATCTCCAAGTCTCCCTATCATAAATATTTAGCCGAATTAGCTATTAATACATTGGCTATGTTTGAATTAGGATTTAGCATAGATTGAAAAAGACAAACAATAAATGGGAACGTTCCCTATTTGTGATAGATCTCACATAATTAATAAAAAATATAATACTGTTAGATTGTTATTACTATTTATTAACAGCCAGTTGGCAAGGAATCGTCACCGTTTTAAGTTCCACCCCATTGGTTAACATTCGGAGTAATTCATGAGCGGTATAAGTTCCAGCTTTATCAAAACCTAACTCCACAGATAACGTTTGTGGAAAAAGGAAACGGAACAATTCACTCTGCCCGATACTCGCAACAATGATATTTTTATATTGCTTTTCATGAAGATATTTATGTAAGCCTAAAGCAAGCGTTTCAGTCGCACAAACAATGGCAGAAGGTGATGATTTAATGACTGTTTGAGCAAGATGATAGCCTGATAGATAACTTAATTTTCCTAAACAAGCATTAGGCGTTATTTGATGAAGCTGACAAAAATCCAGATAAGCTTGATAACGTAGCGCACCGGTAGTTTGGTCTTGTTGTTCAATACCAATAAAAGCAATATTACGCTGTTTTTGCTGATGATATAAATGCTCAAGTAAGTGAGTTACTGCACCGATATCATCGTAACAAACACACATATGATTAGGGAATGAACGAGCAATAACCACACTCTTATTTTGCCAGAAAGACAATCCCCCCTTATCCAATCCTGTAAAGGCAAAAACTACCACACCGTCAGCCTGCTTATCTTTCAACATGGCTAAATGTTCTTCAACCTTTTCAACATTAAATTGGCTTTCCATAATAATCGGGTCATAGCCATGTTGATAAAATATTGGCAGCATGCTACTGACAGCTTGATTTTCAGACATCGAGTCGAGACGAGTGACAATAATACCAATCACTTTATTGCCATAACCTCGCATTGCTCTTGCAGATTTAGACGGCGTAAATTGATATTGTTCAATAATTGCATTGACTTTATTACGTGTCGCTTCCTTCACCATTGGGTCATGGTTAATTACTCTTGAAACCGTTGATTTGCTTACTCCGCTTAGTTTGGCAATATCTTTAATGGTTAAGTGGCTCGATGACTTGCTCATAATAATTTTGCTGAATAAAGATCAATAAAATTATAGTAATATAGTTTCAACAAAATTGCGATATGGTAGCTGCTTGGATGATATTAAAAACCATGAAATATTGATATACCTGATTTAATGCCAATGGTAGAATCAGATTAAAATTTAACAGGTCATTAGTAGTACTGTTTAACTCAATATCTCACTTTACGACAAGCTATTAAACATGAAAAAATTATATTTACTGTTAGGTTATATCTTATTTTTTGTCAGTTTATCCGGACACGCATCAAGTGATGTCACAAAAATAGCTACCGTTACAGAACAATTTAAAACTGCTCTATTATGTCAATCAAAGCCTTTTTCCATCGAAGATAAAAAAATCATTACTGAACTTGAAAAACAAAAAATTACCATAAAAAACAAACAACAAGATAATATCACTGGAATCGAATACCATTTTAAGCAACCTATCAAAATCAAGAATGTATGGGTTAATATGATTCGTTATGAAAGCGATAATTTCGTCACATCTTTTTATGCTAAAGCCAAAGGTGATATGCACAAGTTCGCTAAATTGATTGGTGCTAACACTATATTGCGTAGCTGTGAAGAACCCATTCCATTGAATGATACAGACATATACCGAAAAGATATTACCCCTATTACGGACAATAAACTTTACCCTGATACCATAATTATTGGTCAGGATAAAGACTCAAAGCCGAATGAATTTTATGTTATTTGTTCTAAAGTTGAGGCTAATGAACCATAATTCTTTGCTTAATCAATATTATCCTATTAATTTATTTATCTTATGTATGGATAATGTGTGAATTCCATATTAGGTGGTACTTGGTTATAAACTTTTCGAGTGAATGCATCAATGCATTTTAATAGTGTCTAATCTTGATGTAAATTGCTCATGTACTTTGAGCCAATAAAGACAGCAAACACTCTCTAATTCTCATGTTTGCTTGACTTAAATCAATTGTACAAAAAAATAGCTGATGATTTTGAATGGTGGTATTTTCATTAATCGATTGATTTGTTGTTGGATATAAAAGCATACCTGATGCAGAATAGGATAATCGGTCATCACTTCTTTCTTGACTTCTTACATAAGCATAAAGTTGGTACAAATGATCTGTCTTAAAAGAAAAACTGTTATGATTAAAAATTGAGGTACATTTAGTATCCACAATTAAGCGAGAATTTGTTTTGTTATTTTCTATAATTAAATCGGTAATCATTTCTGGCATAAACTGTCCAATGTTGTCCGTCGATTGGGTACATTGCCATTTAAACCTTTTTCCCGACTCGATTTGCCATTCATTTGGATTGAGATTAACCCGATAAAAACCAATTACCGCTTTCTCAAACAATAATCTTAACCACTGATCTGTTTTTTCCAACTGATTAAGTGTTTCTTTACCGAATAATTCTGTTGGAATAGACAAACTATGAACCAATTTAGCCACCGAAACTAATAGATTATCATGAGGATTTGATCGATTGAACTGATCGATAACAGGGTTGTAATAGTTAGATTTACCGATTTTTAACTCTTTAAAACGATTGGTTATTTGTTTACATTGCTTAATCAATTCATCATTATTTAATTGCCTTAATAAAACATGAGCAGCATCATGAATATATTGATTTTTGGGTGTATTATTTGTTAATCCATCATATCGACAATGGATTTTACCTTTTTCAAGTAATAATTTACGTGTGGTGGTTAAATAATCAATTTTTCCTCTAACACGTGTTAAAACCTGCTTTTCAGGTTGATAACTGTTAGATAATGAATAACGCAATCCTTTGTGCACTGCCTTGCAATAAATCTCAGCAGCCAGTTCAACAATTTTTTCAGGATTTTCTTCAAAATTTATTCGCTGCTGTTTATCAAGCTCTTTATAATAATCTGATGCATACAATAAAAGTAACCATATGTTTCTAATAGGTATTTTATTTAATGTGGTATTTTGTTTTGTTGTCGATTTAGTATTCATTGAGATTGTTTATATGCAATCGTAATAAGTTTCATTGCTTTGTTAAGTTGATCTTTTTCATCAAACCAATACTCTTCCAATAATGGTTTAACTTCTGTATCAATAATATTTTGATACCACACTAAACCTTCACTTTTCGGTATAGCTCTATGATGAGTTAAATAACTATGACCAATAGCAAAAGCACTTCCTAACATTCTATCTTGAGCAATGAATTCATTTAATTCATTCATTCTTTCTCTTATTTCTTCTAAAAGCTTACTATTGAGCCCTGTTTTTTTAATCATATAGCGTAACCATTTTTCTGAAAAATTAGGATCTAAAGTAAAAAACGCAAAACGTCGACGTAGTGCAAAATCGACTAATGCTAAAGATCGATCCGCTATATTCATTGTACCAATAACATATAAGTTATCGGGAATATATATTCCGTTTTCTTGTTCACGGCGATAGGTCAATTCTAATGCTTCACTCGGTGTTCGCTTATCAGCTTCAAGCAGTGTTAGCATTTCACCAAAAATCTGTGCGGGATTACCTCGATTAATCTCTTCAATAACCATAACATATTTAGATTGAGGATCATTTCTGGCTTGATGAATTATCTCCAAAAAAGGACCATCGATCAGTGCTAACTTACCATCACTAGCGGGACGAAAACCACGAATAAAATCTTCATAAGATAGATTAGGATGAAATTGAATTGCTCGAATATTATTTGAATCTTTATAGCCAATTACAATATTAGCCAATCTTTTAGCTAACCAAGTTTTACCCGTACCAGGGGGACCTTGTAAAATAATATTTTTCTTTTTTGTTATACTGGATATCATTTGTTGCAATAGCTGTTTATCGATAAAACAATCTTCTTGAATTAAATCTTTTAATGTATAAGGATGCCTAACAAATAATGGATCATCAGTTAATGGTGCATCAATATCTGGTTCATTTTCCATGATTTCTCCTCTTTTTCCATCAATATTATGATTAAGTAACCGATATTTACCATTCCCCAAAAACTGAAAAAATTTTTTATCTTTCATTCGTTGTAAAGTGTAAGTTAACAAGTTACTTGTAACTCTATTATTTGGAAATTCCTCCTCAAGTTGTTGTCCGTATTTATCCAGCAACTCTTTACAATTAAAAACATTACTTCCGTTATCTTGGCAAAGTTCTTGGATGAATTGTAATAATATAATTTGCCATTGATTATTAGATGCTAAATTTTCATTAATTAATGTGCGATTTTCATATTTACGTAATGCAGTGAAATAAAGCTCAGGAAAAGAGTGAATAGGAAAGTAATCTTCGTTAAATCTCGTTGCTAAATCATCAAGTAATTTTAGGTAAACATTACCATTAAAATGCTCTTTAGATAATCGATCATCTTTTATCAACTCCAATTCATCAGTAAGATAAGTTTTTGAAGCTTTATCCAATACGACATAGGCGTGAGGACGAATCCAAAATAAACCACTAGTTAATTGCCATGGAAAATATGATTGCGACATGACTAAGTCAAATTTTTGTTCAAACTCATCTTGATAGTTTTCATCAACATTAGAAAATTTCAGTGCAGTAGCATAAAATTCCCACAAATTATCAATCTCTTGTTGTTGATTTTCGGAGTTGGTAAAAAACCAAGATAGTTGATTATTAAGTAATGGTATGCCCTCAAAAGAGTTAGGGACAGATTCTTCAATATTAAGAAATTCAGCCCACTTTTTAGCGATTTCTATTCTTGTCGTTTCTTTAATATGACGATTAAATGTTCCTAATACAGTAAATGGACAAATATCCTGTAAACCTTTATCGAGTAAATAAGACAGCTTAAACTCGGTGGCCAGCTGATTGACAAATTCCATTAATATTGAACGTTTGTTTTTATCTAGATAAATTAATAAATTATCTGCAATAGCTTCATAAAAACGTACCCAACTGAACAATTGGGTACGATTGGCAACATCACCATAACGAGATCGCCAATAAGGCGCATTCCGAAAATAGTCAATATCCTGTGGTTCATTATAGAAAGTAAAATTGATTAATTGTTTTGATAACCATTCATCATCTTTAACACTCCAAATAGTAGCCATATTGGTATAAAAAAACCATTTTTTATTCAAATTCTTTTTTTGCCAATTAACTTCTAATAACTTTCCATCACCATAATTTTTTGTCACAATACCGGTCACTTTAATCTCCATGACCGAAACAGCTTGACCTTTATTATCAAAGGGTAAATTCTTTTTTAAATTATAAGTAGATTTGATCGCAACTCGATCACCAACTGAAATGGTTCGTACGGTATTTAAGTATTTATTATCGTAACCATTTTCCCAAATACCTAATTTAACAAAACGTTCTGTTTGGTCTTCACTACCATTAAATTTAGCGCTTAAAAACCAATATGTTTTTATTGCTTCCAATGTTTTTCCTTTCAAAAGTAGATAATCTATTGTAAAGATAAATTTTTGAAACGAAGTTTAACTTAAAACAAGATAAAAAAGTGAACAAATCTAATTAAATGTGTGATATAGGTCAAATTTTCAAAAAAATTCTTAAATAATTATTAACAAAAAGATCATTGAATATAATTGGCAAAAAATAGCTTTTTATTCATGTTAAAAACCTATTTCTTAACACATTGCCTTAATTTATAAGCACTTCCCCACTCTAACATAGCATCATGAACCTGTTTTAAACTTTGTCCGACTTCGGTCAAGGTATATTCAACTTTAGGAGGTACTTGGGCATAGACTTTGCGATGAATTAATCCGTTTTTTTCCATTGCACGTAGGTGCTGGGTTAAGACTTTTTGCGATATGCCGTCTAAGGATTTTTTTAATTCGCCAAAGCGTTTAGTGCCCGTTAATAAATCACGAACAATTAAAACTTTCCATTTATCGCCCATTAGCATAAGCGTAGTTTCGACGGGACAAGGGGGTAAATTTTCACTGAGAGACATAATAAAAATCCTTTAAATTCAATTATAGTATTAATTTGGTAACTATATTACTGTTTAGTACCTACTTTACAATAGATACTTTGAATATTAATCTAAAAATATTCATTACTTAACGATTTTTGTTTACAGAACCTAAAACCAGAATCCAACAATATTATTAAATTAATAAAGAATAAAGGAGTCAAAAAGATGAAAATAGCTGTTATTGGTGCAAGTGGTAAATCAGGCAGTCTGATAGTTAAAGAAGCAATTGCGCGTGGGCATGACGTGACAGCGATTGTTCGTCATCAAAATGCGCATGTCGATCCCAAGGCGAAAGTTTTAGTGAAAGATTTGTTTGATCTGACTTATGAAGATTTGAAACCTTTTGATGCGATTGTCGATGCATTTGCGACATGGAGCCTTGAATCACTCCCTCAACATCAAACAAGTTTAAAACATTTAACTGACATTTTAAAAGGTAAACCTAACCGTTTATTAGTTGTTGGTGGTGCAGGTAGTTTATATGTCAATCCTGAACATACTATTCGTTTAGTTGATACACCCGAGTTTCCAGAAGAATTCAAACCACTAGCTAATAATATGGCTAAAGCACTTGATGAATTAAAAAAATGTCAGGATGTGAACTGGACTTACTTAAGCCCAGCTATTGAGTTTATTGCCGATGGCGCAAGAACAGGTCACTACAAAGCAGGCGGTGAACAGGTTTTATTCAACACTCAAGGAAAAAGCCAAATTAGCTATGCTGATTATGCCATTGCCATGGTTGATGAAGCAGAAAATGCCAAACACATTAAACAACGTTTTACAGTAGTGACAGAATAAGATAACAACCTATTTTATATAGTGAACAGCTGATGCCTGTTCACTATTTCATAGCGCTTTTTATTGCTGAACTATCAATTTAAATTTTATTAATCAAATTTCTGGTACTATTCTGTACCAATTTGACAAGTCATTTTAATTTCTCGATTATCCGTGATTTCTAAGTTTGACAACACCACTAGCTGTGGAAAATGGGGTCTTAAAAATTGTGATAGCGTCGGTCTTAATGTGTGGTTAACCAAGAGTACAGGCGGTGCACCAATGGCATCTTGCTGATTTAAAGCCTGCTTAACTTGTTGAATAATATGATCCGCTAGTCCCGGTTCAACATTACTGGTATTTTGGAGTGCTTGTAGCAACAATCGTTCCAAATTCACATTTAAACCAATGACATTAATTGCCCCATTCCCCGGAAACCATTGTTGTGTTATCACTCTTCCTAAAGCTATTCGCACTAAGCTAAGCAATTGATAAGCATCGTTTTGATTCGGTGCATGTTCGCTTATGGTTTCGATAATTGTGCGCATATCACGTATTGACACTTTTTCGGCGATTAAATTTTGGAGTATTTTATGAAACGTCGTTAACGTAATGACGCCCGGTATAAAGTCCTCCACCAATTTTGGAATATCTTGTTTAACATGATCCAATAACTCTTGTGTTTCCACTCGTCCTAATAAATCACTGGCGAACTGTTGTAACAAATGATTAAAATGCGTCGCAATCATGGTGCTGGTATCAACAACGGTATAACCTAAAATTTGAGCATTTTCTTTATTACTTGCGTCTATCCATACCGCAGGCAAACCAAACGCAGGCTCGGTAGTGGGTATTCCGTCAATGGTTTCTGACACATTCCCCGGATTAATCGCTAACCATTTGTTATTAACAATTTCACCTTTTCCTATTTCCCCACCTTTAATAAATAATTTATATTGATAAGGTGCGAGCGATAAATTATCTCGGATATGAACTTGAGGCGGTAAAAAACCAAACGTTTGAGCAAACTTTTTCCGTAAACTGCGTATCCGACCCAATAATTCACCATTCTGAGTCTGATCTACCATAGGGATTAACCCATACCCCACTTCCATTGCTAAAATATCCTCAATACTGACGTCCGACCAAGATGCTTCAATATTACTCGGTGTCGTTGCTTGCGTATCAACTTGCTTAGTGCTGGCAGTCGTATCATTTTTCTTCTGCTTATTAAGCCACCAAGACAACACAACTAATATCGCAGTAAACAGTAAAAACACCAGATTTGGCATACCCGGAATCAAACCCAATAATCCAATGACTACCGCAGTCAAGATTAATACTTGTGGATTTTTAAACAACTGGTTTAGCATCTGTTCACTGATGTTTTCTTGTGATGTCACTCTTGTCACGATCACGCCAGCAGCCGTTGAAATAATTAAAGAAGGGATTTGAGCAACCAGACCATCACCAATAGTTAATAATACATACGTCTGACTCGCATCCGCTAGTGCCATACCATGTTGTACAACCCCTACTAACAGCCCACCGATAATGGTAATTGCCATTATCAATAAGCCAGCAATCGCATCACCCCGAACAAATTTACTTGCTCCGTCCATTGAACCATAAAAATCGGCTTCTTGGGTGACTTCGGCTCGGCGTGCTTTGGCTTCGTCTTCACCAATCAATCCAGCATTTAGATCCGCATCAATTGCCATTTGCTTACCGGGCATACCATCTAATGCAAAACGAGCTCCGACTTCGGCTATTCGCCCTGCCCCTTTGGTAATAACCATAAAATTAATAATCACCAAAATGATAAAAACCACAATACCTATCGCAAAATTGCCACCTACCAGAAAATGACCAAAAGCTTCAATCACCCGACCTGCGGCATGACTGCCAGTATGACCTTTTAACAGAACAACCCGCGTCGATGCAACATTCAATGATAAACGTAATAAAGTCGCAAACAATAACACGGTTGGGAAAGCAGCAAAATCAAGTACACGCTTAGTAAACAATGCCACAATCAAAATAATAATTGATAACGCAATATTGAAGGTAAAAAACAGGTCTAAAATAAACGCAGGTAACGGTAATACCATCATTGAAAGAATCAATAAAATTAGCAGTGGACCTGCTAAAATTTGATAATGCCCTTTTTTAAGCCCATTGGTTGATAAAAACGAAACTATTTTATTTTTAATCATGTAATTAATTACCGCCTTGGTTGATTTTCTGCTAATGACTCAGGTACCGGCAAATTGTTAGGTGTAATCGGTTTATCACCGCCAAATTTATGCCACCGTTTTAATTGATAGACCCAAGCAAGAATTTGCGCAACAGCTGTATATAATTCGGTTGGAATGGTCTCGCCAATTTCACCATAACGATATAAAGCCCTAGCCAGTGGTGGCGCTTCTAATTGTGGAATATGATGTTGATTGCCGATCTCCCTAATTCGTAAAGCGATTTGATCGGTTCCTTTTGCCAATACTTTAGGGGCTATCATGGTTTTTTCATCATAATGTAAAGCAACCGCATAATGAGTCGGGTTGGTTACAATGACATTTGCTTTAGCGACATCTTTCATCATGCGACGCCTTGCCATGGCTTGCTGCATCTGCCGAATACGGCCTTTTATTTGAGGATTCCCCTCTTGCTCTTTAAACTCATCTTTAATTTCCTGTTTTGACATCATCAATTTTTTTAAATTACTCCAAATCTGATAAAAGATATCAAAACCGACCATCGGAATAAGTGATAACACCATGAATAATCCACAAATCAAAATAAGATCTATCGCTTTTGTTAATGCGCTATTTAGATACATTTTTGGAAGAGAAAGCAGATTTGGAAACAAGTCGAATAATAACAATGAAGCAGCTAAGGTAATTAATATGACTTTTAGCATACTTTTAAATAATTCCGCTAAAATTCGGCGACTAAACATCCGCCCAAAACCAGAAATCGGATTCAACTTTTTAAAATTGGGTTTAATTGATTGCCAACTAAATAACAAGCCACCCACACAAAGCGGTGCCACAATAGCAAAGATAGCCAAGGCAAAAAACAGAGGAACAATAGCCCAAAAACCTGCGGTCATTAACTCAATCAAATTGGTCAGAATACGAGATTCATCATTTACACGAAAAGAGACCTGCATCGCTGTTTTTATTATGATGATTAACTTCTGGACTAATGCAGAACCCATTAACCAAAAAAGCATAATGCCCACCAACAAAATAATGACGGAAGTCAATTCTCGTGAACGGGGTATCTGTCCCTTCTCTTTAGCTTTTTTTAGTTTGCTATCGGTGGGGCGTTCGCTTTTATCTACATCACTTTCATTAGCCATGATAGGGGTTAATAGTATCTAACTGTCTAAATAGAAATAAAATAGTCACAGTATGTACTTAACACACTAAAGTTATTGGCTTGATTAAACGACAAATTAAGGTGTATTTAACGCGTTTACACTGAACACACCGCAATTATCATTAAACTTTTGCTCGTTTTGATGAGATTGTTTCGGTTTGTTGATAACCATTATTGGTATAAACAACCGGATTATGAATACTTTTTAAATGATCGATAGTTTGCTGAGTACGATGCATACGATTTTGAATAATCAAACCATTATCACGATTGATATTCGCTAATAACCGCGTAGTGGTTGTAATGGATTGCCATTGCTCTGCCAGTTCTGGATTTCCACTATAAGGGGAAGATAGATTGAGTTGTTTACTGGTATTTATTCGTTTTTCATCTAATAATTTTAATTCAATAAGTAATTGACTCTTTTTATTGATGATTTCATTGAGTTGATTGATAGAACTGTTTTCAATAAGCACTTGTTGCTCGGTCTGCAAAATGTCTGAAAGTGTTTGTAACATGACGGTTATTTTATTTAAGATGTCATTTAATTCTAACATTTTTATTTCCTTTCAAACTTTACTAACTATTCAATATTTTCAATCATCTGTTTGATAAGTTCATCAGCTATTTTTGTGGTGTTTATCACTAATTTACCTTCAGTAATAGCCTGTTTTATGTTATCAACTTTTTCCATGTCAATGTCATTATGCGTAGACTGTAAAAGCGATAAGGTATTTTGACTTAATGTCACATTAGCACTGCTGGTCAGGCTATTTTCTGTCTGCTGAGATGATCGTGGGCTTTTTTGTTGCTCATTGATAACATCACGATTAAGTAATCCTGCTATTGTCGTTACCGATTTAGTCGCTTCTATACTCATAAAATACCTTTGATCAAAAATTTAATGATTTGTTTAGTCTAATTATCGGCAAAAATAAAAAAATCATTAATTTTATTTATCGAAAATTGTCACACCTTCTTGCGTAACAATACCTTCAACAATATTGCCAGAATTAAGCTTTACACTAATATGATCATCTAAGGCGCCATTATTAAGAGATTTACCTTTTGTTGCAATCACATACCCCTCTCCATTAATCAAGACTTTCACCATTTGACCGGCCTTGATGTGCCAATTTTGTTGCAGCATTGAAGTTCGAATTGGCTCATCAAGCTCAATGTTACGTAATGCAATATGATTAATAATGTGCTGTTTATTTAAAATTACCGAATTGGCTAGAAGATCAAGTCGTCCCAATTTTGACCGTATCAGTGCATCAGTAATGATCGTTCCTGCACTTATAGGCTTATCAGCGACAAAATAATGTCCCTCAGCACTGACTTTTATTTGCAAATACTGGGTTTTATTACCGCATTTAACGCCAATGGTCATCGTACCCCACTGTTTTTTATTATTCAGTAGCGTAATTTTGGGCTCATCACACATTAACTGCGGTTTAGGCGATATATAAGATATTGAAATATTATCGACAGGAACCGTTATATGTTTTGAAACTAAATCATTCACCGCTCTTTCAAATGAATCAGCCATCGCCATATTGCTCACCAATAACAGTGAAATAAGCTGTATTAATCTAATAACCTTAATCATATTTGCTTGTTTTAAAATTATTTGTAAGCCGATTTTACTGTATGAACAATTTTATTGAATGTTGAAATAAGGACAATTTTTGTTGTTATTTATACGATGAGTTTTTTTTGATTCACATAAAATTTTAAATATCAAACAAAGTGAGACGATTTTATGCTGAATAAATTAGACACCTTTATTAATTTTCATCAACAAGCATTAAATGTACGTGAAAAAAGACAAACTATCTTAGCATCAAATATTGCTAATAGTGATACACCGAATTATCAAGCGCGTGATATTGATTTTAATGCCGAATTGAAAAAAGCACTAACTCATCAGAATAGTCGCCATCAGCTACAACTTAACGTAACGTCGAATCAACATATACAGATCAATGCACCTGCTATGACAAATGTAAATATGCTTTATCGTATTCCTTATCAAGCATCAGCGGACGGTAATACGGTCGAAATGGATCAAGAACGCACAGCATTTATGGATAACAGTATCCACTATCAAAGCAATTTAACTTTTTTAGGTGAACAATTTAAAAATGTAATGTCTGTATTACAGCAAGGATAATCAATATGAGTTTTTCAATTTTTGCAATTTCTGGCTCGGCCTTAATGGCACAAACTCAGCGAATGAATGTCAGCGCCAGTAATTTAGCGAATGCTGACAGCATCACCAGCACATCAGGAAAAGCATACCAAGCAAAACAAGTTATTTTTCAGGTGGATAATAACGGTGAGCAAAATAGTATTGCTGGCGTTAAAGTCGCCCAAGTGATTGAAGACCCATCACCCATGAACTTAGTTTATGAGCCACATCATCCATTAGCCGATGAGAAAGGTTACATCCAAAAACCCAATGTCGATGTTGTTGCCGAAATGGTCAACACCATATCAGCATCACGCAGCTATCAAGCCAATGTCGAAGTCATTAATACCGCCAAAAGCCTAATGTTAAAAACATTGACATTAGGTCAATAGCAAGGAGTGAGAGATGGGTGTAACAAATGTGTCTGTATCCGAATCGGTAGGCGTAAACGGTGTTCAAACCAAACAAAAAAGTACAACTGATGGCAATTCGAGTAAAGAATTACAAGATAACTTTTTAACGTTACTGATTGCCCAGATGAAGAATCAAGATCCAACCAATCCAATGGATAATAGCCAATTAACCTCGCAACTTGCTCAAATTAACACATTAGCGGGGATTGAAAGATTAAATACCACGCTAGGCATGGTGTCTGGGCAAATTGATGATAGTTTATCGGTCAATGCCAGCAATATGATTGGTAAAGGGGTAATGGTACCTGGCAATAAAATTTTAGTGGCGACCTCTGAGCTTGAAGGTACTGATAACGAAACCGAAACCATTACCACACCATTTGGTTTTGAGCTAATGCGTGATGCTGATTCAGTCATCATTACGATTTTAGATGAAAATGGTAATGTCGTACGTGAAGTCGATTTAGGTTCGATTCCTGCTGGGGTTAGCTCCTTCACTTGGGACGGTCAGCTAAACGATGGCACCACCGCACCAGATGGTAGTTATACCTTTTCGGTCAATGCCAGTTACGATGGGCAAAAAGTATCCTCAACGTCACTTGGCTATTCGGTTGTCTATGGTGTGATAAACAGTAAAGTTAATAATAAAGTATTACTCGATTTAGGAATACTTGGTTCAATTAGTATTGACGAAGTACGTCAAATTCTTTAAGGGAGATGAAATTCAAATGGGATTTTCTCAAGCAATTAGCGGCATGAATGCTGCATCAAAACAATTAGACGTCATTGGTAATAATATTGCCAATTCTGCAACCGTTGGCTTTAAAAGTGCGAGTATCTCATTTGCCGACATGTATGCCGGATCAAAAGTTGGTATGGGTGTGAAAGTTGCAGCCGTCATGCAAAATTTTGGTGACGGAACAACAACCGCCACTAACAATAGTTTAGATGTTGCTATTTCTGGCAATGGTTTTTTTCGCTTAGTGGATAGTAGTGGACAAATTTATTATAGCCGTAATGGTCAATTTCAATTAGATGCCGAGCGCAACATCATTTCGGCGGATGGTTTGCAACTCACTGGCTACTTAGCCACCGGCACACCGCCACAAATTGCACAAGGTGCAGCACCGGGGCCGCTTAAAATTTCGCAAGAAATGTTAAATGCTGCCGCAACAACAAAAGCATCATTACAAACTAACTTAAACTCAAATAGTACCGTACCTGAAAAACAGCCTATTAATGCACTTGATGCCGATACGTTCAACTACTCAACAACGCTGACAACTTACGATTCGCTCGGTAATCAACGTAATGTACAACTGTTTTATGTCAAAACAGCCGATAATCAATGGGATGTGCATTATCTCGATAGTAGCGACCCGAATGCAACATTACAAAAAATGGGGCAAATGGAATTTGATTCATCCGGTAAATTAATCAGTGATCCAGAAATGACCATAAATATTAACGGTATTAATGGCTCGGCTGACAACACCTTTACACTATCACTGGCTAATAGTTCTCAACAAAATATGGGCAAAGAAGTGGGCAGTATCAAAACCCCTGTCGTTGATGGTTATGCACCGGGGGATTTAGTCGGGTACAACATCAATAATGATGGATCGATTTACGGTATCTATTCTAACCAACAAACCATGTTGTTAGGTCAAATTGCGATGGCGGATTTTGCCAATGTAAACGGACTAGAGTCAGCAGGCAATAACAATTGGCGTTCAACACTTCAATCCGGCGCTGAAGTATTAGGTATTGCAAACTCAGGTACGATGGGCGCATTGACCAGCGGTGCAGTAGAATCATCCAATGTGGATATGAGTCAAGAATTAGTCAACATGATTGTTGCCCAACGCAATTATCAATCTAATTCACAAACCATAAAAACGCAGGATCAGATACTTAACACATTGGTTAACTTGCGTTAATTAAGGAATAAATTATGGATCGCGTTATTTATACAGCCATGTCGGCAGCAAGTCAGACTCTTCATCGGCAAGCAATAACCAGTAATAACCTAGCCAATGTTTCAACATCAGGCTTTCGTGCCCAATTAGCCGCAATGAAAGCGGTACCTATTGTTGGCAGCACTATGCCAACCCGAACAATGGTCACAGCAACTACCCCCACATTTGATGCCAGTATGGGGGCATTTAATTATACTGGTCGAGAATTAGATGTTGCTTTAGCCGAAGATAACTGGTTAGCGGTACAACTTGCCGATGGTAGTGAGGCTTATACCCGTAATGGTGCGATCCAAATTGATGAAGAAGGTACATTGCGTGTGCAAGGATACCCTTTAATGGGTGATGGCGGTGTACTAACTGTTCCGCAACAATCAAAAGTCAGTATCAGTTCAGACGGGACTTTATCAGCTTTAGGCGCAGGTGATAAACCAACCACCATAGCCCAAGTGGGTAAAATTAAAAAAGTCCAACTTAAACCCAACGAAATAACTCGCGGTGATAATGGCTTGTTTCAATTGACTGAACAGACACGCAATGCCCGTGGCGCCGTATTACCCGATAATCCCAATGCCAAATTGATGTCGGGCGTATTGGAAGGCAGTAATGTTAATCCCGTTGTCGCAATGGTTGATTTAATCAGCCATTCTCGCCATTTTGAAATGCAAATGAAAGGGATCACAACCGCTGACGAAAATGCTCAAAAAGCGAATCAAATATTATCACTGACTTAATTAGGAGTATCACCAATGATTAAATCACTCTGGATTGCCAAAACCGGTTTAACCGCACAACAAATGAATATGGATATTATTTCCAACAATCTAGCCAATGTCAGTACCAGTGGTTTTAAACGGCAAAGAGCAGTATTTGAAGATCTACTCTATCAAACCGTTCGCCAACCGGGCGCACAATCTTCAGAACAAACTACCTTACCGTCAGGCTTACAAATTGGCACAGGGGTAAGACCGGTTGCCACCGAACGAATTCACAGCCAAGGTAATTTAGAATTAACCGACAACAGTAGTGATATTGCTATTAATGGACAAGGCTTTTTCCAAGTGCTATTACCCGACGGAACCCAAGCTTATACTCGTAGTGGCGCATTTCAAGTTAACCAAAATGGACAACTCGTCACCGCCAACGGGTATGAAATTCAACCA
The DNA here is from genome assembly GCF_026536705.1 of Gilliamella sp. B3817. Taxonomy (NCBI): domain Bacteria; kingdom Pseudomonadati; phylum Pseudomonadota; class Gammaproteobacteria; order Orbales; family Orbaceae; genus Gilliamella; species Gilliamella sp. B3817. The sequence continues at coordinate 72,437 of NZ_JAFNNV010000007.1, read as the reverse complement.
ACCATTAATATTCCCGCAAATGCAATTAAAATGACGGTCGCGCGTGATGGTATTGTCAATGTCACCCTTGCCAATCAATCCTCGCAAGTACAAGTAGGTCAACTGACATTACACACCTTTATTAATGATGCAGGACTTGAAAGCATGGGGGAAAATCTTTACTTAGAAACCGAAAGTTCTGGTGCGCCGACTGAAAACACCCCCGGCCTAAATGGTGCAGGATTGCTATACCAAGGTTATACCGAAACATCGAATGTCAATGTTGCCGAAGAGCTGGTAAATATGATTCAAGTACAACGTGCTTATGAAATTAACAGTAAAGCAATTTCGGCATCCGATCAGATGCTACAACGATTAAATCAGTTATAAATTAATACCATGATAAACGTGATGAAATCCCTGTATATCGTGATCGCTGCGCTGTGCTTAGTGAATTGCGCACAGTTACCGAAAAAGCCATTAGTCAAAGGTGAAACGAGTATCGTTCCGCAAATGCCAGAAATTGTTAACACCAGCGGCTCTATCTATCAAGCAGCACAACCAAGTAATTTTGGTTATCAACCCATGTTTGAAGATCGCCGTCCACGCAATATTGGCGATGTGCTAACCATAGTATTACAAGAAAACGTCAGTGCCAGCAAAAGCTCATCAATCAATGCCGGACGTAACAGTTCACTGAATTTAGGGGTAAAAGCTGTGCCCACTTTTTTAGATGGACTGGTTGGACGTGGAAAAGTCGAAACAGACATGTCTGGCGGTAATGATTTTAAAGGATCTGGAGGAGCAAACGCTAAAAATACCTTTAGCGGTACTATTACTGTCACCGTACAAGATGTAATGATAAACGGCAATTTAAAAGTCATTGGTGAAAAACAAATTGCGATAAATCAAGGAACGGAATTTATACGATTTTCAGGTGTAGTTAACCCTCGAACAATTAGCGGCAATAATACCGTTATCTCAACACAAGTAGCCGATGCCCGTATTGAATATGTCGGAAATGGTTACATCGATGAAGCACAAACAATGGGTTGGCTACAGCGTTTATTTCTCAATCTTTCACCGTTTTAACGAGTCTTAGCATGATAAAAAAATTACCTACTCTTATCTGTTTTATCTTAATGATGATTTTAGCGATACCTTATAGTTACGCTGAACGCATCCGTGATCTAGTCACCATACAAGGGGTACGTGATAATGCGTTAGTAGGTTATGGCATTGTGGTGGGACTTGATGGAACGGGCGACCAAACCTCGCAAACACCGTTTACGATTCAAAGTATCACCAATATGTTGTCTCAATTAGGCATTACTGTTCCAACAGGCAGCAATATGCAACTTAAAAATGTTGCCGCCGTTATGGTCACAGCAAAATTACCCGCTTATTCACGAGTAGGACAACAAATAGATGTCGTGGTATCCTCACTAGGTAATGCCAAAAGTTTACGAGGGGGCACATTAATTATGACGCCATTAAAAGGCGCAGATAACCAAGTATATGCGATTGCTCAAGGTAATCTTTTTCTGGGCGGAATGGGCGCAAGTAGTGGCGGAAGTAGTGTAAGTGTCAATCAATTAGCTGGCGCGACAATCCCGAATGGTGCAACGATTGAACGTGAATTAGACATGCGATTAGATGAACAAGACATTATTCACCTACATCTGAATCAATTCGATTTTACTCGAGCCTTAAAAATCTCCGAAGCAATTAATAAATTACAAAAAAACACCGCGGTGGCACAGGACGGTACGACGGTGACAGTCAAAATGCCTGTTACCAGCCAAGAACGGGTTAAATTATTATCACGAATACAAAATCTTGAAATTGGTGCAACGCCGATCTCAGCAAAAGTTGTTATTAATACTCGTACTGGGGTTGTGGTCATGAATCAAAAAGTCCAGTTGGATAACTGCGCTGTCGCACATGGTAACTTATCGGTTGTCGTCAATAACAAACTCAAAGTTAGCCAACCCAATACACCTTTAGCGGGTGGGGAAACAGTGGTCACACCTGAAACACAAATTGCGGTTGAAGAGCAAGGTGGTGCATTGCAAAAAGTCACCGCAGGGGTGAATTTAAATAGTGTGATTAAATCGCTCAACTTATTGGGTGCCAATCCGACCGAATTAATGTCAATCCTTGAAGCACTTAAAAAAGCCGGTTGCTTACATGCTTCGTTAGAAACCATTTAGATATAAAAAATAGAATATGAATAATCTGATTAATCAATCTGTTCACCGTTTTGCCTATGATGTAAATGGACTAAATCAATTAAAGCGCAATGTGGCAAAAGGGACTAACCAAAGTATTAAACAAGTTGCCGAACAATTTGAAACGCTATTTATTAATATGATGATGCAATCAATGCGTAAAGCAGTGCCAGACAGTGGATTATTCAATCAACCTGCAACACAACTCTTTACCTCGATGTTTGATCAGCAAATTGCTCAGCAAGCAGCAGGTAAAGGGTTGGGGCTTGCTAATATCATTACCAAACAACTCACGCATGGCAAACCTTTGTCACCCAATGTATCGTCATCGGGCAATATTCCTATTCCACCCCAAAAATCGTCGCAACAACCTAACCTTAAACTTGCACAATCTTTATTTAGCAACGCATCAGCGACTGTTACGCCTGAAGCATTAGGACAAATGCTTTATCATAGCCATAAAATCGATAATGCTTCAAAAATAAATGCATCAGAAATCACATCGTTAAACCCTGCCGATAAAGCAAATCAAGATCATGTAACCGCATTTATTAAAGAATGGCTTATTCCTGCTCAACAAGCTTCTAAAAGTTCAGGTATACCTTACGAAGTTATCATTGCACAAGCTGCATTAGAAACAGGTTGGGGACAAAAACTGATTAAAACCGCAGATAACCAATCAAGCCATAATTACTTTGGTATCAAAGCCACGCCGACATGGCAAGGTAATGCGACTCGCTTAACAACACAAGAATTTATCAATGACCGAATGATAAAAATTCAAGATAATTTTAAAGTCTATACCAGTAAACAACATGCATTAACTGACTATATCAATCTATTAACCCAAAGCCCTCGCTACCAAGCGGTGGTCAAAGCACCTGATGCAAGAACCGCTGCCAAGGCATTACAAGCAGCCAAATACGCAACCGATCCCAACTACAGTGACAAGCTCATACAAATTATTGCCCGTATAGAACAAATTGCTCAAACACACCCCACCACCCATATAACAAGTTTTAAACGAATTATGTTTAATTGATTGACTAAAAGAACCAATCTAACGGGTAACATTTTACAATTAACAACCTTTTTTAAAACACAATATGGGTTGTTTATAAATGCAATAATCGCATAGTCATAAATGCCTTATATTGTTAGCGATCACCTTGATTGCTAACAAGCTGCTCACCTTATTTAATCACTTATCTCGATAATTTTAATCAAAAAAAAGTTGCATTGTTGAAAAAAAAGACGTATTTTAACTAGACTAATTTTTATACTGATAGTGATATGATTCGGTAAAAAATTATCACTATCGAACACCAAAGGAATGCACAATGAACACAAGGAAATCGACAATAAACAAGCAAAATTTTTTAATCAACGTTTTGTCGCTTAATCACAATTTGTTCACCATTGTTAATTTTAAGCAATTGTCGATTTTAATCATGTCTGTCATTAACCATAACAGGTTACCCCTAAAACTAACCACCTTTCGCGTTTTATCAATCAATCATGTTAAAACAACCCTTTTTAAAAATTGGTTGAAAAAACTCAATAAAAATACCAATAGTCTTAAACAATCCACTCAATGGCATTACGTATTTTATCAATGGTATAGAACATCAGCTCATGGATTAAATAGTGAAAAAATCAAAATTAACAATAACAAAAATAAATCAATTATAGTAAAAAGATTACCCAAGGAGTTAATTTATGACGGATAAAAATAGCTATGATGATGTCATTGCCACTGTTGAAGGCGTAATTGGAGTACCGGCAAATTCGACTGATGTCATGAAAACCCACGTCGTTGATGTACCTGCACCATTGCCATGTATTGTTATTTTAATTCACGGCGTTAACGATGTAGGCGAAGCATTTCCTAATTTAGATAAAGGCATTTGTGCGGGGTTAAACAAACGGTTAGGACGTAACGATTTAAAACCCAATAAATGGAAATGGACGCAAACCGACCATGAAAATTTTTCGCCCAGAATGCAAATGTTTACAGAATGGACAGAACCCAAGATAATTAAGGTGCCATTAAAACCGCGTGAGGAAAAACACAAAGGTAACTCGCCAATTATCCCTTTTTACTGGGGGTATCGACCGGTTGATATTGATACTTATTACGCTGAACAAAAGGCGTACGAAGAACGACTAAAAGAAGACAAAAAAGCCGAACTACCCTATGATGCTTATTGGGTTGAACGTGAAACCAAAGAACTAAAAGACATGTTTGGTTTTTCCAAATTAAGCAGTGATCAATTTGGTAACTGGATCGACAACCTTTTTACGCGTAATGGTGGACCGTTTTCTGACGCCACCACCTGCATACCCGATATGTACGGTCCCGGTTTAACGTCTATGACAAATTTTGTGGCTACATTAGGGTCACCGAAAGGGTCAAAAGCTTATGAAAATCCGCACCGAATTTATATGGTATTCGCTGCTTATCGATTAGCTAACTTAATAAAAAATATTAGGGATGATGACAAATTAAAACATGCACCAATTAATATTGTTGCCCACAGCCAAGGCACCATTATTACTATGTTAGCTAATCTAATGCTTAAAGACGAGGATTACTTACCGGCAGACTGCGTGATTATGGCTCACTCACCGTATGCGTTTGATGGCACATTTTTAGAAGGGCAATCAAAAGAACATGGCATGGCAGTACAAACCAACAAAGCGCGGGAACAAACCTTTATCAATTTTGTAGATGCTATCGAAAAAGGACAAAGTTTACGGAAAAAGACGTTTAAAGATCCTAATGTATTAATCGAAAAATACGTGGCATCGCCCCCAACAAAACCCGATTTACTCAATCCTACCACGCCTGATTACGATTTTACCAATCCGCTATATTGGCGTGACAATTTCGGTAAAGTGTATAACTACTTTAGTCCTAATGATCAGGTCGTTTCGTTAAAAAGTATTCAAGGAATGGGTTGGCAAGGCATACCTAACTACGTTTTTAAACAGTGTGGGGACAACTTAAGGCAACGCGCCTTTGGGCATGGTTTTCCGGTGGGTGAAAATCCTGATAAGTTTATTTTTTTTAGACCCAGTGGAACATTCAAGATTGATTTGCCCAACTATATTGATAGAAAAGCTTTGCACAACAGATATTTAGAAATTGTTAATGATAATAAAATTACAACGAGAGTCTTTTTAACCCAAGATGAAATTTCGCTAATTAATCAACATAATCCGGTTAAAAACGGTCGTTATCATAACGGCTATTACGATATACTCAAAAGTAAACTCATTATTCAATACAAAATAAATGACGAAGACTTAGAACGATTAAAACAAGATCAACAATCCGGGCTTTATTCACCAACAGAAACAGGGTCAGATAGTGTTTTTGATGCTAACCGATACAGTAATGCTAGCTACGCAGTAGAGGAGCAGTTAAAAGTAAATGGCGAACAAGTACCTATCCCCATTACCTACACCGGCTGTGGAAAAAGCCCTCAAACTGAGTTAGCCAAAGCAATTTATTATCATGATCTGTTTATCCAACAAGATAAATATAGACATTACGAAAACGATTATAAGAAATCGGAACATTATAAGCCTTATCCGAAATATACATTTGAATATCGGGGACCTAATCGCCCCAAAAAGTCAGTGTTAGGATCGATGGTTTATAAAAACGTTATAGATAATCATTACCAATGGAAAAGAGATCGAGAAGCAGAGCACCCTGAATGGAAAAACGTTGTCCACTACCGATTTACCGACGACCCTTATAAATTTGAAGTTTGGTGTTTTCCTGATGAAGACGAAATCAGACAAAGGGTTTATGAAGACGTAAAAACCCAAGCATCTACACCCGTGGATAGCAGCCACCACTCTGGCATAACCCTACACAAACAGGTACCATCGCATATTATGGCGTATGACCTTGCCCTTGGCGAAGTCAATATTGCAAGTAAAGCCAATCAGCGAACTTGGCATCGGCTAATTAATAATGCCGACTGGCGGTCACGTCAAAATGAAGATAAAGAAACAATTTTCTACCAGATCTATGGTATTTTACCTGATGGAATTAAGAAGAGTATGAATCTTTTAAAAGGCACTGTACCTAAGAGCGTAGTGAATGAATTTAGGTTTGTTTTTTCGTTAGAAGGGACTTACTCGCTAATGAAAGATACTGTCACCAACTTACCAACTAAAATCCCTGATATTACTAGAAAACACTACCCATATATGTTTGATAAAGATATACAATGGCCAATGCCTGAACCTATCACCAAAAGGAGAAATAAATGATTATTCTAGCAATATTGCTTACCTTAATTGGAGGAATAAGCTTTTCTTGGTTATCCATTAAGCGATATCATTTGGGCTGGCAAGTACTCAGCTATCTTATCTATATTTTTAGCATACTCGCTATTTCACCCATTACCGATTTGCAAGAGCAAAAATATGTTTGGCCTTCGCAAATTGTCTATCGGTTTGACGAAAATCGTTATCTGTTATTAACCGGCTACCGTTGTAATGGACAAGTCTATTTTATTGATGATAAAGAGCAAGTCTATTATCGTTTAGCGGCTCACTCACAACGAATTTATACCGAACCCTATCGTCACCCCGCTAAAAACTATATTTCGGTTCCTTTATCAGATCTGTCGGCTATTGATACTTCTATTGACGGTGGGCGTTCCTTTAGAAGCATCCATTTAGCTTTGGGATACTATTTGCTCGAGCATGATTCCCCTCAATACGATGTGGTTAATGACCAAGCCTTTATTTTAGCTAAAGATGGCAATTTGCATGCCTCGGAACGACCTTTTGGCACGAAAGCACCACATATGTTATCTAAATGGGATCAACATAAAAAAATATTAGGTCGCAGTCAAATCATTCCCGACACCATCCCCCCGATTCCCGATGATTATACCGGATGGGACAAAATGCAGTGCGATTTTGATGCCGATGAAGTTAAATTACCCAATAATCTGTCTTTATTGACGGTCTTTCAACAATGGCTAGGTACTGCCAAATCAGGAACTTATCAATGAAACAGACATTCGTTAAATTATGTATTTTGTTATTTGCTGTGCCAGTTGTACTGATTGGTATTTTATCAATCATTGCCCCTTTTCCAAGTTCAGAGCCAATGCCACTGCGGCCACCTAAACCCGAACCACGCGACGGGTATCAACTTTTTTATAGCATTGCCCGAAACGATGAAGTGCTAGATAATTCATTCTATTATGTCAGCACCAAACGGCAAGTGATTTACCGCTATGATGCTGACCGCTATCTTGAACTACAAGGCGAAAATTGCAGTGGGCATATTTGGTTTCATGACGATAAAAATAATATTCACACCTTAATTCAAAAACGGTTTTATACCGCCTATGACTTACCTAAATATCACTATTACAATCCCGGCAAGCAGTATATTGCCATTCCCACTCAAAATTTAACCGATTTTGCCGTTTCGGTTGATGGTGGGCGGCATTTTATTATTGCCAGAGTATCCCCCATGGCAGCGGTACCCGGTGATGAAGTCGATTTTTTTATTGGTGTGGATGATTCACCAATTCAAGGAATTTATGACGAACCAAGAAAATACAATACTCCTATTACCATTTCGGGCAATACCGGCTATTTTGTGTTAAAAAATAAAGAAGTAATATTTGGTGCATCCTATAATTATCAGTATATTAATTATGGGCAAGGTTTAAGATATAACCAATTTTATTATCCTTCCGCCGCTTTTTCTGATGAACGGATTAGAGATGGATCTAATTTTGGTGCCTATGATAGGCTTATTGACAATCAGGAATATAAAAATCGGGTTGAGTCAATGAAACATATCCAACCCGAACCTTACCAAGGGTGGGATAAAATTCGCTGCGAAGTCGGGGCGGAAAAATAGTCATGTTATGTATTGCCCTTATGTCCCCCCTTACAGGGGGCAGGATTTTTGCTAACACCTGTTTAAACCACGTCTTAAACTTGTGCAAGCAACACGTATTGGCTGTTGTTATTGGGCATATAAAAATTTTACCGGTGAATAATGAATGCAGTGCGATTTTGATGCCGATGACGTTAAATTACCCAATAATCTGTCTTTATTGACGGTCTTTCAACAATGGCTAGGTACTGCCAAATCAGGAACTTATCAATGAAACAGACATTCGTTAAATTATGTATTATGTTATTTGCTGTGCCAGTTGTACTGATTGGTATTTTATCAATCATTGCCCCTTTTCCAAGTTCAGAGCCAATGCCACTGCGACCACCTAAACCCGAACCGCGCGACGGGTATCAACTTTTTTATAGCATTGCCCGAAACGATGAAGTGCTGGATAATTCATTCTATTATGTCAGCACCAAACGGCAGGTGATTTACCGCTATGATGCTGACCGCTACCTTGAACTGCAAGGCGAAAATTGCAGTGGGCATATTTGGTTTCATGACGATAAAAATAATATTCACACCTTAATTCAAAAACGGTTTTATACCGCTTATGACTTACCTAAATATCACTATTACAATCCCGGCAAGCAGTATATTGCCATTCCTACTCAAAATTTAACCGATTTTGCCGTTTCGGTTGATGGTGGGCGGCATTTTATTATTGCCGTGGTATCCCCCATGGCAGCGGTACCCGGTGATGAAGTCGATTTTTTTATTGGTGTTGATGATTCGCCAATACAAGGAGTTTATAGCAAACCAGGAAACAGAAATGCACCTATTACCATTTCGGGCAATACTGGCTATTTTGTGTTAAAAAATGGCGAGGTAATATTTGGTGCTTCCTATGATTATGACGATATTAATTATGGGCAAGGTTTAAGATATAACCAATTTTATTATCCTTCCGCCGCTTTTTCTGATGAACGGATTAGAGATGGATCAAAGTTTGGTGCTTATAAAAGACTTCTATATAATCAAGAACATAAAAATCGGGTTGAGTCAATGAAACATATCCAACCCGAACCTTACCAAGGGTGGGATAAAATTCGTTGCGAAGTCGGGGCGGAAAAATAGTCATGTTAAGTATTGCCCTTATGTCCCCCCTTACAGGGGGCAGGATTTTTGCTAACACCCTGTTTAAACCACGTCTTAAACTTGTGCAAGCAACACGTATTGGCTGTTGTTATTGGGCATATAAACAATTTTACCGGTGAATAATGAATGCAGTGCGATTTTGATGCCGATGACGTTAAATTACCCAATAATCTGTCTTTATTGACGGTCTTTCAACAATGGCTAGGCACTGCCAAATCAGGAACTTTTCAATGAAACAGACACTCGTTAAATTATGTATTTTGTTATTTGCTGTGCCAGTTGTACTGATTGGTATTTTATCAATCATTGCCCCTTTTCCAAGTTCAGAGCCAATGCCACTGCGGCCACCTAAACCCGAACCGCGCGACGGGTATCAACTTTTTTATAGCTTTGCCCAAAACGGTGATGTACTGAAAAAATCATTCTATTATGTCAGCACCAAACGGCAAGTGATTTACCGCTATGATGCTGACCGCTACCTTGAACTGCAAGGCGAAAATTGCAGTGGGCATATTTGGTTTCATGACGATAAAAATAATATTCACACCTTAATTCAAAAACGGTTTTATACCGCTTATGACTTACCTAAATATCACTATTACAACCCCGGCAAGCAGTATATTGCCATTCCTACCCAAAATTTAACCGATTTTGCCGTTTCGGTTGACGGTGGGCGGCATTTTATTATTGCCGTGGTATCCCCCATGGCAGCAGTACCCGGTGATGAAGTCGATTTTTTTATTGGTGTGGATGATTCGCCTATTCAAGGAATTTATGACAAACCAAGAAAATATAATACTCCCATTCCCATTTCGGGCAATACCGGCTATTTTGTGTTAAAAAACGGCGAGGTAATATTTGGTGCATCCTATGATTATCAGTATATTAATTATGGACAAGGTTTAAGATATAACCAATTTTATTATCCTTCCGCCGCTTTTTCTGATGAACGGATTAGAGATGGATCAAAGTTTGGTGCTTATAAAAGACTTCTAGATAATCAGGAATATAAAAATCGGGTTGAGTCAATTAAACATATCCAACCCGAACCTTACCAAGGGTGGGATAAAATTCGTTGCGAAGTCGGGGCGGAAAAATAGTCATGTTAAGTATTGCCTTTATGCCCCCCTTACAGGGGGCAGGATTTTTGCTTGGTTATTAGCATCATTTTTGGATAATGACCAACATTTCTTAATCGCTTATCTCGATAATTTTAATCAAAAAAAGTTGCATTGTTGAAAAAAAAAACGTATTTTAGTTAGGCTAATTTTCATACCAATAATAAGTTTTTTATTCGGTAAAAAATTGTCACTATTAACACCAAAGGAATGCACAATGAACACAAGGGAATCGACAATAAACAAGCAAAATTTTTTAATCGATATTTTGTCGCTTAATGATCATCTCTTCACCCTTGTTAACGTTAATCAATTGTCGATATCATGCCTTTCTGTCATTAATCGTGACAGGTTATACCTAAAACTCACCTTCTTTAACGCTTTATTAATCAATCAATTTATAGTAACCCACTTTAAAAATTGGCTGAAAACCACCAATAGCGATACCAATAATTTCAAACAATCAATCTAATGGCATTGAGCATTTAGTAAATAGTATAGAAAAAAAGCGTATGGATGAAACAGTAAAATAGCAAAACTAACAATAACAAAATGAAAACAATTATAGAAAAGATTACTCAAGGATTTAATTTATGATGGATAAAAATAATGCTGATGAAGCCGTTGCCACGATTGAGGGCATAATTGGTGTACCTGAACAATCAACTGATGTCATGAAAACCTGCGTCGTTGATGTACCTGCGCCACTGCCATGTATTGTTATTTTAATTCATGGTGTTAACGATGTAGGCGAAGCATTCCCCAATTTAGATAAAGGCATTTGTGCGGGATTAAACAAACGGTTAGGACGTAACGATTTGAAACCCAATAAATGGGAATGGACACAAACCGACGATGAAAATTTTTCGCCCAGAATGCAAATGTTTACAGAATGGACAGAATCCAAGATAACTAAGCCGCCGTTAAAACCGAGTGAAGTAAAACATAAGGGTAACTCACCTGTTATACCTTTTTATTGGGGGTATCGACCGGTTGATATCGATACTTATTACGCTGAACAAAAAGCGTATGAAGAACGATTAAAAAAAGAAAAAAAAGCCGAACTACCCTATGATGCTTATTGGATTGAACGTGAAACCAAAGAACTGAAAGACATGTATGGGTTTTCTAAATTAAATCATGACAATTTTGGCAACTGGATCGATAACCTGTTTACGCGCAATGGAGGACCGTTTTCTGACGCCACCACTTGTATACCCGATATGTATGGTCCTGGTTTTACATCGTTTTCTAATTATATTGCCCAATTAGGGTCAGAAACGGGTTCAAAAGCGTATTATAATCCGCACCGAATTTATATGGTTTTTGCTGCCCACCGCTTAGCCAAGCTAATCAGAAATATTCGAGATAATGACAGGTTTAAACATGCGCCAATTAATATTGTTGCCCACAGCCAAGGGACCATTATCACCATGTTAGCCAATCTGATGCTTAAAGATGACGGTTATTTACCGGCAGACTGCGTGATTATGGCACACTCGCCATATGCCTTTGATTACACATTTTTTGAAGGGCAATCAAAAGAACATGGCATGGGGGTACAAACCAATAAAGCACGGGAACAGACTTTTATCAATTTTGTCAATGCTATCCAAGAAGGGCAAATTTTAAGAGAAAAGAAATATAAAAATCCAGAAGAATTAATCGAAAAAGGGGTGGCATCGACCCCAACAAAACCCGATTTACTCAATCCTGACACGCCTTATTACGATTTTACCGATCCGCTGTATGGGCGTTACAATTTTGGCAAAGTGTATAACTATTTTAGCCCTAACGATCAAGTTGTGTCGCTGCGCAGTGTCCAAGGCATGGGGTGGCGCGGCATTTCCAATAAAATATTTGAGCAGTGTGGTGACAACTTAAAACAGCGGGTATTTAGCCATCGCATTAAAGTGGGCGAAGATCCCAGTAAATTAGTTTGTTTTGAATCGAACGGCACATTTGTCTATGATTTTCCTAAATATTTAGATAGAGAACCCCTCAATCAGCGCTATACGGATACTTATAACCAATATAAAAACGAATTTGATGTCGACGTGGTGACGATCTATGTTGGTCTTACCGATGACGAACTGGCATTAGTCAATCAACACGACAAGATCGAAAACGGTCGCTTTATCAGAGGTAACTGGGATAAAACAACGGATAAAATCATGTTATTTTATCAACTTGATGAAGAAATCTTATTACAGTTAAAGCAAGATAAGCAAAATAACGTTTATTCGCCATTTGAAACAGGATCATTAGGAAATGCTACATTTAATACAACAGAAAAAATCATTATTAATGGCGAACAAGTACCCGAACCCATAATTTATACCGGTTGTGGAAAAAGCCCTCAAACTGAGTTAGCCAAGGCAATTTATTGTCATGATCTGTTTATAAAAAAAGATAAATATGGTCATTACAAAAGTGATTATATGAAATCAGAACTTTATAAGCCTTACCCGAAATATGAATTTTACTATCGGGGACCGGATCGCCCCAAAAAGTCATGGATAGGATCGGCAATATATAACAATGCTATCGATGGCCATTACCAATGGCGAAAAGATCGCGAAGCAGAACACCCCGAATGGAAAAACGTTGCCCACTTCCGATTTACCGACGACCCTTATAAGTTCGAAGTATGGTGTTTTCCTGATGAAGACGAAATCAGACAAGGGGTTTATAAAGATGTGCAAACCAAAGCATCTGAACCCGTGGATAGCAGCCACCACTCTGGCATTACCCTACACAAACAGGTACCGTCGCATATTATGGCGTATGATTTAGCTTTAGGTGAAGTCAACACCGCCAGCATGGCAAGCAAGCGTGAATGGCAACGCTTAATTGACGATGCCGACTGGCGATCGCCACTCAATATGGATAAAGACACGTTAAATTACCAAAGATACGGTATTTTACCTAAAGAAATCAAAGAAAAAATGAACTTTATGAAAGGCAACCCACCCGAGGATGTCGTTAATGAGTATGAGAATGTAAAAACCATTGGTAGAATGATATTAGTCAATGGCAGCAGTGGGGCAGCCAGCCTTATCCCTAATCCGATGGTTAAAGGGGTAGTTAAAACTGCAATTAGAGTGTTAGATAACCAAATTTGTGAGTTTTTTATAGATCCTGAACTACAGTGGCCACAACCTGTGCCTGACACAAAAAAGGAGCGTTAACATGATCGTCATAGCCTTTATTTGTACCCTTATAGGGGGCATTATTTTTGTTATTACCCTATTTAAACCACGTCATAAACTGGTACAAATAGCAAGTTATCTGCTGTTTTTATTGGGTGTATGGGCGGTTTCGCCAGTCAATAATTTACGCCAGCCCAAAGTTGTCAGCTCGTCACAAGTTGTCTATCGATTTGACGAAAACCGTTATCTGCTATTAACCGGTTACCGTTGCCAAGGTCAACTCTATTTTATTGACGATAAAGAACAAGTTTATTACCTTTTATCTGCCGGCTTTCGGGAAATTTATACCGAACCCTATCGACACCCTGCTAAAAACTATATTTCTATCCCTTTATCGGATCTGTCTGCGATTAATACTTCTATTGACGGGGGGCGTTCATTTCGAAACATCCATATAGCGGATGGGTACTGGCTAGGCGATCATGATTCTCCCCAATACGATGTAGTTAATGACCAAGCCTTTATTTTAGCTAAAGATGGCAATTTACATGCCTCGGAACGCCCCTTTGGAACCAAAGCACCCTATATGTTATCAAAACGGGATCAACATAAAAAAATATTAGGTCGCAGCCAAATCATTCCCGACACCATTCCCCCTATTCCTGATGACTACACTGGCTGGGACAAAATGCAATGCGATTTTGATGACAATGACACAATTTTGCCCGATAACCACCCCTTGTTAGAAGTCTTTCAACAATGGTTAGGCACCGCCAATTAAGGATTAAACGGATGAAAAAAAAATTAATAACATTATTTATTACGCTGGTTGTGATACCGGTCGGTTCGGTGGTCATTTTGTCGGATATTGCCCCCTTCCCCCCGACCGAACCCATGCCGCTAATGCCGCCTAAGCCCGAACCGCGCGACGGGTATCAACTTTTTTATAGCTTTGCCCGAAACGGTGAAGTGCTGGATGATTCATTCTATTATGTCAGCACCAAACGGCAAGTAATTTACCGCTATGATGCTGACCGCTACCTTGAACTGCAAGGCGAAAATTGCAGTGGGCATATTTGGTTTCATGACGATAAAAATGATATTCACACCTTAATTCAAAAACGGTTTTATACCGCCTATGACTTACCTAAATATCACTATTACAACCCCGGCAAGCAGTATATTGCCATTCCTACCCAAAATTTAACCGACTTTGCCATGTCCGTTGATGGCGGGCGGCATTTTATTACAGCCAGAGTATCGCCCATGGCAGCGGTACCCGGTGATGAAGTCGATTTTTTTATTGGTGTTGATGATTCGCCTATTGAGGACACTTTTTTTGATCCAATAAAAGGTGATATACCGCTTACTATCTCAGGCAATACCGGCTATTTTGTGTTAAAAAATGGCGAGGTAATATTTGGTGAATCCTATCGCTATAACAAAATTGATTATGGACATGGGTTAAAAATGTACCCCGTCTATTATCCTTCCGCAGCCTTTTCTGATAAACGAATTAAAGGCGGCTCAAAATTCGGTGCATTTTCCCATCTTATGGATAATCAGGAATACAAAAATCGGATTTATTCAATTAAAAACATCCAACCCGAACCTTACCAAGGGTGGGATAAAATTCGTTGCGAAGTCGGGGCGGAAAAATAATCATGTTAATCGTTGCCCTTATCTGTACCCTTATAGGGGGCATTATTTTTGTCATTACCCTATTTAAACCACGTCATAAACTGGTACAAGCAGCAAGTTATCTGCTGTTTTTATTGGGCGTGTGGGCGGTTTCGCCAGTCAATAATTTACGCCAGCCCAAAGTTGTCAGCTCGTCACAAGTTGTCTATCGATTTGACGAAAACCGCTATCTGCTATTAACCGGTTACCGCTGTCAAGGTCAACTCTATTTTATTGACGATAAAGAACAAGTTTATTACCTTTTATCTGCCGGCTCTCGGGAAATTTATACCGAACCCTATCGACACCCTGCTAAAAACTATATTTCTATCCCTTTATCGGATCTGTCTGCGATTAATACTTCCATTGACGGGGGGCGTTCATTTAAAAATATTCATTTAGGCGTTGGAAACTATTTAGGTGATCATGATTCTCCTCAATATGATGTGGTCAATGACCGGGCCTTTATTTTAGCTAAAGATGGTACATTGTTTGCATCAGAACAGCCATTTGGTTACAGAGGATGGGATATGCTAACTAAACGAAATCAAAAAAATAAAATAATAGGTCGCAGTCAAATGATTCCTGACACTATTCCCCCTATTCCTGATGACTACACTGGCTGGGACAAAATGCAATGCGATTTTGATGACAATGACACAATTTTACCCGATAACCACCCCTTGTTAGAAGTCTTTCAACAATGGTTAGGCACCGCCAATTAAGGAACAAACGGATGAAAAAAAAATTAATAACATTATTTATTACGCTGGTTGTGATACCGGTCGGCTCGGTGGTCATTTTGTCGGATATTGCCCCCTTCCCCCCGACCGAATCCATGCCGCTAATGCCGCCTAAACCCGAACCGCGCGACGGGTATCAACTTTTTTATAGCTTTGCCCGAAACGGTGAAGTGCTGGATGATTCATTCTATTATGTCAGCACCAAACGGCAGGTGATTTACCGCTATGATGCTGACCGCTACCTTGAACTGCAAGGCGAAAATTGCAGTGGGCATATTTGGTTTCATGACGATAAAAATAATATTCACACCTTAATTCAAAAACGGTTTTATACCGCCTATGACTTACCTAAATATCACTATTACAACCCCGGCAAGCAGTATATTGCCATTCCTACCCAAAATTTAACCGACTTTGCCATGTCCGTTGATGGTGGGCGGCATTTTATTACAGCCAGAGTATCACCCATGGCAGCAGTACCCGGTGATGAAGTGGAATTCTTTATTGGTGTTGATGATTCACCAATTCAAGGAATTTATAGCGAA
Organism: Gilliamella sp. B3817; assembly: GCF_026536705.1. Classification (NCBI taxonomy): domain Bacteria; kingdom Pseudomonadati; phylum Pseudomonadota; class Gammaproteobacteria; order Orbales; family Orbaceae; genus Gilliamella; species Gilliamella sp. B3817. The sequence goes on along the minus strand of NZ_JAFNNV010000007.1, from coordinate 55,941 downwards.
CCAGGAAAAAGAAACGCACCTATTACGATTTCAGGCAATACCGGCTATTTTGTGTTAAAAAATGGCGAGGTGATATTTGGTGCATCCTATCGCTATAACAAAATTGATTATGGGCACGGGTTAAAAGAGTACCCAATATATTATCCTTCCGCCGCTTTTTCTGATGAACGGATTAGAGACGGCTCTAATTTTGGTGCCTATGATAGGCTTATTGATAATCAGGAATATAAAAATCGGGTTGAGTCAATTAAACATATCCAACCCGAACCTTACCAAGGGTGGGATAAAATTCGTTGCGAAGTCGGGGCGGAAAAATAGTCATGTTAATACTCGCCCTTATCTGTACCCTTATAGGGGGCATTTTTTTTGTTATTACCCTATTTAAACCACGTCATAAACTGGTACAAGCAGCAAGTTATCTGCTGTTTTTATTAGGCGTGTGGGCGGTTTCGCCAGTCAATAATTTACGCCAGCCCAAAGTTGTCAGCTCGTCACAAGTTGTCTATCGATTTGACGAAAACCGCTATCTGCTATTAACCGGTTACCGCTGTCAAGGTCAAGTCTATTTTATTGATGATAAAGAACAGGTTTATTACCAATTAGCGGCTCACTCACAACGAGTTTATACCGAACCTTATCGGCACCCTGCTAAAAACTATATTTCTGTTCCTTTAGCTGATCTGTCAGCTATTGATACTTCTATTGATGGCGGACGTTCCTTTAGAAGCATCTATTTAGCGAATGGGTACTGGTTAGGCAATCATGATTCTCCCCAATACGATGTGGTTAATGACCAAACCTTTATTTTAGCTAAAGATGGCAATTTGAATGCCTCGGAACGCCCCTTTGGAACGAAAGCACCCTATATGTTATCAAAACGGGATCAACATAAAAAAATATTAGGTCGCAGCCAAATCATTCCCGACACTATTCCCCCTATTCCTGATGACTACACTGGCTGGGATAAAATGCAATGTGATTATGATGCCGACGATACAATTTTACCCGATAACCACCCCTTGTTAGAAGTCTTTCAACAATGGTTAGGCACCGCCAATTAAGGAACAAACGGATGAAAAAAAAATTAATAACATTATTTATTACGCTGGTTGTAATACCGGTCGGCTCGGTGGTCATTTTGTCTGATATTGCCCCGTTCCCCCCGACCGAACCCATGCCGCTAATGCCACCTAAACCCGAACCGCGCAACGGGTATCAACTTTTTTATAGCTTTGCCCGAAACGGTGATGTACTGAAAAAATCATTCTATTATGTCAGCACCAAACGGCAGGTGATTTACCGCTATGATGCTGACCGCTACCTTGAACTGCAAGGCGAAAATTGCAGTGGGCATATTTGGTTTCATGACGATAAAAATAATATTCATACCTTAATTCAAAAACGGTTTTATACCGCCTATGACTTACCTAAATATCACTATTACAACCCCGGTAAGCAGTATATTGCCATTCCTACTCAAAATTTAACCGACTTTGCCATGTCCGTTGATGGTGGGCGGCATTTTATTACGGCCGAAGTATCGCCCATGGCAGCGGTACCCGGTGATGAAGTGGAATTCTTTATTGGTGTTGATGATTCGCCTATTGAGGACACTTTTTTTGATCCAATAAAAGGTGATATACCGCTTACTATCTCAGGCAATACCGGCTATTTTGTGTTAAAAAATGGCGAGGTAATATTTGGTGAATCCTATAATTATGACGATATTGATTATGGTAAAGGGTTAAAAGTGTATCCGATATATTATCCTTCTGCAGCCTTTTCTGATAAACGAATTAAAGAAGGCTCAAAATTCGGTGCATTTTCCCATCTTATGGATAATCAGGAATACAAAAATCGGGTTGAGTCAATTAAACATATCCAACCCGAACCTTACCAAGGGTGGGATAAAATTCGTTGCGAAGTCGGGGCGGAAAAATAGTCATGTTAATCTTTGCCCTTATCTGTACCCTTATAGGGGGCATTATTTTTGTTATTACCCTATTTAAACCACGTCATAAACTGGTACAAGCAGCAAGTTATCTGCTGTTTTTATTGGGCGTGTGGGCGGTTTCGCCAGTCAATAATTTACGCCAGCCCAAAGTTGTCAGCTCGTCACAAGTTGTCTATCGATTTGACGAAAACCGTTATCTGCTATTAACCGGTTACCGCTGTCAAGGTCAAGTCTATTTTATTGATGATAAAGAACAGGTTTATTACCAATTAGCGGCTCACTCACAACGAGTTTATACCGAACCTTATCGGCATCCCGCTAAAAACTATATTTCTGTTCCTTTAGCAGATCTGTCTGCTATTGATACTTCTATTGATGGTGGGCGTTCCTTTAGAAGCATCCATTTAGCGGATGGGTACTGGCTAGGCGATCATGATTCTCCCCAATACGATGTGGTCAATGACCAAACCTTTATTTTAGCTAAAGATGGCAATTTGCATGCCTCGGAACGCCCCTTTGGAACCAAAGCACCCTATATGTTATCAAAACGGGATCAACATAAAAAAATATTAGGTCGCAGCCAAATCATTCCTGACACCATTCCCCCTATTCCTGATGACTACACTAGCTGGGACAAAATGCAATGCGATTTTGATGACAATGACACAATTTTGCCCGATAACCACCCCTTGTTAGAAGTCTTTCAACAATGGTTAGGCACCGCCAATTAAGGATTAAACGGATGAAAAAAAAATTAATAACATTATTTATTACGCTGGTTGTGATACCGGTCGGCTCGGTGATCATTTTGTCGGATATTGCCCCGTTCCCCCCGACCGAACCCATGCCGCTAATGCCGCCTAAGCCCGAACCGCGCGACGGGTATCAACTTTTTTATAGCTTTGCCCAAAACGGTGAAGTGCTGGATGATTCATTCTATTATGTCAGCACCAAACGGCAAGTAATTTACCGCTATGATGCTGACCGCTACCTTGAACTGCAAGGCGAAAATTGCAGTGGGCATATTTGGTTTCATGACGATAAAAATAATATTCACACCTTAATTCAAGAGCGTTTTTATACCGCCTATGACTTACCTAAATATCACTATTACAACCCCGGTAAGCAGTATATTGCCATTCCTACCCAAAATTTAACCGATTTTGCCGTTTCGGTTGATGGGGGACAACATTTTATTATTGCTGAGGTTTCACCCATGGCGGCGGTACCTGGTGATGAAGTGGAATTCTTTATTGGTGTTGATGATTCACCAATTCAAGGAATTTATGACGAACCAAGAAACTATAATACTCCTATTACCATTTCGGGCAATACTGGTTATTTTGTATTAAAAAACGGCGAGGTAATATTTGGCGCATCTTATCGTTATAACAAAATAGATTATGAGCAAGGCTTAGGAAATTATCAAATTTATTATCCTTCCGCCGCTTTTTCTGATGAACGAATTAGAGATGGCTCTAATTTTGGTGCCTATAGTAGGCTTATTGATAATCAGGAATATAAAAATCGGGTTGAGTCAATTAAACATATCCAACCCGAACCTTACCAAGGGTGGGATAAAATTCGTTGCGAAGTCGGGGCGGAAAAATAGTCATGTTAATCATTGCCTTTATGCCCCCCTTGCAGGGTGCAGGATTTTTGCCATTACCCTATTTAAACCTTGTCAGTTAGCAACTAACTATTTAATTCCACGGGTTATTATTGACTTATAGAACAGAGGCATAAAAAAGGAGGCTTAAGCCTCCTAAACGTGTTGGATATATATTCTAGTTATAATGAGTAGAAATGAATACTATTATCTGTTTTCACTCGACTATTTCATTTGAAACAGTGACATGCTTTGCATGCTCATAAAAGTATACTGTGCTGCTTGTAAATTAGCTTGAAGCATAACGTATTCTGAAATAGCATCGTACCAATCTACATCTTCAAGTTGGCTAATTTGCGTTTCAAACTCAATATCTAGCGTTTTACCCAGTGTTGTTAATCTTTCGACTTCTTGTAATACTGTTCCGCCTTTAGCTCTAAGGGTCGAAACATTATCAAATGAGTTATCAACACCACAACTTGCTTTAGATAAGCCTTCACGATATTGCTTAATGGTATCTTCATTATTGTCATCTAAATCGAGCTTTAACGCGTCAAGCGCATAATCGATACTCGCAAATAGATTACTTTCTGCTGGCGATCCGTCTGGCAACTTAACGGTAGAGCCTGTCATAAAGGCTTCAAGACCGGTAAAACTGAGTGGAACTTCGCGTGAATCATCAATAAAAATATTAATTGTGGTGGTACCACCGACATAACTCACTTCGCCAGATTCACTAACCACAAAAGGAGGCGTATCATTTTTATTACCGGCAAACAGATAATTGCCGTTAGTGTCTTTTGAATTGGCTAACGCGACAAGCTGATCTTTTAAACCTTGTAATTTATTTGCCAAATCACGTCGGTTTTCATCATTTAACGTTTCATTACCGGCATAAACCAATGTTTCTTGAATACTTTGTATAACAGTATTAACTTCTTTTAAGATAGTATCTTGACGACTAAGTGACTTATCGGTACTTTCACGCGCGGATTGAAATTGGTCGTTTCGAGATTGCGCTTGTTTTAATATTAATGATTGTGATGCGCCCATAGGATCATCAGAAGGCGATAAAATCTTTTTACCCGTTGCTAAATGTAACCCCGATTTTTGCCATTTATTGTTGGTGTTTAAAATACTATTTAAATTTTTTTGATACATTGAATTGGTACTTACACGCATTTTTTATCCTTTTATCACTTCGCTAAACCTAAAATAGTGTCAAATAGCGTTGTTGCAACATCAATAACTTTAGCATTTGCTTGATAATACTGCATATAAACTTGCATAGAGATATACTCTTCTTCAATATTTACGCCCGATATTGATTGATTTTGTTCGTCAATCTGCTGCGTTATATTTTGGCTTGATTGTGCCGAAATTTTAGCGGTTTGAGTTTCACTACCAATATAGTTAACTAACGTGGTATAAGCGCTGTTTAAGGTCGTTGTACCGTTAATTAATTTTTCATTTTGTATGTCTAATAATTTGCTCACATTGCGGTTATCACCCGCACCGTTTTCTTCATCATTAATTCCGGTTGCCAATTTATTCACATCTGTCACTAACAATGCTAATGACGATGCGATATCAGCAACAGGTTTAATTAAAAACGAGTCCCCTTTCACCGCATTACCCGTTATTTCAATTGATAAACCATCAAACATTAGTTTGCCATCTTCAATTTGAGGGGTAATAGTTTGATGATCAGACAGTCTTGTCACAACCCAATCAGTACCATTAAATTCAATTTTATAATCCGAGGCTTTAACTTCGGTGACTGAATCAAAATTGATTTTAGCGGCAGCATTACCTTGATTTTTAGCATTGGTGATACTACTTGGTTGACGGTAATCAAACATTTTTTCACCGGCATGACCATTGATATCCACGCCAGACATATGTACTTCATTGAAACGCTCAGCTAAATTAAGTGCAATTAAGCCCAATTGGTTGCGAGCTTGAGAAAGTGGTCCATCACGAAAAGTTAATAATCCATTTAATCGGCCTGATGCGATATTTTGACTTGTCAGTTCTTGAGTCGCACCAGAATTATGCGTGTAAACAATTGTATTTATTGCAGGATCTTGTTGTGACGGTTGAACAGATAGTAAGTTCACCGACGATCCCTGCACTAAACTTAAACCGTTAGCTAACGACAGATTATATTGTCCATTTTGCTCCGTCACGGTAATTCCTATAATTTCGCTCAATTCATTGACCAGCTGATCACGCTGATCAAGCAAGGCATTAGGTTCATTACCACCACTCACGGCCTGTAATTTTGAAATTTTTTGATTTAATTCGGCAATTTGCTCTAAATAAGTATTAACCTGAGCGACATTATTCGTTAATTCAGTATTGATATTGGCAATTTGATTTTTAAGATTATTTTCGGTTTTATTAAATTGTCCAACCAACGACGTCAAATTACTGATAACCGATTGTTTTGTCGAGGCATCACCCGCATTTGACGTAAGCTTATTTAAGCTAGAAAAAAGATTATTAATTTGCGATGAAATGCTGTTTTCATTTTCAGCTAAAAGATTATCAACTTTTGATAATTCATTATAATATGATTTAATCGATCCATTTTGTGATTGCGATTGTCGCAATTGCCCAACAACAAATTGGTTAAATGCACGATTTACCGCTGTCACTGAAACCCCATTACCGACAAAACCAAAATGATGATGAGTACCATTTGCCTGCGTTAATATCTGTTGTTGGCGATTATAGCCTGCGGTGTGGGCATTACTGATATTATTGCTAATTACATTAAGCATATTTTGCGCTGCATTTAATCCACTAATTCCAGTATTCATCAATGAATTTGCCATTAAAAAACTCCTTAATATAACTTAGTTAATAACATCATGATTATTTGTAAACTTAATTTTTATATCGGCACAATTCATTAAAGCTTTAATCATTTTTGCTATTTTTTTTGAATTTTTATTTTTTTATTTTCAATTCAGCAGATTTTTTTTGATTCATGCCTGTCATAATATAACGATAGGATTAATTTTGTTTAACTGGCTTAGCCTGTTTTAAAAAATCAATGCCAGTCATATTGTTTTCATCCTCAATATATTGTTGTGCCGATTTATTTAAAATTAAAATACTGATTCGTCGATTGGCATCTTTACTATAATGTGGATTGTTTAATCCCACGGTATCAGCAAGCGCAACAATACGAATAATTTTATTTTTATCTAATCCACCTGCAATAAGTTCTCGTCTTGATGAATTGGCTCGGTCAGCTGATAACTCCCAATTACTATAACCTCTATCACCAGTGACATATTGACGTTCATCGGTATGACCCGATAAGGTTATTTTATTAGGTAATGAATTTAAAATAGGTGCTAAGGCATGCAAAATGCTTTGCATATCAGGATGTATAACCGCACTGCCTACATTGAACATCGGTTTATCATCTGATGCCAGAATTTGAATACGTAACCCCATTTCAGTGAGTTCAATAATCAAATTAGGCGCTAATTTTTTTAGACGAGGATCGAGTTCAAACATTTCAAAAATTTTACGTGCTGTTTCAATCAGCTGGATCTTTTCGAGTTGTTTTTTTTCAAATTCGCTTTGTTGTTGTTGATTGGCAATATCGTTTTTTTCTTCACCCAGTTGCTGAGTGACATCATCACCACCGCCAGGTATCGGGCTTTCACTATCACTGATATTTTGACCGCCATTTTGCCCCATAAGTAACGGTGTTCTAAAATATTCAGCAATTCCTTGTAGTTCCTGCGGCGTTGATTTTGCGATTAACCACATAACTAAAAACAGCGCCATCATGGCGGTCATAAAGTCAGCATAAGCGATTTTCCACGAACCACCATGATGCCCTTCTCCATGCCCTGACTTTTTGCGAGTAATAATTCTTATTGAGTTATCTTTCATTGTTAATTATTTTCGGTTGAGTTGGCATTTTTATCTTTCACGTCTTGAATATATTTTTCCAATTCAAAGAAAGATGGTCGTTCATCAGAAAATATCATTTTGCGACCAAATTCAATGCAAATTTGTGGCGCATAATCATGCATACTGGCGATCAATATCACTTTGGTACATTCAAGAGTTTTGACCGTGTCTGAATTTCGTTGCTTTAACAATGCAGCTAAAGGCGAAACAAAACCATAAGCCAATAAAATACCTAAAAACGTTCCTACCATCGCATGTGCAATCAGTTCACCCAGTTCACTTGCTGGTCTATCGGCTTGAGCTAGAGTGTTAATGACCCCCATAACGGCAGCAACAATACCGAAAGCTGGTAAGCCATCACCAATACTTGAAATCGCACTAACCGGTTTTTCGAGTTCATGTTCATAAGTTTCAATTTCTTCACTCATTAGGGCTTCGATTTCATAAACATCCATATTGCCACTAATCATCAGACGCAAGTAATCAGTGATAAAATCTAAAATTCGAGGATTGGCTAAAATAAGCGGATATTGCTTAAACAATTCACTTTCATGTGGATTATCAATATCTCCTTCTATCGATAGTGCGCCACTTTGACGGATTTTAGTTAAAATGGTGTACATTAAATTAATTAGCGTTAAATATAATGCTTTATTATATTTGGATGATTTAAATAACTGCCCTAATGCTTTGAGCGTTTTTTTGATCACTTTTTTTTCATTACTGACAATAAAAGCGCCGATAGCCGTACCACCAATAATCAAAAATTCTAATGGCTGAAAAAGTACTGCTAAATAACCACCACTAAGTACATAACCTAATAAAGCAGAGGCAATAACAACAATATATCCTATAATGATTAGCATTGGCTTTCTTCTTTCTCCATAAAATAACAGTAAATAGGACTGATATTCCTAATATTTATTTAACTTGCTAACTGCTTTGCAACCTCTGAATTAAAACCATGAGCGACAGATAGCACTTGCAAACATTTAGCCTGATTTTCTTGATGTGTCTTATGATTTTTTTCTGCCCGTGATGGTGGTTGACATAAGCTACAAACAAAACTGTTGTGTGGTTGGTATGCATGCGTGATAAAACGCCCTTTACACTCTTTACAGCATGATTGTTGCATCACTTTACTTTCAACAAATTTAACTAATATCCAAGCTCGAGTTAATCCTAATACTGGCTCTTCATTATGAGCCGGACATTGTTCAAGATAAAGCTGATAAGCTTTTAAAATCGATTGTATTCCGGGTTTGGTGCCATGTTTCACTAAAAAATGATAAGCATTATAAAAAATACTTGAGTGGATATTCGGTTCCCATGTCATAAACCATGTTGTTGAAAACGGTAACAATCCTTTCGGTGGCGGGCAACCTTGAATTTCTTTATACAGTTTTATCAACTTACCACGACTAAGATTTGTTTCACTTTCAAGCATTTGAATTCTGGCGCCGAGTGAAATTAAACGAATAGCGAGTTGGACTTCTTTATATGATTGAACGATACTTGTACATCTCATCTTAATTACCTACCTACTTATTGATTGAATCTAACAGTAAACTAGATAAAAGAATCCCTGTATGCATCTGTTTAATATCGCTAATCCGAGAATCTTCAGTTAGTTTTTTAATCATTTCTGAATTTTCAAATCGTAATTGAAATGTTAATTGATTTGTTTCAGATAACACTAACATTTGTGATGTAGTTAAATTACTTATTGCGTCAGCAGTTTCTTCATCAATACCTAATCTAAACATCGCCATCGCTTTGTCTTTTTCAAGCATTCGTTGGCATAACAATAATGTTGAAAGATTTAAATGATGTATACATTTAAGAATATCGTCTTCTAGTATATTACCCAATTTAATCACCAATCCTATTTATTTTATTTCGCAGTAAAAAAACAAAAAACAATCAAAATTTATTATTAACTGTTTTTTTACACATAAAATTACATTTTTAAACGAGAAAGGTCAATAAAAAAATCATTTCAATTTATTTTCGTTTAATTACGCTTTGTTTTACGCAGTTTATTTTTATTTTTCTATGGTTTCACTTTACTTTGTATTCTTTTTATCGCTTGACTATGTAGTTGACTGACTCGTGACTCACTAATATCCATGACTTTTCCAATCTCTTTTAAATTCAGTTCCTCTTGGTAATACAGGGCTAAAATCATCTTTTCTTTTTCGGGTAACTTATCAATTTGTCGAGCGATTTGGTCACGAATTTCGTCATTGATAATAGTCGAAAAAGGATCACTATCTTCACCATGATCGACAATAGCATCGATGTTATCCCCTAATTTTTTCTGCATTTCGTCATAAGAACAGATTTGACTACAATTTGAATCCAACAACGCTTTACGATATTCAGAAATCGATAATTGCAAATATTCTGCAATTTGGTGATCATTGGGTGTGGTACCGAGTTTCTGTTCCAGTTGATTAATGGCTTGAGTAATATCTTTAATCTTTTTCCGAGTTTGTCTTGGTAGCCAGTCCCGACTACGGAGTTCATCTAACATTGCCCCTTTTATTCTCGGTATTGCAAAAGTGGCAAACGTATAGCCTTGAGATACATCATAACGCTTTATCGTATCTAACAGGCCGATGTAACCAACTTGCAGTAAATCATCGAGTTCAATTGTGGTAGGCAGACGAACGGCTAATTTTAATGCTTCATTACGAACTAAATGGATATACTGTTGCCAGTCGACTTGATTAATTATGCCTTGCGAGTTATATAAGCTATCATCCATTTTTAGGAGCCAAGGTTAAAAATATGCTTAATACTATTATGTCCTTAACAAATGGATTTAATGTGATGAATAAAGATATAAAAAAGAGGTAATTATGATTATTAGTAATAACGATATCAAAAATACCGTTATTACTATGTTGTACAATTCAATTGAGTAGAATATCAGATAGATTTAACTCTTACTGTAATAAAGAAAGTACAGATTGTGGCACCTGATTTGCTTGTGCTAAAACTGAAGTACCTGCTTGTTGTAAGATTTGACCACGAGTCATGTTTGAAACTTCAGTTGCATAATCCGCATCTTCAATTCGGCTACGTGCAGAACTTAAATTGTTTACTGTGTTGTTGATGTTAGTTACAGTTGATTCAAAACGGTTTTGCACCGCACCTAATTGACCTCGTAATGCATCAATGTTAGAAAGCGCTGCATCAAGGGTTTTTAATGGATCGGCAGTTGGTTTATCAGAAACATTGAAACCCGCTAAACCAAGCTCAGTACTGTCGATTTTTTTCAAATTGATTTCAATGGTTTCACCATCGTTTGCACCTACTTGAATTTTAAGGGTTTTATCTTCTGATAATACTTTTGAACCATTGAAATCAGTTTGTTTAGAAACACGGTCGATCTCTTGTAAACGTTGATCGATTTCGTTTTGGATTGATACTAAATCGCTTTGAGAGTTAGTACCATTTGCAGCTTGAACAGTTAACTCACGAATACGTTGTACGTTGTTATTGATTTCGTTTAATGCACCTTCAGTAGTTTGTGCAAGTGAAATACCATCATTAGCATTACGAGCAGCTTGAGTTAAACCACGAATATTTGATGAAAAACGGTTAGCAATAGCTTGACCTGCCGCATCATCTTTTGCGCTGTTAATACGCATACCAGATGATAAACGTTCAATTGCTGTACCTAGAACGCTTTGTGAATTATTCAGGTTATTTTTTGCCATTAAAGACATAGTATTAGTATTAATTACTTGTGCCATTTTTTTATCTCCTTAATATGATTAGTCAAATCAACGGCATATTGAAGCAAGATGTCCAATATATTTGCTGATAATTAACTTATCGGTAGCAAAATAGGAAACTTTAATAATTTTTATTTTTTGTTGTGTTATCAAACTAAAAGTAAACCCCATAGTTAAAATATCTTTTTATAATTCAGTTTATTAAATCAATAAGAAAGATATTTTATTTTTTAATTTTTTTAAAACCAGCAATCAATCACAAATTTCTTCTAAACTTTTTATGCCAAAAGCCGATATAACAGCTAGATAAGTTATGGTTGATAAATAGTGATTAAATAAGGGCAAAAAATTATGGCAATGAGCATTTTAGGGATTGGTTCTGGTATCGATCTTAATGAAGTATTAAGTCAGTTAGAATCCGTTGAAAAAACACGTTTAACCCCGATCACCGCTCAACAAAAAGCGATTAATGCCAAAATCAGTGGCTTCGGTAAGTTAAAAAATGCGTTGAGCTCGTTTAATTCTGCGACTGAAAAACTACAAAAAAAAGAACTTTTTTATAGTCGAGCATCAGCAGGTAATGACAATTATTTTACCTCAACAGTTAATAATAAAGCGGCATTGGGTAATTATGCGGTGACTGTTGATCAGCTGGCAACTTCACACAGTATTGCAACATCAGCCATTAATGATAAAAACACAAATTTAGGTAATGACAATGAAACAAGAACCATTACCATTGAACAAGCTAATGGTCAAAAACTTGAAGTTAACCTGTCTAAGGACGAAACATCATTAGAATCCATTGCCAACGCCATTAATAATGCCAAAGTGGTTAATGAAGATGGGACAACTAGTCATTCAACCATGAGTGCAGCGATTGTTCGCAGTGGTTCAGATAGTTATCAATTAGTTATCACATCGAAAGAAACCGGTGAACAACAAGCCATTACGTCAATTTCGTCGGACGATGAAAAACTCAATAAGATTATTGGATTTAATCATCAGCAACCCGACACAAGTAATATGGTAGAAGTTGCTAAAGCGCAAGATGCTAAATTAACATTTAATGGTGTTGCCATAACAAGTGCTTCAAATACCATTAAAGAAGTGATTGAAGGTGTTGATATCACCTTAAAAGCAACCACCACGACCAGTCAAAATTTAGCTATTACTGCTGATAATGAAAAAGCAGAAACGGCAATAAAAGAATGGGTTGAAGCATTTAATCAATTACAATCAACCATTTCAAGCCTGACTCAATTTACCGCTAAAGAGACCAATTCTGACGAGTTAAGCAACAATAATGGTCCACTAATTGGTGATTCTACGCTACGTAATATCGATCAAAGTATTCGTTCAATCTTTGCTAAGGGTCAATCAGGTGAATTTTCTGTTCTTGCCCAAATTGGCGTTAACATGGATAACAAAGGTTCGCTTACTATCAATGAAAATCAATTAAAAAAAGCGCTAAGTGAAAATAGTGATGCTGTTGCTACGTTATTTACCGGTGACGGTGAGACCACCGGTATTGCTAATGAAGTATTTAATAAAGTCAGTGGATTTATAGATAGTGAAGGCATGATTGATTCAGCCACCACAGGATTAAATTCAACATTGAAATCGTTAGATAAACGATATGAACAAGTGAACAATTCGATTGAACAAACCGTCGAACGCTATCGAGTTCAATTTACTAAATTAGATGTTTTAATTAGTTCATTAGACAGTATGAGTAATTATTTAACAACCCAATTCGAAATGATGGCAAACATGAAAAAATAAGGATTAACAATAATGTATAAATTAGGATCTCAAGCTTATGAGCAAGTTAATTTAGAAACATGTGTGAGCCAAGCCTCACCACATCAATTGATCGTATTGCTCTATGATGGCGCACTAAATGCGATCAAACTTGCCAAATTATACATTCAAAAAGGAAACATAGCAGGTAAAGGACTGGCGATATCAAAAGCAATCAATATCGTTGATAACGGACTAAAAAGCTGTTTAGATTTAGAAAAAGGAGGCGAAATTGCCGAAAATTTAGAGCGCTTGTATCACTATATCAGCCAACAATTAGTACTGGCTAATTTATATAACGATCAAGATAAGCTACAAAACTGTTTTGACCTACTCAACAATATTGCTGAATCTTGGCGTGAAATTGCAAAATAAAAAAAGAGATGGTTATGAAAGGAACAACATTATTAAAACACTATGAACAACTTGATTATGTGACAGAACAAATGTTAATCAGCGCACATAAGGAAGATTGGAATACGTTACTGAGTTGGCAAAATCAATACTCACAATTATCTGAAAATATAATAGAACTTGACGGTACCTTAACTACCGAACACGTTCCCACGCAATGTAAAGATAGAGTACGAATGTATATTCAAAATATCTTAAGTTATCAACAGCAAATCAGCCAATTAGTTACCACACGGCATGCTGAATTAGGGGAATTAATCGGAGAAAAAGTCCGTCAACAGAGTAAAATTGAAAATTACCAACACGTCGCTAACTTAATTTAACAGATAAATTTATTAAATATTTGCTAAGTGCAAGATTGAAAATAATGACTAGACATTAACGATCTTGCACTTATATCAATGTTTAATGCATATTAAACATTCATATTCATGATTTCTTGATAAGCCGCAACAAGTTTGTTACGAACTTGAATACCAAATTGAAGTGAAACCGTCGATTTTTGCATATTCACCATAACTTCATTTAAGGCAATATTGGGTTCACCCAGTTCAAACGCTTTTGCTTGATTTTGAGCCTGTATTTGCGTTTGGCTAATAGAATCCAACGCCATTTTTAGTTCAGTGGCAAAACCGGATTGATTGGAAATTGATTGTTTCTTTTCAAGCAGATTGGGGGATTTTATCGATGAGAGAACGCTATTGTCAAAATTATTTAAAGTATTCATGTGGTTAAAATTTTAATCTTATTTAAATTGCTCAACTAATCCTCAATTTACCATACAACAAAAAATTTAAATGCCACAAGTAAGGGGAAAATCCTTTTCTTTTTTAGCTATTGATTTTTCTAAATACACAGATAATAAACTCTAGAATTCATCTAATTAGTTTAGAATTAGGATATTTATGACTAGCCAAACTGTCGGTAAAAAAGGCGAATCAATATTAAATAAGTTACCTTTTATCAATCAATTAAAACAAAATCCAAAAATGCTGCTACTTATTGCCGGCGTGGTGATATTAGCCATCTTAAGTATGACTTACTTATGGATGAAAAATGACGATTATGGGGTTTTGTTTAGTAATGTAAGCGACAAAGATGGCGGTGAAATCATTAGTCAATTGGATAAGATGAATATTCCTTATAAATTCACATCATCTGGTTCAACCATCTTAATTCCTGAAGAAAAAGTTTACGATACGCGTTTACGCATTGCTCAACTTGGATTACCAAAAGGGGGCGCCGTTGGCTTTGAATTGCTTGATAAAGAAAGTTTTGGGATGAGCCAATTTAACGAGCAGATCAATTATCAACGTGCTTTAGAAGGTGAACTATCCCGAACAATTTCAATCATTAGTAGTATTGATGATGCCAGAGTGCATTTAGCTATGCCTAAACCCTCATTATTTGTCAGAGAACGAAAATTTCCTTCAGCTTCTGTCGCATTAACCTTATTACCTGGTCGTAGTCTATCACAACGTCAAATTGATGCCATTATTCACCTTATTTCAAGTAGTGTACCTGAATTACAAGCCGATAAAGTTACCATTATCGATCAGAAAGGTAATTTACTCACCGGTGAAAATTATCGAGATAAAACATTTAATATTGCTCATTTAGAATTTAATGAACGCATTGAAAATAGCGTTCGTGAGCGTGTGGAAAAAATTATTATTCCGATTTTAGGTAAAAAAAATGTCATGGTACAAGTCAATGCTGATATTGACTTTAGTCGACAAGAAACGACATCGGAAACCTTTGATCCAAATAGTGATATCGCTAACCAAACTATTCGCAGCAAACAGCGAATCGAAAATCGTCAAGTGGGTAATAATGCGGGCATAGGCGGCGTCCCCGGTGCACTATCTAATCAACCTGCGCCAACCGCAAGTGCATCAATTGATGAACAACCTGAATCAAAAGAACAAGATGAGAAACAAAAAATCTATAATTTACAGTCAAATAATACTTTAAATTACGAAGTTAACCGGCAAGTTGTTCACAGTAAGATACCCGAGGGCAGAATCAAACGTTTATCGGTTGCCGTGTTAGTCAATTATAAATATGTCGATCCAGATGCTAATCATTCAGATTCCGATGTGAATAATGTGTCTGCAACATCTGAAACAGACGAAAAAACAAATGAAGCCAACAACAATACGCCACAATGGGTCAAACTGGATAATGAAGAGCTAAAAAATATTGAAGCGTTAGCTCGTCAAGCAATGGGATATTCAGATTTACGCGGCGATACCTTAACTGTAGCTAATTTAAAATTTAGTGATCAACTTGATGATGAAAATGACGGATTGGCATTTTGGGAAACTCACCAATTTTATGAAAACACTAAAACAGGCATTAAATATCTGATCTATATTTTCATTGCGTGGATAATTTGGCGCAAAGTATTACGTAATGTTTGGATGAAGTTACAACGACAATACTTCAGTACGCCAGATAATACATCAGATACCCAAACAAGTATTGATGAAAAATTAGATTACAAAGCGCACAGTAAACAACAGCAGAAGATATTTGAAGATAATATGCAACAACAGCAGTACATCCGTAAAATTGTTGAGAAGGATCCACGTGTTATGGCGTTAATTATTCGCAGCTGGATCAGTAAAGAGGACAGCAACGAATGAATTTAAATGAATCACAAAAAGCCGCAACAGTTCTAATGGTGTTAGGTGAAGAAATCGCTGCTCAAGTGATGCAATATCTCAATCCTAAAGAGGTACAACAAATCAGTAGTGCGATGATGTCTTTGCCACAGCTTTCACAAGAACAATTAAAAGGTATTCTTAATGAATGCCAAAAAACACTGGAAGAGTGTGCGGTACTTAATACAGATACCAATGGCTACTTACGTTCAGTATTAGAAAAATCTATTGGTAGTGAAAAAGCTGGGCGTTTACTCGATGAGCTGTTAGGAAAAGATATTGAAGAAGCCACCGACGGTCTTGAAATGCTTAATTTCGTTGATGCTGCTCGAGCTGTTGATTTGGTTAAAAAAGAACATCCACAAATTATTGCCACTATTTTAGTCCATTTACACCGAGATTTAGCGGCGGAAATTCTTAATCTATTTGATGACGATTTACGTAATGATGTAATGTTACGTATTGCCACCTTTGGTGGTGTTGAACCTTCAGCACTCCGATTATTATCTACTTCATTATCAACATTATTACACGGACAAAATATTAAACTTAATAACTTAGGCGGAATCAGAACCGCAGCCGAAATCATTAACTTAATGAAGAGCCAACAAGAAGAGTTGGTTATCAATGCATTACGCGATTACGACAATGAACTTGCACAGAAAATTATTGATGAAATGTTCTTGTTTGAAAATCTGGTTGAAGTGGATGATAGAAGCATCCAACGTCTACTTAAAGATGTCGATAACGAGACGCTCATTATTGCCTTAAAAGGTGCATCAATTGCATTACGTGATAAGTTACTTAGCAACATGTCACAACGCGCAGCCTCTATTTTACGTGAAGATCTTGAAAACAGACCGCCGGTGCGCTTATCACAAGTGGAAACGGAGCAGAAGAAAATCTTGGTTATTGCGCGTCGCTTAGCTGAAACCGGTGAAGTTATCTTAAGTAGCGGTGATGACGAATATGTGTAATAGTTCAGATAAATTAAGCTGGGAACCGCTCTGTTTTCAGGATTTATCGTCATCAGACTTTTCACCATTAACACAACAATCTATGGCTACTCAGGTTGACGAAGTAGAAAGTGAGCCTGAGCCAGAACACATAGATGTTGTACCGGCTCCCTCTATCAGTGAAGAAGAGTTAGAACTGTTAAAGCAAGAAGCAAAATCACAAGCCTATCAAGAAGGATTCGAACAAGGTCATAAAGAGGGCTTTGAGAATGGCAAACAATCTGGGTATGACCAAGGATATTTAGTTGGTCAACAGCAAGGTCGTGAACAGATTGAACAACAACTTGATGATGAAAAAAAGCAAGCTGTTCAAGCTATCACACACTTAATCAACAATTTTGAGCAATCCATTAAAGAGATTGACGAATTAATTGTGCCTCAATTATTTGATTTGGCATTAGTTGCAGCACAAAAAACGGTTGGTAGCCTATCTAAAGTTAAACAAAAGCAATTAATGCACACGATTAATCAATTAGTTGAACAATGTTCTATGTTATCTGATCCAATCGTATTACACCTTAACCCTGCTGATTTACGCTGGTTAGAACCGATGTTAAATGATGATATTAATCCACACCAATGGCAATTTATTGCTGATGCAAATGTTGAAGAAGGTGGATGTAAATTATTGACAGATACCAACGAAGTGAATAGCAATATTAATCAACATTGGCAAATGATGTCTGATCACTTACAAGGCGAGAACCATTAACGTGCGATACTCAAGTCAATGGTCAACCAAACTCCTTCAAGCAACAAACCAGCTTAAAGATTTATCATTGATTCGTCATTATGGTCGATTAGTAAAAGCGTCTGGGCTAGTCCTTGAAGCAGTCGGATTAAAATTACCATTAGGCTCCAACTGTTATATTGAAAGACAGTGCCAAGGTCATATCGATGCCGTTGAATGCGAAGTGGTAGGGTTTAATGCACATACACTTTACCTAATGCCATTCGAATCCACTGACGGTATTTTACTGGGCGCAAGAGTGTACACCGCACAATACGATTTAGCCCATTTTAGTCACAAATTATTACCGGTTGGTATGACGTTATTGGGGCGAGTTGTTGACGCAATGGGAAAACCGTTAGACGGAAAACCCTTACCGGAAAATGTCGAGTATCAAGGCTTATCGAGTAAAACACTCAATCCATTACAACGTATGCCCATTCATCAAGTGCTCGATGTAGGGGTTAGAGCAATCAATGCTCTACTCACCGTTGGGCAAGGACAGCGAATGGGGTTATTTGCCGGTTCGGGCGTCGGTAAAAGTGTGTTACTCGGTATGATGGCACGCTACACCCAAGCAGATGTTATTGTCGTTGGTTTAATCGGCGAACGGGGACGAGAAGTTAAAGACTTTATCGAAAATATTTTAGGCGAAGAAGGACTGTCACGCGCTGTCGTGGTAGCAGCGCCTGCGGATGTATCACCATTATTACGTTTACAAGGGGCGACTTACGCCACCAAAATTGCGGAATCTTTTCGTGAACAAGGATTAAATGTCCTTTTAATTATGGATTCGCTCACTCGCTATGCAATGGCACAGCGTGAAATTGCCTTAGCTATCGGTGAGCCACCAGCGACGAAAGGTTATCCCCCTTCAGTATTTGCTAAATTACCCGCTCTGGTTGAAAGAGCCGGTAATGATAATCATGGTAAAGGCGCGATTACCGCATTTTATACCGTTTTAACCGAGGGGGATGATCAGCAAGATCCGATTGCTGATTCAGCCCGGGCTATTTTAGACGGGCACATCGTACTTTCACGCTCACTTGCTGAATCGGGTCATTATCCAGCTATTGATATAGAAGCCTCCATTAGCCGTGTTATGACAGATCTCACCGCGCCTGAAGATGAGAAAAAATCACGTCTGTTCAAACAACTGTTTTCGAGCTTTCAACGCAATCGTGATTTAATTAATGTTGGTGCTTATGTTGCCGGTACTGATCCTTTATTAGATAAAGCAATTACGCTATTTCCGGCTATGCAAACCTTTTTACAGCAAGGGATTAATGAACATTGTAGTTATCAAGAAGCCTATCAACAGCTAGTTGCAATTGTTGATCCTAACACCATGGGATCGTAAGGAAGTATCATGAACAATAAAAATTCGACACAACATGCTTTTTTAACCTTAAAACAGTTAGCACAAAAATCGATTGATGATAGTTTAATTCGATTAAAAAAAGCAAACGAAAGTCATCAACAAGCACAATCACAACTTAAGGTACTTAATGATTATTACGCTGAATATCAACAGCAATTAAATAGCGCTTTATCGAATGGTATTAAAGGATGCGAATTAACTAATTTTACCGCATTTATAGCCAATATTGAGCAAGGTATCGAACAACAAAAAAAATTGCTACTCACATTAGCGATTAAACAACAACAGATAACCAACGAACTTAATCAATCCAATAAAAGTTTGAATACCTATACCACGTTATTAGAAAAACAGCACAAAAAGCAATTACAACTTCAAAATCGAATACAGCAAAAAATGACGGATGAATTTGCCCAGCAACAGTTATCAAGGAGAGTATTACATGAATATTAATTTAAATAGTGATATGCAATTAATATCAACGAATCTATCTAAACAACTTGATGAGGAAGCTAATGTGAATGATGCGAATCTTTTTCAGCAGTTATTGGCTGACAATGAAAAGCCGTTATCGCATCCAGAACAGCCAAATAACCTAAATCAAATTGACTATGAGGGATGTGAATTTGATGATCAAAACAATAGTCTTGATGGATTAATCTTCCCTGTTTTCCCTTATGATACCAGTATGATTCAATCGGAAATGCGTGACAAATTACCGGCAAGTCATCTTTCATATCATCTTAATAGTGCAATCAATAGATTAAATTCTTTCGCATCAGACATCACTGATGACGAGCAACGATTACCCGTTAATAGCCTTGATGAGCGTGAAGCAATAATCGATGAACGTTCATTGCAAAACAATATGGCAATAAAGGGAAGTAACCCACATCATTTTAGTGCGAACTTAAATAACACTGAAATAGCCACTTTGAAAAAGAGTTCAAATCGTCAATTATCAGCCGTCGCAAATAATTGTTTTCCGTTGAATAATGCTAGAGCAGAATTACAAAACCAACAACGTCATGTTTCGATACAGCAGTTCACAAGCGATATGACTATCCATCAAGAGACAGCAATAACCACATCGTCGCATGGACAAGATCCAACAGGAGTAATGTTGACGCCTGCAAAAATCACTACGTCGATAAACTTGCCTGTCGCAGTCACAAATCAACAATGGCCGTCATCACTGACTGAGCAGATCATCATGTTTAACCGGCAAGGGATTCAAACGGCGAATATTAAACTTAATCCTCAAGAGCTAGGTTCATTACATATAAAATTGGATATGTTGGAAGATAAAATGAACTTGCATATGATGGCTGCTCATGCCGTAGTCAAAAGCGTTTTAGAATCTGCCTTACCCTATTTGAAAAGTTCGCTTGAAGAGCAAGGTATCACACTAGAGCAAGCCGATATTAGTGACTTTTCAATGATGAACGATGCTGATCAGTCGGCGCAATATCAACAATCAAAGAATCGTCAAACACCAATAATCGAACATTCAAATGTCATTGAGGAAATTCATCAACCTAGTCAGGTTAGTCACCATTTGGCAAAATCGGGGTTGAGTATATTTGCGTAAAGCTGAGTAAGGCATTGCATTTATTTTTTTAAATGATGAGCAAATAAAAAGGCTGAATAGGTGATATTTTTATCGCCTATTCTTCAAATCAATTCTGTCAGCTTGATCTATTATTCTTGTATTTTTAACCATTCAATTGGTTATTATTTTTCCAAATTTTAACTGAGATAAGAATAAACATGCCAACTTCCAAGAAAAAAGTGAGTATTTTGAACCTAATACTTATTATCATCACAATGTTAGCATTAGCAACAACTGCCTATTTATGGTTCCAAAATCAGTCTAAAAATACAATTAAAACTAAAGAAGAGCCACCTGTTTTATCACCGGTATTTTTAACACTAAAACCGTTTACAATTTCATTACCAACTTCAGAAGATAGTACAGAAATTAACAAAGTTCTCTATGTTGGTATGGTATTACGTGTTGCTGACGAAGAACAAAAATCAGTACTATTAGAGTATTTACCGGAAGTCAGAAGCGATGTATTACTGTTAACGTCTAAACAATATGTCAATAATTTAAAGCTTGAAACAGGTAAACTTGATTTACAAGAGCAAATCAAAGTCGCTCTATCCAGACAATACGATCCTAAACATTCAGTGAAGGTGGATGAAGTATTGTTTACCGATTTTATCATACGGTGATTACCATGCCGGATAAGCAAGCGCCTACGCCCAATATGAATAAGTCTTCTGATAGCTTACCACCGTTTGAAGACAAACCAATGACAACAAATAAGAAAGATCCTGACAATCATATATCATCAAAAAAAATTGAAGTTAAACCTTATGATTTATCTGTCAAACATAGTTTTATTCCTGAACGTTTAACTGCGTTAGAAATTGTAAATGAGCGCTTTGCTCGTCAATTTAGAATAGGTTTATTTAACTTATTAAGACGAAATACGGATGTCATTGCCTCACCGATTGAACCTCAAACTTTTAAAGAGTTTTCACAGATTTCAGCGGCTAACCATTTAAATCTTGTGCACCTCAATCCATTGCGAGGTTCAAGCTTATTTGCGTTTTCGCCTGAGATTGTTTATACCGTGGTTGATACTTTATTTGGTGGTGATGGCCATGCTTCGCAACTCGATACAGAAGAACGGGAATTTACCCATACCGAACAGCAAATTATTAAACGCGTACTCGAACTAGCGTTAACGTTTTACCAAAATGCCTGGACAGATATATATTCTATTGAAACTGAATACATTCGTTCAGAAATACAGAGCAAATTCACCAATATCACAAGTTCACCGGATGATGTCGTTTTAACATCAAACTTCAAAGTTGAAATTGGTAATTCTAAAACAACATTCAGTATCTGTATTCCTTATTCAATGGTTGAACCCATTAAAGAGTTACTGATAAAACCACCGATTGAGCAACAAACGCATCAAGATGATAACATTTGGATGAGTTCTTTAACCAGTGGCATCAAACAATCTACCGTCGAGTTAGTTGCTAACTTTACGACAATTCAAACAACAGTAGACAAACTACTTGCGCTCAAAGTAGATAATATTTTAGTAATCGAAAAACCAACTCTTCTTGATGTTACTGTCGGGGGTGTACCTATATTAAAAGGTCACTATGGAAAAACCCATAAACAATATGCTATTCAAGTAGAACAAGTAATTAATCCTGTATTAGAACAATTGAATGAAGGGGAATTCAATGACTGATAACAAACAAAATAATGACGAAAACCAAGCGAATGATACGCTCAATGATGAACTTATTGCCAAAGAAGCCATTTTTGAAACACTTTCACCTAATCATACAGAAGATAAAAAACAAGATATCAATCTTATTTTAGATATTCCTGTTCATTTAAGTGTCGAACTTGGTCGAACTAAAATGACAATCAAAGATTTACTCAATCTTACTCAAGGATCAGTGATTGCGCTCGACGGACTTGCTGGCGAACCTTTAGATATTTTGATCAATGGTTATTTGATTGCTCAAGGCGAAATTGTCGTTGTTGGTGATAATTACGGTGTCCGTATTACCGATATTATAACTCCTTCCGAGCGTGTGCGCAGACTGAGCCGTTAATGGCGATAAACCTAAAAAATATGACTAAGATCTCAACCTCAAGTACCCACACTATCACGAGCAATACTGTATCGTCATCATCTGAATTAAATCTTTACAGTCAAATGGGCACATCAATTGGCACGGCGCTAATTGGTGTCATTTTTATGATTCTATTGTTAGGTTGGATAGTTAAACGTCTGGGTCATAATAAGAAACGTAATGCATTTATTGATGTTAAAGCAACGCATTGCATTAGTCCAAAAGAACGAATCATGTTAGTTGAGGTGGATAAGCAATTATTGGTTGTCGGTATCACTTCGCATCATATGACGTTGCTACATACCATTGATGAACAACGTGCCGAAAAATTATTATCACAATCAACACCCGTTGCTAAATCAGCTGATAACAATGTGTTCAAGCAAATCTTGCAATCAGCGTTAAAAACGAAAAAGGAGTGATGCCTTGTGCGGTTAAAAATTTTTATATTGCTAACGACATTATTAAGCTTATTGTTTTTTAGCCGATTTTGTTTTGCCGATCCTTCATCACTCCCATTTATGACTGAAACAATACAAAATGGTGAACATAGTTGGTCATTACCTGTTGAAACATTGGTATTTTTAACGTTACTCACGTTTATACCTGCTATTTTACTTTTGATGACCAGTTTTACCCGAATCATCATTGTATTGGGATTATTACGCAATGCGCTTGGCACGCAATCAGCCCCACCCAACCAAGTTATTTTGGGCATTGCACTATTTATGACATTTTTTATTATGTCACCGGTGATCGATAAAATTTATCAAGATGCTTATATTCCTTATTCACAAAATCAAATCACGATGCAAGAAGGCTTAACAACAGCTGCAAAACCATTACGCGAATTTATGCTAAGCCAAACACGGGAAAATGATCTCGCCTTATTTATGAATATGTCTCATGTCAACGAAGTTGAAACACGAGAACAAGTGCCATTGAATGTACTAGTACCTGCCTTTGTCGTCAGTGAATTAAAAACAGCCTTTCAAATTGGTTTTACGATTTTTATTCCCTTTTTAGTCATTGATTTAGTTGTTGCAAGTACGTTAATGGCATTAGGCATGATGATGGTACCACCTGCAACCGTATCTCTACCATTCAAATTAATGTTGTTTGTTTTAGCGGATGGTTGGCATTTGTTACTAGGTTCACTGGCACAGAGCTTTTTTAGTTGAAAAACATAAATTCAAAATTCTTAAATTAAGGAAAATTATGTCACCTGATTCGATTAGTACGCTTGCTATTCAAGCTGTCAAAGTCGCAGCCTCACTTGCTGGCCCTTTACTTTTAGCCGCATTGGTGACCGGCTTGATTATTAGTTTATTACAAGCTGCAACACAAATTAACGAAATGACCTTATCTTTCATTCCTAAAATTTTAGCGGTGATTGTCGTCTTAATTGTTTTAGGGCCGTCAATGCTATCAACAATGACTGACTATATTAAAATTGTTATTACCAACATTCCAAATCTAACCAGCTAAATTTAATGGAATTTGATATTAATTATCTATTTGATATTGATTTTTTTTCTTGGGTCAAAAACTCGTTTTTACCGTTTGTACGTATTTTAGCACTAGTAATGGTTGCTCCCATTACTGGCGAAAAAGAAGTACCTAACCGCGTCAAAATTGGTTTAGCTTTACTCATTGCACTTTTGTTACCATTACCCCCGACCGATGAGCCTGTAACACTCTATTCATTAATGGGTATTTGGATGATTGCGCAGCAAGTTATCATCGGTGTATTAATGGGTCTTGCTATGCAACTTGCCTTTATGACCATGAGAGTAGCTGGTGAATTAATTGGTATGCAAATGGGGCTTGGCATGGCTACTTTTTTTGATCCTATTGGTGGGCCATCTACATCGGTATTATCACGTTTCACCAATATCATCGCTTTGTTAATTTTTCTTAGTTTAGATTGTCATTTATGGTTATTGTATGGACTAGCCAATAGTTTTGATATCATTCCAATAACAACTTTACCGTTAAAAGCAAATGGCGTTCTTACTTTGATTGATATCAGCCGATTACTATTTATTAATGGGATAATGTTAGCATTACCCTTAATGGCTTTGTTGTTAATTATCAATATGGCATTAGGGCTGTTAAATAGAATGACTCCTCAACTATCCATTTTTGTTATTGGTTATCCCCTAACCTTATTATTAGGGTTAATCATGCTCACATATTTAATGTCGATGTTACCCGCTTTTGCCGAGTTTGTGTTTGAACAGATATTTGAATATATATCAACAATGCTAATAGCATTAGCCGGTTAAATAATTTAAGCAAAGTATCCTAAAAGGGGCGATAAAACAGTTATTGCATATTGTAATTTATACAGATGAAAGATCGTTCTAAGTAATCAAACTCTCGGAGAGAAACCTTTTGACGGTTGGTTAAAATAAAAAATATTTATGCGGTAGTTTAACAAATTGAATCGGTATCTTCAGTTAAATTACCACATAAATTATCATTATTTTTATCTACTTTTAAGCTCTTCTCGAGCCATTTTTTTCATTTTTTGTTCGATTCGTTGACGTTTTAAAGGAGAAAGATAGTCAACAAATAGCTTACCTTTTAAATGATCCATTTCATGTTGAATGCATATCGCAAGAAGTTCATCGGCATCAATTTGGTAAGGGTTTCCATTGCGATCAAGCGCTTTAATCTTAATTTTTTCAGCTCTTGGTACAAATCCTCGACAATCTGGAATGGATAAACAACCCTCTTCTATGCCTGTCTCCCCCTCCTGGCTAATCACTTCTGGGTTAATGATTACATAAACATTGCTACGATCTTCTGTTACATCAATGACAATAATTTGTTCATGCACATTAACTTGAGTGGCGGCAAGTCCAATACCATTATGCTCATACATGGTCTCAATCATATTATCTATAATGGTTTGTAGTTCGGGTGTAAATGCTGTCACTGGTTTTGCAACTTTGCGTAATCGCTCATCAGGAAAACGTAATACCGGTAAAATAGCCATAATTTCTTCGATCTACTCCTCAATTGTCAGGTTTTTCAGATTTAAATACATTGTAAACATTTATGATGCTGGTGAATAGCATTTGTTAGCTATTGATAAAATATATCTCACCAATTCACGAAACCACACTTTTATAAAATGATAAAACAATGATGAGTAAATATGAGTTCTTATTACGAATTTCAATGCTGGGACAAGAAAAACGTGCCATTTTTAAAAAAATGAGTCAGTTTTTTAAAAATGGAATGCCAAATACAATCAATAATGTTGCATTTTTTCTCGAAAAGCTTGGATTGAATGAAACGCAACAAGAACGCTTTTTGGCTATTTCATACCTTCATTTTGAACCTGTGCTTAATTGGCTCAATAGTGATGGTATGCCTAAAACGCTTATTACCTATTGTGATCCTGATTATCCACCATTACTCAAACAAATTAGCGCATCGCCTTTATTACTTTTTGTTATGGGGAATAAACAGTTACTACAAACACCTCAAATTGCCATGGTCGGTAGCCGTCAATTTAGTGAATATGGTGCACAATGGGGACGCTATTTTGCGGGGGAATTGGCAATAAATGGTTTAACAGTAACTAGCGGTTTAGCGTTGGGACTAGATGCAATTTGTCATCGAGGCGCATTAGAGGTATCGGGCGATACTATAGCCGTTTTAGGAAGTGGGCTTGCTAAAATAGCACCGCGATCAAACTTAAAACTTGCCCATGATATTTTGGCACAAAATGGCGCTTTAGTTTCTGAATTTTTTCCTTTTGAAGTAGCAAGAACAGAATATTTTCCAAGACGAAACCGGATAATAAGCGGATTAAGTCTGGGTACTTTTGTTGTTGAAGCCTCAGAAAAAAGTGGTTCATTGATTACCGCCCGTTATGCACTTGAGCAAAACCGTGATGTTTTTGCCTTACCCGGTGAAATCAACAATGAAAACAGTAGTGGTACCCATGCTTTAATCCAACAAGGAGCCTATTTAGTCACTAAACCAACCGATATTTTAGAGCACTATTGTGGTTATTTATCAACTATCAAGCCGTTAACAGTCCAATCTGTCGAAACCGTTGAAACTATTTTATATCCTGAAATTTTTGCTTTGATTCATCATCAGCCTATTCCCGTTGATATTATTGCTCAGCAGCTAAATATATCAATTCCTGATTTGACAATTAAATTGCTAGATATGGAACTTGCTGGTTTAATTAAAACGATAACTGGCGGGTATATACGTAATCGAACGCTTTGATTTAAAAACATCATAGATTCATGATATGTTACACTTAAGACATCCGCCGATTTATAGCGACGGATGATTACTTATGAGCGTTTTACTCTTCTCCAATTTCTAAAGCGATTTCTGACAAAATAATACCGGTATTATCAGCATAAACAAAATCACCAGAAAAGAAAGTCACACCGCCAAAATTGACTCTAATGTCTACTTCGCCAATACCTTGATCTTCTGCACCTACGGGTATCGCCGCTAACGCTTGAATACCAATATCTGCTTCTGCCAGATAATCTACTTGTCGAACCGCGCCATAAACAATGATGCCTTCCCACTGATTTTGAACAGCAATATCAATCAGTTCTGCATCAATCAATGCTCGACGAACCGATCCTCCGCCATCAATAACTAGAATTTTACCTGCACCATTAGATTGCAAGATTTCGTATAATAATCCGTTATCTTCAAAACATTTAACTGTTACGGCTTGACCTGAAAATGATGCAACCCCACCAAAATTAGTGAAAATTGGTTCTACTACGTTAACATCTTCCGGATAATAATCACAAAGAATTGAAGTATCAAACTCCATTGCCAAGCCTCCTTTAGCCTTTATATTTTAGTTTATCTAGTATAACGCTTACATAGCGTTACAAGATACCGAATTTAAATAAACGTGAGCTAGTTCAAAATAATTCCCAAACAATAAAGTAAATTAGTGAATAATGCAAGTTTGACCATCTGTAATAATAAAGGGATAGCATCCTTAGCTACCTTAAATCGAAAAACAGCATAAATATGGTAAATAAATAACGGTAGCGTTATCAAAAATAACCACCGCCAAATGGTATGTAACTGATGACTAGCAAAAAGTGCCAATAAAATAAATGCAGTCACAATTAGAAATAGATGATAAAAGCGAGCTTTGGTTTGTCCCATTAAGACCACTAACGTACGCTTATGGCAATTTCGATCGCTATCAATATCACGTAAATTGTTAATATTGAGTACAGCCACTGACAACAATCCACAACCTAAAGCAGGTAGAATAATTAAATTTGATAATGATTTTGTTTGCAGGTAGTAACTTCCTATTACACCAACTAGCCCAAAAAATATTAAAACGGATAAATCGCCAAAGCCACTATAGCCATAAGGCTTGTTGCCAATAGTATAGGTAATAGCAGCAATAATAGATAGCAAGCCTAATAATATAAAACTGAATAATTCATATCGGTTGTTGCAAGCAACGTGTAATAGACATAGCCCGGATAAAATACAACAAATTATATTGATGATTAACGCTATTTTTAACTGTTTTAATGTGATTAACCCCAATTGAATACCACGAGTATGAGCGGTTATATTACATTTATCACTTCCTTTAACTGCATCACCGTAATCGTTAGCTAAATTTGACAGAATTTGTAACAACGAGGCAGTACTAATAGATAATAACATGATCCGATAATCAAATTGTTGTTGCCAATAAGCCAGCGCATTACCGACTAATATCGCACATAAAGAAAGGGGTAACGTTTTTAAGCGTAGGCTAATAATCCACGGATAATATTTCATTCACTACAACACAAGATATCTATCTAAAACATTAGCAAAATATCATAACAGGAAAAACGAATAATTCGACTTTGATAATGAAAATCTTTTTTAGTAATACATTACGCAACTTAACATTCGTTAATTGTCATCATAACTACTAAGACAATTAACGAATTATTGGAAGCAGTTTGATGAATAAAAAGTTCAATAAGATTAAATCAACTGCCGTTTAGATTGTATTTTCGCTTTTCTCTTTCTGAAAAATTTACGTATTCGACCTTCTCTTAATGCAGCAATAAGAATGCCCATTATGCTGTATATCGCACCTAATAAGAGTATCATCAACATATTGTGCCAATTATCTGCTAGCCCAAGTCCCATTTGATTCACACCTGCAATCATGTTAGTCGCCCATGTTGACGGCAATAAATATGATACAAATTGAACCCAATGAGGCATAGCATCGATTGGCCAAATGGTACCGGATAGATAAAACACAGGCGTCGTCAAAAATGCCAATGTCAGATATATCATTTCAGTTTTGCGCAAACACTCAGTCAACAATTTACTTAAACCCAAAGCACCGAGTAATAGTGGAAATGTCATGATTAGTATTTCAGTAAGGCTAGCTAACTGACGATAACCAAGTACCCAAGGCCATAATCCAAAAAGCACGATGGATAAAAAAAGCCAGATTGGTAATAAACCAAATAAGCTACCAAAAATTACAATTTTTGGCGGTTTTCCTTGTGGCAAGGAGTTTAACGTAATGTTAGTGCGTGTTGCAGCGATTAAAAATGAGTGCTGCAATAACATCACTAATAAGCCAGGAAAAGTGATGGCTGCAAAGCTTATGCCAGCATTGTATAGCGGTTCTGTTTGACCTTTAATTGGCGATAGTATGATGTCGATCTGTTTATCGGCAAATCCAGCATTTCGCATAATCCGTGTATTATATTGAGTTAATATTTGCTGATAGATTCCTCGAATATCCACCTGTATCAAACCATTAGCTAAACGACTTGAAGCATCACCATAGGCTGGTATTGTGACTTCTTCACCATTTAAGATCTTTTTTTCAAAATTTCTTGGAATAGTAAATACCGCAAACAGTTTACGATTATTGATATCATCATACGCTTGTAATGAATTTTCATAAGTAATGGCTTCAATCTTTGAACTGGTGTTTAAAGAACGTATTAGGCTTCGACTAGTCGCCGTATGATCTTGATCAACAATTGCTACCGGCAAATTTGTAATAGTGCCATTAATATAAACTAAACTCATCAAAGAAACCGATAAAAGTAATAATAACCACATCGGTCGCATTAACATGTAAAAGAATATTTTTATAAACGAAGACCAAAATATTTTAATCATCTTACTTATCCTCTTACTGTGAATGCAAACGTTTCACTAAACGTTTTCTGACTAACACGGTAATAATTATTGGATAGATCATTAAAATACCGCAGGTTTTTAATACTGAAAGATAACTTGAATGCCGTAAAAAAAGGTCAAATAACTTATTTAGCGCATAAGTTAGTGGCTCAAGGGATGAGATAAATCTGGCTATCCACGGCATTGAAAGTTCGGGTACAACAATACCTGAATAGGTTAATGCCAATCCGACTAGCACACCGATATAGGTATATGCATCAATAGCCGTTTTCGTAAAGGTATACAGTAAAATACCAATACTTTGTGCCGCTATGACATAAAAAAACACCACCGTCATCATCGCAAACGGGGATCCTGATACCCTGGCATGTGAAAACAAAACTAACATCGCAATTTCGAAAATGAGTAACATGGTATACCAAATGGTATACGGCGCTAATTTTCCAAGCACAAAGGGATAATTAGGGCGGGTTCGCTTAGGTAATTGCGACAGGATATAGATTGTTGTAGTAACAACAAATAATTGTAATAAATGTACAACCGCCGAAAACTGTTGGAAGTACATTGAGTTACCGCTAGCATTAAATAGCCCATCATAATTGAAATTCACTTTGGCAAGTGGTGGAACGGGTAACCCGACACTGGTTGCTAACGTTGTTCGATATTCAGTATTTAACGCCGCAATTAACCCCGAATAATCCATAATGGAGTATAACCCTGCACTGTAATATAACGCATTATAATAAAGCATTGGGGTGGGTTGACGACCAGATAAAACATCCGCTTCAAAATTGGGTGGAATATACAATATGGCATAAATTTTTGCTTCTTGTAAATCCCGTTCAGCCTCGGAAAGTTGGCTATCGTAATTAATCAGGTTGGCATGCGCACCCGCATTAAGATTACGCACAATTTCACGTGATAAAACACTTTTATCCTGATCGATATAGCCAACGGGTAAATCGAACAAAACACCGCGATAAAAGATACTACTGATTAAGACAAAAATAATCAGTGGTAAGATCCACATTAACCAATGAAAAGTGAACCGCTTGAATATTTGCGGCACTTCGTCATTAAATGCATCTTTAAAACGTGTCCAAAAGTCCAACATTAATTGTCCAATTTCCATAAAGTACTCATACCCGCACGTAAACCTTCTACATGATGAATTGGATATAATCTGACTTCAAACGTTTTCAAATCAAAATCGCCCGTTGCACGAGTTGCACGCTTGGTTGCATAGTCTCCCATTGGGGCAATGTAACGAACTTCTGCTTCGATTTCTTTATTTCCTAGTGCCGGCACTTCTAACTTAATACGATCCCCTTTGTGAACGTTCGGCATAATATTTTCTCGAAGATTAAACACAAAGTAGGCATCCGGTAATCGAATCACTGTTAATAACGGACTATTCGCATTAAATAATTCCCCTACTTCAGCCGGTATTGAACCAATTTCACCGCCAACAGGGGCTTTAACTTGAAGATCATCATATTGAATTTGTAATTGCTTGAGTTGCTCTTCTGCTTCTTTTAATTTGGCTGCATAAATTTCACGCTGTTCTATACGATCACCATTTTTAGCTTGATCTAAATTAGCCTGTGCAGATTGTACCTGTTGAAAAGCAGCATCACGTGTTTTTAATGCATTATCCAATATTGACTGTGATACAAACCCTTTTGCAGATATTGCTTTATTACGGTCATATTCTTTTGATGCATTATCATAAGCGACTTTTGCTTGTTCAAGTAATGCTTCGTAATAACGTATGCTTTCTTCACGCGTACCATGTTCGGAAAGTGCCACCTGAGCTTTAGCTTGATCTCGTGCGGCTTCAGCCGCTTTCACTTGCGCTAATAATTCAGGACTATCAAGCGTAATTAGAATATCATTAGGCTTTACATCATCACCCCGATTAACGTGAATAAGCTGAACACGCCCTTTGGCTTTTGAAGCCACACTGACATTCGGCGCATCAACCTCACCTTGAAGAATTAACTGGCTATTGTGTGAGCGTATTAGGATCGTCATTGAAATTAAAATAACGATTAACGCAATACTAATAAATATTTTTTTATTCATATAATTTTTTTTAAAGTGTGATGTTAAATGGATAAGATATCAAGATGTTTAGATAAATATTAATAGGATAACATAAGTAAAAACTTATTTACTCATTATACGAAAAGTGCTTTATTCGTACAAGTTCACCTTCACTTTATTCCAAATAAAGGCATTAATTGTCTTCTATTCAATAAATATTAAACATTTTATTTTTAATAAAATAAATTATTTTCAATCATTGTAAATCAATATATTAATAGATTTTATTTATAATTGATATTAGTCAAAAGAATATAGATAAAAACCTACTTATTTAGTATGATATTTTAAATTAGGATTGTAAGGTATTAAATATGAAAAAAATAATTATTGTTGGTGGTGGTGCAGGTGGATTAGAGTTGGCAACTAATCTTGGTGATAAGCTAGGTAAAAATAAACAAGCTGAAATAACGCTGATCGATAAAAATAGTTACCACATTTGGAAACCACTACTGCATGAAGTTGCAACAGGTGCTATGTATGAACAAGTTGATAACATCTTCTTTTCTGAACAAGCAAAGCAACATCATTTTGAGTTTACTCAAGGTACTTTTACCAATATTGATCGTGAGAATAAGCAAGTTCTGATCAATGATACAAATGATAATCATATTTCCCTATCGTATGATATTTTGGTTATAGCAGTAGGTAGTACTTCGAATGATTTTGGTACGCCTGGTGTTAAAGAACATTGTATTTTTTTAGATGATCAAAATGCCGCTATTCGCCTACGTGAAATACTGCTATCAAAATTCACAAATTTCTGTTCAACGCTCGATAAAGACGCTGACACTAAAGGGGAAAAACTTCGCATTGCTATTGTTGGTGGTGGCGCAACAGGTGTCGAGTTAGCCTCTGAACTACCTCATATGGTTGAAACGTTTGGCGTTTGTCGAAAAAACAAAATGTGTGCTGATTTCTTAGATGTATCCGTTATTGAAGCAACCAATCGTATCTTACCAGCATTACCCGAAAAAACGGCATTAAGCATTACTAAAACCCTTGAAAAACGCGGTATTCATGTCTTAACAAATACCATGATTACTAAGGCCGAAAGTGATGGATTCTATCCTAAAGAAGGGGAAACCATTAAAGCCGATATTATGATTTGGACTGCTGGCGTTAAAGCACCTGATTATCTGAAAGATATAGCTGGTTTAGAATCAAGTCGTTCAAATCAATTAGTCGTTAAACCGACATTACAAACTACACGAGACGATAATATCTTTGTTATTGGTGATAGTGCTTATGCGATGCAAGATAGCGGACGAGCCTCTCCACCCACAGCACAAGCAGCTAATCAAATGGCAAAAATTTGCGCTCGAAATATCGTTAGTCTGATTAACAATCAAGCCATGAAGTCATTTGTCTATACCGATAAAGGAACCATTATTTCTTTACATGACACCGCCCAAGGCGTGGTTAAGATGATTGGCAATAAAGAAATGAGTGTGAAAGGTTGGTTTGCGTTAATGATCCATCGTTTGCTATATCGTATGCATCAAGCTAGTTTATTGGGTATCTTTAAAACTATCCGTTTTGCTCGTGATTGCAAAGCTAAATATAAAAGTAAATTTGCGTCTATTTTTAATCAGCAAAATTAATTATTAACCGAAAAATAAACAACAGCTACTTGAAAATAAATAATCCTCAGTAGCTGTTTTTTATATAGGATATTTAGACAGTACTCTTCAACTCAATTCAAAATTTAACCATAGGTATAATAGGAAATTATGCGATTTATTTTAATTTTTATATTGTTATTTTCCTGTTTTATTTGTGAAGCAAATTATCAACCAAAAGATGGCGATATTATTTTTCAATCGTCTCAATCCAGTCAAAGTAAAGCCGTTGAACAAGCAACAAATTCGCCCTATAGCCATATGGGAATCATTTTTATAAAAAATGGTAAACCTTATGTATTTGAAGCTGGGAGTAAAGTCGCTTATACACCTTTAACAAGCTTTATTGAAAGAGGAAAAAATAGAAATTATGTAATCAAACGTCTCAAAGATCATAATTTATCTGTTAAGGAAACCAATAAATTAAAGCTAGTTGCAAAAACTTTTGAAAATAAACCTTATGATATCTGGTTTGGTTGGAATGACAATTATATCTATTGTTCTGAATTAGTTTGGAAAATTTATAATAGAGCACTTAAATTAGAAATTGGTCAATTACAGAACATCAAAGATTTCAACCTTTCATCAGCACTCGTAAAGCAAAAATTAAAAGCGCGTTATGGCGATAAAATCCCCTTTCAAGAAACCGTTATTTCGCCTGTCGCTATGTTTAATTCACCGTTATTAATAACAGTAGACAAAAAATGGTCGCATTAAACAAGTAATAACTTTTTAACTGGAGCAAAACTTTTACGATATAGATGATTAATACCGTGCAGCTCAATTGCCATTAAATGATCTTTGGTGGGATATCCTTTATGTTTTGCAAGTCCATATTGGGGATACAATTTGTCTAATTCTACCATTTCACGATCACGCGTTACTTTCGCTAAAATTGACGCAGCACTAATCTCTGCCACCCGCAAATCGCCTTTGACAACGGCTTGTGTTTGAATACCAAATTCCGGACAACGATTACCGTCAACTAAAACAAAATCTGGTTGGATAGCAAGTCCTGTTACCGCTCGTTGCATAGCTAACATGGTAGCATGCAAAATATTTAATTTATCAATTTCCTCAACAGAAGCTCTTGCAATACACCAAGCTAGTGCATTTTCTTTAATAACGTCAAATAATTGATCTCGTTTTTTTTCGGAAAGTTTTTTAGAATCCGTTAATCCTTTGATTGGTTTATTAGGATCTAAAATAACAGCTGCCGTCACAACATCACCACAAAGCGGTCCCCGCCCAACTTCATCAACTCCAGCAATTAAGGTAGCATCAGGATAACTAAATTCTAACAACAAGGTGAATCCTCTAATACATCAAGTACAGCTTGAGCTGCTTGTTCATCAGCGTGACAACGAATTTGCTGATGTAATGATAAAAATGTTTTTTTAAGTTCACGATTATCCCCTTCTAAAAAAGGAATAATATGATTAGCGATATTTTCAGGGGTACAGTCTTGCTGTAATAACTCGGGTACAATTTCTTTACCAGCTAAAATATTGGGTAATGAAACATAAGGGGTTTTAACTAATTTTTTGGCTAACCAAAAAGTGAATGGCTTCATTTTGTAACCCACCACCATTGGACATTTGGCTAGCATACATTCTAGTGCTACTGTTCCGGATGCCAAAATCGCAGCATCACTGGCAATCATTGCTTCACGGGCATGACCATCTAATAGTTGAACTTTCAGTTCTGGTGCTATTTGCGTTTTAATCTGCTCAAATTCTTGTCGTCTTTTTTCATTGACTAAAGGTACGACTATATGCAAATCAGGGTAACGATCACGTAAAAGCTGAGCTGCTTGTAAAAAAGGGGCAGACAATAAGGTGACTTCCGCATGACGACTTCCCGGCAATATTGCTAAACACCGACCATTGAGCGGAATGCCTAATTGTT
Source organism: Gilliamella sp. B3817 (assembly GCF_026536705.1). Lineage (NCBI taxonomy): Bacteria > Pseudomonadati > Pseudomonadota > Gammaproteobacteria > Orbales > Orbaceae > Gilliamella > Gilliamella sp. B3817. Next base: position 20,172 of record NZ_JAFNNV010000007.1, on the reverse strand, counting down.
GACGCATTGCGACTTGGTCAGGCATTAATGGCACATCATCTGCCATTTTGTGACCAATAAAACGACAAGGGACATTAAACTTATCATAAAACGCTTTTTCAAAAGGTAAAAAAGCTAATATGAGATTAGTATTACGTTTAATTTTGAAAACACGTTTTTGCTTCCAAGCCCATACCGAAGGACTCACATAATGAATTGTTTTAATCCCTGCTCGCTTTAACTTACCTTCTAAGGAAAGATTAAAATCAGGCGCATCAATTCCTATAAAAATGTCGGGTTTTAATTCAATTAAACGCTTAGTAATATCACGACGTATTGCTAAAATACGACGTAATTTTCCCAACACTTCTACAATCCCCATAACAGAAAGCTCATCCATTTCATACCAAGCTTGACACCCTTCAGCTAGCATTAAAGGCCCTGCAATACCAACAAATCGAATATTAGGATGATACTTTTTGAGAGAACGAATCAATCCAGCGCCCAGAATGTCGCCAGATGTTTCACCGGCGACTAAAGCAATGGTTAATGATTTATTCGTATCTGTCTGGCTTGTGATTGGTTGACTAGTCATTAACGAATGATGCCACGTGTTGAACGTGCAAAAAAATCATTGAATAATTTGACTTCAGGATATTGATTTGCAATAGCCTCAATTTCTGCTTTCGCTTCGTCTAACGATAGCCCATTTCGATAAAGAATTTTGTAACTATTGCGGATAGCTTGCAAAGCTTCTTTACTGAATCCACGACGTTTTAGACCTTCGTAATTCACGCCATGTGGTGTGGCATGATTTCCTTGTGCTATCACATAAGGTGGGACATCTTGCGCAACGCCTGAACAACCACCAACCATAACATGTGATCCAATGACACAAAATTGATGTACCGCAGTCATACCACCAATGATAACATGATCATCTAACTGAACATGTCCGCCAAGTGTTGCATTATTTGCCAAAATACAATGATTCCCAATTCGACAATCATGCGCAACATGCGCATTGATCATTAATAGATTATCACTGCCAATTTGAGTAATTCCGCCACCTTGAACAGTACCGCGATGAATAGTCGCGCTTTCGCGAATCATATTGCGATCACCAATTTCAGTGCGAGTTGGTTCGCCTCGATATTTTAAATCTTGGTTAACTTCACCAATCGATACAAATTGAAATATCTGGTTATCTTTACCAATTTTAGTGTGGCCATTGATGACTACATGTGATTTTAAAAAAGTCCCTTCACCAATTTCAACATTTTCACCAATAAAGCAAAAAGGACCAATTTTAACATTGTTACCAATTTTGGCGCCTTTTTCTATCACTGAACTTGGATGTATTTCCGTTGCCATAGCATTTCCTTCATACTGTTTTTGGGATATTTAGACAAATCAATACTATTTACGAGCACACATCATCTCGGCTTCGCAAACTAACTTTCCATCAACAGTTGCTACACCATGGAATAATGCAATTCCACGACGCTCTTTAATATATTCCACATCCAGTACAATCTGATCACCAGGCACAACAGGTCGTTTAAAACGAGCTTTATCAATAGATGCAAAATAGTACAATTGTCCGGGTGATAATTCTTCAATACTTTTAAAAGCTAAAATACCCGTTGCTTGGGCCATCGCTTCTAAAATTAAAACACCGGGGAAAATGGGTTTATTAGGAAAATGTCCCTGAAAAAAAGGCTCATTGACCGTTACATTTTTGATTGCTTTTAGCGTTTTCCCTTTTTCATAACTAATCACACGATCAACCATTAAAAAAGGATATCGATGTGGTAATAAACTAATAATTTCTTCGATATCAAGGGTATTAAGTTCGGTAGTCAAAATAGCTATCCTTATATATTAATATAAACTTTTTACATTATAACTGAGGATGCCACTTGCACTCAAGAATGATTTAATCATCAAGAAAGGATTAATGACAATGTTAATGATTTGTTAAGGCGAATTTTTTACTAATAATGGTTTGTAAATACTGTATTATCTAATATCAAATAAGTTATAATATTAATAATAATAAAAAAATTTCAATATGGAGAATTAAAATGAAGTTATTTTTAAGAATGACGCTAATCAGTAGCGCAATTGTGTTAGCTTTAACTGGATGTGATACCCAAAGTAATCCGACGGATAAGCAAACAACTACCCATGCTGAACAAACTATCACGTCGGCAGAACAATCAGCCAATCCGAATAAAGTGACATTAACTACTCAAACACAAAAAGATTCTTATGCATTAGGTTCTTCATTTGCGTCTTCTTTAAAAGAAAGCGAAATTGATATCGATCCTGACTATATTATCAGCGGACTCACTGAAACATTTAACAGTAAATCACAATTATCAAATGATGAAACTGACGCTATTTTAAGTGCTATTCGTCAACGTGTGATGGAAAAAGCCAAAGCGCGTTTTGAAAAAGAAAAAGCAGAAAATATTGAAGCAGGTTCGAAATTCCGTTCAGAATTTGCTAAACAAAGTGGTGTAAAACAAACTAAGTCGGGCTTACTTTATCAAATAATTAATCAAGGTTCTTCTCATCATCCAACAAAAGATAGTAACGTTATTGTTCATTATGAAGGTAAACTCGTTGACGGACGTAAATTTGATAGCTCATATGATCGTGGTGAAACCGTTAGCTTTAAACTTGATGAAGTAATTAAAGGTTGGGCTGAAGGAATTCAATTAATTGGAGTAGGTGGTAAAATCAAATTAGTCATTCCACCAGAATTAGCATATGGTAGTCAATATTATCCAGCTCAAGGAGACAAAGCAGCGATTTTACCAGAATCAACTTTAGTTTTTGAAATTTCTCTATTGGGCATTGATGGAGATAACAATGGGAACAATCAACAATCTTCATTTAAGCAAATAAGATAAATAAATTGATTACTTCATTGAAATATACACTCGTTGTTTTGGGTCCTGCTTATGGGACCCAATCTGCTTATTGTGCGTATCAATTTGCACAAGCCTTATTGTTAAATACATCTCACACCATAAAAAATATCTTTTTTTACGCTGATGGTGTTTATAATGGTAATCGATATACCGACCCTGCCAATGATGAATTTGATTTAGTCAGCGCTTGGCAAGAATTAGCAAAAAAATATGATCTACCCTTAACAATTTGTGTTGCAGCTTCGCTAAGACGTGGAATAACCGAAGCAAATATTGCCGATTATTTTCAATTAACCGGTTTAGGCGAGCTAACTGAATCAATCACTTTATCAGATCGTGTTATTCAATTTTAAATATGACGGTTAATGATATGAAGAAAATTGCCATTATTATTCATTCTTCCCCTCATGGTAGTGCCAAAGGTCGAGAAGCACTTGATTTGGCTTTAGCATTATCTGCTTTAAATCATATTACGGTCATTTTTACCGATAAAGGCATTTTTCATTTATTACCTGATCAGCAACCCGATCTCATTTTGATGCGTGACTATATCGCCACATTCAATATGCTTGAACTTTATGATATTGAAGATGTTTATGTGAGTGAGTCAGCATTAAAATCGCATAATCTTTCTGATTTCACCTTTAATATTACCACTAAAGTGATTAACCATTACGATTTAAATCAATTGCTTGATGAGCAAGATGTCATTTTAACATTCTAATTTAATATTAAATTTTTAATCTGCTTCATTATTAAAAATTGTTTCGCCCACACATCCTTTCAATTAAGATTAATCTAGTCTGATTAACATTAGACTAAGCCATATTTAGAAACGCAATAACTGATTATCAAATCAAACACAACGGAAAGAAATAAGAATATCGAAGGGTAATAAGTAATCAAGAAAAATAAAAAACCGCCTTATTTTGTCGTTAAGTATGACGAATAAGGCGGATTAATTAATAGTGATAGTTTAAGTTGTTATCGTTTAAACTAATTTTTTCATTTGATCTGCAATCTTTTCAGCTTGTTGACCTACAACAATTTGCACACCTGTTTTACCTAGTTTAATCACAGCCATTGCACCTAATGCTTTAGCAGCTGCTTCATCAACTAAATCAGAATCTTTCACACTCAAACGTAATCGAGTGATACAAGAATCAATATTGGTCAGGTTTTCTTTACCGCCAACAATAGCTAAATATTGTTCAGCAAGCGCTGTGGTATCAGCTGTCGTTTGCGCTGGTTTAGCGGTATCAGTTGTCGATGATTGTGCCGCACTGTCTTCATCTTCACGACCTGGGGTTTTAAGGTTAAATTTAACAATGATAAAGCGGAACGTAACATAGTAAACCACAAAGAACACTAAACCTTGAAGAATGAGCATATACCAATGCACTGCAAGAGGATTTCCAGATTGCAGTAACATATCGATTAAACCGGCACTGAAACCAAATCCACATATCCATTGCATCGTTGCAGCAATAAAGAGTGAAATGCCCGTTAAAATTGCATGAATAACATAAAGTACTGGTGCAACAAACATGAAAGCAAATTCAAGCGGTTCTGTAATTCCCGTAAAGAATGCTGCAAAAGAAGCTGCTAACATAATTGATGCGGTTTTATCTTTATTGCCTTTTTTCGCTGTGTGATACATGGCTAAAGCAGCACCTGGTAAACCAAACATCATAATTGGGAAGAATCCTGCTTGATAACGTCCGGTAATACCTACAACAGCTTTACCAGAATCTATCGCACTTTGACCAGCCAAGAAATTTGGAATATCGTTAATGTTAGCAACATCAAACCAAAATACTGAGTTAAGAGCATGATGTAAACCAACTGGAATTAATATACGGTTAAAGAAGCCATACACCCCTGCACCTGCTGCACCTAAATTCTTAATCGATTCACCAAATTTTACTAATGCTTCAAAAATAATTGGCCAGATAAAATAAAAGATGACAGAGATAAGTAGCATCACGATAGAAACAATAATCGGAACAAGTCGTTTGCCACTAAAAAAAGCTAACGCTTTATGTAACTCAACCGTACTAAATTTGTTATAGAGTTCAGCAGAGATAATACCCACTAAAATACCAATAAATTGATTATTGATTTTCTCAAATGCAGGAGATATTTGCGTTTTCCAACCATCAACACTGGTATCGACACCTTCAAAAAGTGCAATTGAATTTGGCGATAATAATGTTGTAATAATCAAAAATCCGACCAACCCAGAAAGTGCAGCTGCACCGTCTTTGTCTTTGGACATACCATATGCAACACCAATAGCAAATAAAATTGGCATGTTATCAATGATAGCACCACCAGATTTTATTAAAAATGTTGCCGCAATACTATTTGCACCCCATTCAACGCTATTGATCCAATATCCAATCCCTAGAAGTATTGCTGCAGCAGGTAGAACTGCAACTGGCACCATTAATGAGCGCCCAATACGTTGCATATAAGCTAAAATTCCCATAAGTTTAACCTCTTATATTTATTTAAACTATATCTAAACATGATGATTTGTTATGCATCTTCAGATATCAGTAAACGATCCATTCTATTTCATATTATATTATTTTACTTCGCAAATTAATTATTCAATATATGTGATTTTTATCACGCTTTTTTTTGATTAATTGCTCTAATATAGTAAAATACAGTTAACATATTTTACTTCAAAAAAAAAGAAGTGGTTCTAATTATATCAGAAAAGGTGGTATCGAATGAGGCTTATTCCTTTAGAAAATGCTCAAGAAGTGGGCGCTTGGGTTGCACAACGTATTGTGAATAAAATTAACCAATTTAAACCGACAGCGGATCGTCCGTTTTTGTTAGGCTTACCAACCGGTAGCTCGCCATTAGTGATGTATCAACAACTGATCAAACACTACCAAGCTGGTGATGTTAGCTTTAAACATGTGGTGACGTTTAATATGGATGAATACGTTGGTATTCCTGAAGATCATCCTCAAAGTTATCATACTTTTATGCATGAAAACTTTTTTAATCATATTGATATCGATAAAAACAATATCCATATATTAAATGGCAATGCAACTGATATTGCTCAAGAGTGTCGCCAATATGAAGAAAAAATCAAATCTTATGGCAAAATCAATATTTTTGTTGGTGGTGTTGGTCAAGATGGACATATTGCTTTTAATGAACCGGGTTCGTCGCTTTGTTCACGCACGCGTATTAAAACGCTAACTGAAGATACACGTATTGCCAATTCACGTTTCTTTGATAATGATGTGAATCAAGTTCCAAAGCACGCACTAACTATTGGTGTTGCCACATTAATGGATGCACAAGAAGTGATTTTATTAGTCTGTGGTCATAACAAAAGTTTAGCATTACAAGCAGGTGTTGAAGGTTCAATTAATCATTTATGGACAGTATCCGCATTACAAATGCACCCAGCATCTATTATTGTTTGTGATGAACCAAGTACCGATGACCTTAAAGTAAAAACGTTAAAATATTTTAAACAAATGGAAGCTGACAATCTTAACGTGACCATTTTATAAAGGATAACTCAATGTATGCATTAACAAATTGTCGTATTTATACCGGTTATGAGATTCTTGAAAATCATGCTGTTATTATCGACGGTGATAAAATTGACAAAATTTGTAAACAAGATAATTTACCCGACAATATCAAAATTGAAGATCTACAAGGAGCGATCGTTGCGCCTGGATTTATTGATATTCAAGTCAATGGATGTGGCGGTGTGCAATTTAATGAGACACTCGACGCATTAAGTGTTGAAACATTAGAAGCGATGCAAGCTACCAACCTTATTTATGGTTGTACGAGCTATTTACCGACTTTAATCACATCAACAGATGAATTTATGATAAAAGCGGTCGCGGTCATGCGTGAATATTTAGCTCGACATCCTAATCAAGCATTAGGCTTACATCTTGAAGGTCCTTATATTAGTCCTGAAAAGAAAGGGATTCATGACGAAAACATTATTCGTTTACCTTCACAAAAAATGATTGATTTCTTATGTGAAAATGCTGATGTGATTAAAATCATTACTCTTGCGCCAGAAAGAGTTGAAAGCCATTTTATTAAACAATTAGTTAATGCAGGAATTCATGTTTCTGTCGGTCACTCCAATGGTCATTACGATGACTGTCGTCGTGGCTTTAATGATGGAATTCGATTAGGCACTCATCTATTTAATGCTATGCCTTATATTTCAGGACGTGAGCCAGGCGTAGTTGGTGCAATATATGATGAACCAGAAGTATATGTTGGTATTATTGCCGATGGACATCATGTAAGTTGGGCAAACATTCGCAATAGCCATAAAATTAAGAAAGATCATTTAATTTTAATTACAGATGCAATGTTGTTAGCCGGTTCTGATTTGTCTTCTGCTGTTTTTGCAGGTAAAACCATTTATTATAAAGATGGGCTATGTGTTGACGATAAAGGCACGCTTGGTGGCTCTGCATTAACCATGATTGATGCAGTTAAAAATGCTGTTGAATATGTGGGTATTGCATTAGATGAAGCCTTAAGAATGGTGACACTTTACCCAGCTAAAGCAATCGGTGTGGATAAACAACTTGGTAGCATTAGTGAAGGTAAAATTGCCAACTTAGTTGTTTTTAATCGAGACTTTACGATAACTAAAACGGTTGTTAATGGAGAAATCACCCGTTAGAATGTCAGATAATTAATGATTATTGAGACAACATATGACATTTAATTATCTGAATTTAGTTGGAAATGCTGAACTAATTAAACAATTAAATTATGCTATGATTTATCGTTTAATTGTTCAGCAAGCTCCCATTTCTCGTATCCAGTTAGCCGAAATCAGTCATTTAGCCCCAGCCAGCATTACCAAAATTACCCGACAGCTACTTAAGAATAAACTTATAAAAGAAGTTGATGCCCAGCAATCAACTGGCGGAAGACCAGCTGTTTCCATTCAAGCCAAGTTTGATTATTATCAAGCCATTGCTATTCAATTAAGTCGTTCGCATGTCACCATTGAACTCTATGATCTTGGAGCAAACAGCTTAGTTTCTGAAGTGTATCCTCTTACCGTTTTTATACAGCAACAAGCACAAGAATATTTGATTACATTAATTGAACAATTTATTCAAAAAAATAGTAAAAAGATTAAGCATCTTATTGCTATATCGGTGGTTCTACCTGGATTGATTGATTCTGTAAGAGGAATTGTTCGATATACACCTCATATTCAAGTTAAAGCATGGCCTTTAGCCGATATATTGCAGAAACAATTTAATGTTTCTATTTTTTTAGGTAATGATATCCAAAGTCTAGCATTAGCCGAAAATTATTTTGGTTCTACGCAAGATGTCGATGATTCAATATTGATTCGTGTTCATCGTGGTGTCGGATCAGGTGTTATTGTCAATCAACAATTACTGACTAACCATAATCAAAGTGCTTGCGAAGTGGGACATATTCAAGTCGATGCGTTAGGTGAACGCTGTCATTGTGGTAATTTTGGTTGTTTGGAAAACCGAGTTGTTAATGATGCCATTGAACGACGAGCAAAACAGATGATTGATCAAGGTTATACGACTAAATTAACAAAAGATTGTTGTGATATCGTCAACATTTGCCAATTAGCCAATCAAGGGGATGAGCTTGCCATTAAGTTAGTCAAAGATGCAGGCGAAAATCTAGGTCGAGCAGTAGCTATTATGGTCAATATTTTTAACCCACAACGAATTGTATTAGCAGGTGAACTCACCAAAGCGACAGAAATACTTTTAGATACAGTAACTAGCGCTTTAAACTCACTGAGTTTAGAAGATTTAAGAAAGAATCTTTCAATCAACTGCTCTTCACTCAATGACCGCTCGGCAATTGGTGCATTTGCTTTAGTGCAACAAGCGTTATTTAATGGATCACTTTTGATGATTTTGCTCGAACATGATGTAGCATAAATAACTTTTTAAGTTCAAAAACAGCCCGAAAAAATCGAGCTGTTTTATCATGCCATCGATTAACCATTATGCTAAGATGCGTAACATCCTTCGTAACGGTTCTGCGGCCCCCCACAATAACTGATCCCCAACGGTAAATGCTGATAAATAGTCTTTACCCATATTTAGTTTACGCAAACGACCAACAGGAGTGGTTAATGTACCAGTAACGGCTGCTGGGGTTAACTCTCTCATTGATAATTCTCGATCATTGGGTATCACTTTTACCCAATCATTATGTGCAGCAAGTAATTTTTCAATTTCCGGCACGCTAATGTCTTTTTTCAGCTTGATGGTAAATGCCTGACTATGACAGCGCAAAGCACCAATACGAATACATAGTCCATCTACAGGAATAATTTGATTGGTACCTAATATTTTGTTGGTTTCAGCTTGCCCTTTCCACTCTTCTTTACTTTGTCCATTATCCAATGCTTTATCGATCCAAGGAATTAAACTCCCAGCAAGTGGTACACCAAAATTATCGGTTGGCAAACTTCCATCACGCATTTTTTGGGTTACTTTACGTTCAATCTCTAAAATTGAAGAGTGAGGATCTTGTAGTTCTTTGGCAACTTCGGCATTTAACATCCCCATTTGCGTTAAAAGTTCACGCATATGGCGAGCACCACCACCAGAAGCCGCTTGATAAGTTGATACCGACACCCAATCAATCAAATTTTCAGCAAATAAGCCACCCAGTGACATTAACATTAAACTGACTGTGCAATTCCCGCCGACAAACGTTTTAATACCTTTGTCCAATGCTGTTTGAATATTCGCTTTATTGACAGGATCTAATACGATAATGGCGTCATCTTCCATACGCAATGTAGATGCGGCATCAATCCAATATCCTTGCCACCCCGAAGCACGTAATTTTGCATAAATTTCGGAAGTATAATCTCCACCTTGACAAGTCACGATAATATCTAACGCCTTTAATGCTTCAATATTATCAGCATTTTGCAATGTTCCTGTTTTACCGCCAAAACTAGGTGCAGCTTGCCCTGCTTGTGAAGTCGAAAAGAAAATAGGATTAATATAATCAAAATCGTGTTCTTCAACCATACGTTGCATCAGAACCGACCCCACCATTCCACGCCATCCAACAAAACCAACATTTTTCATATTTTATTTCCAAAAGTAGATGTTATACCAAGAGACTTTTTTACTATTAAAGCAAAATATCATCATAAAACAAGCAAGATAAGAATTATTTTTGTAGGTTATAAAATAATAACATGGCGTTATATTTAACTCGTTTTTAGAACTCAATATTTCGTTTAAAATAATGGTGTTTTTATTGCTAATAAGAAAAAACTAATGACGTTACAAATATAATTTTAGTTATCTGTTTTCCAAAAAAAGAATGTCATCATATATAAAAAGTTATCCATAAAATGTCCACCATACTTATCGGTAATAATAAAAACCCTTTCATCTTGTTGACGCTTTATATCATTAAGTCTTGCTGCAAATTTAGCACTTTGCCATGGTGAAACGCGATCATCTTGTAATCCTACCGACACCATGACATTAGGATATTCAACACCTTCTTTTAAATTAAGATAGGCATCAATATTAATTAAATTTTCTAACTCGTGTTTTTTAAAAGGTGAACCAAATTCCTCAAAATTAGCCCTTCCTATTGGAATTTTATCTAATCGACTCATATTCAACATGCCAACCTTAACTGATGCAGCAGCAAAAAGATCCGGACGCTTTATTAATGCCATACCTATAACAATACCGCCAGCACTATTTCCACTTATCACCAATTTAGAGGGTTGAGTATAATGATAATGAATTAAGTATTCAGCGCATTTTATAAAATCATTAATTGAATTTTGTTTTTTATAACCTGTACCATCATAATGCCATTTCGGACCTAATTCCCCCCCGCCTCTCACATGAGCTATGGCAATTATGCCACCTTTTTCAAGCCATATTAAACGTGAAGCATCATAATTGGGGAATTCACTTTCACCATAGGCACCATACACTGTTAACCAAGTTGGTGCACTACTATCAAATTTCATTCCTTTTTTATAAATGAGTGTTAATGGAATGAGTATTCCATCATTTGATTTAACCCATTTTTGTTCAGATTCATATTCTGAAAATAAAGCATGATCTGAATTTAAAATTTTAGAATCTTCAATTAACTGATTATTCGGATGATAACGAAATATTTTTGGTGGGCTAGTCCAACTTTGTTGCGTAAATAAAATCTCATCTTGATCTGAATTCGTAAATATAGCCGTTACTTCATTATTATTTGAAATAGGAATCGATTTAATATTATGAATATCTGAAAAAGGAATAGACACAAATTTTAATTGCTCAGAATCATGATAGGTGAGATAAATTGCATCTTTATTGGCGACAAAATTCGTTAATTCTCCATTTTGCCATTCAATAATTTTTTCTTCTGATTGATTGATATCATTAAGATTAACCCGAAAAATACTATAGCCTGAATAATGATTATATTTAGCCAAATATAACCAATCATCTTTTACCAAAAAATCCGTAACATTCTCTTTTCTATCGATAATTTTCTTCCAACTAACATTATTTTTATTAAGGTTCTCTCGAGGTAATTTGTATAAATCAAGATTATAGCCTGATAATGAAGATGAAGAGCAAGCAATCGCCCAATTCGAAGAAAGTGATAAAGATGTATTTTGATCTGTTCTGGCGTTATAGTTCGACAGCTGATCTTTACCAAAAATTACGATATCTTTTTTTGTATCAGAATCTAAGTGATGTAAATAAATTTCTTCGATTCCAGCTTTTATATTATTGGCTTTAAATAAATTATTTCTATGGTAGAAAAAAGATAAATTATCCTCCGCCCACAATAAATTTGTGTCAGTAATGCCCGATAAGTTATCTGGAAGATGTGTTCGAGTTTTTAAATTAAACACTTTTATTGTTGAAACATTCGAACCATTTTCAGAAATACTATAAGCAATATATTGCCCATCATAAGAAGGATAGTAATCATAGATACCGTAACCAACAGGAGGATCAATCAATAGTGTTTCTTTACCAAAACGATTTTTCACAAAGAGACGATTATAAGGATGCTGAGCTGTTTGTTTAAAATAAAAAGTGTTATTACCTTGTAATCTAATATAAAAAATTACTGGTTCAGCTCCATATTCAGTTAATTCTTCAAGTCGTTTTTTAATCGAAGCAAACCAATCCAACTTTTCAAGAATATTGACTGAACGATCGGATTCAGATAATAACCAATTATGCATTTTTTCTTGCTCAGTTTCCATCCAAGCATATTTATCGAACGCTTTCATTGGCTTTAATTGTGTATCGCTATCTATTGCAAAGCAATTAAATACTATTATGAATAACAACAAGATAATAGAAATGTTTTTATTTAGTATAATCGATGAATATCTTCTATTTATTTTGTCTAATATTGATATATGAAATTCTAAATTTGATCTATTTTTTCCAATCATTATTATTCATTACCAAACTTATCGTTACCTAGCTTCGTTCATATTTGAACATACTTCTATCAAAAAGATAAGTGATATTAAATATATCGTTGTTTGAAACGATATATAATTTAAGAATATTTACTAAACAATTCAATTTTTCAGTTTTGTCTAACGCTTTTTACTTATCAAATATCTGTTTCAGCGGATTATTCGCATTCTCAGTATCCCGACTTAATTCATTGATATCCTGTTTTTGCTGCTCTTTATTGCAGATGATTAACTCGCCTTTTTTCAACCGCCGATTTTGTCGTGCTTGAGTCACTATCACTGTTTTGATAAGCTGTAGGTACACTCGGACCTCCGGCACCCCCACTAACCATAACTTGTCTTACTTTTGTTTAGTGGATATTAGATAAAGGATAAATGAAAAGCTTAGAATTAACTTAAGTTTGGAGGGAAGGTTTAAGCAGATAAGTAAAACAATAGAGTAAATAACAGCATAGATTAACGACAAACTGCTAACCACAACAACTAATGAGGCTAGTTATTATGGTTAAAATAAATTCTAAACTAAAATCAACCACAGACCACAACTGACCATTAGAGGCAGGTGGCTGGAGCAGATAGGGTTTTATGTCGGCAGATCTGTTATCATTCAGATTAAACAGGGCAAGTTGATTGTTGAACTTGATTTGCAAGTTTAAAAATAAATGGTTAATTTTTCCCACTACTATGTGGGGATTTGATACTTAACCATGATTGATATATATTGCATCGGCTTTTGCTGGTACAACATTTTCCCAATTCATGATGAACAATATATCAATGGCCATTCTTCTCATTTTTTGCCACTCAACGCTTTCACAAAGTGCGTTATTATTCCAGTATTGAATATTAGCAGCTCCACTTATAGATAACATATAATCATCTAATTTTTTTAATGCTAGTTTTTGTTCTGATGTGAGAGAAGATGCTACTAGAGGATCATTAAGTTCATCTAAGGCCATCTCCCACTCAACAGCTAATTCATCAGCTATATTTGCAAAATCAGGAAATAAACTCTTTTGTATTTCACAAGGCTGTGCTATTGCCTGAGTTACCCATTTAATCTTATTCATATTTATTCCTTTGGTTTATTAATAATTGTCGCTTTTTCTCCCGCACTTGGTTTATATGTCTTTGGATCAACAACTTTTATCGTACCTTGTGTTGTAGTTGATACTTTATAATAGCTACCACCATGACGACCTCCACCTGGATGTATCTGTATCTGGCTAATTTCAGGATGACCTTTAACTTCAATAATGACCGCCTGCCCTGAACCTCTTGTTGATTGTCTAACATTAACTTGATAACCTGCTGCTTGAAAATCTTTTGCAATATCATCAGTAGATCTACCCCAAATAGATTGAGGCGATTTTGTAAAATCATTTGCAACATTAATTTTTATAGGTGGTGTTGGAGTGGTCGTCCCCTTTCCAGCATTAATCTCTTGTTCTTTTTTTACATGTTCACCAAACTTGCTACTTTCGTTGGCTTTCTGATTGGTAGCCTGATTATCCAGTATTTTAGTCTCTTTTGACCATTAATGGGAGATGACTGGTGCAATTCGGCTTTTATATAGGCTGCCCTGTTATCATTATGATTGAAGAAGGCAAGTTGGAGATAAAGTTTGATTTGCAAATTTAAAAATAAATGGTAGATTTTCCCACTACTATGTGGGAATTATTCAGGAAATAAATATGAGCAAACAACTAGATAAAATAAGTAAATTTTTAAGCTATATTTTGAGACATCAACCAGAAGCTATTGGAATCACATTAGATTCCAATGGTTGGGTTAATATTGATAACCTAATCATGCAAGCTAATCAACATGGAGAACATCTTACTAGAGAGTTAATTGAGCTAGTTGTTAAAACAAATGATAAAAAACGTTTTACGATTTCTGATGATGGCTTAAAAATACGTGCAGCTCAAGGACATTCAACTCAACAAGTAAAAATTAACCATGCAGAACAAATGCCTCCAGAGTTTTTATATCATGGCACTGCAACCCGATTTATTGATTCCATTAAAAAACTAGGATTAGTTGCTGGTAGTCGCCATTATGTCCATTTATCTGGTGATGAGAAGACTGCTAATAAAGTGGGAGAAAGACATGGAAAACCAATAGTATTAAAAGTAAAAACCTTGCAGATGTATCAACAAGGTTTTAAATTTTATTTGGCTGATAACGGTGTCTGGTTGACTAATACTGTTCCTAATACTTTTTTAATATTTGACTAAATCTTATCTAATTCAGCCTGTTCTGCTTTAAATTGGGCTGATTCTTCTTTGGCTAATTCAAACCAAGTTGAAAAATTATCTAAATAGTAACGTTTTCCCAAGATGGTTCTTCTCCACGATAACCATAATCATGAAAATACACTTTTGGTTCTCCACTCGTATCTTTTCCATCAAAGCAGGCTAAAATAATATAACCATCATTAAAAAATCCTGATTGATCATCTGCTATAGCAAAAGGTATCAAAGGATGATCCTTATATTTTATCAGCATTGAACCATAATAACTTAACGACATTCCTTTATCTCGACATAAAAAAGACCACGGGTCAATTTCAATAATATTATTATTCATTATTAGATCAATATAGGTTTTAGGAAAAACAAAACCGTTAGGTAATATAGGACAATTATATAAAAAAATATTTGACATTACTTTTTACCTTTTATTTTTGGAGATTCTATAGATCCATTTGGGTTTATTTTTCCAAACCCTCCCGATTGTTTATTTATACGTCCTTGGATTGCTTCACCCCAAGTATTGTATTGTTCCCAGCCTCGAGCTTTCTGGATTTCAGGTGTTAGTTTCTCGTTAAAATTATGAATAGTTGCCTTAACATCTATACCTGCTTCTCGCGCTGCAGTAATCCGTGTATTATCCATACTTGTTATTTTTCCATCTAGCATTTTTACTACATCAACTGGATCACCTTTCCAACCATTATTTCTCATACTAGTTACAAGATCATCGTAAGTATATTTGCTTCCTGTAACTCTATATGTTTTAGAGTATGAAACTGTATTCTGTGAAAATCTAATTTCATTAGGATTTAGATTAGATATATTATTGACATTTCCCTTTCCGGCATTAATCCCTTGTTCTTTTGCTACATATTCACCAAATTTGCTACTTTCGTTAGCTTTCTGATTGGTAGCCTGATTATCCAGTATTTTATTTTTAGTCTCTTTTGACCATTAAGTGGCGCTGGCTGGAGCAATTTGGTTTTTATGTGGGCTGCCCTGTTATTATTAAGATTGAACAGGGCAAGTTGATGATAGAGATTGATTTGAAACTTTAAAACGATATAAAAGAACTCTATTCATTTTAATTGGCTATTTTCATAATTTATTTAATAATGATCTTAATTCTAAATTTTGACTAATAAACTATTTAATCTCCATTAATCCATTCTTGTTCTACCCAATCTGCAAGATCTTCCCAAGAATCATTGCTATAGCCATCTGGTGTCCAATAATGTACTCTACCATTTGGAAGTAAACAATAATAGCTACCATTAGCTTCCTATAATAAATGCATAAATCTTTAAATAAATCAACCAATATTATATTTATAACAAATATCTTTTGCGGTTATTTCTCCAGTATGAAGTTTATCAAATTCTTCTTTAGTAATTTCAGTTTTACATTCACCACCAGCTAATGCGCCTGATAAACATCGAAATAAATATTTACCACTTTCTTCTTTTATCCGCCACCAACTCGGATCTGTTGAGAACTCGCCCTCTTCAAGGATTGGTTCCTTTTTTGAAATAGGGGTTCCTTCAAAAATTAATCCTGATTTAGTTATAATACGTACTTTACTTTCCATATTTCCTCCTAATAGCTAGTTTTTTAAATCCATAATTATTCCATTTTTAATTTTTGATAAATCCATTACCGCTTCAGAAATTCCCCCTGATGTTTTACCTCCTGGTTTCCAAAATTTATTAGCGCCTCCTTCATTACCAGATGGTAATTTTTAAATTCGCTTTTCGGAATGTAAACTGCCATACAATCCGAATTACTTAAATAGCCATCCTCTAAACCTAGTTTTTTTTCCACAATTCTTAAGTCACTATTTGCTTCTTTCATTAGTTGATTAAATTCTGATGCAGGCATAACAAATCCATTATTTTTTCCATAAGTACCATACTGTTCATATTTAGCTTTAGAAGTAAATCTAACTGCATCATCATCAAATTTAGCTAAATGTGCTTCAATTTCAGCTTTTGACATATAAGTACTTGGATCTGGACGAAATCCTTTTTCTTTAGCAAGAATTTTATTTATTTCTGCTTCACTTAAACCCGAAATATTTCCTGCTGTCCCCTTTCCAGCATTAATCTCTTGTTCTTTTGATACATGTTCACCAAATTTGCTACTTTCTTTGGCTTTCTGATTGGTAGCCTAATTATCCAGTATTTTATCTTTAGTCTCTTTATATAGAAAAAGTGCCTGCACCACAACCCAATGAGCGATTTTATACCGTGGGTTACGTGCCACAAGGCACAAAGCCTAACCCCAGACCACGACTTACCATTAAAGGCAGGTGGCTGGAGCAGATGGATTGACTTTTATGTCTGTTTCCCTTTTAACGTTAAAACTGATCAGGATGATTGATTATTGAACTCACAATCTAGATTTAGGAAATCATAGAAGGGCTTCAATAATTGATTGCCCTATCGTTGAGGAGATCTTTATTAAATTATATTGGGATTTCAAAATTTAATAATTATAAAAAGTGATAAATTTCATTCATTGGTTTTACATCTTCTTCTAAAACTTCTTTTGCCATTGAGGCAATTTTTTCATTAGGATTATTAGCTGCATTTTTAAGTAAAATAAATGTTTCTGGCTGTATTGAGTACTTGTCTCTTACTAATCGACCTAAAGCATCAATAAAAGACGCTGTAGGATTCAATAAATATTGCTCAACTAAATTATCTTCTAACTCATCAGGAATAAGCAAGTATAGATTACGGCAAACGGAATAAATATAATCAATCGCATCATGATCTTCAGGATTATCTATATGTGAATAACGAATAATGTCAAATAATCCATTTAACATTAGACGTTTTTCTCTTGCTGTAAGGTATTCCCGTTTATAATTTTTTAGCCCTTTTAAAGAATAATTACTATCAAATAAAGGGGATTTAAGAAAACCCGAAGCCCATAATCCTATTAATATACTAGTAACATCTTTACGTTTAGGGCATAAATTACAAATATCATCCATAGATAATTCTTTTAAATTTTTAAAGGAATCAAGCATTATATCAAGATCTCCAACTACTCCTGGTTTGGAAAGATCTAATGTTTCTAAATAATTATTTATGTTCATTATCAAAACTCTTCTCTTGAAATATTAGTTTATATATTCAAATTTGATGATAAATGAGATTGCAATTTATTAAGAGCGTTCCCGGATTGCTTACTGTAACGTCCAGTACGATCATTTATAGATAAAGTTCCATCGGAATTCATTTTTAGCTCTCCAGCACCTTTTACTGGCTCACCACCGCTGAGTTGAGTATGTTTTACTCCTGTTCGTCCAGCGCTACCTCTAGGTGCTATTTGTATACTATTATTTGCATCTATAATATAAAGATATACTTCTTCTTTATTTAGCTTTGTTATACTTGTTTTATCTAAAACAAATTGACCTGTTGCTGGGTCTATTTTATCTATTGAACGAGGCTTGACTAAAGGTAATTCATCAAATGATCTATTCGTCCCCTTTCCAGAGATTAATACAACCAATTTAAAATTAAATTATTTATTGAGGTCTATTTTAAGCTAACTTACTTTTAAAAATTTTCAATATCATGAATTATTCGATTGATTATTATTTCATTTGAAATAACCACTATTTCCGAAGATTTATTATCTTCATCTCCTAATAATATAAATACACATCCATGTTTGTTTAGAACAAAGTCAATGTAATCAGAGTAATCATATTTTTTAATAATTTCTTCAAATTCGTCTAAAAAATTTTTTTGTATTATAAAAAAGAAACCTCTGTCAACATTATATGAAACACTTTTTATTAGTTCTTCTATTTCATTAGTATTTTCTAGATTTAAAAAAACAATGCCACTCATTTTCAATTTGTCCTGTTTTTCTAATAAGAACTCTTTTTTATGAGTCAAAAATGAATAACGTTTCCCCCATAAATTTGCGTATTTTTCATTTTGTGAATCTTTGAGAAACCAATAACCTTTATATTTTAATATTTTGCTATTGTCCTGTAATGGTACAAATTCACTATAATATCCAAGATAATAATTTTTCATATCTAAATGACATGCATCAATTAATTTTAACAAAATATCAGTATAACCATGTTCGCGATCTTGATATTTTTTTTCTAAACTCATAGCAGGAAAATCTTTAGATAATTTTTTTACATAATCAAAATTTAAAACATCATTATCACTTCTAATATTTTTAGTTTTTCTAAGTTTAAAATCAATAATCATAATGATTTCCTTTATTATCGATGAAATGAGGACCTCTATTTTGTGGATTATTTTCACCATAAAAATGTCCACCAGCGTCTTCTCTTATTTTTATTGTTTTAATTTTACCATTAGGTTGTTTTACATCAAATTCATATACACGCCCTTTTTGTTTTTTTCCTCTAAGATCAAAATTATCAACGACACGATCTGGATGAGTTGAAACAGGTATTCCTGATTTTCTTTTTGCTTCATTAAAAGCTCCAGCCCTTCCCGCACCTTCAGGAGACAGATTTGGAGGAACATATTCTTCAGAAGTTAAAGCGTTATTTATCCAAGCAGGATCTAGTGGTTCATATCCCGGCAACGGTGGTAGCGGTTCGGGGATTTGATTACCTCCTGTATGATTCGGAAACTCTATATTATCTAAACCACCACCGTGTCCTGTATGATTTGGACCTAATTCTTCTGGATCTAATGGTTGATAACCAGGCAACGGTGGTAATGGTTCTGGAATTGGATATCCTTCATTATCAAATTTATGATTATTTCTACTTATTAGTTCATTAATTTGTTTTTCTATCGCATATTCTGCAACTAATTTCATCCGTTTTTCAAAGAATTCTTTTTCAGTATCTGTCATCGAGTTTAATAACAATTCGGCTTGAGCTGTTGTGAAACCCTGCATTACTAAGTATTCAGACATACTTACCGTAATTGGTTTACCTCCAAATACTACACGAAGAACCCAAGCCAAATTATTATTCTCAACCGCATTCTTGCCTGCTGCTATACCCGTGCTGACATCGCCTACATCACCGCCCACACTGGCTACAGCCAGTCCGGTGGCAAGTTGGGCGAGGGCACTGATGTTTTCTTTTTATGCTTCGGTTAAGTCCTTAACGTCTTTTCCATAGAGCTGTTTGCGTATGATATCCGCAGCCAGTTCACCGGTTACGGCACCGGCACCGCCGGCTAGTCCTGAGTTACCTTGTAGTTCAGCTACCACCGCACCCAAAATCGCATGGGCAATAAGATTACCGGCTACATCATCGGTCTTCCAGTTTCCGTTTTCTTCCTTATGACCGGTATGCTTTTTGATTTGCTCCGCGACCCAAGGTGCACTGGCGCCAGCCAGTCCGCCTGTGATGTTGCCGGTGACAATGCCGGTCACTATCGATATCGCACTGTCTATCCCTTTGCTAACATCACTCCCCATTCCACCCAGGTTTTTATTATTTTCTCTA
>NZ_JAFNNV010000006.1:0-114775 GCF_026536705.1 Gilliamella sp. B3817 | reverse complement strand
CAGTATTTTTTGCTTTCGCTTTTACTGTCTCAAGGGCTGCGTATACTACGCTACACCTTTTTATTCGTCAAGATCTTTTTTCAAATTTTTTGATCCTGCTCACTAACCTCTTGTTCCGCCTGCTTTCGCTGACGTCGTGTCAGTGGATGCGCATTATAGGCACTTCATTTTTTTTTACAAGCAAAAAAAGCAGATCTTTGCTCCGTTCGAGTAAGGTTTAAACACGCTAAATATTAATGTATTGATATTTATTAAGTTTATATTTAGTTAATTTGTCAGTTAATTTTTCAACATATTGGTTATAGTTGGTACTCATTACAATATTTTCCTTAGCACTCTTGTTTTCTGCATTTAAATCAAATTGTTCGTTAAGTAAATTATAGACACGAGTAGCAATAGCATTTCCTGAATCAATAAATGTCGCATTAGGAAAAATTATTTGTAACTCTTCTTTGATAAATGGATAGTGAGTACAACCTAATACAATAGTATCTGGTATAACAGGTTCAGAAAGCCACGGCGCAAGTAAAGTTTGTAATTGATTTATATCGACAGTAACACCTTGCAATTTATTTTCTGCAATAAATGCAAGCTCAGATAAGCCAAGTAGTTTAACTGTACAGTCCTTTGCAAATTCTTGAATGAGATTTGTTGTATAAGCGCGTTCAATGGTTGCCTTTGTTGCCAGCAGTCCGATACATTTGTTTTGGGTAATTTGGCAAGCTGGTTTAATAGCGGGAACAACACCTACAATAGGAAAAGAAAATTTGGATCTTAAACTCGGTAAACAGATAGTACTTGCTGTATTACATGCAATAACAGCTATGTCAATTAAATAATGTTTCGAAATATGTCCAATAATTGACGTGACCCTATCAATAAGAAATTCGGATGACTTATCGCCGTAAGGAAACATTTCATTATCAAATGCATAAATGTAATGTAGATTAGGCATCTTCTTGTAAATGGCGTCATATACCGATAATCCACCAATACCGGAATCAAATACTAGCACTGTAGGAGTTGTATTTTTTATTTTCATATTTCTGTAGATGTTTAGCTAATTGATAGGTAAAAACGCAAACTATCGTAAATTGATTAAAAATTAATGCAAGTTATTTTATTACCTGTCATTGAAGAAAATGACACTATTAGAAAAATTTTTTAACTAGACGTCTAGATGGTAAAACTGCTAAAATGAGCGCTATTTTGAATTTATATGTTATTCGTACGAATAAATTTAAGAAGGTATTGAATGTCAGAATTTCTATTCACTTCTGAATCAGTTTCAGAAGGTCATCCAGATAAAATTGCCGATCAAATCTCAGATGCGGTACTTGATGCTATTTTAAAGCAAGATCCTAAAGCTCGTGTTGCATGTGAAACCTATGTAAAAACAGGTATGGCACTTGTTGGTGGCGAGATTACAACCTCAGCATGGGTAGATATAGAAGAGTTAACCCGAAAAACAATTAGTGATATTGGATATACCAGTTCAGAAATGGGATTTGATGCTAATTCTTGTGCTGTTTTAAATGCAATTGGAAAACAATCACCCGATATTAACCAAGGTGTAGATCGTGAAGATCCTTTACAGCAAGGAGCAGGTGATCAGGGGATAATGTTTGGCTACGCAACCAATGAAATGCCAAACTTTATGCCAGCAGCAATCAGTTATGCTCATGAGCTTATGCATCGCCAAGCTGAAGTTAGAAAGAAAGGAATACTTCCATGGTTAAGACCTGATGCCAAAAGCCAAGTAACATTAATTTATGAAAATGGCATAATTAAAGGTGTTGATACGATTGTTTTATCCACTCAACATGCAGAAGATATTGAACAAAATGCATTACATGAAGCGGTAATGGAGGAGATCATCAAACCAACCTTACCAGCTGAGTGGTTAACTTCCCGAACTAAATATTTCATCAATCCAACTGGGCGTTTTGTTATTGGCGGACCTATGGGGGATTGTGGGTTAACCGGACGTAAAATAATTGTGGATACTTATGGTGGAGCAGCTCGTCATGGTGGTGGGGCTTTTTCTGGTAAAGATCCATCAAAAGTTGACCGTTCGGCTGCTTATGCTGCTCGTTATGTTGCAAAAAATATTGTTGCTGCTGGATTAGCTGATAGATGTGAATTACAACTATCTTATGCAATTGGTATTGCTAATCCGACTTCAATTTATGTTAATACATTTGGCACGGAAAAAATTGCGCATGATAAAATTGTTGCATTAATTAAGGAATTTTTTGATTTAAGACCTTATGGACTGATTAAAATGCTAAATTTAATTCAACCAATTTATCAAAAAACAGCAAGTTATGGTCACTTTGGACGAGATATTTTTCCTTGGGAACAAACAGATAAAGCGGCTCAATTACGAGATGCAGCAGGACTTTAAACGTATCCCCATAAATTTGCACAACCAAGTTATAGCTTGCCTAAGAAAATACTTAGCGCAAGCTAATCAATTGCTAAATATGCAATTTACCGAACCTAAAATAATTTATAAACCTAAAGGAAGTGTGGCAGGAAGTGCTTTTCTAATGCGTTGGGAAATCCAATTGAATTCAACAATGCTTGCCGACAATGGACAAGTATTTATTGAAGAAGTTGTGCCCCATGAGTTAGCGCACCTAATTGTTTTTAAAAAATTTGGCAACGTAAAGCCTCATGGCAAAGAATGGCAATATGTTATGTCAAATATCCTAGGTAAAATGCCTAAAACAACTCATAATTTCGATGTTAAACGAGACTTTTTTTTATACTATTGTGAGTATCAGGAGCATCAATTAACAAAGATTAGACACAATAAAGTTCAGCACAATAATATAAATTATTTATGTCGCAAATGTGGTACACAACTTAAACAAAAAATGTTGTCCTAAATGTGAGATGACGAGCACACGTTACCTATAATCTCTTGCCATATACACTTTAAGGCTACAAAGTTGAAAAAATCCCTTTCTGACTTATAATACTCATTCTCCTTATATTTAGGTTACACCGATATCGCAAAATATAGTTTATATGGCTATCAATTTCTGATGATAACATCAGTATTCAACTTTAATTGAAAATTAATGAAAATGACTTGCCTACTTTATTAAGCTTTATCTATTTCACATGCAAAATAATAAACAAATGAGGCTAAATTTTTAATGTTAAGTTATCGTCATAGCTACCATGCAGGTAATCATGCAGATGTTTTAAAACATATTGTATTAACACTATGTATTGAATCGTTAAAGGAAAAAGAAAAACCTTTTTTATATCTGGATACTCACAGTGGTGCGGGGCGATATTTATTAAAAAGTGAACATGCTGAGAAAACGGGAGAATATTTATCTGGGATTAATTTATTATGGCAACAACCGGATCTTCCAAAACAACTTGATACTTATCTATCAATTCTTCAGCGCTACAATCCATTTGATACTTTAAAGTATTATCCTGGTTCACCGCTCATTGCTAAACAGCTACTTCGGGAACAAGATAAACTTAATCTTACCGAATTACATCCAACCGACTATCCTTTTTTAAGGCAGGAATTTAATAAGGATAAACGCGCAAGAGTATTACGTGAAGATGGCTTTGCACAATTAAAATCAAAATTACCTCCCGAATCACGCCGAGGACTGATATTAATTGATCCTTCATATGAGATCAAAGATGATTATCAAAAAATTCCAACGGCGATAAATGAAGCGTATAAACGTTTTGCGACTGGTGTTTATCTTATCTGGTATCCTGTCGTATCACGAACACAGACCCAAAGGATGATTGATGGAATTGTAAATTTAGGAATTAAGCGAATTTCACAGTTTGAGCTTGCTCTAAAACCTGACAATAATCAGAAAGGAATGACAGCATCCGGTATGATTGTAATTAATCCGCCTTGGAAGCTACATGAGCAAATGCAATCGATCATGCCATGGTTAAAAGAGAAGCTGGATACAGAAAAAACAGGCAACTTCACCATTAAAGAGCTAGTATCGGAATAAAAAAGAATGAAATGCGAGTATTTCACTCGCACTATTATCATTCAAATTGTCAATGAGTTAGAAAGAATTTAGGGAAAAAAGTGGCAGGAAAATAAGTAAATCCATAAAATTACCGTTAATAATAACGATAAAAACACGGCTGCAGATCCATAATCCTTAGCACGACCCGATAACTCGTGTCTTTCACTACCGATTCTATCTACCACACATTCAATGGCACTGTTGATAAGCTCAACAATCATCACAACACCAATAGAACCTAATAATAAAATACGTTCATATATCGTGAAATCAATTAGCATGACCACAATATAAGCCACAATCAACAACAATAATTCTTGACGAAATGCGGTTTCATATTTGATCGCTGATTTAAACCCTTTAAAAGAGTACTTTGTTGCATTAATTATACGTTTTAAACCCGTCTTTTTTTCCATAATAATAGTATTCCAATAAGGCTATCTTGCATAACCATAGTTCATAAGGCGTTGAAATCTTCTTTCAAGCAGTACGGATAAATCCATTTCTTCAAGTTCATTAAGATCATTAATTAACTGTTTTTTCAAAGAATCGGATACCGCAAAATAATCACGATGAGCACCACCTAGTGGTTCAGGAATTATTGAATCAATTAGATCTAATTTAAGTAATTTATCAGCTGTCATATTCATTGCTTCAGCAGCAACAGGAGCTTTATCAGCACTTTTCCACAAAATAGATGCACACCCTTCAGGAGAAATAACCGAATAAGTACTGTACTGCAACATGTTCACTTTATCAGCAACACCAATCGCGAGTGCTCCACCAGAACCGCCTTCACCAATAACAGTACAAATAGTTGGAACGTTAAGACGAGACATTTCGCGTAAATTTCTAGCTATTGCTTCAGCTTGTCCTCGCTCTTCGGCACCAATACCAGGATATGCTCCCGGCGTATCAATAAAAG
This sequence comes from Gilliamella sp. B3817, assembly GCF_026536705.1. Classification (NCBI taxonomy): domain Bacteria; kingdom Pseudomonadati; phylum Pseudomonadota; class Gammaproteobacteria; order Orbales; family Orbaceae; genus Gilliamella; species Gilliamella sp. B3817. The sequence continues at coordinate 109,819 of NZ_JAFNNV010000006.1, read as the reverse complement.
TAATAATAGGTAATTTAAAACGTTCAGCTAATTGCATTAAACGTAATGCTTTTCGATAACCTTCAGGTGCAGGCATACCAAAGTTACGATATATTTTCTGTTTTGTTTCACGACCTTTTTGATGACCAATTACCATAACTGGTCGATCATCAATACGAGCAATACCACCGACGATTGCTTTATCATCAGCATAAGCACGATCACCTGCTAACTCATCAAAATCAGTAAAAATTTCTTTGATATAATCTAGTGTATAGGGTCTATTTGGATGTCTGGCTAATTGTGCGATTTCCCATGGAGATAAATTTGCAAATATTTTTTTTGTTAACTCTCGACTTTTTTTATTTAGTTGTTTAATCTCTTTGTCTAAATTGATATCTAATTCAACTTGTTGTGAATCAATATTCTTTAAGGAATTAATTTTTGCTTCTAATTCCGCTATCGGCTTTTCAAATTCCAAAAAATTGTTCATAACGCTTATGATTGCCTCTTAATTTATTTTGTATTTGTAATAAATACATTATTTAATATAGTATAAAGACTAATTCTTAAAATAAAATTAAGTCAATTTTACTATGTAATACTAATTAAAGTCATCTACATTTATCATGTTATCGACTGGGATATAAAAAAGAACAACTTATTTTTATCCTTAAATGTAGATTTGCTATATTCCTATATTTTACTTAATAGGAATAATTTTATACTAATTTACTAAAATTCAAATTCAATACGATCATTACCTAGCAAGGTTTTAAGCTCTACAATCAAAGCATCCTCAGGAATAACTCGCCAAGTTGTACCGAATTGTATTCTAACGATCGAGTCATCCCTATGATAGTAAAGATTTACAGGTACACTACCATGTCGATAGGGTTCAAATAGTTGTTGTAGACGCTGCAACATTGCTCTATCAGCTTCACTGTCAGTTAATGTCACCGCCAAACCTTTAACATACTTCGCTCGGGCATCCTTCAAGTCGACCATATCACGTACCGTCATTTTGAATCCACCATTAAAATCATCATGACTGACTTGACCGGTGACTATCAAAATTTTATCTTTAACCAATAAATGCTCAAATTTTTCCAGTGCATCAGTAAAAAGCATACCGTCAATACGACCTGAGCGATCATCCAACGTAAATAAACCGATTTTGTTTCCTTTTTTAGTAATGCGAACTCTAGCATCAACAACAATACCAGCAAAAGTGGCCATTTTTCCCCAACCCGTTGGAGAAGCTTCACTTATCCGTAAACCTCCAGCATAACGATTTAACTCCTTCAGGTATTGTGTAACCGGATGCCCCGTTAAATAAAGCCCTAAAGTATCACGTTCACCATCAAGCAAAACTTGTTCTGGCAGTTCTGGAACAGCTGCATAAGCATGTTCAACTTGTTCTGGTTCTTCAGCTAATACACCAAACATATCTTCTTGACCAATATCTTGTGCTTTAGCATATTGATCCGCCGCTTGCATAGCGTCGTTAATACTATTTAAAATCGCTGCTCGATGTGGACCTAATTTATCAAAAGCGCCAGCCATGGTGAGTTTTTCTAAAACACGACGGTTAATTTTTTTCATATCTGTTCGTGCACATAATTCAAAAATATTTTTGAAATATCCACCACTATTGCGCGCTTCAACTATCGCCTCAATCGGACCTTCGCCCACACCTTTTATTGCACCAATACCGTAAACAATTTCACCTTTTTCATTCACATGAAAATGATACAACCCACTGTTAATATCCGGTGGATTAATTTTGAGTCCCATACGTAGGCATTCATCGACCAGACCAACGATTTTATCGGTATTGTCCATATCAGCCGTCATAACTGCAGCCATAAACTCTGCAGGATAGTGTGTTTTTAGCCAGAGAGTTTGATAAGAAACAAGTGCATAAGCAGCCGAATGCGATTTGTTAAAACCATAACCTGCGAATTTTTCAACTAAATCAAAAATCCGCATAGCCAGTTCTCCATCTACGCCCTGCTTTTCAGCGCCTTCTTTAAATACAGAACGTTGCTTAGCCATTTCTTCTGGCTTTTTCTTACCCATAGCTCGACGTAATAAATCCGCACCACCTAAGGTATAACCAGATAACGTTTGTGCTATTTGCATGACCTGTTCTTGATAGAGAATAATGCCATAAGTTGGTTCTAATATAGGCTTCAAGGATTCGTGCTGATGATTAATATCGGGATAAGACACCTCTTCACGACCATGTTTACGATCGATAAAATTATCCACCATTCCTGATTGTAGAGGCCCTGGTCGGAATAATGCGACTAATGCAATCATATCTTCAAAGCAGTCGGGCTTTAAACGTCTTATGAGATCTTTCATACCACGCGATTCAAGCTGGAAAACAGCAGTCGTTTCTGCATTTAACAGTAAATCAAACGATTTCTGATCATCAAGCGGAATGCGTGTAATATCAACCGCTTCCAGACCTTCTCTTGCCTGACGCTCATTAATCATTTTGATTGCCCAATCAATAATGGTTAACGTACGTAATCCTAAAAAGTCGAATTTGACCAGTCCTGCATATTCAACATCATTTTTATCAAATTGTGTAACGGGATGATGACCTTCAGAATCACAATAGATAGGCGAAAAATCTGTAATTTTAGTTGGTGAAATCACGACCCCACCGGCGTGTTTACCGGCGTTTCGAGTCACCCCTTCTAATTGTCTGGCAATATCAATTAATGATTTTACATCTTCATTATTGTCATAAATTTCTTGCAATTGAGGCTCGAGTTCAAACGCTTTTGCAAGGGTCATTCCGGGGTCAAGAGGTATGAGCTTTGCGATACGATCAACAAATCCATAAGGGTGTCCCAGCACTCGTCCCACATCGCGTATAACGGCTTTAGCAGCCATTGTACCAAATGTAATAATTTGTGAAACTGCATCTCGACCGTACATGTCAGCAACATGATCAATCACTAAATCACGTTTTTCCATACAGAAATCAACATCAAAATCTGGCATTGATACCCGTTCAGGATTTAAAAAACGTTCAAAAAGTAAGTCAAAGGCTAACGGATCCAAATCCGTTATTTTCAGTGCATAAGCAACAAGAGAACCAGCCCCTGAACCACGACCCGGACCGACAGGAATATCATTATCTTTAGACCATTGAATAAATTCCATAACGATCAGGAAATAGCCAGGAAACCCCATTTGGTTGATTACGTTTAATTCGGTTTCTAAACGTTCATCATATTCTGGTCGTTTTTGTTGTCTAACGTTAGGATCAGGAAATAAAAGTTCTAATCTTTCTTCCAAACCTTCACGTGATTTATGAACTAAAAAATCTTCTGTAGACATATTCCCTGTTGGGAACTTAGGTAAAAAATACTCTCCTAATCGAATCGACACATTACAACGTTTGGCTATTTCAACACTATTTTCTAATGCTTCTGGAATGTCAGAAAACAGTTCGCACATTTCTTGTTCTGAACGTAAATATTGTTCAGCTGAGTAGTGTTTGGGTCTATTAGGATCTTCAAGGGTATTACCATCGTGAATAGCAACCCGAATTTCGTGAGCTTCAAAATCAGAAGGAACCAAAAATCTTACATCATTAGTTGCCACAACAGGTAACGCATATTGTTCTGCAAGTTTAACCGCACTATGAATAAATAGTTCTTCATTAACACGTTTGGTACGTACTAATTCAAAGTAAAAATGATCTGGAAAGTTTTCACAATAAAATTGAATAGCATTATCAATAATTGATTGATTATTGCGAATGATTCCGATACCAATATCACTTTCACGACCTGCTAAAACAATTAATCCAGATCGATACTCTGTTAACCATTCTTGATCAACAACCGGAATATCACCGATGTAACCTCTTTCATAAGCTTTGGAAATCAGTAAGGTAAGATTTTTATATCCATCATTATTGGCTGCAAGTAAAGTTAACCGAAAAATATCATCTGGCATTTGTGGATTTTTTATAGCAAGATCAGCACCAATGATAGGTTTGATGCCTTTTGACATTGCTGTGCCATAAAATTTTACAAGACCACATAAATTAGTAAAATCGGTAATCGCAAAGGCTGGCATCTGTAACTTGCTCACCTCATTTACTAATGTGCCTACTTTCGCAATTCCGTCAACCATAGAAAAATCGCTATGCAAATGGAGATGAATAAATTGTGGTTCTGCCATAATTTCCAGTAATGATAATGCTTTAAAATTTATATAAGATTATAACACAAGCTATATAAATATTCTTATTCTCTTTGTCGATAAGATTTAACACATCTAAAATAATTTTCAGGAAGGCTTTCGTCGATAATAAAAATTACCGACGAATAATTTCAGAATAAGAAATTAGATTTTTTTGAATAACACTGAACCATTCGTTCCACCGAAACCAAACGAGTTACACAGTGCATACTCTAAATTCTTAACTTGACGAGCTGTATGAGGAACATAATCGAGATCACATCCTTCATCAGGATTATCTAAATTAATTGTTGGCGGTACAGCTTGATCACGTAATGCAAGTACAGTAAAGATTGATTCAACAGCACCAGCTGCACCCAGTAAATGACCAATCATTGATTTTGTTGAACTGACCATTACTTTGCTTGAATTTTCTTTGAAAATACTTTTTACTGCTTGAGTTTCAGCTTTATCACCGGCAGGAGTCGATGTCCCATGCGCATTGATATAACCAACTTGTTCAGGTGTAATACCTGCGTCACGAATTGCACATTTCATCGCTAAAGCTGCACCACTACCATCTTCTGGAGGTGAAGTCATATGGTAAGCATCGCCGCTCATTCCAAAACCGACAACTTCAGCATAAATTTTAGCACCACGTTTTTTAGCATGCTCATACTCTTCTAAAAACATGATTCCTGCACCGTCGCCAAGTACAAAACCATCACGGTCTTTATCCCAAGGTCGACTCGCCGCTTTAGGATTGTCATTATTGGTTGATAATGCACGTGCTGCACCAAAACCACCAATACCAAGCGGTGTACTCGCTTTTTCGCCACCACCGGCAAGCATGCCGTCTGCATCACCATAAGCAATCATTCTTGCTGCATGTCCGATATTATGAACGCCAGAAGAACAAGCGGTAGCTATAGTAATACTCGGTCCTTTTAATCCATAAATAATGGATAAATGACCAGCAATCATATTAACGATGGTTGATGGAACAAAAAATGGGCTAATTTTACGTGGTCCGCCATTAATTAGCGCACTGTGATTTTCCTCAATTAATCCAAGTCCACCAATACCTGAACCAATAGCGCAGCCAATACGTTCTGAATTTTCTTCCGTAATTTCGATGCCAGCATCTTGCATTGCTTGAATACCAGCGGCTATGCCATATTGGATAAAATAATCCATTTTACGTGCATCTTTACGTGAAATATTATAATCTTCGCCATTAAAGTTTTTAACCATCGCTGCGAAGCGCGTTGCAAAAGGGGCTGTATCAAAATGTTCGATGAGTTCAACACCACTTTGACCTGCTAATAAAGCTTGCCATGTGGATTCAACTGTATTACCAACTGGAGATATCATGCCCATTCCAGTAACAACAACTCTGCGTTTAGACACATTGTCCTCCAGAAAAGGATTGAGATGAAATTTGAATCAATGAAATTTTTACTTTGAGTTTTCTAATAATAAACATCAAGTTGATATACTTCAACAAGTTAAAGACATAAATATAAACTAGGCGATCAGTTGACCGCCTATTATGAAAACTCAGCTAAAATTATTGATTTGCAGTAATATAATCAATTGCTGATTGAACAGTTGTGATTTTTTCAGCTTCTTCGTCAGGAATTTCTGTATCGAATTCTTCTTCTAAAGCCATAACTAGTTCAACAGTATCAAGAGAGTCAGCGCCAAGATCTTCTACAAAAGAAGATTCATTTTTTACTTCGTCTTCTTTCACACCAAGTTGCTCAACAATAATACTTTTAACTCGCTCTTCAATAGTGCTCATACTCTTTTTTTTCCTATAAAAATCGCCGAAAGTGGCGGTGAATGTAAGTTTATAAAATGTTGAAAAAGATGCAAATCATTTTTCAACCCAATTGCTTAATTTTTGTTCGAATCGTCAAAATATTAACTTATTTTACACTATTCCAATCAATTACACCATATACATGCCACCATTGACATGCAAAGTTTCACCCGTGATGTAAGAAGCTTCATCAGATGCCAAAAATGCCACAGCACTTGCAATTTCAGCGGGTTCACCTAAACGCCCTGTAGGGACTTGTGCTAATGTTAACGCTTTCTGATCATCAGTAAGTGCTTCTGTCATATCTGTTGCGATAAAGCCTGGCGCAACAACATTGACTGTAATTCCTCGTGATGCTACTTCACGAGCTAATGATTTACTAAAACCAATTAAACCTGCTTTTGCTGCCGCATAATTCGCTTGACCGGCGTTACCCATCGTTCCCACAACTGAACCGATAGTAATAATTCTGCCATAACGCTTTTTCATCATAGTTCGCATTAAGGCTTTTGAGAGACGAAACACAGAAGTTAAATTGGTATTCAAAATATCTTGCCATTCATCTTCTTTCATTCTCATTAATAAATTATCACGGGTAATACCTGCATTATTAACCAAAATATCAATATCACCAAATTTCGTTTTAATTGCACCAATAACCGATTCAATTGATGCTTCATCTGTCACATTCAAAGCATAACCTTTACCGTGTGAGCCTAAATATTGGCTTATTGCTTCAGCACCTTTTTCCGTTGTTGCTGTACCAATAACTGTTGCACCACATGCAACTAATTTTTCTGCAATCGCTTTACCTATTCCGCGGCTGGCACCTGTAACTAAAGCAATTTTTCCTGATAGGTTCATAACTACCTCTTTTAAATTTTTATTTAGTATTTTCTAACGCAACATCTAATGAAGCTTTATCATTGACTGCACAAGCAGACAATGAATCAACAATACGTTTAGTCAATCCTGTTAATACTTTACCTGGTCCCATTTCAACTAAAAGGGTTATACCTTGTTTTGCCATTTCTTCAACTGTTTCAGTCCATCGAACAGAACTATAAAGCTGAGCAATAAGCGCTGCTTTAATTTGATCTGCAGATGATTCAACTTTAACATCGACATTATTAATTACTGCAAATTTTGGCGTATTAAAAGTAATGTTTTCTAATGCTATTGCTAATTTATCTGCTGCCGGTTTCATCAATGCACAATGTGAAGGAACACTCACGGCAAGAGGTAATGCACGTTTAGCACCTGCTTCTTTACATAAAGCACCAGCACGTTCAACCGCTTCTTTATTACCAGCAATAACAACTTGACCCGGTGAGTTGAAATTAACAGGTGCAACAATTTGACCTTGAGCGGCTTGTTCACATGCTTTACGAATTGATTCATTATCAAGTCCAATGATTGCATACATTGCGCCTGTACCTGTTGGTACGGCTTCTTGCATAAGTTGTCCGCGTAGTTCGACTAATTTGATAGCATCTTTAAAATCAATAACACCTGCACAAACTAATGCTGAATATTCACCTAAACTATGGCCTGCCATAAAATCTGGTTGTGCACCATTTATACTCTGCCATACCCGATAAATTGCTACAGATGCAGCAAGTAACGCAGGTTGTGTTTGCCAAGTTTTATTTAATTCTTCTACTGGACCGTCTTGTACAAGTGTCCATAAGTCATAGCCTAATACCTGTGAAGCTTCATCAAAAGTTGATTTCACAATTGGATAATTATCAGCAAGATCTCTTAGCATACCTACCGCTTGTGAACCTTGTCCTGGAAATACCATTGCAAATTTGGTCATTTTAAAATCCTTGATCACTTAAAATAATTGATTAGTTAAAATCTAATGAGCGCAGAGCCCCATACAAAACCGCCACCAAATGCCTCTAATAGAATTAATTGGCCACGTTGAATGCGTCCATCTCGGACACCTGCATCTAATGCACAAGGTACCGATGCAGCTGAAGTATTTCCTTGTTTATCCAACGTTACAATGACTTTACTCATATCCATATCTAATCGTTTAGCTGTCGCTGAAATAATTCTTAAATTTGCTTGGTGAGGCACCAACCAATCTAAATCGGCTTTATTAAAAGCATTTTCAGTTAAAAGCTCATCAACTAAATTTGAGAGTTCTTTAACTGCTATTTTAAACACTTCATTACCATGCATCGTCATATAAACAGGATCATTCATATCACGGCGATCAACATAAGGATATTTTAATAGATCCCCGTAACGTCCATCGGCATGTAAATGTGAAGCAATAATACCAGGCTCTTCAGATGCGCCTATAACAACAGCACCTGCTCCATCACCAAAAATAATAATAGTGCCACGATCATCCGGATCAACACCACGTGTTAACATGTCAGACCCCACTACTAAAGCATATTTGATCGCACCACTTTTTACATATTTATCCGCAATATCTAACGCATAAACAAATCCTGAACATGCAGCCGAAACATCAAAGGCAATCACATCACCTATTTCAAGTTTAGCTTGTAGTTCAGTTGCAGAACTTGGAAAAGCATTCACTGAAGTTGCTGTTGCAACAATGATCAAACCGATATCATTTTTATCGATACCTGCCATTTCAATAGCATTAATTGCCGCTTCATAGGCCATTGTTGTTACAGTTTCATCTGGAGCGGCAATACGCCTTTCTTTGATGCCAGTGCGTGTCGTAATCCATTCATCACTAGTATCAACCATTTTTTCAAGATCTGCGTTGGTTCGTATCTGTTTTGGAAGATAACTTCCTGTTCCTAATATCTTTGTATACATCTAATTATTCGCTCTTAGGTAGTGCGGAAGAAAGACTGGTTGCAATCTTCTCTGGTATATTTGTTTGTATAGCCAAAATAGCTTGTTCTATTGCTGCAAAAAAAGATTTTTGATTGGCACTACCGTGACTTTTAATCACAATACTTTGAAGTCCAAGTAAACAGGCTCCATTATATCGCCCAGGATCCAAATAACAAAAATTTTTTGCAATCTTTCTTTGTATCCATTTGCTCAGTAATTTCATTAAAAATGAATTATGATTTAAGGATAATTTGAGCGAAGACATAAAAATTTTGATTAAGCCTTCTACCGTTTTTAATGTTACATTACCCACAAATCCATCACAGACTAATACATCGGTTTTACCAGTTAAAAGATCATTGCCTTCTAAATAACCGATATAATTAATTTGTTCATTCGATTTTAAAACTGCCGCTGCTGCACGAATTTTATCTAATCCTTTAATATCCTCTTCACCAATGTTAAGTAATGCAACTCGTGGAGTTTCGATCTTAAGTACGGTTTTGGCAAGAATCTCACCCATTATCGCAAATTGTACTAACATATCACTATCACATTCAGCATTAGCGCCAAGATCCAAAACGACTGTATCATGATTATTTAATGCTGGTATAGTCGCAACCAGAGCGGGACGGTCAATACCGGTTAGAGAATGTAATAATAGTTTAGATAACCCCATCAAAGCGCCCGTATTACCCGCACTAACACATGCCTGAGCAGAGTTATCTTTGACAAGTTCCAATGCGATTCTCATTGAAGAGCCTTGACTATGACGAATTGCGTAAGAGGGTTTCATGTCATTCGTAATCACAGTGGTTGATTCTATCAATACCAATCGACCATCATTTTGATACTGTGCAATAAGTTTGGTGTTTTCTTTAGACAAAAAGGAGCATATTTCTGTTAGATTACCTACCAGAAAAATGGAAAGATTTGGATAACGATTTAATGCTTGTATTGCAGCAGGAACAACAATACGAGGACCGAAGTCCCCGCTCATAGCATCTAACGCGATGGTTAGATTATCCAAAATGTCACCTGAGGATTTCTAAATTCGCAGTAATTATTTAGAAATCACTTTACGACCACGATAATAACCATCAGCGGTTACGTGATGACGTAAATGTGTTTTACCTGATTCATCAACTGAGATATTAGCAACAGTTAATGCATCATGTGAACGACGCATACCACGTTTTGCACGAGTTTTACGATTCTGTTGAACAGCCATGGATTTACCCCTTATTCTTTAAACTAACTAAAATTGCAAATGGATTTGGCTTTTCATTCTCTTTTGGAATATCACCAAATACCATATCTGCCTCTGACACTTCGCAGTGTTTACTATCATGTACCGGCGCAATTGGTAACGAGAGAATAATTTCGTCCTCAAGTAACGCTAATATATCCACTTCACCGAACTCGTTCATCAGAACAGGTTCATAATGTTCCGGTAGTGTCTCTGCTTGAGCATCGCTCTTTACAGGACTAAATTTATTCATCACATGAATTTCAGTGATAAAAGGTTTAAAACAACGTTGGCAAATCAGTTCCAACGTTATCTTCGCATCAATGTTGATAACACAGAGTTTTTGCTCATCATAATCAAAAGATAAGCGGCACTCGATATCACTTTTTGGACTTTCAATCCTTGTTGCACTTTTTGCTGGATAATATCCAACATAATCAAGTCGTTTCTGTGCAGCTTTAATAGGATCGATCGTTAATGGCAATTTATTTTGCATAAAATATGCACATCTACCTTAAAAAATTATTCAGTGTAGCTAAAAACTACACGATGCCGTAAGGCGCGCATATTACCTTTAAATCAAGGTTTCGTCAATGGGATCGTAGAAGATAATTTGTTTTAGTCGTTGATTATTGGCTTGATATTTTTATTACTCCATTATTTCAATAATATAAAAAACATCAAATTTGAAATTTTTATTTGATAATTATAAGCCAATTTTAACAAACTAATTAAAACGATTTCTAATCAATCTACCAGCTACCAGAAGCGCCACCACCACCACTACGACCACCTCCGCCACCGCTAAATCCTCCTGAGCCGCCTCCAAACCCACCACCGCCAAAACCTCCTCCACGGAATCCGCCGCCACCTGAACCACTGCTACCATTTATTCGTAAAAATCCACTCGCAATCGTACTCATGACAAACGCCAAGAATAGTAAGATAAAAGCAATGGATATAGAATGACCATTCCATAAGGTAAACCCACCTACTGATAATCCATTAAGTAGCCCAGTACCCAAATTTCGACTGGCAGAGCGTTTAGACGATCCTAGCGGAATAATACTATTGATAACAAAGCAAATGAAAAAAGAGACCAAACCATAATTAAATAATTTAGCACCAAATTCACCAGCAAGAAGCGTACCAATATCGGATTCATTGCTATTTTCATTACCTAGAGGTTCTGAGTTATCTATTTTTTGTTTCAAAACGGATATAGCATTTTTGATACCTTGATAATAGTTATTTTGTTTGAATTCCGGTGTTAATTGTTCACGTATAATATGGCTAGCAATTAAATCGGTTATGGTTCCCTCTAACCCATAACCAACTTCAATATGCATACGTCTATCGTCTTTAGCGATTAATAATAAAATACCATTATCTTGTCCTTTTTTTCCTATTCCCCATTGAGCAAAAACTCGAGTTGCACATTGTTCAATGGTTTCATCTTCAAGTTTTGCAATCATTAATATGATAATTTGAGCACCGTCAGTTCTTGGTTTTTCAAATTCAATTAGACTCGATTCTAAATCATCAATTTGTGATGGTGTCAGTGTATTTGTCGTATCAATCACCCGCCGGGTAAATTGTGGAATTTCAGTCAGCCCAAAACAAAACCAACTGAATATTAACAATAAGCTAACTGGAAAGTATCTCTTCATTATATTCACTACCCAAAATTAACTGCAGGTGCATTAGAAATCTGTTTTTCATTTTCAACACTAAACTGTTGTTTTGGTTTTACACCTAAAACATCTGCTACCCATTTTGTGGGTAATTGACGGATATAAATATTGAAATTTTGCACTGCTTCAATATAGCGTCCTCGAGCAACAGCAATACGGTTCTCAGTACCTTCAAGTTGGCTCATTAAATCTTGATATAGTGTATTAGCTTTAAGCTCTGGATAATTTTCACTGACTGCTATCAAACGACTTAATGCAGAACTCAATTCAGATTGAGCTTGTTGAAATTTAGAAAATAAAGTAGGATCGGTAAGTTGATCTGCGTTTAATTGTATTGAACCAACTTTGGCTCGGGCGTCAGTGACTTGTGTAAACACTTCTTTCTCGTGTGTCGCATACCCTTTAACAGTATTAACCAAATTAGGGACTAAATCTGCTCGACGTTTATACTGGTTAATAACTTCTGACCATGAAGCTGCCACTTTTTCATCTTGGGTTTGGATACTATTGTAGTTTTTAAAAAAAATGAATCCGGCAACAATAAGTAACGCAATAATGAGTAACACAAGTTTTGATTTCATCGTAAACCCCTTATAAAATTGTCTAATTAATAGGTAATGTAGAAAAACACAACTAATTGAAACCATTAACAATTAAACTAAGGACATCAAAATATAGATCAATATATGAAATGAGCACTGAATATCATTAATATATAAACATGAATTAAATCAGAACCAAAAAAGAACACTATAAGTAATAAAGAAAAGATAGTCAGGAAAAAAGTAATTCAATGTGGATTAGCTTAATTTTTCATTGGTTTTGTATTTTTTAGAATAAATATACGCTAATCACACCAATATTTTTATAATAGTTAGATTGTATTATAGCCATTTTTATAAACTTTGCGAAGTATAATCATAACTTATTATTTAATTCCTTATGTCACTATTAGATTATTGCTCACATAACCTTAATGAATTAATGATGAATCGGAATATTAGATTTTTGTTTGTTTCATCAAATTTATTATTTTAGTAAAACATCAAAACATTCTAATTGTGCCGGTTCAAAATAGATATCACTATTATTCGGTCGATTATTCGTATTACGATGAGTGTGTTTGAAGTGATCTGAGTTTACCCAAGCTTCAAAATCAGCCTTAGATTCCCACTCGGCAAATGAAGAAAATAAAGTATAATCCTGCTCAGTTTTTCCTTGTAGAAAGTAAAAGCGATTAAATCCTTTCATCTCTTTCAAATGACTATCACGATTACGCCATATGTCAATAAAAGTCTCTTCACTACCTCGTTTTATTTTAAAACGGTTCATAACAATATACATATAAAACTCCTTTCATTTCATTTGAGATAAAAAAATAGCACGTGCAATCACGTGCTATTTTAATAACTCGTCCTACTGACTATTGGTTTTCTTCTGCAGAATTAAGTAACTCAGCTAAGTTAGCTGTTGCTTCTTCAGCAGAAATTGTTGTTTGAATATCATCACTTGATGGCATTGCACGTTTACGTAAACGCTCTTTATGGTAAGCATAACCAGTACCAGCCGGAATCAATCGACCAACAATGACGTTTTCTTTTAAGCCACGTAATTCGTCGTTTTTACCAGCAACAGCTGCTTCGGTTAATACGCGAGTCGTTTCTTGGAACGATGCCGCAGAAATAAACGATTCAGTTGTTAATGATGCTTTAGTAATACCAAGTAGATCGTGTAAATAAACAATTGGTTCTTTACCTTGTGCTTCAAGCTCACGATTAATAATCTTCAAGCGTGAAACTTCAAGTTGTTCACCGTCAAGTAGACGAGAACCACCCGGATGAATAACCGTTGCTTTACGCAGCATCTGACGAACGATAACTTCAATGTGTTTATCATTGATTTTTACACCTTGCAGGCGATAAACTTCTTGAACTTCGTTAACAATGTAACGTGTTACCGCATTTACACCACGTAGACGTAAGATATCATGTGCTGATTCAGGACCATCCGAAATCACATCACCACGTCCAACTTGTTCGCCTTCAAATACGTTAAGTTGACGCCATTTAGGAATCATCTCTTCATATGGTTCACTGCCATCTAATGGCGTGATGATCAAGCGACGTTTACCTTTGGTCTCTTTACCAAACGAAATAATACCATCAATTTCAGCAAGAATAGCTGATTCTTTCGGTTTACGAGCTTCAAATAAGTCAGCTACGCGTGGTAAACCACCGGTAATATCTTTAGTCCCTACAGAGGCTTGTGGAATACGTGCAAGCGTATCACCCACATTGATTTCTGCACCATCTTCTAATTGAACTAATGCTTTACCTGGTAAGAAGTATTGTGCAAGCATTTCAGTACCTGCAACATAGATATCTTTACCTTTAGCATCAACAATTTTGATTGCAGGACGTAAATCTTTACCTACACCTGTTCGCTCCGCGACATCTAAAATAACAATCGATGATAAACCTGTTAATTCGTCGGTTTGACGGGTAATAGTTTGACCATCAACCATATCAACAAATTTAACAAAGCCTTTCGCTTCAGAGATAACTGGCATTGTATGCGGATCCCAGTTAGCAACTGTTTCACCAGCATCGACTGCTGCACCATTACCTTTTGTTAAAATCGAACCATAAGGAACTTTGTAAGTCTCTTTCATTCGACCTAAATCATCGATAATCGTTAACTCAGCATTACGTGATGTAATAACTAATTTCTTGTCTGGGTTAGTCACAAATTTAGCATTAGTTAATTTAATACTACCTTTGTTTTTAACTTGAACACTTGATTCTGCTGCCGCTCTTGATGCCGCACCACCGATATGGAACGTACGCATGGTTAACTGTGTACCTGGCTCACCGATTGATTGAGCTGCGATAACACCGATTGCTTCACCTTTATTCACCAAGTGACCACGTGCTAAGTCACGACCATAACATTTCGCACAAACACCAAAATCAGTATCACACGAAACAACAGAACGAACTTTAACACTATCAACCGATTCAGCTTCTAGTAAATCACAATAGCTTTCATCAAGTAATGTGTTACGTGGAATCAAGATATCGGCACTGCCTGGTTTTAACACATCTTCAGCCGTTACACGACCTAATACACGTTCACGAAGTGGCTCTTTAACATCTCCACCTTCGATAACCGGTGTCATCACTACGCCTTCTAATGTGCCACAATCGTCTTCAATAACAACTAAATCTTGTGCAACATCAACTAAACGACGAGTCAAATAACCAGAGTTCGCCGTTTTTAACGCTGTATCAGCAAGACCTTTACGAGCACCATGGGTAGAAATAAAGTACTGAAGTACGTTTAATCCTTCACGGAAGTTTGCTGTAATTGGTGTTTCGATAATAGAGCCGTCCGGTTTTGCCATCAAACCACGCATACCTGCTAACTGACGAATCTGTGCTGCAGAACCCCGCGCACCTGAGTCGGCCATCATATAAATACTGTTGAAAGAAGATTGTACTTCTTCTTTACCTTCACGATTAATCACTTTTTCAGTTGATAAGTTATCCATCATGGCTTTTGCAACACGTTCATTGGCTGCTGCCCAGATATCGATAACTTTATTATAACGTTCACCTGCTGTGACTAAACCTGATTGGAATTGCTCTTGAATTTCAGCAACTTCAATTTCAGCTTCGTTGATGATTTGTAATTTCTTAGCCGGAATTTCCATATCATCAATACCAACTGAAACACCAGAACGTGCAGCATAAGCAAAACCGGTATACATCACTTGGTCAGCCAAAATTACGGTTTCTTTCATACCGAGTTGACGATAGCAAATATTCAAAATACGTGAAATTGCTTTTTTGCCAAGTGGTTGGTTAATCACTGAGTAACTCATCCCTTTTGGCATAATCAACCATAAAATAGCACGCCCAACAGTAGTATCAATAACTGAAGTTGTTTCTTCCCACTCACCAACACTATTACGTTGGCTTTCAGTGATACGCACTTTAACTTTAGCATGTAGCTCAACAAGACCTAAACGATACAGTTTTTCTGCTTCTTTAGGACCGGTTAAAATCATGCCTTCACCTTTCGCATTGACTTTATCACGAGTCATATAGTAAAGACCTAATACCACGTCCTGTGAAGGAACAATAATAGGCTCACCACTCGCAGGCGAAAGAATATTGTTGGTTGACATCATTAACGCACGCGCTTCTAATTGCGCTTCTAACGTTAATGGTACGTGAACCGCCATTTGGTCACCATCGAAGTCAGCATTGAATGCCGCACAAACTAATGGATGTAACTGAATCGCTTTACCTTCAATTAAGATAGGTTCAAATGCTTGAATACCCAATCTGTGAAGTGTTGGTGCACGGTTTAGTAATACTGGATGTTCACGGATAACTTCATCTAAGATATCCCAAACAATCGCATCTTCACGTTCAACCATTTTCTTCGCAGCTTTGATGGTTGTTGCATAGCCACGACGCTCTAATTTACCGTAGATAAATGGTTTGAAAAGCTCAAGTGCCATTTTTTTCGGTAAACCACATTGGTGTAAACGCAAGTATGGACCCACAGTAATTACAGAACGACCTGAGTAGTCAACACGTTTACCTAATAGGTTTTGACGGAAACGACCTTGCTTACCTTTAATCATATCGGCAAGTGATTTTAATGGACGTTTGTTTGAACCAGTAATAGCACGACCACGGCGACCATTATCTAATAATGCGTCGACAGATTCTTGTAACATACGTTTTTCATTACGTACAATAATATCTGGCGCAGCTAAGTCTAATAAACGTTTTAAACGGTTATTACGGTTGATCACTCGACGATAAAGATCATTCAAATCTGATGTTGCAAAACGTCCGCCATCAAGTGGTACTAATGGACGTAAATCTGGTGGCAACACAGGCAATACGTTTAAGATCATCCATTCAGGTTTATTTTCTGATTGAATGAATGCTTCAATAATCTTAATGCGTTTAGTGATTTTCTTCCGTTTTGTTTCAGAGTTTGTTGTTGAAAGTTCGTCACGTAGTGCTTCACATTCCGCTTGTACATCAATATTACGCAACAACTCTTGGATAGCTTCGGCACCCATGCGAGCATCGAATTCATCACCAAACTCTTCTAACGCATCTAAATATTGCTCTTCTGTTAAGATTTGACCACGCTCTAAGTTGGTCATACCACCATCAAGAACCATAAATGATTCAAAATAAAGAACACGTTCGATATCACGAAGTGGCATATCTAACAATAAACCAATACGAGATGGTAATGATTTTAAAAACCAGATGTGTGCAGTTGGCGATGCAAGTTCAATATGCCCCATACGTTCACGACGTACTTTCGCTTGTGTTACTTCAACGCCACATTTTTCACAGATCACACCACGGTGTTTTAAACGTTTATATTTTCCACATAAACATTCATAGTCTTTAACTGGTCCAAAAATACGCGCACAAAACAATCCATCACGCTCTGGTTTGAACGTTCGATAGTTGATTGTTTCAGGTTTTTTAACTTCACCAAAAGACCATGAGCGAATCATATCAGGAGAGGCAAGACCTATCTTGATAGCATCAAAATCTTCTGTTTTTGTCTGTGCTTTTAGAAACTTTAGTAAGTCTTTCACAATTGGCTCCTATGGAGTTAAACCAATTAGATAACTTATTATCGCTAATAAGTTATCCCTATAAATAGAAATCATTTTTAGTTAGTGAAGATTACTCTTCATCTAACTCGATATTAATACCTAGCGAACGAATCTCTTTTAACAATACATTAAATGATTCTGGAATCGCAGGTTCCATACGATGATCACCATCTACAATATTTTTATACATCTTAGTACGGCCGTTTACGTCATCTGATTTAACCGTTAGCATTTCTTGTAGTGTGTAAGCAGCACCATAAGCTTCAAGTGCCCATACTTCCATCTCACCGAAACGCTGACCACCAAATTGAGCTTTACCACCCAATGGCTGTTGAGTAACCAGACTATATGAACCTGTAGAACGTGCATGCATCTTATCATCAACTAAGTGATTTAATTTCAGCATGTACATATAACCTACTGTTACCGGACGTTCAAACTGCTCACCTGTACGACCATCATACAATGTAATTTGACCTGAAGTCGGCAAATCACCCAATTCTAGTAATGACTTGATTTCTTGCTCTTTTGCACCATCAAACACTGGTGTAGCAAGTGGCATACCATTACGTAAATTTTGTGCCAATGTCATGACTTCTTGATCGGTAAATTCTGCAACATTTACTTTTTGTGCAGCACCTAAACCAAGATCGTATGCTTTTTGGATAAACTCACGTAATTTAGCAAGTTCTTGCTGTTCTTTAAGCATTGTATCAATTTTTTGACCAATACCTTTAGCCGCCATACCTAAGTGGGTTTCTAGGATCTGTCCAATGTTCATACGAGACGGAACCCCTAGTGGGTTTAACACGATATCGACTGGACGACCTTTGTCATCATATGGCATATCTTCAATTGGATTAATCTTAGAGATAACCCCTTTGTTACCATGACGACCCGCCATTTTATCACCAGGCTGAATTTGACGTTTAACCGCTAAGTAAACTTTAACAATTTTGAGCACACCAGGTTGTAAATCATCACCTTGTGTAATCTTCATGCGTTTAGCTTCAAGCTTTTTGTTAAACTCAAGTTTAATTTCTTCGTGCTGTTCAGCAAGTTGCTCTAACTGTGCTTGTTTGCTTTCGTTTGAAATACCGATTGTTAACCATTTTTCTCGTGGTAAGGCATCTAATTTATCAGTTTTAATACCACCTGAAATTAACACATCACGAATACGCGCAAATAAAGCTGCTTCTAAGATTTTAAGCTCTTCAGTTAAATCTTTTCTTGCTTGTTTAAGTTGCATTTCTTCAATTTCAAGTGCACGTTTATCTTTTTGTACACCATCACGAGTGAAGACTTGGACATCAATAACCGTACCAGAAACACCATTTGGTACACGTAAAGACGTATCTTTAACGTCAGATGCTTTTTCACCAAAAATTGCACGTAGTAATTTTTCTTCTGGTGTTAATTGTGTTTCACCTTTAGGCGTCACTTTACCAACAAGAATATCACCACCTTTAACTTCAGCACCGATATAAACAATACCTGATTCATCTAATTTAGAAAGCGCAGCTTCACCCACATTTGGAATATCAGCGGTGATTTCTTCAGCACCTAATTTAGTATCACGAGATACACAAGATAACTCTTGAATATGGATCGAGGTAAAACGATCATCTTGTACCACTTTTTCAGAAACTAAAATAGAATCCTCAAAGTTATAACCATTCCATGGCATAAATGCCACGCGCATGTTTTGACCTAGTGCAAGTTCACCTAAATCAGTTGATGGACCATCTGCAAGTACATCACCACGTTCAACTTTTTCGCCTAATTCCACACATGGAATTTGATTGATACAAGTATTTTGGTTAGAACGTGTATATTTAGTTAAGTTATAAATATCAATCCCTGTTTCACCCGCATACATTTCATCGGCATTGACATTGACTACGATACGTGACGCATCAACATATTGAACAGTACCACCACGACGAGCAACGGCTGTTACACCTGAGTCAACAGCTACCGCACGTTCCATACCAGTACCAACAAATGGTTTTTCCGCTTTTAATGTCGGAACTGCTTGACGTTGCATGTTTGCACCCATCAAAGCACGGTTCGCATCGTCATGTTCCAAGAATGGAATTAATGACGCACCAACCGACACGATTTGTTGTGTTGAAACGTCCATATAATGAACTTGTTCAGGACTATATAAGCCTGATTCACCATTTAAACGACAAGTCACTAAATCTTCTTTAAAGCGACCTTCTTCATCAAGGTTTGAGTTCGCCTGTGCAATAACAAATTCACTTTCGTCAATTGCTGATAAATAATTAATTTCATCAGTCACAACACCGTCAATCACTCGACGATATGGTGTTTCTAAGAAACCATACTCATTAGTACGAGAATAGACCGCTAACGAGTTAATCAAACCGATGTTTGGACCTTCAGGCGTTTCAATCGGACATACGCGACCATAATGAGTTGGATGTACGTCACGGACTTCAAAGCCTGCTCGCTCACGAGTTAAACCACCCGGACCTAATGCAGAAATACGACGTTTATGCGTAATTTCAGATAATGGATTGTTTTGATCCATAAACTGAGATAACTGGCTAGAACCAAAGAACTCACGGATTGCCGCTGAAATTGGTTTAGCATTAATCATATCTTGTGGCATTAATGAATCAAGATCACCTAAAGATAAACGCTCTTTTACGGCTCTTTCAACACGCACTAAACCAATACGGAATTGGTTTTCTGCCATTTCACCAACGCTACGAATACGACGATTACCTAAGTGGTCGATATCATCAACATCGCCATGACCATTACGAATACTGATTAATTTCTTCATAACGTCAACGATATCATCTTTAGTTAAGACGCTTTGACCTTCAATATCATCACGACCTAAAGAACGATTAAATTTCATTCGACCAACCGCTGATAAATCATAACGTTCATCAGAGAAGAATAAGTTGTCAAATAACGCTTCTGCAGCTTCTTTTGTTGGTGGCTCACCTGGTCGCATCATGCGATAAATTTCAACTAATGCACCTAAACGATCGCGTGTTGAATCAACATTTAATGTTTCAGAGATAAACGCCCCATGATCAAGATCATTGGTGAATAATGTTTCAATTTTTTTGTAGCCTGCATTCGTTAATTCTAATAACAATTCTAATGAAATTGGTGTATTAGCAAATGCAATGACTTCACCTGTTGCGTCATTGACATAGTTTTTAGCAAGCACTTTATTAACGATGTATTCAACAGGTACATCAATTTTGCTTACTTTATCTTTTTCTAATTCACGAATATGACGTGCAGTAATACGGCGACCTTTTTCAGCGTACACTTTACCTTTTGATTCGATATCAAATAAGGCTGTTTCACCACGTAAACGCTCTGGGACTAAATCCATTTTTAATTTGGATTTGCCAACTTCAAAAATGGTTTTCTCAAAGAAGATATTTAAAATTTCTTCTGTTTCATAACCTAATGCGCGCAAAATAATTGTTGCTGGAAGTTTACGACGACGGTCAATACGAGCAAAAAGATTGTCTTTTGGATCAAATTCGAAATCAAGCCAAGAGCCACGATAAGGAATAATCCGAGCATTATATAAAACTTTACCAGAAGAGTGTGTTTTACCTTTATCACTATCAAAGAACACACCTGGACTACGATGTAATTGTGAAACGATTACCCGTTCGGTACCATTGATTACAAATGTTCCATTGTCCGTCATTAAAGGAATTTCGCCCATGTAGACGTCTTGCTCTTTAATATCTTTTACAGTTCCTTCTGGTGCATCTTTATCATAAATAACTAAACGTAATTTTACGCGCAACGGTGCTGAGTAAGTGATCCCTCTAATTTGACATTCTTTTACATCAAACACAGGTTCGCCCATCTTAAAGCTCACGTATTGTAACTCAGCATTACCACTATAACTTTTTATCGGAAATATTGAACGAAAAGCGGCTTCTAAACCATACTGACCTTCTGGATCTTGCTCAATAAATTTCTGGAACGAATCAAGTTGAATAGAAAGAAGATACGGTATATCCAAGACTTGTGGACGCTTACCAAAATTCTTACGAATTCGTTTTTTCTCGGTATAAGAGTAAACCATTAGTTCCTCAACTTGCTTATCTGCTATTTTAGCATGATTAAATATTCATCAGGAGCACTTCAATCGAATAATAACGCCTGACACCTCATCGAAAATATCTATAAATATCAATTGATTAGGCTTAATAAATATACTATTTCTTTATTGCTTTTTATTGATAGTCTTCAAATAAAATTCTTCGACTTTTTACAGCGCAAAAAGGCTGGAGGTAAAACCCCCAGCCATTTAGCTTGCTATCGATTAACTTATTTAAGTTCGACAGCTGCACCAGATTCTTCAAGTGCCTTTTTAAGTTCTTCAGCATCAGCTTTGCTAACACCTTCTTTAACTGTTGCAGGAGCTGATTCAACAAGATCTTTAGCTTCTTTTAAGCCTAAACCAGTTGCACCACGAACTGCTTTGATAACAGCTACTTTATTTGCACCAACATCTTTTAAGATTACATCAAATTCAGTTTTCTCTTCAGCTGCTTCAGCTGGACCTGCTGCTGCAACTGCAACTGCTGCTGCTGCAGAAACACCGAATTTTTCTTCCATCATAGATACTAGTTCAACAACGTCCATTACAGACATTTCAGCAACTGCATCTAAAATTTGTTCTTTAGTGATAGACATAATATAGTTTCCCAAATTTACAATTTTTAATTAATAAAATTCGTCATCATACTGCTAATTAAGCAGCTTCTTTTTGATCACGAACAGCTGCAAGAGTACGAACCAATTTGCCTGCTGCGGCTTCTTTCATGGTTGACATCAAGCGAGCTAATGCTTCTTCATAAGTAGGTAATGTTGCTAAGCGATCAATGTTCGCTGCAGTAATTAACTCACCTTCAAAGGCTGCGGCTTTAATCTCAAATTTATCGTTTTCTTTTGCAAACGCTTTAAAAATACGCGCAGCAGCACCTGGGTGCTCGTTTGAAAACGCAATTAGAGTAGGACCAACAAACGTATCTTTTAAACACTCATATTGAGTACCCTCTACAACACGGCGTAATAGCGTATTACGAACAACACGCATATAAACACCCGCTTCACGAGCAGATTTACGTAATGCAGTCATTTTTTCTACAGTTACGCCACGAGAATCGGCAACAACTGCAGATAGCGCACCTTTGGCGATTTCATTAACTTCAGCAACAATTTCTTGTTTATTTTGAAGATTTAGTGCCATTGGTTTTGCTCCTGGATTAAAACTAGGCAAAGCCTAGACTTATTTAAACTAACTATAACAATATAGTTAGCACAACCACGATGAGCAGAATTCCTGTATTATATCTTATCAGGTTCTGTCACCGTCTACGTAGGAAAATTAAGTAATTAAACGTCAATTACACCTACGGTCTTGGACGGGGTCTGGTTAAGGTCAGACACCAACCGATTTTTTTGTTTAATTAATAATGATTAATTAAACAGATGCATTCAATGTTGTTTGATCGATAGCAACACCAGCGCCCATAGTAGTAGAAAGACTTACTTTCTTCACAAAGACACCTTTAGAAGATGCTGGTTTTGCACGTTTTAACGCAACAAGTAATGCTTCTAAATTTTCTTTAAGTTTAGCTGCATCAAAATCAGCTTTACCGATAGTAGTATGGATAATACCATTTTTATCGTTACGGTAACGGATTTGACCTGCTTTCGCATTTTTTACTGCTTCAGCAACGTTAGGCGTTACAGTACCAACTTTAGGGTTTGGCATTAAACCACGTGGTCCTAAAATTTGACCTAATTGACCAACTACACGCATAGCGTCTGGCGATGCGATAACGACATCAAAATTCATTTCGCCTTTTTTGATTTGATCCGCAAGATCGTCCATACCAACTAATTCAGCACCCGCTTCTTTAGCTGCTTCTGCATTTGCACCTTGTGTAAACACAGCTACACGAACACTACGACCAGTACCATGTGGCAATACAATTGCACCACGAACATTTTGGTCTGATTTACGTGAATCAATACCTAAATTTACAGCAACATCAACGCTTTCAGTAAATTTAGCAGTCGCAAGCTCTTTTAATAAAGCAATTGCTTCGTTGATTTCATATTGTTTAGTTGCATTCACTTTTTCGCGGATAAGTTTAGCTTTCTTAGATAATTTAGCCATCGATTAACCCTCCACTTCCAAGCCCATTGAACGAGCGGTTCCTTCAATAGAACGCATCATTGATTCAATGGTAGCACCATTCATATCTGCAGCTTTTAATTCAGCGATTTCGCGAATTTGAGCACTCGTTACTTTACCTACTTTTTTCTTGTTAGGCTCACCTGAACCAGACTTGATTTTAGCAGCTTTCTTCAATAGTACTGCCGCAGGAGGAGTCTTAGTAACAAAGGTGAATGAACGGTCTGAATAGACTGAAATAACAACTGGAATAGGTAGACCTTTTTCCATGCTTTCTGTTTTCGCATTAAATGCTTTACAGAATTCCATGATATTAACACCATGTTGACCAAGTGCTGGACCAACTGGTGGACTAGGATTTGCTGCACCAGCTGCAACTTGCAACTTGATGTAAGCCTGTACTTTTTTTGCCATTTTTTGGTTTCCTTCTCTCGGGTGCTAACGCTTCTATTATATAAATAGACAGCTCCCCTAAGTTAAATGAGGGCAGAATTATCCTACAATTGATATACAAATGCAAGATTTATTTTATGAACAATTAATACAAAGTAGGCGATTCCCCACTTTGTATTAAAAATGAAAACGTTAATTAAAGTACGTTAACAGCGTTAAGTTCTTTAAATGCAAGTTCTAAACGAGCAACTAAAGAATCTTGACCTTTACGTAACCAAACACGTGGATCATAGTATTTTTTGTTTGGCGCATCAGGTCCTTCAGGATTACCTAATTGACCTTGTAAATAAGCTTCATTAGCTTTGTAGTAATCTAAAATACCCGCCCAGTTAGCCCATTGAGTATCGGTATCGATATTCATTTTGATAACACCATAACTAACTGCTTCTGCAATTTCTTCAGGTGTTGAGCCTGAACCACCATGGAATACAAAATTCAGTGATTTTTCAGGTAAGTTGAATTTTTCTGATACGTATTTTTGTGAGTTATCTAAAATTTTTGGTGTTAATTTAACATTACCTGGTTTGTAAACACCATGCACGTTACCAAATGATGCAGCGATAGTGAAACGAGGGCTAATTTCACTTAATCGCTCATAAGCATAAGCTACATCTTCAGGTTGAGTATAAAGTGCTGAACTATCCATATGGCTGTTATCCACACCATCTTCTTCACCACCAGTACAACCTAATTCCAACTCTAATGTCATTTTCATTGCAGACATACGAGCAAGATACTGACAACAAATATCAATGTTATCTTTTAATGTTTCTTCTGACAGGTCGATCATATGTGAAGAAAATAGTGGTTTACCGGTTTTAGCAAAGTGAGTTTCACCAGCATCAAGTAAACCATCAACCCATGGAAGTAATTTTCTTGCACAGTGGTCAGTGTGAACAATCACTGGCACACCATATTTTTCAGCCATTAAATGAACATGTTTTGCACCAGAAATAGCACCTAGTACTGCACATTCTTGTCCTTCTAATTTAAGACCTTTACCAGCGATGAACTGTGCACCACCATTTGAGAATTGAACAATAACAGGAGAACCTACTTTTGCCGCTGTTTCAATTACCGCATTAATTGTGTTGGTATCAACACAGTTAACTGCTGGTAAAGCAAAGTTATTTTCACGAGCGATTTGAAATACTTTTTGAACATCATCACCAGTTACAACACCGGGTTTAACGACATCAGAAATCTTTGTAGCCATTTTATTACCTATGATTTAATTATTATAAAAAATAAAGGATGAGTAATCATCTCATCCTTTTTACTGAATCTATATTATGCTTTTGCTCTCGCTTCTAACATTGCAACAGCAGGAAGTTTTTTACCTTCAACAAACTCAAGGAAGGCACCTCCACCAGTTGAGATGTAAGAAATTTTATCTTCAATTCCAAATAAGTCAATTGCAGCTAACGTATCACCACCACCAGCAATTGAAAAACCTTCACTATCAGCAATTGCTTTAGCAACAATTTCAGTCCCACGACGGAAATTAGGGAATTCAAATACACCAACTGGACCATTCCATAATATGGTTTTCGCTTTTTTAATAATATCAGCTAATGCTTCAGCTGATTTATCACCTAAATCAAGAATTTGTTCATTTTCTTTAACATCAGAAACTGATTTTTCTGTAGCCGTTGCTGTTTCACTGAATTCAGTCGCAACACGCACATCAGTTGGAACAGGAATATGGCAGTTAGCCATCAATTTTTTCGCTTCTGGGATTAAATCTGCTTCATATAGCGATTTACCTACATTATAACCTTCAGCCGCGATGAAGGTATTAGCAATACCACCACCGACAATAATTTGATCAGCGATTTTTGAAAGCGAATCAAGTACAGTAAGTTTAGTTGATACTTTAGAACCCGCAACAATCGCAACCATTGGACGAGCCGGATTATCAAGTGCTTTACCTAATGCATCAAGTTCCGCAGCTAATAAAGGACCTGCACAAGCAATTGGTGCAAATTTACCCACGCCATGCGTTGAAGCTTGAGCGCGGTGAGCTGTTCCAAATGCATCCATTACATAGATATCACAAAGTGCGGCATACTTTTTAGATAACGTTTCATCATCTTTACCTTCACCCACATTGAATCGTACATTTTCAAGAACCACTAATTCGCCTTCTTTAACATCTACGCCATCAAGGTAATCTTTAACAAGACGGACAGGAAATGAAACATGTTCTTTTAAGTAATCAACGACTGGTTGCAATGAGAATTCAGGGTTATATTCTCCTTCTGTTGGACGACCAATGTGAGAAGTCACCATCACTTTAGCGCCTTTTTTGATTGCTTCTTCAATTGTCGGTAATGATGCCTTGATACGTGCATCAGAAGTGACTTTACCATTTTTGACTGGTACATTAAGATCTGAACGAATAAATAAACGTTTCCCTTTTAGATCAAGATCTTGCATTCTAATAACAGACATGAGACTTCCTCTTAATAAAAAAATATAAATAAAAATAAACTTCACGTATTCTAACATAAAAATTCTTTTTAGGTTATAGCGATTATTGTTCAAATAGTAAACGTTTGTCATCAATGTGTAATTTATAAATTGCAAATTTTTTATGTAACAGCATTGACAACTGGCAGAAAATCAGGCATATTTTGCCGCCTTATTAATATGTAATTTTATTTAAACTTGGGAGTTGACTTTGGCTAATATCAAATCAGCTAAAAAACGTGCGGTTCAATCCGAAAAACGCCGTAAACATAATGCTAGTAACCGTTCAATGATGCGTACTTATATCAAAAAAGTTTACGCAGCTGTTGCAGCTGGTGATAAACAAACAGCTGAAGTAGCATTCAAAGACATGCAAGCAGTTGTTGACCGTCAAGCGGCTCGTGGCTTAATCCACAAAAATAAAGCTGCACGTCATAAAGCAAATTTAATTAAACAGATTAAAGCATTGGCTTAATGCCCGAATCTGTTAACTATTATAGTTAAAGAAAATGCTAAAAAGTGGTGTAAGCCACTTTTTTTATTTGTATAATAATCAGTTATTCCATATCAATAAAAAAAATAAGAGAGTATATTGTGGTTCAGCGTGATTATGTGAGAAGAAAAAGTCGACCGAAAAAAAACAAATCAAGCTTTATGCCAAAATTTATGATATTTATGGCAATTGTTCTTATTGTCTTATTTTCCGCCATTCTCTATTTAATTACCAATAATAAACCTAACAAACCCGTTGAACAACCAAAAGTCAAAACGCCTCCACCTGCCGTTACCTTACCAGAGCAACCTCAGGAACGTTGGACATACCTTAAAGCGTTAGAAACGCCCAATGCCAGTTCAAACGCAACATCGAATTCAGTTGCAAGCGAACGGCAACAGATTTTAGATAGTTTTGCGAATAACACCAATACACGATCGAATACTAATCAAACCTTATCGACAACAACGAAATGGACATTACAATGTGGTGCTTTTAAGGAAAAAGCCAATGCGGACACCCTAAAAGCTCAACTTGCTATGACAGGTATAAATGGTAATATTTCTTCTGGTCAGTTATATCGCGTTACAGCTGGGCCCTATACTAGCAAAAGCGAAGCTGATAAGGCGTTGAACTCATTAAAAAATAGTGGGATCAATAATTGTATTCTTTCTAACAAATAGAAAAAACCATGAAAACATTTCAGCAGATAACGTTGTTCTTAAAAATGTTGTGGGCTAAAATCAATCAGGATCAGTTGACCACATCCTCTGCCAGCCTTGCCTATACCACAATACTGGCACTCGTTCCGCTTATTACTGTTATTTTTTCATTATTATCCGCTTTTCCAATGTTTGATGAAATTAGCCTATCGCTAAAACAGCTCATTTACAGTAATCTCGTGCCTACCGCAAGTGATACCATTCAAAATTACTTAGAACAATTTATCACCAATACTAAAAAGATGACGGTAGTGGGTATAGTTGGATTAATCGTTACCTCATTATTGCTTATTAACTCAATTAATAGTGCGCTTAATCATATTTGGAGAACGAAACGTAAACGCTCATTTATGTATAATCTAACTATGTACTGGACAATATTGACTTTGGGGCCTATTTTAGCGGGCTCAAGTGTAGCGGTCAGTTCGTATATATTTTCGTTAAACTGGTTATCAACTGGAGCAACGGGGAATATTATGCTGAGTAGTTTACCGTTTATTATTTCTGTCGTTGGATTTTGGTTACTTTACAGTATTATCCCTACTGAATCCGTTCCTTTTAAAGAGTCATTCATTGGTGCGATTGTTGCAGCAATATTGTTTGAAATAGGTAAACGTGCCTTTGCGTTTTATGTAAGTTCATTTCCAACTTATCAGTTAATCTATGGCGTAGTATCTTCTATTCCAATCATGCTTGTTTGGATTTACTGTTCTTGGTGTATTGTCTTATTTGGCGCTGAATTTGCAGCAACCTTAACCGAATTTAACCGCCCTAAAAAACGAATATCGGATAACCAAGCTCAAGCGGAGTAATATTTTTATGATTGCCTTAATCCAACGTGTTAAACAAGCTTCTGTCACTGTTGAAGATCAGATTATTGGAAAAATTAATCATGGTTTGTTGATATTACTTGGTGTCGAGCAAGATGATGATGAACAAAAAGCAATTCGATTATGTGAAAAAGTCCTTGGCTACCGTATTTTCAGTGACAGCGACGGTAAAATGAACCTTAATGTTAATCAAGCTCAAGGTGAAGTTCTTGTTGTATCCCAATTTACTTTAGTTGCAGATACCCAAAAAGGAATGCGTCCAAGCTTTACCAAAGGGGCTAAACCAGAAGATGCCAATAGACTGTATCAATTCTTTGTTGAGCAATGCCAAAAGAATATTAAGACGCAAACTGGTCAGTTTGCAGCAGATATGCAAGTATCATTAATTAATGATGGTCCGGTAACCTTCTGGCTTCAGGTTTAGTCATTTGACGGATCATAGGCTTATGCAGAAATAGTTTCTACTTTACCTAATTCAGTAATACAGTCATTTACCATATGCTCAATCTAGAATCATTTTAATTTTTTAAGCATATCGATATCGGATTGATTTTCATTTAAGCCTAATTGATTTAATTTATTGGTATAATACTGTTTAACATCCTGCCAACGATAATAAGGATATTGTTGGGTGCTAATTGGCAGATGGACTTCTTGTTCATTTAATAAGATTTTAACCAGTATCGGATGATGTGGTTGTTCACTTTTATAAAAAATCCATTGTATATTGGCGCCCATAGGAATAATTTTTTCTGCATGCCAGACAGTCGGATAATCAAATAGCGTCTTGGCAACTTTTGTTGTACCCTCAATTTCCATTAGCGTTGCAAACGGAGAAAGCGTCTCTGCATGGGCAAAACGCAAATTAGCATCAACATTATTATTGGTAATTGCGTTATCGGCCGTCATTAGCATATTCCTTAATAAAGGTGCAGCAATTTTAATTTGAATACCATTGGCATCAAATGTCGGACCAATTTGTAAATAATTTTTGGCAGTGACAACCGTATTAAACCACGCATTTGCTTCCTCTGAAAAATAATCATCAAAATTAAGTTGATGATTAACTAATACCTCTGTGGGTAATGCCTGTAACTCTTGATAGAGTTGATAAACGGCCAGACTAAAATCTTCGGTTTTAATCGAATAATATTCACCAATATCCATTCCTATATTTAATTTTTCAATAAAATTATGGGTAAAAAATTTTATGGCGACGGTTTGACTCAGTGCGACAGTTTTAGGTGAACATTTAATTGTTTTTAAGGCATTTTTAACCGCTTTACTCTGTTTATATTTATCATAAGCAGGCGAATAGTTAAAAAAGCGTAACAACGTTTGTCCATTTTCGGGCTGGGTGGTGACTTGAATATGAGGATATTTTGCTTTAAAGGGTTGGACAAAAATTTCAGCCGTCTCTTTAGCTCTAGGCGACGTAGATGAAATTACCGCAATGTTATGGCCTTTAAAGACCGTTGGATTATTTGCTAACATTCGCTGACTGATGAGACCTATATCTTGACGTCCTAAATCGGTTAACTCTCCATAGTGATTATTATTCAACTGTTTAATATACAAAACTTGCTTGAGTAACGATTTTCCGTCATCAGTGAGTTGATTATCTTTGTCGGCTAATAATAATGTCTGATAAACAATCTCTTCATATTTTGATTTACTAATATAGCGAGAACCATGACGACCAATATGATTAATATAAAATGCTTGATAGCCTTTTGGAGCAGGGGTAATGGTTTGCTTAGTGTCATAATGATAGGCCGTCTTTGAGCCTGCTAGTTGTGGTAATGCAAAACAAAATGAAGAGAAAGCAAGTAACATAATTGCACCTATTCCCCTAAAAGAATGAATAAACACGTTTTGATTAATTACTACCATACATTGCTCCTGCTAATCATACCATATCAAGAAAAGCGAATGGGTCTACGACATTATTTTTAAACGATACTGGTATCAAATCAATAGAAAAAAGCACCTTAGAAACAATTTACAAAATCATTCCTAATAAACTTATTTATGCCTCAATTGAAAAAGCCTAACGCAATTAAATGACAATATAAATTATTTTAATAACACTCTTTTAATTTTTGTAAAAAAGATTATCTTAGTAAGCATTTCAAAAAACTTCTATTAGTCGAATAAAAATAATGAAATTATATGGCATAACTGGCACCAAAATTTGTTGCGCTTTTATCGCAGCGTGCATAAAAGATCGTTACACATCTACCCGTTTTTTTAAGGATTTAATTGCTGGTATTACGGTTGGTATTATTGCTATACCATTAGCCATGGCTTTAGCAATAGCGAGTGGTGTTCCACCACAACATGGGCTTTACACCGCAATAATTGCAGGTGTTGTCATTGCATTAACCGGAGGTTC
The DNA here is from genome assembly GCF_026536705.1 of Gilliamella sp. B3817. NCBI lineage: Bacteria > Pseudomonadati > Pseudomonadota > Gammaproteobacteria > Orbales > Orbaceae > Gilliamella > Gilliamella sp. B3817. Next base: position 78,781 of record NZ_JAFNNV010000006.1, on the reverse strand, counting down.
ACGCTTCAGCGTATCGGGTCCAACAGCGGCATTTGTCGTGATTTTATATCCCGTTTCATTACAATTTGGTTTGTCTGGATTACTTGTTGCGACCTTATTATCCGGTGTCTTTCTAATTATCATGGGAGTAATTCGACTTGGTCGATTAATTGAATATATTCCTTTACCTGTTGTTTTAGGCTTTACCTCTGGCATTGCAATAACTATCGCCACCATGCAAATCAAAGATTTTTTTGGTTTAACACTTGAACACATGCCGGAAAGCTATATTAGCAAGGTAACCGCTTTAGTTAAAACCTTTCCAACTATTAATTTTGCCGATACTTTAGTAGGGATTGTAACGCTGATAGTACTGATTGTGTGGCCGAAACTTCGAATAAAAATATCCGGGCATTTACCGGCATTAATAACGGGTATTTTGGTCATGTTTATTTTGAATCAATTTGGCTATGAAATTGAAACTATCGGTTCTCGATTTACCTATATTTTACCTGATAATAGCATCGGTCATGGTATCCCGTCCGTTTTACCCGAATTTATCTTACCTTGGCAGCACGCTGATTTTAAATGGGATTGGTCAATGTTATCCGCTCTGCTTCCAATTTCGCTTACAATGGCAATGCTATGCGCAATTGAATCATTATTATGTGCCGTCGTATTAGATGAAATGACCCATACAAAACATCACTCAAATAGTGAACTTATCGGACAAGGATTAGGCAATATCATTGCGCCGTTTTTTGGAGGGATTTCAGCAACAGCCGCTATAGCCCGTTCCGCTGCTAATGTCAAAGCAGGCGCAACATCACCTATTGCTGCCGTGCTGCATTCGATTGTAGTATTGCTTGCACTCATTTGTTTTGCACCATTATTATCCTATATCCCTTTATCAGCAATGGCAGCCTTGTTATTAATTGTGGCATGGAATATGAGCGCTGTGCAACGAGTGATATATATAATTAAATGCGCACCTAAAGATGATATTTTAATCATGCTTATTTGCATGTCTTTAACCGTATTATTTGATATGGTTATTGCTATAACACTTGGCATAGTGTTAGCTTCAATCCTATTTATGCGTCGTATTGCACACATGACAAGATTGGTTGAACTCAATCGAAGCAGTGAAAAAACATTAGTACTTCGCATTAATGGACCACTATTTTTTGCCGCCGCTGAACGTACCTTTTCCGAAATCTATCAGAAAATAAATGGCTATGAGCACATCGTATTACAGTGGGATGCGGTGCCTATTCTTGATGCGGGTGGGCTTAATGCATTACGCCATTTTATTGATGAATTGCCAGAACAAGTAGATTTATCTATTTGTGAATTACAATTCCAACCATTGAAAACATTAGCCAGAGCCAAGTTTATACCGATTTCGAATAAATTAATGTTTTATTCAACATTAGATGAAGCACTGAAAGATAAAAATTAAAAGGACAATTAGTTTTATTATATTGATTAATTATTATACGTAAAGGAAATAGTACGCATTTTCTTTGCACATTTAGCATTACCTCCGTCATGCTTTCTTTTCACTCGCTAAAAACGTCTGGCTAGTTTGAATTGAAAGGCTATGTTGATTACAACCGAAAGTTAACCATATAAAATAGGAATTTAATATGATATCTACTGAAAATAATACTCAAGATCTTAAACAAAAAACAGGCTGGTTTATTTTTATCGGTGTGATTTTAATTATTTTGGGATGCTTAGCATTAGGCTACCAGTTTATTGCAACTGTCTTTTCTGTTTACTTTATCGGTTCATTACTTTTAATTGCAGGTATTGCACAAATAATACATGCCTTTAATATTAAAGGATTTGGTCAAACAGCCTTATGGGCGGTAATGGGCATTTTGTATATCTTTATCGGATTAATGGCGTATTTCCAACCTATTGCCGTTTCTTCTGCATTTACATTACTGATTTCACTCTTACTGGTTATCAGTGGGTTTACACAAATATTTGCTTCATTAAATAACCGAGAAATACCACGTTGGGGATGGATTTTAGCATCGGGGATTATTACGCTAATTTTAGGTTTAATGATTATTGCCGGCTGGCCATACGATAGTCTTTGGGTGTTGGGCATGTTTTTAGGAATTGACCTTATTTTCCAAGGTTGGGCGTATGTTGCTATCGGTTTTGCACTTAAAAAGCGCCAATAGTTAAAATAACTATACTAATTGCTCATAATCAAGTATTTTGGGATTATGAGCAATGTTTTCTAACTCATTCAATCTCACTGTCATTTTCTGAACGTATTGAAAAGCAGGCTATTTATAGCTTTTATTTGTTTTAGCCTTCACATCCTTCATGGATTGTAAAATACGATGATAATTATCAAGTCTCGATGGTGCTATTTTTCCTTCTTGTACCGCTTTTTGTAACAAACATCCTGGTGTATTTAAGTGATTACAATCACGGAATTGACACCCGCCTAAATAATCATCAAACTCTATAAAGCCATGAATAACTTGTTCAGGTTCAAGATGCCACAATCCAAATTCACGAATCCCCGGCGAATCAATAATATCGCCACCATTGGGTAGATGATAAAGCCGTGTAGAGGTTGTGGTATGTTGACCAAGACCCGATAATTCAGAGATATCGCCTGTTAAAGCTGATTGTGCCTGTTCAGGCAATAACAGATTAATAATGCTTGATTTACCTACGCCAGACTGACCAACCAAAATAGACACTTTTCCTTGCAACGCATCTTGCAAAGGGGCTAACCCTTGCTGATTTTGACAAGAAACAAACAATAACGGATAACCAATATCCCGATAAATTGATAACTGCTTTTCAATCTCCGTACGCTGTTCAGGGGTAAGTAAATCAATTTTATTTAACACAATTATGGGCTGAATATTGGTTGCTTCACAAGCCACTAAATAACGATCAATAATGTTCAAGGATAATTCCGGTAAAACTGCCGATATAATGACAATCTGATCGACATTGGCTGCGACAGGTTTTACACCGTCATAAAAATCCGGACGCACCAATTCTGAGTGTCGAGGATGTACTGCCTCAATAATACCATTAGTATTGGGTTCCAAACTCTCTCGCCATATTACTTTATCACCGGTAACCAACGACGGTAAGGTACGGCGAATACTGCAACGATAAATTAGTCCAGTATCATCTTCGACGTCAGCGGATTTACCATAACGACTCACAACGACACCTTCACGCGGCAACGAAAAACTCGACAAGTTGTCATCTTGTCTTGTCTCTAATCGTTGCTGATGTTTAGCAGCTACACGCCTTTTTTGATTTTTTGATAATTGATTTTTTGCCACAGTTACGAATTTTTTACTAAACAGTTTGACAGATATGCTACACTACTCGGCATTAAAAAGAAAATTTCCACAGCAAATTATGATCAAACACTCTCAAATTAATAGTAGTAATCTAATTTGGATTGATCTTGAAATGACGGGACTTGATCCAAAAACTGATCGTATTATTGAAATTGCCACTATTGTAACTGATTCTGACCTTAATATTCTTGCAGAAGGTCCGGTTATTGCTGTTCATCAATCAGATGAACAATTAGCGCTCATGGATGAATGGAATCAAAACACTCATGGCAATTCGGGATTAATCGACCGTGTACGCAATAGTACTATTTCAGAACAGCAAGCCGAACAACAAACCATCGCATTTTTACAACAATGGGTACCAGAAAACTGCTCACCAATATGTGGTAATACGATTGGTCAAGATCGACGTTTTTTATTTAACTATATGCCGAAGTTAGAAAAATATTTTCATTATCGTTATTTAGATGTCAGTACTATTAAAGAATTAGCAAAACGTTGGAAACCCGAAATTTTGAAAGGCATTACAAAACAAGGTACCCATCAAGCACTTGACGATATTCGTGATTCCATTTCAGAACTTGTCTATTATCGTCAGCATTTTTTTAATCTAGATCATTAACGTGCATGCAAATTATCTATACCCTTTTATTATATCTAATTCAGCCATTTGTTTGGCTAAAACTATTATGGCGCAGTCGTAAAGCGCCAGCCTACCGTCAGCGCTGGTTAGAACGATATGGTTTTTGCAAAAATAAAGTCAAACCAAATGGTATTTTAGTGCATGCCGTATCCGTAGGTGAAACAATAGCGGCGATTCCGCTAATTAAAGCATTGCAACAAAAATATCCACAGTTACCAATCACTGTTACCACCATGACGCCGACAGGTTCTGAGCGAGTAAAATCGTTATTAAAAGACAGTGTCAGTCATGTTTATCTACCCTATGATCTGCCCGGAGCCATAAAACGATTCTTAAAAACCACAAAGCCTAAAATTGTTATAATTATGGAAACTGAACTTTGGCCTAATTTAATTAGCCAATGTTATAAACAAAAAATTCCTTTAATTATTGCAAATGCCAGATTATCAGAACGATCTGCTGCTCGCTATGGCAAATTAGGCAAAGCAGTCAAACAATTATTTTCGAAAATCAGTATGGTGGCAGCTCAAAATCAGCAAGATGGTGAACGATTTGTTTCACTTGGTTTACCTGCTGATCATTTAGCAATAACAGGCAGCATAAAGTTTGATATTAACTTATCCAATGAGCAGCGCCAAAACATAAACCAGTTAAAACAACAATGGCAATTAAAAAGGCCAGTGTTAATTGCAGCAAGTACCCATAGTGGCGAAGATGAAATTATTTTAACTGCATTTAAAAAATTACTGCTTAAACATGCCAATTTATTGTTAATTCTGGTTCCACGTCATCCTGAACGTTTTAAAACGGTTGAAAAACTCATTAGTGATAATGGTTTTAATTATTTAAAGCGTAGTACAAATCAAATACCTACAGAACAAACTCAAATAGTTTTGGGCGATACAATGGGCGAACTAGTAGAGCTTTACGCAATGGCAGATATCGCTTTTGTGGGTGGTAGCCTAGTAAAACAGGGTGGACATAATCCTTTAGAGCCTGCACTGCACCATATTGCTATTATTACCGGTGAATATTTTTTTAATTTCCAAGTGATTTGTGAACAGTTGATTGAAGCGCAAGGAATGATTGTTTGCACAAACTCAGCGGATGATTTATATTCAACAATAGATCGCCTATTAAATGATAATAGTCGCCGAGTACAACTGGGCGAAAATGCCTATCTCGTTTTGAAGCAAAATCAAGGAGCACTCAGTAGACTTTTAGCAGTTATTAACCATTATCTTAATATCAAATGAGGCTAAGCTGTGGATAAAAAAAACGGTTTATTATTGGTTAATTTAGGTACACCTAGCGCGACAACGCCAGATGCTATAAAACAGTATTTAACAGAATTTTTGCTTGATCGACATGTTGTTGATCTGCCCAGCTTTATTTGGTATCCAATTTTAAAATATATTATATTACCTAAACGTATCCCCTACATTCTCAAGCATTACCAAAAAATCTGGATAAAGGGTAGTTCACCTTTGTTACATTACAGTAAATTGTTACACGAAAAATTGCAGCAACACTTACCCAATATAAAATGTGAACTTGCCATGACGTATGGTGAGCCGAGTCTTCAAGCTGCCTTAAATAACTTAAAATCCTGTAAAAAAATTACGTTGTTACCCCTATTCCCGCAATATTCTACAACCACAACACTTGCCGTTCTGGATAAAATCAAACAATTAAATGATACCAATATTATAAGAAGTAATATTCACTATATTCGAGACTATGCTGATCACCCAAGTTACATTAATGCACTCTATTTACAGATAAAACAGGCTTTTTTAGAACAAGGGCAACCCGATGTTTTACTCCTTTCTTATCATGGTATGCCTGAGCGCTATATTATTAAACGCCATGATGATTATATCGAGCGATGTGAACTCACCACCTTATTATTAATTGAAAAGTGTTTAGCGAACGGCATCACGCTGCCAATACAAATGGCCTATCAATCAAAATTTGGAAAAGGAAAATGGGTTGAACCAAACACGAGTGACATACTTAGAAATTTAGCTTTAAATGGCGTGACTCGTGTTCATGTGATGTGCCCAGGATTTTCTGCGGATTGTATTGAAACTTGTTATGAAATAGATCATGAAAATCGAGAAATATTCCTTAATTCAGGAGGAAAACACTTTCATTACATCCCTGCATTAAATGATTCACAACAACATATTAATACTATCATCGATCTCATACATCAGACGGAATCTTAAAAACCGATCCGACTTTTTTTTCGATTAATTTGATTTAAAATAAGATTAAAACTATATTTGCAAGTGAAATGTTAAATTTAACACATCATTGTACATTTATTACAATTAAAATGGACAATTATGAATACTTATCGATATGCTTTGTTACTTTACCTTGATCAATGAGCAGATAAGTGTTCAAAATAGGCGCACAAAGGAGAATAATAGATGAAAATAATCATTATTGGAGCTCAAGCAGCTGGGGCGAGTGCTGCAGCTAAAGCCAAAAGAATAAACCCTAATGCAACAATTCGTATCTATGAAAAATCGGATATTGTTTCATTCGGTGCGTGTGGCTTACCTTATTATATTGGCAATCATTTTACTGATGCTAATGAAATGATATCCCGAACACCTGAACAATTTCAAAAAGATGGTATTGAAATAAAAACACGACATGAAGTGATATCTGTTGATGTTAAACAAAAAAAATTACTTATTAAAGATTTAAATAACGGTGAAAACATTGAAGATAGCTTTGACAAATTGCTATTTGCTGTAGGTGCAAGTCCAATTATTCCAACACTGGCGAATGATCAGCTGGACAATATTTTTACGTTACGCAATCTTTATGATGGATTAGCAATCAAAGAAGCGCTGTCAAAACCGGAATGCAAAAATATTATTATTGTTGGAGCTGGTTATATTGGATTGGAGATAGCCGAATCACTGGTTGCATTAAAAAAGAAAGTAAAATTAATTCAATTAGATAATCGAGTATTAGTCGAAGCATTCGATGAGCAACTTACTGACATTATTCAGGAAAATATTGAGCAACATTGTGACTTACATTTACAAGAAAGTGTCCAAGGTTTTGTTGGTCAAGATAAAGTGACGCAGGTTATAACAAATAAAGGACAATATCCTGCTGATCTGGTTATTATCGCTACCGGTGTTAGACCAAATAGTCAAATCTACAAAAACATTGGCATTAATACCCTAAATAATGGTGCCATTATTACCGATGATTTAGGTAGAACAAATATCACTGATATTTATGCCGCTGGAGATTGTGCCACGCTGTTCCATAAAGTCAGCCAAACTAAAGTCTATATTCCATTAGCAACTGGCGCAAACAAATTAGGGAAAATTGTAGGTGAAAACATTGCAGGTGGCAATTGTCAATTTCCTGGTACGTTAGGCACATCAGCGCTCCGAGTATTTAATATTGAAGCAGGACGAACAGGAATAACTGAAAATGAAGCCATCAAATTAGGTATCCCCTATAAAACGGTTTTAGTAAACGATAAAAACCACAGTAATTATGTCGAAGGTCAATCACCCGTTACGGCTAAACTTATTTATCATGCTGAAACACGCAAGATTTTGGGGGGACAATTAGTCGGCGGCACTGGTTCTGCATTGAGAATAAATGTATTAGCAACAGCAATATGGTCACAAATGAAGATTGACGAACTTACAATGTTAGATTTTCTGTATGCACCACCTTTTTCACGGCCTTGGGATATTTTAAATATAGCAGGTTCCATTGCCAAATAGAGATGATGAAAAGAGTGTTTACTAATCACTCAAAAATAGTCAATAAAAAATTAAATTTGTTAATCAATTGCTTCAGTATTAAAACAAACCTTTAAAGCACTTAACAAATTGATTAATAAATAAAATTAAAGAATTATTGATAATTATTTAATTATATACCCCCTAAAAGGGCGAGGATCGATTATGTCAGATGCCATTTTTCACGGGATTTTTTTTGAAAAATTCCTATCCATTACTCATTACCAAACATTAATTGGTCTTGGGCTATTACTTATTTGTTTTTTTGTCATAATGAAACCATTACAAGACAAAAAAATTAATTTTTCAGTTCGCATGTTAGTTGGCTTGATACTTGGGGCAGTTCTTGGTCTGGGAATCCAATGGTCGGCAGGTTTTCCTAAAAGTTCAACAGTTTGGATGCAAGAGATTGCAACATGGTATGGTCTTTTTGGGCGTGCCTTTATTGCCTTTATACGTATGCTAGTGATTCCACTGGTATTTGTCTCAATTGTTAAAGTTATTATTGATTTTTCGGGAAAAAAGAATTTACCCCAAATAGCATTCCGTGGCATTTTTTGGTTACTTTTCACCACGGCAATCGCTTGTATAGTCGGCATTGTTTTAGCTAACGTTTTTGAACTCGGTGAAATAAGCTCAACATCAGTACATCATGCTCAAGCTAAACATTATACCAATATTATTGATACCTTCGTTAATCTGATCCCTAGCAATATTATCGGAGCCATGGCAAAAGAAAATATTGTAGGATTAGTTATCTTTTCAGCATTAATGGGGCTTGCCGCCAATAGAATGGAAAAGAAAAACCCTCAACCGATTGCCTTGTTTAAAACATTTATTGAAGCGCTATACAAAATTGTTATGTCAATTGCAATGACCATTATTAAATATATGCCGTATGCTGTCATTGCGTTACTCGCCCGTACAATCATATCTAATGGTATTCCTGCAATTGTTGAAGTATCAAGTTTTGTTGCAGCGGTTTATATTGCAACTCTCGTTATGCTTATCGTACATGTATTAATTGTCTTAATTCATGGTATTTCACCAGTAATGTTTATCAAAAAAGCATTAGGAACATGGCTATTAGCATTCACTAGCCGCTCGTCAGTAGGCACCTTACCAATGACTATTTCAACATTAACCGTCAGAATGGGGGTCAACACCGGTACAGCAAACTTAGTTGGCTCACTTGGCAGCACCATGGGTATGAATGGTTGTGCTGGATTTTTTCCTGCATTATTAGCGGTAATGGTCGCCCATATGGTTGGGATAGATACCAATATTCAATTTTACATTATGCTTGTAATAGTCGTTGTCATTGGATCAATAGGAATTGCAGGCATTCCAGGAACAGCAACCGTTGCAGCAACAGTGGTTTTATCTGGGATGGGAATGGTCGAATACTTCCCGTTAATTGGTATGGTACTCGCTGTCGATCCAATTATTGATATGGCTCGAACTTTAGCTAACGTATCGGGTGCAATGACCGCAGCGGTTGCCACAGATCGTGAAGTAGGATTAATGAATATGAATGTCTTTAACGATCCGAATGTCACTCTGGATAATGACAACGCCGAAGCTTAAGTAACAACAATATATATTCAATGATAAAAAGGACGCGATTAAGCGTCCTTTTTTAGGTTAATAAAACCATTCAAACCAATTAAAGTGATTTCAACCAATCAGAAACATCTTTACCTAATGTTTTGTGACGCATGGCATATTGAACAAACGTTTGTATATAACCAAGTTTATTACCACAATCATGACTTTGTCCTTTAATACAGTACGCATCGACAGGCTCTTCTTCAAGTAACATTGCAATGCCATCTGTTAATTGAATTTCACCGCCAGCACCTAATGGCGTTTTAGCAAGTAATGGCCAAATTTTCTCAGATAATACATAACGCCCAACCACAGACTGATTTGATGGCGCATCCTCAACCGACGGTTTTTCAACCACACTATACATCTGTGCCACATTCCCTGCGGCAAGTTCTTCACCACGACAATCGACAATACCATATGAAGACACTAATTCCTTAGGCACAGGTTCAACCATGATTTGACTATGTTTAGTTTCGTGATAATTATGAATCATGGCAGCTAAATTGTCACAAGTGAGATCGCTTTCATATTCATCAATAATCACATCCGGTAATACTACTGCAAAAGGTTCATCGCCCACTAAAGGATAGGCACATAAAACAGCGTGACCAAGCCCTTTAGCTAAACCTTGACGTACACTTGTTATCGTTACATGTTTAGGAAGTATACTTTGCACTTCTTGCAACAACTGACGCTTCACCCGTGCTTCTAACATGGCTTCTAATTCAAAACTGGTGTCGAAATGGTTTTCTATTGAATTTTTGGATGAATGCGTAACAAAAATGATTTCGGTAATACCAGCTGCAATACATTCATTAACCACATATTGAATAAGTGGTTTATCCACAACAGGTAACATTTCTTTAGGAATTGCTTTAGTTGCGGGTAACATGCGTGTTCCTAGACCAGCAACAGGGATAACCGCTTTTTTTACTTTACCCTTTAGGGAATTTTCAAAATTAAATGACATAATCATTCCTCAAAAAAATTAACGGCTAATACTATCATAATTTGCTTCCGTTGGACGACCATTTATAAATGGTATTTTTAACGCTCACAGACTTTAACATAAAAGGTATCAAAATAAGTGTATGAATAAATGCTCTCTACATCTTTTTTCGATCAAACTGGTCTAAAAAATTGAACCAATAGATTTTGGTATAGACCATGATCGCCTACGATAAAAATAGTATTGATAATCTGTAAAAAAACGAATACGTTAGCAAATTTATATTGTTTTAGAAAATAAGTAAGTTAAATAGATGTTTATAACAATTATCAGCGAATTCCCAATTAGTTCAAATAAAAACAACTTATCAATATATGGAATAAAATGATGTGAATTACTATAAACAAATTCTTCCTAAAAACAGTGAAAACATCATATGTAATCAATCATAAAGTTAATAACCAATAAAAAATAAGTTAAAAAATACCAATGTCGACTACAATGAATTAACCCTCTAATCCTTACAATTTTTTTGTATTAGTATTAGCTTGTCTCAATTTAATAAATTATCAAAAATCATTTTATGTAAATATTCATTTCAAAAAAAAAATAAGATCTGACGCAATATGAATTAATATATATTATTAAATATCTAACAGTTACTTGATTAAAAGCACAGTTCGTCAACTTGACGAACTGTGCTTTTATGAGAAAAATAGATTTATTATAGAAGTAAATGTGAATGATAAATTATGTATATTTCGACTCACTGCTCCATTTATAATCTATCGCTCACTTCATCAGCCGTATGGGTAATTGCTTTACCACCAGATTGAACATCTTTACCGACACCACTTACCGTATTACAACCCACGACAAACGTTGCCATAACTAACCCTAGCATTAACATTAACATTTTTCGGAACATATTAAATACTCCTCTAATTAATTACATGGTTATTTTAATGTAGCAAACGCTTCTGCTACTCGATGAATATTATGGTGATTTAAACCCGCCACACACATCCGTCCACTGCCCACCAAATAAACAGCAAAGTTATTTTTTAAATATGTGACTTGTTCTTCAGAAAATCCAGTATAACTAAACATACCTCGCTGTTTGATCAGATAATCAAAATTGTTTTCGGGTACTAACTTATTTAGTAATTCAACAAGCTTTATTCGCATTGAGATAATACGTTCACGCATTGCAGTAACTTCATTAATCCATTGGGTTTTCAGTTCGACATTATTCAAAATATAACTAACAAGATGAGCACCATAGGCCGCAGGACTTGAATAATTTCGACGTACGGTTGCTTGAAGTTGACCAAGTACACGATTAGCGACTTCGCTGTTATCACATAAAACGGATAAACCACCCACTCTTTCACCATATAACGAAAATGTTTTTGAAAAAGAGTTACACACAAAACCACATATCCCTAACTCTGCCACTCGTCTAATTGCATATGCATCATCTTCGATACTCTTACCAAATCCTTGATAGGCAATATCCATAAAGGGAATAAGATCGCGTGTTTTTAATATATCAATAACCTGATCCCACTGTGCATGTGTTAAATCGGCACCGGTTGGATTATGACAACAAGGGTGTAGCAAAACAACGCTTTTAGCCGGTAATTGATGTAAAGTTTCAAGCATTGCATCAAACTTAACGCCACAAGTTTGTGAATCAAAATACGGATATTTATTTACCTTAAATCCAGCACCATGAAAAATGTCTATATGATTTTCCCATGTTGGATCACTGACCCAAACTTCTGATTTCGGAAAATAGCGAAACAAAAAATCAGCACCTATTTTTAATGCCCCTGAACCACCTAAAGTTTGAATGGTTGCAATGCGTTTATCTTTAAGAGCGCTGTGTGCTTCACCAAATAGCAAACATTGAATAGCTCGACAATAATCAGGTAATCCACTCATCGGTAAATAAAGTGATGCAGTTTTATCGTTTTGATAGATAAAATCCCGTGCAGCTTTTACACATGCTAATTGAGGTACAACACTGTTTTCATCATAATAATAACCGATACTTAAATTTGTTTTATTCATTCGGTTATCCTGATTAAACTCAGCAACTAATGATAAAATAGGATCCCCTGCGTACGACTCAACTTTTTCAAACATATTTGCAACCTAATTACACGGCAACTAATGATAAATAATTGTAGATTATTGCATCAACTCAATCGGCAATCAATCATTAAATAGAAGTTTACACGTTCTGGGTATGATTAATCATTCACTTGAATGATTAATGTAAAAAAAGATAAATATGGCAAGGCTTAAACGATAAAATTTCTTTAGATATTGCTAATCATAAAAGATGTTTGTCACCCTAAACGAGTATACTGACTACCTTATAGGATTATCTAAAAAAAGCGGAAATGAAGGGCGAAAATTCATGCAATTAAAAAGTAGTCACCAAGTGACTACACCAATTCGATTTGGGCACTAGGTATAAGTCCAAAATTTTTCAGAGTAAAGGATGTATTGCGTTTATTTTACAGCAATGACTTCAATTTCAACCTTAGCATCTTTGGGTATTCTGGCGACTTGTACGCAAGAACGAGCAGGAAACGCAGCATGATGTTCTGTAAAAAAGGCTTCATAAATTGCATTAACGGCCGCAAAATCATTCATATCAGCTAAAAAAATGGTGGTTTTAACGATATCACTAACTTGATAACCCGCTGCCGTAATAATAGCTTTTACATTTGCTAAACTTTGTTTAGCTTGTTCTTTGACACAATCTGACATTTTACCGGTAACTGGATCTAACGGTATTTGTCCTGATGCAAATAACATATTGCCCAAATCAACGCCTTGTACATAAGGTCCTATTGCTGCGGGTGCGTTATCTGTATTAATGATTTTTTTCATATCAATATCTCCTGTAATCATCTGCCCTTGCTAAAAAAATAAAGGGGAATATTATGCTAAGTTAATTTTCAACATTTGAACAGGAACACTATTTGGTGTCAAGCAAGAACAAAATTATGATCATGGGACTTCTTAAGATTTTCTGTTATGATAATCACAATTTTTTTGTTTATTGAGAGTTAACATGTTTGAGAATTTAACCGACCGTTTATCGCAGACATTCCGTAATATCAGTGGTCGAGGACGACTGTCTGAAGATAATATAAAAGAAGCACTACGTGATGTACGTATGGCATTACTTGAAGCCGACGTAGCACTTCCTGTTGTACGTGAATTTATTAATCAAGTAAAAGAAAAAGCCGTTGGTCTGGACGTTTCTAAAAGCTTAACACCGGGTCAAGAATTTATCAAAATAGTGCAGGCTGAACTCACATCGGCTATGGGTGAAGTTAATAGCACCCTCAATTTGGCAACACAGCCCCCCGCTGTTATTTTGATGGCTGGTTTGCAAGGGGCAGGTAAAACCACCAGCGTCGCTAAATTAGCTAAATTTTTAAAAGAAAAGCAAAAAAAGAAAGTGCTGGTTGTGTCTGCTGACGTCTATCGTCCGGCTGCAATTAAACAATTAGAAACGCTTGCAAAAGCCATTGATGTGGAATTTTTCCCATCGGATATTCATGAAAAACCAGTGAATATTGTTAATAAAGCCATTTCTCACGCTAAACTTCAGTTCTTCGATGTGTTAATTGTCGATACAGCGGGACGCTTACATATTGATAGCAACATGATGGATGAAATCAAAGAACTGCATCAGGCTATCAACCCAATCGAAACGTTATTTGTTGTTGATGCAATGACAGGGCAAGATGCCGCCAATACCGCAAAAGCCTTCAATGATGCCTTGCCACTTACCGGTGTGATTTTAACCAAAGTTGATGGTGATGCCCGTGGTGGTGCGGCGTTATCGATTCGTCATATTACGGGCAAACCGATTAAATTCTTAGGAATGGGAGAAAAAACAGATGCTTTAGAGCCATTCTTCCCAGATCGTATTGCTTCACGAATTTTAGGTATGGGAGATGTCATCTCCTTAATCGAAGAGTTGCAACAAAATGTTGATCGTGAAAAAGCAGAAAAAATTGCCAAGAAGTTAAAAAAAGGCGACAAGTTCGATTTTAACGATTTCCAAGATCAACTTAAACAGATGCGAAATATGGGTGGAATGGGAGCTATGTTGGCAAAACTTCCCGGTGCGGGGCAACTACCTGAACACATTAAAGCGCAAATGGACGATAAAATTACCATTAAAATGGAGGCGATTATTAGTTCAATGACGTTAAAAGAAAGAGCCAATCCTGAAATCATCAAAGGATCTCGAAAACGTCGAATTGCTAATGGATCAGGTACTCAAGTACAAGACGTCAACAAACTACTTAAACAGTTTGAAGATATGCAAAAAATGATGAAAAAAATGAAAGGCGGCGGCATGATGAAAATGATGCGCCAAATGAAAGGACTTATGGGTGGCGGAATGGGTTTCCCCCACCGCTAATAAGCTGATATTAACTCGCTTGTTATGCTTTAAACAAAGTATAACAAGCGATATTTACACGAGCATTGCGTATTAATCTGCGTAATGCTGGTAAAAACATTATGAATTAACCGATTTAATTTTAGTTGGTCGGCTCATTGTCAATACCGTCCCGATTGATGAAACAATAATAAATGTAATGGCTAACCATTGATAACGCGTTAATTGCTCTTGCAAAACAATGAAGCCTGACAAAGCAGCAAAAACTGGCGACAAACTCATTAATGTACTAAATGTTTGAGCGGGTAATCGTGGCAACGCTATCATATCTAATCCATAAGGAATGGCTGACGCCAATAATGAAACCACAAACACTAAAGGAAGAAGTTCCAAAGAAAACATAGCACTTCCACTATCCCACACACCAATAGGAAATACAAATAAAGACGCTATTAAAGACCCTATCGCAACACTTGATGAACCATATAATGCCCCAGCTTTACGCCCAAAGACAATATAACATGCCCAACCTGAACCTGCTAATAATGCCATTAAAATGCCAACGGGATCTAAATCACCAGAAGCTTGATGAATCGGTAAAAGTATCGCAAGCCCGATAACTGCAACGCCTAACCAAATAAAATCAACTAACCGACGCGAATAACACATTGCGACAACTATCGGTCCAGTAAGTTCTATCGCAACGGTAATACCAAGCGGAATTCTGGCAATGGCACTATAAAAAGCCAAATTCATGCAACCGGTTGCTACACCATATAAAAACACATACTTAAAAGATTGTTTAGTAATGGGTTTACGCCATGGTTTAAAAATAATGATAAGCATCAAGGATGAAAAAGTTAATCGCCAAGCAGTCATCCCTTCAGGGCCTAATACTGGAAAAAGATATTTGGCCATAGATGCACTTGATTGTAACGAAATCATAGAAATAAAAATAATAAAGATCGGCCAAGATCGTTTAAACATGCCTAATTACCTTGTTAATATAATCAGAAAAAATTGCTCGTCATTTCACAACATACGATGAAATCTAAAGAAATCAATTTTTGATCATTGCTAATGATGATTTAATATAAAATGTCCATATAAGTACGAGTAGGAATGTTTTCAATCCATACTTCGATTTAACTCCTGTCAATTTTCTCTTTTTACTGAGAGCAATGCGAGATCTTGCAATGCTTTTTTATAGGGAGAGTCTGGCAGGATAGCAATCACATCAAAAGCCTTTTGGGCTTCTTGCTGTGCTATTTGTAATGTATATTCAAGTGAACCACACTCATTCATGATCTGCAAAATACGATCCAACAAATGTCGCCCATTTCCTTGCTCGATGGCTTGACGAATCAACTTGGCTTCCTCAGCATTTTGACAATGACGCATCGCATGTAACAATGGTAAAGTTGGTTTACCTTCATTAAGATCATCACCCAAATTCTTACCTAAGGTTTGATTACTATCAGCACTATAATCTAATAAATCATCAATAATTTGGAAGGCCGTACCTAAATATTTTCCATATTCTTGTAAGGCAAATTCTTGTTCTGCATTGGCGCCAGCTAATACCGCTGCCGAATGCGAAGTTGCTTCAAACAAACGAGCGGTTTTACGATAAATGACTTCTAAATATTGTTCTTTAGTAATATCGGGATCATTACAATTGATTAATTGTTGCACTTCACCTTCAGCAATCACATTTGTTGCTGCCGACATAATAGTTAACACTTTGAAAGACTCAGTCCGTACCATCATTTGGAAAGAACGCGTATAAATATAATCACCAACTAAAACACTGGCTGCATTACCAAATAATGCATTCGCGGTTGACTTTCCACGCCTGAGATCGGACTCATCAACGACATCGTCATGTAATAATGTAGCAGTATGAATAAATTCAATGAACGCAGCGGCAACGATGTGCTTATCACCTTGATAATTAAGTGCTTTGGCAACTAACAACGCAATAATAGGGCGAATACGCTTACCGCCACTACTAATAATATAATTACCTAATTGATTAATAAGCACAACATCCGAACTAAGCTCCGCCTGAATTGCCTCATTAACTTTAACTAAGTCATCTTTTACAAGATCGAGTATTTGACTCATTGAAGGATTATTCATCACCCAAACCACTAAAAAAATAGATATTTAATTGCTATTATCTGATAAATATTGCCGAGCAACAAGGTGTTGGATTAGCATATTTTAAAAAAGACTACAAATGATAAGCATTTTCATTTAGAATGATTACCTTAAGTTAAACATGATAATTGTTATGAAAATCAATTTTGATATAGACATTAGCAACGAAAAAGCGCCTCAATCGCCAACACATATCAAACCCAAGAGTGTTTATTTATTCACGTCACTTTCGATTGTGTCACATCTATTTTTACTGGCGTTGCTGTTCAGCCCTATGCTTTTTGCCAAAAATATCATCGTTGATGAAGGTGACAACTCAATTAAAGCGATCATGATTGATATATCGCAAATGGCAGCGCCTGAACAATCATTAGTTGAAAATACACCTGATATCAAAGGGGTAAAAGAAAGTGACATTATCGATAATAAACCAATACCAGAACCGATAGTTGAGCCAGTTATTGAAACCCAAATGACTAATGAAGAAAAACCGGAACCTATCGTTGAAAAAAAACCGGAAGTCATGCCCGAAAATAACATTGTCATCGAGCAAAAACCGAAACCGAAGCCAAAACCCAAACCAAGAACGGAATCCAAACCGATTCAAAAAGAGTCTCGTCAGCAAGTCAGACAAGAAGTGATCACGGATAACTTTGCCAAAACAGCCGTCGCATCTTCCATTTCTGATAGCCGTCAACATTCGGGTAATCCCTCGCCAATTAGTCGTAATCAGCCAGAATATCCTCGTCGGGCACTTGATATGCGCATAGAAGGCTATGTCGTTGTACTCTTTGATATCAATAGTAATGGGCGGGTCGAAAATATTCGAATTATCGAAACCAAACCGAACAATATTTTTAATCGTTCAGTTATCACAGCGATGAAAACGTGGAAATACGAAGGTAAAATAGCAAAAGATTTAAAAATAAAAATAATTTTTAATCGGGATAAATCAATCAGATTAGATAATTAATCGTCTGAACAGTTTCTTAAAATAATAAAATACGATTTTATTATCTATAATCAAAACAAAAGCAATAATCACAGTTAGAAGATTATTGCTTTAGCGATAAGATTATTGATCCGATAACATCAATTTTTCGATTTGCTCTGGTTCTTTTGGCACATCACTGGTCAATACTTCATTACCCGATGTTGTGATTAAAATATTATCTTCAATACGAATACCAATACCTTTATAACACTCCGGCACATCTGCATCTTGATTGATGTAAAGCCCCGGCTCAACAGTCAACACCATACCCGGCTCTAAAATACGATCCCTTCCACTACCGACATCATGTACATCAATGCCGAGCCAATGCCCTAAACCATGCATATAAAATGCGGTATAAGCTTTATCAGCAATGAGCGAATCGACATCCCCTTGCATAATGCCTAATTTAACTAAGCCCGTCACCATTGTTTTAACAACATGATCATTTACTTCCATAATCGATGTTCCAGGTTTTAACAGATCAATTGCTTGATATTGAGCAGCTAAAACAATGTTATAAATATCCCGTTGCGCTTGGCTAAATTGACCATTAACAGGAAAAGTCCGTGTTATATCCCCTGCATAATATTGATATTCACAGCCGGCATCGATTAACACTAAATCACCCTCGTTTAAAAGCGCACTGTTATTTTCATAATGCAATATACAACCATTGTTTCCGGCTCCTACAATCGTATTATAGGAAGGAGAACGCGCACCATGCCAGGCAAATTCATGTAAAATTTCTGCCTCTAACTGATATTCATACATCGAAGGTTTACAGCTACGCATGGCTCGACAGTGGGCTTGGGCACTAATTTTGCACGCTTGACGTAAAAGGTCTATTTCAAAATTAGATTTAAACATCCGCATTTCATGCACAATAGGACGCCAATCAATTACGCTACTGGGTGCTGAAAGCTTAAATCTTGCACCCTGTTTTAAAATCGTAAGGGCTTTTTTGACAATCGTGTCAGCATAATCATATTGCAGATCAGCATGATAAATTGCCTGTTTACCATTCAACAACTCAGGCAAAATAGTATCAATTTTATCAAAAGGATGCGCTTCATCAACGCCAATGGTTTCTAACGCAGCTTGCTGCCCTAAACGATAGCCTGTCCATGTTTCAGCCAGAGGGTCTTTTTTACGATTAAACAGCACATATCGAACATGATTATCTTGTTGTTTAATCATCACTAATACGGCTTCGGGTTCATCAAAACAGGTAAAATACCAAAAATCACTATTTTGCCGATAAGGATAATGCGTGTCATTGCTTCTGACGACTTCGGGTGAGGCAAAAAAAAGTGCGACGCTGTTAGGTTGCATCTGCGAAAGAAGCTTTTCTCGACGAGAAAAAAGCTCTTTTTTGGTATCGATATTTAGCATAGTGATAACCTTTTAAAAACAAGTTAATATTAATGAATGGTTGGTGCGATATCAGCCTCATTAAATTCATCAAAACAGAGAATCGAAGTCATGCGAACATACTCTTTGATCTCTTCAAATGCAAAGCCTAACTCTTGCTGATCTTCGTTTTCATCGTAACCTAGCTTCACAATTTGTCTTAAATCATAAATTGCTTCACCTACATCACCTTGAATACGATTTAATTTTGGTTGAACTAATCCAATCCCTAATAAAAAATGGTTAACCCAACCGACTAAATCATCTATTTGTGAAAAAAGATCATGTTCGTTAAGTAGCAATTGAAATTCAAAATCATCATCCAAAAATTGTTGCTTGGTAATACAATAAAGTTCTACCATTTTCTTATTTAAAGATTCTGGTATTTTTTGCCCATTATTGAGCATATCTTCAACTAAAGGGCGCCAACTTTCATCATGATTGCCTCCGGCTAAAATACCCGAAATAAAACCATGTAATTCAGCAGCAGTAATACCCATTTTATTTAAGTTTAATTCATGATTAAGTTCATCATAATTTACAGTTTTGGTCATTAATGTCACCCTGATTTTGTCATATCAATAAAAAGCACTCTGCACTTTCATTAATTATTAGTATATAATCCACAACTAGCTATAAATAATAAACAGGTTACTAAGCTTTATAAAGGAATTATTTTGAATATTGTAAGATTTGTGATGAAATTTTCCCTTCTCCTTCTGGCGTTTGCTATATCATTAACTGCTTGTAGTTCATGGTTATCTAACAAAGGCACTATCATCCTTGACGTGCAGAACAAAACCCAAACATTCATAACAAGTCACGATTTACCTCATAATTACCAATTAGGTAATGGTGAAGAAGAACTTCAACGATTTGAAACATTTTGCAGTAAAGAAATAAAAGAGTCACAACTTGATGGAAGTGAAGAAATTGTTTTTGAAAATATAAAGCGTGGTATACATGGAGAAGTAGAATTTAAAAAATGTAGTGATAGAATCACTCGAATTTACCGTTATTGAGAAATATGGATATAACAACTATATTTTGATTTGAATAAGATTAACTAAATTTCCAAAGATCGATTAAATGTTACTAGCCATTAAGGCGGTTTTTATTTATATTGGTCGCGTAAATGAAAATATTTTTAGGAGTAGAATTATTATGTATAAACAAGATGTAACCATTACCGCACCAAATGGTCTCCATACCCGCCCTGCTGCACAATTTGTAAAAGAAGCAAAAAACTTTAATGCTGAAATTACCGTCACATCAAATGGTAAAAGTGCTAGTGCTAAAAGTCTATTCAAACTACAAACACTTGGTCTAACACAAGGTACCACCATCACCATTTCAGCAGAAGGCGAAGATGAAAAAGAAGCGGTAAATCATCTAGTTAAATTAATTCCTGAATTGGAATAATTAGCTCCAAAATGCGATAAAAACAGATTTAAAATTGAATAAGGATTAAATGTTATGGTATCAGGTATACTTGTTTCCCCCGGTATCGCTTTTGCAAAAGCGCTATTATTAAAAGAAGAACCTATTGTTGTTAATAATAGGGCAATTCCAGATAACAAAATTGATGCTGAAATTGCGCGTTTTAAAGATGCTCGTCAAAAATCCAGCGAGCAATTAAATGCGATAATGGAACGAGCAAAATCCACATTAGGCGAAGATAAAGCTGCTATCTTTGAAGGGCATATTATGCTTTTAGAAGATGAGGATTTGGAGCAAGAAGTTATTTCTCGTATACAAAGCAAGCATTCAACCGCTGATGCCGCTGTCCAATCAGTATTTGAAACTCAAGCTAAAGAGCTTGAAAACTTAGACGATGAATACTTAAAAGAGCGTGCTGCTGATATTCGTGATATTGGCAAACGTTTACTCAAAAATATATTAGGGATTGAAATTGTCGATTTAAGTGCTATTAGTCAACCTTGTATTTTAGTTGCAACAGATCTTACTCCATCTGAAACTGCACAACTAAATCTAGATATGGTACTTGGTTTTATTACTGATGCAGGTGGACGTACATCCCATACTTCAATTATGGCTCGTTCATTAGAAATTCCGGCAATTGTTGGTACATCAAATGCAACACAAACAATTAAACAAGGTGATTTTGTTATACTTGATGCTATAAATAACGCCATTTATATCAATCCTGATCATACTACCCAAGAAAAACTCAAACAAGTTCAAGCAAAATATATTGCCGACAAAGAAGAGTTAGCAAAATTAAAAGACTTACCTGCCGTCACGCTTGATGGTCACCAAGTTGAAATTTGTGCGAATATTGGTACGGTGCGTGATATCGCTGGTGCGGATCGCAACGGTTATGAAGGTGTTGGTCTTTATCGTACTGAATTTTTATTTATGGATCGTGATGCCTATCCTAACGAAGACGAACAATTCAAAGCTTACAAAGAAGTAGCCGAATCAACGAATGGTTTATCTGTTATTGTCAGAACAATGGATATTGGTGGCGATAAAGATGTACCTTACATGCATTTACCAAAAGAAGAAAACCCATTCTTAGGTTGGCGTGCAATTCGTATCTGTTTAGATCGCAAAGAAATACTCCATGCACAGTTACGCGCAATATTACGCGCATCAGCATTTGGTAAATTACGTATCATGTTCCCGATGATCATATCGGTTGAAGAAATTCGTATCTTAAAATCTGAAATTAATATCCTCAAAGAACAACTAACTGCCGAAGGTAAAGCGTTTGATAAAAATATCGAAGTTGGTGTAATGATTGAAACCCCTGCGGCTGCTGTCATTGCTCATCATTTAGCGAAAGAAGTTGATTTCTTCAGTATTGGAACCAATGATTTAACACAATACACTTTAGCGGTTGATCGTGGTAACGAATTAATTTCACATCTTTATAATCCACTTTCACCATCTGTCTTAACACTGATTAAGAAAGTCATTGATGCTTCGCACAAAGAAGGTAAATGGACTGGCATGTGTGGTGAGCTTGCTGGTGATGAACGAGCAACGATTTTATTACTTGGTATGGGACTTGATGAATTTAGCATGAGTGCAGTATCAATTCCTAAAATCAAAAAATTAATTCGTAATACACATTTTGAAGAAGCGAAAAAACTTGCAGACAATGTGCTAGAAAAAGCAACTTCTAAAGAAATTATGGATTTAATCGAAAAATATAACGCTGAAAAGCAAATTTGTTAGGAGAAAATAATGGGGTTATTCGATAAATTGAAGCAATTCATCAAATCTGATGATAGCAATGATAGCATCGAAATTATTGCACCTCTGAGTGGCGAAATCGTTAAAATCGAAGATGTACCAGATGTCGTTTTTGCAGAGAAAGTCGTTGGTGATGGTATTGCAATTAAACCTGCTGGTAATAAAATTGTTGCACCACTAAACGGTAGAATTGGCAAAATTTTTGAAACTAATCATGCGTTTGCTATTGAATCAGATGAAGGTATTGAGCTATTTGTACACTTTGGCATTGACACTGTTGAATTAAAAGGCGAAGGTTTTACCCGTATCGCTGAAGAAGGTCAACAAGTAAAAGTTGGTGACACCATTATCGAATTTGATTTACCACTACTTGAAAGTAAAGCAAAATCAGTGTTAACACCTGTTGTCATTTCTAATATGGATAGTATTGTCGAACTGACAAAACTTTCTGGTTCCGTAGAAGCAGGTAAAACACCTGTTATGCGCGTGAAAAAATAAGCATAAAAAAAACCTTCAGTTTTACTGAAGGTTTTTCTGCTCAATTCATTAACTGTCTAAAGTTAAATCAGTTTAACGCCACTTTTTATATTGATTAATCAAATTATTTGTTGAATCGTCATGTGAAGTTACTGGCGTATCACTTGCTAATTCGGGTAAAATTCGGCCGGCTAATTGCTTACCTAACTCAACACCCCATTGGTCGAAACTAAATATATTCAGAATAATACCTTGAGTAAAAATTTTATGCTCATACATCGCAACTAATGCACCCAAGCTATACGGAGTAATTTTCTTAACTAAAATTGAATTAGTCGGTTTGTTTCCTTCAAACACTTTAAACGGAACAATTGCTTTAACCTCATCAAGCGTTTTTCCAGCAGCCATAAATTCTTGTTCAACTTGTTCTTTGGTTTTACCAAATGCTAATGCCTCAGTTTGAGCAAAAAAGTTAGATAATAATTTAGGATGATGATCACCAACTGGATTATGGCTAATTGCTGGCGCAATAAAATCACACGGAATAAGTTTAGTACCTTGATGAATTAATTGATAAAATGCATGTTGACCATTGGTCCCTGGTTCACCCCAAATGATTGGGCCAGTAGTATAAGTTGTTTTATGACCATTACGATCGACACTTTTACCGTTTGATTCCATATTGCCTTGTTGAAAATAGGCAGCAAATCGATGCATATACTGGTCATAAGGTAAAATGGCTTCTGTCTCAGCACCATAAAAATTATTATACCAAATCCCAATTAAGGCTAATAATGCAGGAATATTTTTATCAATTGGTGTATTTTGGAAGTGTTTATCCATTGCATGACCACCAGCCAAAAATTGTTTAAAATTATCAAATCCAATAGATAAAACGATCGATAAACCTATCGCTGACCAAGAAGAGTAACGACCGCCTACCCAATCCCAAAATTCAAACATATTTGCTGTATCAATACCAAATTTTTCAACTTCTTTGGCATTAGTGGATAACGCAACAAAATGCAAAGCAACAGCTTTATCATCTTTAGCCGCATCAAGTAACCAAGAACGAGCCGTTTGTGCATTAGTCATGGTTTCTTGTGTGGTAAATGTTTTTGAAGCTACTAAAAACAAGGTTGTTTCAGGATTTAAGCCTTTTAATGCTTCAACAATATGAGTACCGTCAACATTTGAAACAAAATGCATGTTTAAATGATTTTTATAAGGACGCAACGCTTCGGTAATCATGACAGGTCCAAGATCTGAACCTCCAATTCCGATATTTACCACATCAGTTATCGCTTTACCAGTATACCCTTTCCACTCACCGCTAATAACTTTATTACTGAATGATTCCATTTTTGCTAATACCGCATTGACATCATCCATCACATTTTTGCCATCAACATAAATAGGGGTATTCGATACATTACGTAAGGCAACATGTAAAACAGCACGATCTTCGGTGCGATTAATTTTTTCACCACTATACATAGCTGAAATTGCACCTTTAAGATCACATTCATCAGCAAGCTTATGAAGTATTGCTAAAGTCTCTTGCGTAATACGATTTTTAGAAAGATCAACCAAAAACTCATCCTCAAACGGAATACTGAGTTTTTCAACTCGTTTTGGCTCTTCTTTTAAAATCTGCGCAATGGTCTTATTTTGATGCTTTTGATAACTTGCTTGAAGGGATTTCCAAGATGAAGTGGTAGTTGGATCAATTGATTTTAACATAACTCATTCCTTAAATAATAAAGCACTCTATCCATAATATAACTATGCCTAAAATGATGCAAGATAAGGATCTTTTATCTTTTATTTTCGAATTAAGCACACTGACCAATTGACTAAAGCACCGATTCATAATCGTTTTAAACGACTTTTTATTTGATTAATGTAACCTTAATCATCTTCTATTTTAGGAATACATGGAGACAAAAACTGATCTTTTTCTTTTTTTATTTTCCCTCTTGCTAAGACATATACTTCAAATTCATTAAATTTATCCGAAGATTCATCGTTTTTAACATACAATAAACCATATGAGCCTTGAGAAATTTTTGCTACATATTGATATAACTCAAAAATTTCTGCTACATCCTGAGAATAATGATTAGTATTCCCACTAAACAAAAGTTGACAACAATCATTAACCTTATGAATTTTAATAAATCCTGTACTATTTTCAAATTCATGTTCTGATATGAATAAAGTAAGTTTATTTAGAATTGAATTCATCTCATTTTCATTGTTTTCGTATGTAGAATTTCTTAATGATATCCACCCATAATATTCGATCATTTTATTACCTTATTTTTTAGTTAAGAAGTTTAGTATCTATAATGACTTTTACATCATAACGATTACTATATTCATATAATTTATTTATTACTGATTTTGCTGGTTCACCCTCAAAATGATAGTATACAGAACGGTTAGTTTCTTTAGCTGCTTCAAATGTTGCTTTCATTTTAGATCTTACACTTTCATTTAATTGCTTTAGGGGGGGTTGTTTGAGCTATATATAAATCACTAATCACATCAAACTCTCTTGTATCATTAGCAAATCTTACCCTTGACACACCATTTAATCTTATCGCTAAAGCATCAGCTGCTACATGTGGCTTGTTTACTTTTATCATGTCCCCCAAAGTATCGGCTCACTTCTTTTAATAATGCTTCTAAATTCAACCACTAAAAATTTGGTTGAATTTAGTATGGTCAATGATCACTTTTCAAAGTAGATTAATAGTGAGCATTACAACTACTCCTTTAGATAATCACATACAATATTGTGTGGTTTTTTATATTCTGCCGATTTATAAAGCACTAGTGACATTAACATTCATGATAATTTGTAATATTAGATTTTCTAACTAGATAGATTTAATTTTGATATACAAGTTTTTGGGGGCTTCAGGAAAATACTTAAACAAAGCAGGACAAAGCCAGCCTTCCATATCAAATTCTTTCGAGTAATACCAGTTACCAGCATTATCAGATCTTCGCCATTCTAAACAAAGATCGGTATCAGGGAAGTAATCTTTAGAAAAGATTAAAATAAATCCTTTTTCAGCATTTGGGATTGATTCAGTGGCTTTATCAATTAAAGTATCTGCGCCAGAAACAAAAGGCTCTTGTAACAAGCCTACCTTTTCATCATCAAAGACCCACATATCAAGATATTTATATGGTTTTATAATATTAATTGAGTTCATGTATTTTCCCTTTATGGAAACATTCGTAAAATATTCATGAGCGCGAAGAAAATTTTGGAGTTAGGAGTCCAAATTGGTAGCTTTTCGTGACCAATAAATAAAAAAATGGAGTCGTATTTCAAGTCATCATCAGAAATACCTTCTTTCCTAATATCAATTAACTTCTCTATACTATCTAATTTTAATTGATAGATACTATTATTATGATAACTAATATATGTTTTCATTAAATTTAATGAAAACTTATAATTTTCATTTATCATTTTATTATTAAGCCTACGAATATTAATAAATTATCTACGCAATTTATTAATATTCGTTACAGCTAATTCCATTCTTCTTCGAGCTGAAATATTAGCCGAATGAATTTTTATTTTTGGAGGCTTTCGAATATCATCTAAAAATATTTTCATAATTATTCAATAATTAGATAAAGAATCATAATATGCTATTAACTCTTCAAGCAATAAATCAAGTTCCGCACCATCTTTTCTGAAAAAACCATCTTTTAACTTACCTCCCGATAAAACAACAGAATAGAAATTATCTTTACTCCGTTGACCATCTAACTTAATAATAACGGATGCACCATCTTCTGCTATCGCTTCAATATTTTTCCAATAACACTCTAATTTAAAATTATTTTTCATATTTTAAAGCCCTTGATATATCTTCAATTTCTCTTAATTTTCCGGTTGCTACATCATCTATTACTTTTCGAATTTGTACAGGTGACAAATTCATATTATTTTTATTTACTAATTGTTCAACAACTGTTTGTGCAGTGCGTTTGTTACCATCATTAAATAAATGTCGCCCTGCAATATCCCTTATAGCTACAGCAATTTTGTCATAAAAATTTTCTCTATATGACATATTAGCAAGTATTGTCCCTATTTCATCTGTTAATGTATGACTTCCTCCATATGATTTATTTATGTTTGATATTTCTTCAATACTTAATTCCTTAAATGATGAAACGACAAAATCAGTTGCTTTTTCAGTATTATACCAATTCCCTTCTACTTCAACTGTTTCAATTTTATGATGCACCTTGGTTCTGACTTCAGTGCCGGTTATTTTGATGCGGGCGTATTTTAATAAGCGTAGTGAACGGGTTAAGGGTTTGGCTTTCTAACATCATTCACTTTTTATCGTTTTTACTCACTTCACTTACTATGCAGCTATAAGAACGTAAAAGCACTCTAATAAATTAGAGTGCTTTTACGTTATGACTACTCTAATTCAGTTATACTTACTGAAGCAGATTTTACTTCTTTTGGTAAAGTATAGATTATTTCTTTTATATTTTTCGGTAGGTCTTTTAAAGATAATGGACTCAGGGGTTTTACAACTAAAAAATAGCTATTATCTTCATAGTTAACATCATAACTAAATAATCCCTTTAAAGCCGAATCAACATAGCTTTTTAAATATTGTTCTCTTTTAAGTTGATCGGGAAATTCAGGCAAATTATCTTCAATGATTTCAATATCAGATCGTTTTTCTAATTCAAAAAAATAATCACATAGTTCTTCATAATTCTCAACCGAATCAGCTACTTTCTTCGGTACAGCTCTTGTGCCACCTGAAGCAAAGTGTGCTAGATTACCATTATAAAATGCAGCATACCAGTCAAGATCGTTAGTACTTATAAACTCATCAGTCATTTTCATTATTTTTCAACTCCAAATATATTTGTGCAATTTTCACAACGGGACACTGGTTTACCATTGCGAGGGCGTACGGCTTGAGTAAATTGTATATCTTTTAATTTAAGATTAGGATTATTTAATAACAATTCGTTGGCTGCTCTAAATTCAGCACAAGCTCCTAATACATTACCACATGAAGTTTTAACACCTAAACCTCCTAATTTATCAGCATAAACTTGTAGTTCTGGTGCTATTTTAGTGGGAACTGTTCCACTTGATGCAGTAACAACTTTCTCCGTTAATGGATCAACAGCCCCAACTGCTGTAGCTGGTTTATATTTGCTGTTAGCTAAAGATGCTATGTATTGATCTAATTCTTTATTTGCATTAGCCAATAAAGAATTATTCCTTATTGTTTCTTTTTCAACAACATTATTCCAATTAACCTCATCTAATTCAACCTCTACCGCTTCAATTTTATGATGTACCTTGGTTCTGACTTCAGTGCCAGTTATTTTAATTCGGGAGTATTTTAATAAGCGTAATGAACGGGTTAAGGGTTCGGCTAAGCCGCCGGCTATTATTCCTTCTAAGCTGTTTTTTAATCGTCCTTCTGCAAAACTATCGTCTGGTTTGGCTTGTAAATATTCGGTTATTGGGTTAGCCAGTTCGGGAAATTCTTGTACTAAGTTTGACAGGCGTTCTTCATGAGGGCTAAATACCGTAAAATCTGTGACACTGCCTGCTATCATCCCTTTTACCCACGAGCCTACATTTTTCAAGGGTTTTATAAATTTGGTTGCCCTTACCGCCGGTATAAACCCGACAATAAATTGACTGACACCATGTGTTATCCCACCAGAGATAGTCTGTGGTGGTGATACCTCAGGCATTTGTATAGGATTGGGAGCCTGACCAATCGGTTTATCACTAATAATTTCTGCATGCACTCGAGCAAAAAATAGCGGAGATACCGGATTAATTAAGGTGCTATCCCATAATAAATCGAGTGTACTTTGCCCCGCATCTCGTAAACCACCCAATATCTGTAAGGGGACATCTTGATACCAGGCTCGGTGCTGTGTTTGGCGGTCAAAGATGACATCCACTAATTTTATATCCGGCTCAAGATTGACGTAAGCATGTCCACGACTATCAAGTTGACCCTGATAAATCATTCGTTGATTACTGTTATTAAATAACGTAAAAGATTGATTCGGTAAGTTTTCGACACTGAATTCTATCCAGTTATCATCATCAAAGAAAAACAACTCCCGTTCCCGTATTTCTGCCGGGGTTAATTTACGTGGCGCTTTGTTGCTCGGTAGTCTTAAAAAATTGGTTTGAGGCGGTAATAATCCACAATCAAGTGTGAGTGGTTTTTCAATTAACAACGCCCGACCGGTTGTCAGTGCCTCTGTTAAGGCTTGCGTGACTTTGGCATTATCATGACCGTAGTGATTATTGCCATAATATAACCCCAAGTTTTCCAGTGTAGGGTAAAGCTGTTGACATTGTTCAGGATGTTGAACGCAATGAGCAATAGCTTCATCTTGTGCTGCGCTGTAATCGAAACGAACGGTGTTATAACCGGATGCCTGTAACTGTGTTTTGGGAAACTCATAAAACCCATACTGGGCTAACAGACTTTCGGGGGCTTTCTTTTGTAGTGCCAGCCACTCTTTTTGAGTAATCAATTTATAACATTTCATACAGCTTGTTGTTCTCTATCCCTTATATACCAAATCCGTAATGCATAAGCTTAAACTGACGATTTAAAGCTAACATTTTGCATTTTATGGTTTTATTTTGCATTTTTATATAAAACCATTTTTTTAGGATAGATTATTTTTTGACAGGCGACAAGCTTTTTTTTCTTTTTTTGGAAACAAATACGCAATTTATTGGAAATGATTACCCGTTATTTTTTTAATCTCAATAAACAAATTCTAATTATAAATCATTAATCAAATGGTGTTGCACAAGCAATAACCGATAAAAGTCAGAATAATGAGTTTATTTCTGGCTCTTTTAATCTAGGTATAATTTCTTTATGTTCGGTTTAATCATCAATTGTTAAATTGCGCGTCGTTAAATCAAATGGTGTTAATTGATAGACATAATAGTTAAGCCAATTGCTGAACAATAGATAAGCGTGACTACGCCATGTGGCTTTAGGGGTTAAGTCTGGATTATTATGAGGAAAATAATTTTCTGGGATAGTAGGCTGAATGCCAGCTTTAAGATCACGAAAATATTCATTGGCTAAAGTAAAAGAGTCATATTCAGGATGCCCGGTAACAAATACCATCCGTTTATCTGCTGTTGCCATTAAATAAGGCCCAGTGATATCTGAATCTGCCAGTATTAAGAGATCAGTATAATTTTTTATTTTTTCAATCGGAAAATCTGCATACCGTGAATGCGGTGCTAAAAAAGAGTCATCGAATCCTCGGGTTAAAATGGCATTAGGTTGCAAAATCTGATGCTGATAAACCCCAGATAATTTATGTGATCGTGTAAATTTTGGTAAATCATATAATACATTCAATGCGGCTTGTACTGCCCAACACACAAACATGGTTGAGGTGACATGTTCTTTTGCCCATGTGATAATTTCAACTAATTTTGACCAATAGACTACATCCGTAAAGGCCACTTTTCCTAACGGTGCGCCAGTGATAATAAGCCCATCAAAATTTTGTTCACGTATATCGTCAAAATCACAATAGAAACTATTTAAATGCTCGACTGGTGTATTTTTAGATTCACGCTGATCAATACGTAATAGTTGAATATCGACTTGTAATGAGGAGTTAGAAAGTAGTCGTAAAAATTGGTTTTCTGTCTCTATTTTTTTAGGCATAAGATTAAGAAAGAGCAGTTTTAGCGGACGAATTTCTTGTGTATTTGCACGAGAAGATGTCATGATAAAAATATTTTCTTTACGAAGTACATCAACGGCTGGTAATGAATCAGGAATACAAATAGGCATAGCAAAAACTCCTAATAATCAACAATCTTTTAAAACTTAAAATAGACGTCTAGAAATCTGTATAGCTAAATATAAGATGTTTTAGATTATTTGTCGAGGTTTTTATTTTGATCAGCCAAATCCAATATCTCAAAGAAAATCATGATACTACTATAAACGAATAAAATTAAATTCGCATTGGTCTTTTTTAGATTGGATAATTGACAACAGTAAGGAAAGAGTTAAAAAGCCCGTGTATCGGTGCGCCATGAGTCAGCGGTTAACGCTTCGCCAAAATAGCTATTAACGAGTTTTTGCGTGATATCACTAAGTGGCGAGGCTAACACTTCGGCGGTATTCCCGTATTCAACAAGTTCGCCTTTGTGCATCACTAAGATTTGATCACTAATATGCTTCATCATCCCTATATCTTGAGTCACATAAATATAAGAGATGTTATGCTCGGCTTGTAATGACAACATCAAATTAACAATCTGTGAACGCATCGAGATATCTAATGCGGCTAACGCTTCGTCTAAAATAATAACTTTAGGTTTTAGAATTAATGCTCTCGCTAGGGCGACCCGTTGTTTTTGCCCCGATGCCATCACCGCTGGATAATAAGAAGCATGTTCAGGCAGTAACCCAACTTGCTTTAATACGTCGCTTATCATTTTTTCACGTTCAAACGCATCGTAATGTGTATTGTGTTTGAGTGGAATTTCAAGCAATTGACCAATGCGAAGTCTTGGATCAAAAGAGCTTTCTACATGTTGAAAAATCATGCGAATAAGTTGACAACGGTAACTATAATCGCCGTATTCGACTTTTGTACCATCAATCCAAATATCACCACTATCCGGTTTGACCATTCCAACTAACATTTTAGCTAATGTTGATTTTCCCGATCCATTCTGACCAATAATTGCCAAGGTTTTTCCTTCATTGATCGAAAAAGATATCGGTTTAACAGCATCAATGTATAGATGCCCCAAAAATCCTTTAGGAATTTTAAATTGCTTTGACAAATTACGCACTTTTAAAATTGGGTTCATGGTTTAGTCCTGGTATTGATAATTTTACTCATCAGTATTTAAAGGAAAATGACAAGCAACAAAGTGATCTTTAATTTGGATTAATTCGGGTGCTTGAATACATTTTTTTTGTGCATAAGGACAACGTGGGCCCAACCGACAGCCAATAGGTAAATGTTCAAGTGACGGAATAACACCCGGTAAAGTATTTAACGGGCTTTTATGTGGCATTGCCTTACCAAAATCTGGAATGGCGTAAATGAGCGCCTGTGTATAAGGGTGATAAGGCGATTTTATTAAATCTTCGCTATCCGCCACTTCAACCGTCTGTCCACAATACAATACATTAATTCGATCTGTCCACCTTGTAATCATTTGCAAATCATGGCTGATAAGTAAAATCGTGGTGCCCATATTTTGATTCATGCTAGCCAGTAGCCTAAAAATTTGGGCTTCTGTCGTGGCTTCCATGGCATTAGTCGGCTCATCGGCAATGAGTAATTTAGGTTGATTGGCCAATGCAATGGCTATCATGACTTTTTGACATTCACCTTCTGTCAGTTCAAACGGATAAGACTTTAATATTTCTTTATGCTCTTTGATTCCAACCCGATGCAATAGTTCAATCGCACGATTTTTACGCCAAAATAGCCGTTGCCACCAATGACCTTTAAAGGTGCGTCTAGGTATCGCCTCGATCAGTTGTTGCCCAATTTTCATTGATGGATCTAAACATGATTGTGGTTCTTGGAATATCATGGAAATATTCGCACTAATAACTTTACGGCGTTGTTTAGGCGTAAGTTTTAGTAAATCAATATTATTAAAATGAAAGCGATCTGCCGAAATTTTCCAATTATGATTAGTGATCCCTAAAATCGCTTTGGCAATTAAGCTTTTACCAGAACCGGATTCACCGACTAATCCTCGAATTTCACCTTCTGATAATCTAAGGTTAACCCTGTCGATAGCACGTAACAGACCATCAGGTGTAATAAACTCAATCGTTAAATTACGAATATCTAACAATGCCATGATTAATGCCCTGCTCGTCGACCATTTAATCCAAAGTTTAATAAATAAACAAAGATAATGGTAGCTGAAACCGCAATTCCGGGGGATAAAAAGGCCAAGTAATTGGTACCAATAATGTCTTTCATTTTAAACATCATCATGCCTAAATCGGGTCTGGAGGTATCGTTAGCAAATCCTAAAAAGGTGATGCTGGTAATGGCTAAGATAATTGAGCTAAATAACGATACAATTTCAGTTAAATAGACCGGCATAATATTAGGCAAAATATAGTGATTTAAAATCGTTATTTTGGATAAACCATCAAGCCGATAAGCCGTGATATAAGTTTTATTCCACTCCTTAATCACTCGTTGATGGATATTGTATATAAATCGTGGTGAATAAGATAACCCAATAATTAACAACATATTGGTTATGTCATCTTCAAATAACATACTGACAACGATGACCCCCAATAAAGGTGGTACCACCATAAAAAATCGGAAAATCAATAAAATAAAAGATCGTAGAAATGGAATAAAGAACATTAAATAATTAATTAATCCTGCAATCACAACAACATAAAATACCGCTTTTAGTGTCATCGATAAGGTTGAGCGATAACCAATTAATAAGTAATCAAAAATATCTTGTCCTTTAGCATTGGTGCCTAAAATGTGATTAATATCGCCATTCATAAACCATGCTGGCGGTAAGGAACTTGCATAAATAGGATCTAAATGGGCATGAAAAAACCACTTTGTTGAAACAGCAACAAAGACAATTGCCATAATGCCATAAAAGCCAACAATTGAATAAAGATTACTATGTAGCTTATTAAAACATAATGCCACACTATTTAATAACCTTTTTACCTTAGACATGATGTTCCTTATGACGTAATGGATAAATAGCCACAGCGGTAATTTCGCCCAATAGTGTTAAAAAGCTTATCACCGTTCCACAAGCAAAAATAGCAATTGAGATAATAAAATAACTATGATGATGATAAGCACCCATGACCCATTGCCCTAATCCAACACGGTTAAATAATATTCCGACAATCATTGTTGAAAACAACAATGTAGTCGTATTATAAGTCAATTGAGGAATAGTTGCCGGAATGGTATTGGGCAATAAATGTCGACGTAAAATTTTTAAAGGTGACCTTTCTCGAATTGCAGCCATTTTTATGTAGTTCTGGCGTGAGGTATTTTTGACATTTTGGCTAATAAGCTGAATAGTCATAATGCTAGGCTGTATCGCAAGAATGATTATCGGAAGTTTCAAATATTGAAACTGCTCAATCAATAAATCTATTTTATTCTGTTTGTCAGACAGTAAAATCTCTAATAACGATGTACCAATAGTGGAGGAAGAAGTATCAAAATGTATTGATACAGACCAATTTGGAGAGACCCAAAACATAACAATCACAATTAGCATCACAATAGGACATGAATATAGTAATAAGCACCCTAACCGAATCGTGCTATTTAACCAATTAATATTACTTAGCCCTAAAAAGATACCCAACGGTAAACCAACAATTAGTGCTACCGCTAAGGCTAGAATACACAGTTCAATCGTCGCGGATAAAGTATAAAGAAACGAGACCTTTTCCCCTGAGGTTAATGTGAATTGTCCTTGCAATAATTGCCTAAAGAAAGAACTGTAAGCATCAACAATATGAAGATGATTAAACATAGAATGGGGCGAAAAATAGACAAGGCAAAAGCTGATCTGAGCCAAAATGCAGATAATTAATACAAAAGTGACTATTTTTTTCAAAATATAAATAATCATGTTTATCTTATCGCTTTTATTTGTCTAAGTAGGAACAGAAGTGGTCTGATGACCACTCTGTTTATAAATATCAGTTTTGAAACTATTATTCTGAAGGATAGGAAGGTTTACTTGCTTTAGCAAAGGCATGGTTTTGAGAGCTTAAACCGCCCGCTTCTCCTTTCCCTTCAAAGTGATAGTCTGATTCTTCCCGTAGTTTGAAACCAATTTCAGAATCTACATACTCTGGTGCAGGGGCTTTAGTCATTACTGACGAAGCGTGACCCGTAGCTTGAGACACATCAGTATTCACATCGCTATCATGACTTTCTTGTTCACTGTCTTTTGCAGCATCATGAACTTGAGTTGATTCAGAATTGATGGATACATCATTCAAATCAGCTGTGTCAATTGTCGGTTCAGAACGGGCTTCTGTCACTTCATTTTTAACGATAACAGGTAATAAAAGTGAAGGAATAACAGGAACCACATTACTTGGTTCATCTTGTGTGATTTGACTATAATCAATCGCAACCCGACCTAATGCCAATTCAAGAGATGCAGCAGCAAATTGTAACGGCATAGGTGATTTTTTAAGATCGCCACTTCGTACCCGTCGTTTATTACGTTGTCCATTCATACGTAGATGTCTGGAAGTGCGTCGTTGACGTTTTGGTTGTGACTCTAAAACAGGTGTTGTCTCAGCCTGTTCAGGCACTATCACCGGTAATAATAACGATGGAATAACAACACGCTCTTCATTGACTTGAATCGCTGCTTCACTATTTTTCACACGTACGCTTTTTGTCAATGAACGTTGTTGACGTCTTGGTTTCACTTCTTTTTGTTTCGGTGTGACCACTTCATTACTATTCGCTGTTTTTTCAGCTTTAGTCGCGTTTACCGCATTCGCCGAATGACTATTATTTTGCTTAGTACGACGACTGTTACTACGAGTAGTCTCTTTCACGTCTTCTGTTGCTGCGCTGCTATTAGCATTTGCACCATTGCTATTGCGACTATTACGCTGACGGCGACTATTTGATCGATTATTTTCACGTCTTTTAGTCGGTTTTGGTTTAACTTCTGGTTCAGGTTCACTTTTTTCAGCAACAAATAATTTACGTAACTTACTGAATAATCCACTAAACAAGCCCCCAGATTTTTCAACTTTAGGCTCGCTCTTTTCTTTCGATGTCGTGTTCGCTTCGACTTTTGGCCCCGATAATACCGCTTGTTCAACGATGATTTCAGCCGCTGCGTCTTCTTCCTCTTCTTCCAGTTCTCGGATTAATTTCGGTAAGTTATAACTCAGTACATCAGTCTCTTCGCCAACACGTTTACGAATCACTTTATAAAGTGGCGTTTCCATCTCTTCATCACCCACAATGACAATTTTTACATCAGGGTGCATTCGTTCGATATTATTAATCGCACGACGTTTTTCATTCAATAAATAGCTGGCAATTGGCACTGGCACGATAACATCAATTTGGACAGTGTTATCTTTCATCGCTTCTTCTTGAATTAATCGAAGAATAGAAAGCGATAATGAATTATTATCACGAATCGTTCCCGTTCCTTGACAACGTGGACAAATGTGATGAGTCGCTTCACGCAAAGACGGACTTAATCGTTGGCGTGACATTTCAAGTAGACCAAATCGAGAAATTCGTGTTGTTTGAATACGTGCTCGGTCTGTTTTCATCGCCTCTTTTAAGCGATTTTCAACTTCACGTTGGTTACGAATTGGTGTCATATCGATAAAATCGATAACAATTAGACCACCTAAGTCACGTAAACGTAGTTGACGAGCAATTTCTTCAGCTGCCTCAAGATTAGTGTTAAAGGCTGTTTCTTCAATGTCACTGCCCCGTATCGATTTAGCGGAGTTAATATCGATTGCTGTTAATGCTTCGGTCGCATCAATTACAATAGAACCGCCGGAAGGTAAACGCACTTCACGTTGAAACGCAGATTCAATTTGACCTTCAATTTGAAAATGGTTGAATAGAGGTACATCCCCCTCATAAAGTTTTAGTCGATTGACGTATTCAACACGCCCCAAATCAACTAATCGTTTTTTAGCGATCTCAAGGACTTTCGGATTATCGATTAATATATCACCCACATCATCACGTAAATAATCACGAAATGCTCGGGTAATAATATCACTTTCCTTGTGGATTAAACTTGGTGCTGGATGATTCTTAGCTTCATTTTGAATCGCTGCCCAAT
This sequence comes from Gilliamella sp. B3817, assembly GCF_026536705.1. NCBI lineage: Bacteria > Pseudomonadati > Pseudomonadota > Gammaproteobacteria > Orbales > Orbaceae > Gilliamella > Gilliamella sp. B3817. The sequence continues at coordinate 41,821 of NZ_JAFNNV010000006.1, read as the reverse complement.
AATTGACTAACGCATCTAAATCTTGTTGTAACTCTTCTTGGCTTTTACCAACACCCGCTGTTCTGGCAATTACGCCCATGCCTTTAGGCTTTTCAATGGCGTCAATAATACGTTTTAAATCTGCACGATCTTCACCTTCAATTCGGCGAGACACACCACCAGCACGTGGATCATTGGGCATTAAAACTAAATAACTACCGGCAAGACTAATATAAGTCGTTAACGCAGCACCTTTTTTGCCTCGAATCTCTTTTTCAATTTGAATGAGAACTTCTTGACCTTCTTCAAGATGTTTAATGGTGCGACGACCGGTCATATTGGATGGAAAATAACTATCGGCAATCTCTTTTAATGGTAAAAAACCATCTCGCTCTCCACCATATGAAACAAAAGCCGCCTCTAAACTTGGATTGATTTTAGTAATTTTACCTTTATAGATATTGGCCTTTTTCTGCTCATGCCCAAGACTTTCGATATCTAAATCATATAAGCGTTGGCCATCAACAAGCGCAACTCGCAGCTCTTCTTGCTGGGTTGCATTGATTAGCATTCTTTTCATTATTCTACACTCTTCATTAATCTTAATTAATTGTAGGTAGAATCGTATTATTGATAAATGCTTATTTTAACAATGATAAAAAAAGTACTTAATTCGATATTTCTATACAGTGTGCATTATTTTATTTGTGTTATTTTTGTTATTATTTTATGTGACACCGATTTCACATTGACTACATTAAAATAATATTTTAGGGGGATAACCGCTAAATTCAAAAGTACAAATGACACGCCGAATTATTCCTAAATATATAATTTATTGATATTATTTCAATGGTTAATTTGCAAACCTTCATTTTATTGGTTCTAGCAAATAAACTAAATCTTTATATGATTGTTTAAAATAAACATATTATCTAATTATCTTGATTCTACTTACGCTATTTTGTTTTGACAAACTGTAATGTCTAACGCCATTGCTGCATTACAAGGATAAAAATATCCCCCCTTATTATTCACGTTTCGGCAAAGGATAGCAAGAAAATTAAACTTCATATTTCATCGATAGTTAGATTAATATTTTGAGTTATTTACAAATAATATTTATCATTTCAATAAAATCATATTAGATATATTAAAAATTTATATTAACCACACTAAAAAGCCAAAATTACTTTACATTTTTTTCTCATTTTTAGAAAACAAAAAATGGGCACTTACTTAGTAGTACCTAAAGTAAGTTAATTTGTATAATAATGGACGAAATATAAAATAAATTCAAAAAAGAGATTTAACTTATTTATGAAATCACCCGAAAAAACAGCCTTACTTGATTTTACTTCTCGTTGGATGACTCAATTTGATTATGCCCCTAAAAGTGAAGAATTACATGCCATTCCTTCACCTTGTATACTAAAAACAGCGCAACTTGCAGTATATTGGCAACCTTTTTTATTAGAGCCGGCAAGAGATCTAACTATTGTAGAACAAGTCGTTAACATCAATCTGTGTCAAAGTGCTCATGTTTTTTATGGCACACAATATGCCGGAAATATAAACGCAAAAGTTGCTGATACTCATTTAGTATTACTACAAGCATGGAATGATGACGATTTCTCAAATTTAGAGCAGAACTTAATTGCCCATTTGTCGCAACAAAAAAGATTAAAACGAATACCAACTATTTTTATTGCCTCTACCGATGAAAGTACCGAAATTATCGCCATAAATAATTTAACTGGCGAAGTGGTTAAAGAAGATCTCATTAGTGGAGAACTGACGATATTAGCTGAAAATTTAACATCATTTTTTAATAATCTTTCAATTTAATGTAAAAAAATAATTCATAAAAATTAACAAGATTATCGTCTAAACATTTATTCACAAATTGTCTGTATCGAAATTGTGTATTATAAAATATTATGTATATAATGCGATGAAAGTAATTAGACGAAATAGGTGAATTATGTTTGAAAGTTTAACAGCAGCACCGGCCGACCCGATACTTGGATTAGCCGATCTTTATAATAAAGATGAACGCACCAGTAAGATTAATTTAAGTGTCGGTGTCTATAAAGATGAAACCACCCAAACACCTATTTTAGAAAGCGTCAAAAAAGCCGAACAATTTTTATTAAATAACGAAACCACAAAAAGTTACTTATCCATTGACGGAATCAAAGAATTTAATATCGCCACACAAATCTTATTATTCGGTAACGAAAATGAACGAGCCAGAACGGCACAAGCACCTGGAGGCACAGGCGCTTTACGAATCATGGCCGATTTTTTAGCTCGCCGAACCAAAGTAAAACGTATTTGGGTCAGTAATCCTTCATGGCCAAATCATCGAAGTGTCTTCCAAACTGCTGGTCTTGAAGTGCGAGAATACCGTTATTATGATGCACAAACCCATAGCTTAGACTTTGATGGACTGATGCAAGATTTAAGTAAAATTGCAGCAGGTGAGGCGGTACTTTTTCACGGTTGCTGTCACAATCCAACCGGTATCGATCCAACTCCTGAACAATGGCAAGCCATTTCAGATTTAGCCTTAAAAAATGGTTGGTTACCGTTGTTTGATTTAGCTTATCAAGGATTGGGTCAAGGTATAGAAGAAGATGTGTATGGATTACGACTATTCACCAATCATCACCCAGAATTATTAATTGCTAGCTCATACTCTAAAAACTTTGGGCTATATAATGAACGAGTTGGTGCTTTTACCTTAATCGCTGCTGATACGGAGATTGCGGATCGGGCTTTTAGCCAAGTTAAAACCATTATTCGTGCCAATTATTCTAATCCACCCGCTCACGGCGCCAAAATTGTATCTTATATTTTAAATAACAAGGAATTAAAAGAAGAGTGGATCGATGAATTGACAAGTATGCGTCAACGTATTCATCGTATGCGCCAATTATTTGTCAAAACATTACAAGATAAAGGTGCCAATCAAGATTTTAGCTTCATCGCTAAACAAAACGGCATGTTTTCTTTCAGTGGACTAACAGAACAACAAGTACTGAAACTGCGTAACGACTACGGTATTTACATCGTAAATTCGGGACGAATCAATGTCGCTGGCATGACCCTTGATAATATGTCACGCCTGTGTGAATCGATAGTTGAAGTGTTATAAGCCTATTTTATGAAGTCAATTTTTAGGCATTATTGTTGATTAACTGTTGTGTTAGTTTGATAAAGACAGCATGAGGGATTGATTATCAATCCCTCTGCATATTAAGGATATCACGACTTATCTGGTAAATTTTTTAAATAATAAACAGGCAAATACAATATCTAACACACACAGTGAAATCAGCACTAAAAACGAGCCTAAAACACCGCCTGAATCTAATCCTAAACTAAACAGATACGGATAGCCAAATACGCCAATAAAGTAGCTTAAACTAAAAATAGTTAAATAGATACTTCGCTTTTCAGCATCGATATCTTTAACCATTTGAGTTTGAATTAACGGATAAACCAAACCATAACTTATGCCTAATAATGACGACGGTACAATATAAAAAATATTATTTGTCGTAACCAAAAACAGACACAAAGCGATCAACATAATGAATAACAAGCCGATCATTGCTAACTGCTGTGACAGTTTTAACATAAATTTAGCCAGATAGAATCGGGCAAATAATAATGAAAAAGTATAAGAAATATAAAATATCGAAAAGTTTAAATTCTTCTCTTTCGCAAACATAAATTGAAAGTTCATCATTGAAATGTAAATACAGGCGCCTAAAAAAACCATTATTAACGGAATGACCGCATTTGAAGTAACAATGGTTTTCATTACTGGCAAAATCGATAATTTACTGCAATTTTGCTTATTGGATAAGGTTACATTAAAAAATATCCCACCGGCTAACAAACTCAACAACACAGCAAACACAAACATATATTCAATAGCAATATTATAATCGAGCAGTGTTTTGACTATCACTGGCGATAATCCGGCACCTAACATATTAAATGCCGAAATAAACATAAAATGACGACTTAATTCGGCAGTATTACTGGTTGACGACACCATAATCGGCCCCAACGTATAAATAATCCCCCACCCTGCACCAAGCAACAAACCTGCAATATAAAGAAAAACACCACCTGTATACAAAATCAATGCGATAGCAAAGGCATAAATTAACGCCCCCATTGCAGCAATCACATTAGTAGAAACAGATTTCAACACATAAGGAATCGACAAAATCGACGCCACCACCCCAATGATTCCCATTGAAATAATTTCACTCGACATCACCAACGAAAGCTTTAAAGTGTCGGTTAAAAATAACGGCAGCGTTAACATCACGCCATAGGCAAAAGAGGTCAAAAAAGAGCCTAAGCAGACTAATTTAAATAATTTATTATTCATCACTATTTATTCCTTTTTATTAAGCAGGCTCACGTTGTCCCCACGATGATAACATCAAAGAGATCGAGTATCGTACATAATACGAATAAAAAATAAGAAATTTTGAAAAAATTCCCCTAGTTGAGTCTATTCATCCAAACAAAATAAACATTCAACAATTAACTTCCTCAATCGCCCGAGATCAAAACCCAACAACCTTAATTCTTTTTAGTTATATCCATAGTCCAAGAGGATATTAGACGCTGTTTGAATAATCTTTAATAATTGAATAATAAAACATTAATTAATCTTTGAGGATATTTCGGTGGCGTCACATGTTATTGATTATTTGATTTTAGGTAATAATTTTAGTACCAGTGAAATGCGAGCGATTTGGTCAGAACAAAATCGCTTAGAAAAGCAAGTTGCTGTAGAAGTCGCACTAGCAAAAGCACAAGGTGAACTAGGTGTCATTCCTTGCGATGCCGCTGATGCAATCGTTACTAAAGCCGATGCTTCGAAACTGTCCATTGAACAAATTGCCAAACAAGCTGCGAAAGCCAAGCACTCTTTAATGTCAACGATCAATGCGCTACAAGATCAAGTTGGCGATGCCGGTCAATTTATTCATTATGGTGCAACCACGCAAGATATTGTCGATACGGCAACCGTTTTACAACTTAAGCAATCATTTGCCATTATTGAACGTGACACCAAACTGGTGGCATGTGAATTAAAAAAGTTAGCCAAACAGTATCAATATTTACCTATGGTTGGACGCACTCATGGTATGCAGGCACTTCCTACTACTTTTGGGTTCAAACTTGCCGTTTGGTTAGATGAATTTGTTCGCCATTTACAGCGGTTAAGTGAAATTAAACAGCGGGTTTTAGTGGGTAATATCAGTGGTGCAATTTGTACTTATGCCGCCATGGGCGAATTAGGGGTACAAGTTGAAGCCAGAACATTAACTTTATTAGACCTCAATACACCCAACATTGGTTGGCAAGCTGCACGTGATCGGTTTTCCGAATATGCATCCGTCATTGCATTAATCAGTGGGACGCTGGGTAAAATGGGTAATGAGTTTTATAACTTAATGCGCACTGAAATTAACGAAGTTGAAGAGCCCTTTTCTGACGGAAAAATCGGTTCAACCACTATGCCTCATAAACGAAATCCAGCCGCATTAGAAGGCCTAGCTAGCTTAACCGCACCATTATTAAAAAGTGTCGCTTTAATTCATGAATCCATGAAAGTTGAACATGAGCGAGACGCCATGAGTTGGCGAGCCGAGTGGATAGCGCTTCCTGAAATTAATCTCTACCTTTCTTCACAACTACAAACGGCATTAGCTGTACTACAAGGGTTAAAAGTCAATGCTGAACGCATGTTAACTAACTTAACCTTACAAAATGGTTTACTGCTGTCTGAAAAAGTGATGTTTGAAATAGGCAAGCGATTAGGCAAACAGACCGCTCATCGTTTGGTTTATCAAAGCGCCATGCAAGCTTTTGAGCAAAATAAAACCTTTAAAGCAGTGTTATTAGCTGATCCTATCTTGAATAAAGAGTTTACCGAAGATCAACTCGATAGTTGGTTAGAACCCGTTAATTATGTTGGTTTAGCGCCTGAAAAAGTGGAACAAGTAATCCGGTATGCTGATCAAAGTGGAGTCTTAGTATGACGTTCCGCCTAATGACGCAAAATGATATCCCAGCTTATCAAACGCTATTGCATAATGCTTATCAAGCAACCCTACAACTTGGTATCCATTTTGCTGCTGCGACAGTTAATCAAAAACAAATTGCCGATCATATTGAATCAAATGCTGTTTATCTCTATGAAAAACAGGGTAAATTAATTTCAACATTAACGATTCGTTTTCCATGGGGCAATAATCCCGGGCCTTATGGATTACCGCATTTAGGTTGGTTTGCCACTGACCCACAATATAAAGGTCAAGGCTATGGTCATGCGTTATGGGATTTTGTTGAACAACAAATCTTAATTAAACAATTAAGACTTCCTGCGGCGACATTAGGAACAGCCGCAAATCATCCATGGTTAGCCACACTTTACATCAACAAAGGTTATAAACCTATTGGGCAAGCCGATTTAACCCCTGATCACACCACACTCTATTTTGAAAAAATTTTTAATTATAAAAACTACACTGAATGGAAAAAAAGGAATCACAAACAATGAAAACAATCAGAACTATTTTCTCTGCAATACTACTCGCCAGTTTAACATTATTATGCGGATGCGATACAAATAGCCAAGATTTGACCACAAAGCAGCCGATCATAAGAGTCGGTTCAACCGGTCAAAGTTATCCAAATGGTTATAAACAACAAGATAAATTAATCGGATTTGATGTTGAACTGACAGAAGCCATTGCCAATGAACTGGGTTATCAAGTCGAATGGGTAGTTGCTGAATTTGGCGGCTTAATGGGACAGTTTGATTCTGGACGTTTAGATACCATTGCCAATGCCGTTGCAATCACACCTGTTCGCCAAGCTAAGTATGATTTTTCTCAGCCTTATAGTTTTTACGGTAGTCAGATTGTTACTCATCAAGAAAATAACGATATTAATACGTTATCTGATTTTAAAGGTAAAACCATTGCTGGCGTGTTAGGTTCAAATCATATCAATAATTTGAAAAAAGCCTTTCCAAATAATGAAGTGACGATTAAAACTTATGAAACCCGTGACGGAGCCATGTATGATACCGAATATCAACGGGTTGAAGGTTATGTTAATTCAAAACCCATCTTACTGGCTGAAATCAAACGTAAAAATCTTCCTTTTAAATTAGTAGGCGAGCCAATAACGATTGAGCAAGTTGCTTTTCCATTTAGTAAAGATGAAAAAGGTCAAGCATTACGTGAAAAGTTTAATCAAGCTTTGGACAAGTTACGCAACAACGGCACGTTAAAAAATCTTTCGATTAAATATTTTGGTGAAGATATTACCTCATGAACTTTAATGTAAACTATTTTTTAAGTGTGTTTCCTCAGATATTACCGTATCTACCGGTCACACTTTTTATTGCAGTTGTCTCAATTTTATTTGCTATGGTGTTAGGTCTGACTATCGCATTGTTACGTAATAATAAAATCATCATTGTTGACGCAATTTTTTCGCTGTTTATTTCGCTATTTCGTGGGATTCCCTCGGTCGTATTGCTCTTTATTATTTATTACGGTTTACCGCAGATCTTTCCTGTATTAAAGCACATGGGAGCAACAACCGCCGCTATTGTCTGCTTTAGCTTAAAATATTCGGCTTATCTAGCCGAAATTTTCCGTGCCGGTCTGGCGTCAGTCGACCCAGGACAAAAAGAGGCAGGACTAACCTCGGGACTAAGCACGATTCAGGTTTACCGAAACATTATTTTGCCACAAGCATTGGTCAATGCTTTGCCTAATACCGGTAACATGTTTATTTCATTACTCAAAGACTCGTCTGTCGCTTTTTTTGTTGGCGTACAAGAACTGCTAGCAGCAGGCAAAATGCTAACGGCGAGCTCCTTTCTCTATTTTGAAACCTATTTAGCGGTCGGCATTGTTTATTGGCTAACGGTTGTTGCTTATTCATGGCTACAAAAACAGTTAGAACGTAAATTAAGCAAACCGTATTACCGTTAAGGAGCAAGCTCATGATTTCTGTATCACATCTGTCTAAACGGTTTGGTCATCATCAAGTATTAAAAGAGATAAACCTTCATGTAAAACAAGGTGAAGTTGTCGCCATTATTGGGCCTTCAGGCTCAGGTAAATCCACGTTATTACGTTGTCTGAATTTATTAGAAAAACTCAATACGGGTACAATTCGAATAGGTGATGTCATTCTGGATAGTGAACATTATCGTCATAAAGAAGAAGTCCAATTACGCAAACAATCAGCGATGGTATTTCAACACTATAATTTATTTAAAAACAAAACGGCGTTAGAGAACATTACTTATCCTTTGATTCTGGGTAAAAAAATCAATAAAAGCGAAGCCAAACAACAAGGATTGATGCTATTAAAGCGGGTGGGCATGTTACCTTATGCAGACCAATATCCAATAACATTATCCGGCGGGCAACAACAACGGGTGGCTATTGCCAGAGCATTAGCGGTTAGACCTAAAGTTCTATTATTTGATGAACCGACATCGGCACTCGATCCAGAGCGTGTACACGAGGTGCTGCAAGTCATGTTACAGCTTGCTAAAGAAAATATCACGATGATCATTGTTACTCACGAAATGGAATTTGCTAAATATGTCGCTGACCGAATTATCTTTATGGCAAATGGCGTCATTGTAGAAGAAGGCTATGCTAAAACTCTTATCGATCATCCACAAAACGAGTTAACTCAACGTTTTTTGCGTCAGCTAACTGATGATATTAATTTCGAAATTTAATAAAGAAAAAAATCGTTCGATCACTGAGCGCTTATATCGAGACAAGAAATTAGGGGGATTTTACATCGCCCCCCTATTTAGAATTCACGTAATAGTAAATATCACCTTATTAACAAACTTTAATTTTTATTCTTTTAAGTGAATCAAGATTTTTCAACTATAACTTAACTATATAACGCTTTATAAAATCGCTGACATCTAACCCTTTTGCAAATGCTTGGATATCTTGGCTTAGCGCTATTGCAGTTGGTTGATCATCAATAGCGTTTACGAGTTTTGCTGTCATTTCATTTTGGCTGTATGGATTCTTTGGTGATCCTTTGGGAAGGTCGATGCGTTGGCTGATTTTTTGACCGTTATTAAGTAATATCTCAACCACCACATAACGACCGTTATAAGCTTGAGGATGTGGTGCAAGGGTGATGTGATAACTGCGTTGCATTTTTTGCATCAGTTGTTGAATGTTGTCAGCGATTGACGTTGCCGAAAATGCTTTAAAATCAGTGGGTAAACCTAATAAAATTAAGGCCAAAATATATTCAGCTGAAAAGCGCCCTTGCTCAGCAAGGGTTGGCTGTTGATAAATTAATGCAGCATCACTCTTAGGTGGCGCAAAGTAAAGGGTAATGTTAGCCACATTCTCAACACGAAATTGCGGATGTTGAGAAAGTAATTGTCCGGCATCCGCAATATAGGCTCCAGCGGAACAAAAACTATAAGTTTTAAACCACAATCCAGGGTCAATTATCTTCCAAGGCTTTGCCCAACTGGTTAAATTCAACGCCGTATTCCCTTGTCCATACATGGCGAGAAATCCTAAATTTTCATCTAAAAAATTTTGATCTGCTTGTAGTCCTGCTCTTAACCAATCAACAGTTTGGATGGCATGTTGCGCAGCCAGTCCTGCATGTAAAAATTTTATGGGTGTGCCCATTAACAAGCGCATACCCGAAGCTTGGGTTGCTGCAAGTGCTAATGCTTGCGATAAAAAAGGTTCATTATACAAATAACAAATTGCAGCTGTGGCTGCTATGCCACCAAGCGTAATAGTGGCATGCCATCCTTTTTCATAATGTTGTGGATTGACGCTTTTACCCAGCAACGCCATGACTTCTATACCAATAACATAAGCCGTTAAAAACCGCCGTCCATTTATCTTGAATGGTGAATGATCTAATCGAATACTGGCAAACAGTGCCGATAAAATCACCGCTGAAGGATGGCCTCGTATATCTGAATGAACATCATCATAATCTAAACAGTGAGCTTGAAAACCATTGAATAATGCAGTTTGACGTGGTGTGGCTAACTTTTTTTGACCAATAAGCCAAGACCGCTCATGCCCGCCTTCTTCTTTTATCCAAGCGAGTAATCTTTGAACATTCATATCCTGACGAGCTTGTAAACAACATGCAAAATAATCGACGATGCCATTCATCGCATTATTAATAACGCAGGAATCATTAAGAACAGGGGTATTTTTAATTAACAAGCATAATTGTTGGTTTAAGTTCATCATATATTCACTCATCAAACTATCATAAATAGACTTGACCAAAATAGCGTAAAATCAGCGTTAAGTTAAAGATTATCTAGTTATATTTTAATAACTAAACTTAATACTATTGCATCAAGCAGTCGTCTTTTTCCCTTCATATAACTATTTTTGACTCATCATTAGTATGCTAATATAGATGACAAATGATTAACCTAAAATTTCACTTATCTAATTATGTCAACTTGTTATATCGCGTTAGGAAGTAACCTTGACGATCCTTTTGCTCAAGCAAATCGAGCAATAGCCGCTTTAACTCAATTGCCTCATACTCAGCTGATTAAAGTCTCGCCTTTTTACCGCAGTAAACCTTTAGGGCCACAAGATCAAAATGATTATCTCAATGCAGTGATTAAGTTAATAACCAGCCTTTCACCAATTGAATTATTAGATGCCTTACAATCGATTGAAAAATCACAAGGGCGAGTTCGCAAAGATAATCGTTGGGGGGCAAGAACTTTAGATTTGGATATTCTTTTATATGATGATTTGATTATCAATAGTGAACGATTAACCATACCGCATTACCACATGAAAAACCGAGAGTTTGTCCTTTATCCACTCTTTGATATTGAGCCAGAACTCGTCTTTCCCAATAATGACAAATTGTCAGATCTTGTTGCTAAGTGTCCTAAAAATGACATGAAACAGTGGGTAGCATAATTATATACATTAATACATATAGTTATGTTAATTTGCTCTAATTATGTAAAAAAAATCATAAAAAAATTTTGCCAATGGCTAATTTATTGCTATAGTTTAGCGCTTGCAAATAATCTGTACTTAAGGGGATTGCTGTGAAAAAGGAACAAAAAGTTAATACATCTTCTCTTAGCCTGCTTTCAATTGCTGGGCTTGAGCCTTATAAAGAGGCGAAAGGCGAGGAGTATATGAACCCTAAGCAATTGAAACATTTCAAACTTATCTTAGAAGCATGGCTTGCGCAATTACAAGGCGAAATGGGCAAAACAGTCTCGCACATGCAAGATGAGGCTGCAAATTTTCCAGATCCAGCTGACCGAGCAACTCAAGAAGAGGAGTTCAGTCTAGAGTTAAGAGCACGCGATAGAGAACGTAAACTGATCAAAAAAATTGAAAAGACATTAAAGAAAATTGAAACTGATGATTTTGGTTTTTGTGAATCTTGTGGCGTTGAGATTGGTATTCGTCGTCTTGAAGCTAGACCTACGGCGGATCTATGTATCGATTGTAAAACGTTAGCGGAACTTCGCGAAAAACAAATGGGAATGTAATTTTAATTACTTTCCTCAAACATTACACTACCAGATAAGCCCATGTGCTATATTGGTCGTTTTGCTCCCTCACCATCCGGACCATTACATTTTGGTTCGTTGGTGACGGCTCTCGGTAGCTATTTACAAGCTAAAGCTTATCAAGGTAAATGGTTAGTCCGTATTGAAGATATCGATCCACCACGCGAAGTCAAAGGCGCTTCCTCACTCATTTTAAAAACATTAGAAATATTCAATCTGTTTTGGGATGATGATGTTCTATACCAATCAACATGTAGTGAGCGTTATCAATCGGTATTGCAATCATTACTATCCAAACAGCAAGCCTACTATTGCGACTGTTCGAGACAACGAATCCATCATCTTACCAATCATATTTATGATGGCTTTTGCCGTCAGCGAAATTTAACCCCGAACCACCAGCAGCATTTAGCCATTCGGTTAAAGCAAACCCATCCAATCTTTGAATTTGAAGATAACATTCTTGGATTACAAACAGTTGAACTAGCCAGTGCGCAAGAAGATTTTATTATTCACCGAAAAGATGGACTATTTGCTTATAATTTGGTCGTCGTTCTGGATGATCATCAGCAAGGCATTACCGAAATAGTTCGTGGTGCTGATTTGCTACCGGTTACCGCAAAACAGATATCACTTTATCAACAGTTAGGCTTTACCGTTCCAACCTATTGCCATTTACCACTGGTCTTAGATCATAATGGTAATAAACTGTCGAAACAAAATCATGCTAAACCAATCGAATTGGATAATCCAACCTCACTAACCATTCAAGCTCTGCAATTTTTAGGGCAACAGATACCACAAGATTGGCAAGATGCAACCCAACAACAATTATTAGATTGGGCAATAGCACATTGGCAGCTTTCAACTATCCCGAAACAAAATGCAGTATTAACCACCAATGTAAGATAAGTTAGGCATCATACCCACTTGATTATCGTGTAATCGATGTTTTTCTGGTTTGACTACCAATGAGGCAAGAATGCGTGATTTAAGTTGTGCTTTTTGGTCTGCACTGACCAGTAAATCACGTAAATCAATCGCCGAATCTCCAAACAGACAATAGTGTAACTGCCCAATTGATGACACTCGCAATCGATTGCAACTTTTACAAAAATCTTTTGAATATGGCATGATAAGACCGATTTTGCCTTGATAATCATCATGCGCATAAACTTTTGCCGGCCCTGATAGAGCTTGCTTCGGTTGTAACTGCCAACCTTGCTCAATTAATTGACGTTCAATTGATTGACCAGCTAAGTGATAACGATGAAATAAATTACGGCTTTCATTGGTTTCCATAAGCTCGATAAAACGCAACTCAACCGGTCTGTATTTAATCCAAGATAAATAGTCTGATAAATGGCTATTGAGATCTTTCATTAAAACAGTATTAATCTTCACTTTCGGTATGCCAATTTCTAACGTTTTTTCAATGCCAGCAATCAGCTCTTTCAGCTTATCTTGACCTGTGATTAGTTTGAATATATGGGGGGAAAAACTATCTATACTAATGTTGATTGAATTTAGACCGGCTTGATGCCAATGGTTGATATTTTTTAATAACCGTGTGCCATTGGTCGTGATAGCAAGCTCACGAATACTGGGATAAGCCGAAATAACCGACAAAATTTCGGTAAAATCTCGACGCAATGTCGGCTCCCCGCCCGTAAGTCGAATTTTATGAACACCAAGTTCAGCAAATGTTGACACAATATTATCAATTTCATTAAGCGATAAAAAATGGTGAAGCTTATTTGGATGATAACCATTGGGTAAACAATACTGACATTTAAAATTACATAGTTCGGTAATCGACAAACGCAGATATTGAAATCGACGCTGATAATTATCCACTAATTGCATATAAAAAAACACCTTATCCAAATCGGGAAGCATAGCCATTTCTGCGCTATACCGCGGCTAATTCACCATATGAAACAGGCCAAGGCAACACTTAGGTAAAAAAGCTTCAGAGTTTGGTTTAGTCTAACATAGACAATATTTTTTGACTATAATCAATTAATCAATTCGAACATTCTGAATAAAATTCTAAGGTTAAGTTGATTCATCACTGTTTTCACCATTCTCAACTATTTAGAATAACAATTACTGCTTTCTCAACGATTATTCGCTTTAAATTAATCATTTAGCACAACAATATTAATTGATTTATTCACATTCAAATAAAGTCAGAGGTATATTAATATCAAATAAATTTAATTATGATAAATCAATCCTTTTGCTGTATTTCAATTATTCAATAGGATAATTACGATAAAATTGAAAAAAGTTCATTTTATAAACTTTACTTATTCAATCTGTTTGAGTATATAATAACTCCTTTGTCGATAAAACCGTCAAATGGAGGTTGTGATGATTACCACCCATATAAGTCCATTAGGATCTATGGATTTACTCGCTCAAGCTGAAGTGGATATTCTAAAGAGATCAGCAAATAGTGAATTATATCAATTATTTCGAAATTGCTCATTGGCAACACTGAATGCGGGTAGTAAAACCGATAATACGAAAGAGCTATTAGATAGGTTTCAATCGTTCGAAATTAATGTGATTAGTAAAGAACGAGGCGTTAAGCTAGAGCTCATCGATGCGCCGGAAAATGCTTTTGTGGATAAACGCATTATCCGTTCAATTCAAGCTAACCTTTTTGCGGTGTTGCGCGATATTCTTTTTTTAAATAGTCAAATCAGTGCTGTTAAGCAATTAGTGTCGAATGTCAACCTTGATAAAGATCATTCCTATTATATTACTAATTTGGTTTTTTCGATTTTACGTAATGCTAATGCGCTACATGTCGGCGAAGAGCCTAATCTTGTGGTTTGCTGGGGTGGTCACTCAATTAATGAAAACGAATATTATTATGCCCGTCAAGTCGGCATGCAGTTAGGGCTACGTGAGCTTAATATCTGCACTGGCTGTGGCCCCGGCATTATGGAAGCTCCCATGAAAGGCGCCGCTGTTGGTCATGCTCAGCAACGCTATAAAGATAGCCGTTTTATTGGGATGACTGAACCTTCAATTATTGCCGCTGAACCACCTAATGCCTTGGTCAATGAGCTTATCATCATGCCAGATATTGAAAAACGGCTTGAAGCTTTTGTCCGTATGGCACACGGTATTATTATCTTCCCTGGTGGTCCGGGTACTGCTGAGGAACTGCTCTATATTTTAGGCATTATGTTAAACCCAGCAAATAAAGATCAGACATTGCCACTTATCTTAACTGGCCCTAAAGAATGCGAAGGCTATTTTGCTGCCATTGATGACTTTATTCGCCAAACCTTAGGCGAAGAAGCCACCAAGCTTTATCAAATTATTATTGATTCTCCAGAACAAGTTGCACGTATTATGAAAAAAGGGGTTAAACATGTAAAATCCTCACGCTTAAAAACAGGTGATGCTTACGGTTTTAACTGGCTCCTTAAAATTGATGGTTCGTTACAACAACCTTTTGAACCCATTCATGAAAATATGGCTTCATTGAATTTACACAAAGATCAGCCTGTGGAATTATTAGCCGCTGATTTACGTCGTGCATTTTCGGGAATTGTTGCCGGTAATGTGAAGGAGTTTGGTATGAAACAAATTGCTGAACGAGGCCCTTATAAGTTACAAGGCGATAAGGAAATAATGAAACAGTTGGATGATTTATTACGTAGCTTTGTTAAACAAGATCGGATGAAATTACCGGGTGGAACGGCTTATCAACCTTGTTATGAGATCTGTTATTAACACATCATCTAAAATAGCTTGTTTAACTGTTATTTTGCCGGTATTTTTTATCGGCAAAATAACAGACGCATCAACCAATTAGCTATAAATCATTCAAAATATCTAAAGCTTCAGAAACTTTTTTGACACCAAAAACTTGCATATTTTCAGGTCTCTTTTTCGGCATATTGGCAATCGGTACTATCGCTTTTTTAAAGCCATGTTTTGCCGCTTCAGAAATCCTCTCTTGACCACTTGGCACAGGGCGAATCTCGCCACCTAAGCCAATCTCGCCAAAAATAACCACATCTTGTGGCAGTGGACGATTTCGAAAACTTGATACTAAGGCGGCAATCAATGCTAAATCGGCACTGGTTTCAGTAACTTTTACACCTCCGACGACATTAACGAAAATGTCTTGGTCAGCCATTTGTAATCCACCATGCCGATGCAAGACAGCCAGTAAAAGGGCTAATCGATTCTGATCAAGCCCAACTGTTACGCGTCTTGGATTCCCATACATTGAATGGTCTACCAGCGCTTGAATCTCAACCAATAATGGACGTGTCCCTTCCCATAACACCATCACCGAGCTACCGGGTAGCATTTCATCCCCACGACTTAAAAAAATCGCTGATGGATTACTGACTTCTTTCAATCCTTGCTCGGTCATGGCAAAAACACCTAATTCATTCACTGCACCAAACCGGTTTTTATGGCTACGCAATGTCCTAAATCTGGAATCCGCATCACCATCTAATAAAATTGAACAATCGATGCAGTGTTCAAGGACTTTAGGACCGGCAAGTGACCCATCTTTAGTAACATGTCCAACCATAATAATGGCTATGCCTTTGGTTTTAGCAAAACGAGTTAAATAAGCAGCGGTTTCCCGCACTTGAGCAACACTTCCTGGCGATGATTGAATATCAGCAAGATGCATAACTTGAATGGAATCAATAACCATGAGTTTAGGTTGTGATTGTTCAGCCAGCAAACAGATCTGCTCAATACTGGTTTCTGACAGCATATTAATATTATCGGTTGGTAGTCCTAAGCGATGAGCACGCATAGCCACTTGCTGTAAGGACTCTTCACCCGTTACATAAAGGGTGTTCATTTGCGTTGAAAGCTTACTCATGGTTTGTAATAACAGGGTACTTTTACCGGCACCTGGATTACCCCCAATGAGAATTGCACTACCAGGGACAACACCGCCCCCTAACACTCGGTCAAATTCGGAAAAGCCGGTAGAAAATCTAGGCAACGCTTCTAAACTGATTTCAGACAGTTTTTGAATTTTTGCCTGTCCAACGCCACTACCTGCATAACCGGTTAACCGATCATTGCGTGATGATGCACTTGCCAGCCTAACTTCGGTAATGGTATTCCAAGCATGACATGCACTACATTGACCTTGCCAACGAGGATAATCTGCACCACAATCATTACAAACAAAAGCACGTTTAACGGTTTTTGCCAACTTAATCTCCTAACCTTCACTTAATAAACTGGTCGATAAGATACACCATAATCCAGTTAAATCTGCATAATTAATGCTAATTCGTGCCTTTTCAACCACTTTAGGTTTACCATGATAAGCCACGCCAAGACCTGCAATTCGAATCATCATTAAATCATTCGCACCATCGCCAATAGCAACCGTTTGTTCAATGGGTATATCTAACGATGCAGCTAAATTCTGTAATGTTCGAGCTTTAAATTTGGCATCGACTATTTGACCCGTTACTTTACCGGTTAATTTATCATTTTTGATTTCTAACTCATTTGCATACGCATCGACCAATTTTAATTTTTGTTTTAAATGGTCGGCAAAATAGGTAAATCCTCCTGATGCGATAGCGACATACCAATTTCTTTTTTGTAATTCTTTAACTAGATAAGTCAGTCCCGATGTCAAAGGTAAGCCATTTTTTACTTGCTGTAAGAGTTCTTGAGGAGCTCCTTTCAAGGTTGCAACTCGCTTACGTAAGCTGGTCGCAAAGTCTAACTCGCCCCGCATAGCTTGCTCGGTGACAGCCGCTACCTGATGTCCAACACCATATAATTTGGCAAGTTCATCGATGCATTCAATTTTAATCGCCGTGGAATCCATATCCATAACAAGCAAACCTGGTGAGTGTAAGGTTGGTAAATTATCAATAGGTGATACATCAATGCCTAATGCTAGGGAAATAGATTTTGCCTTTTTAGGCATAACGCCAGCAATACGGACAATTTGGTAAGTTTTAATTTTCCAAGAAGAAACTATCACCATTGGCATCGCCAACTGATTTTGGAATTTTGACAGTATCGTTTTATTTAATTTTTTACCATAGATGATCCAACCTGTTTTACCTGCATTATAGTCAAGCGGAACCACTTCACAACCATTCAAAGATAATGGTAAACCTTGCCAGTTTTGAATATTTTCGGGGAGATCACTATAGGTGAGAGTATAAGCCATTACAAATATCTTTATAACACAAAATAAACCGAGAATTTACCACATCTACTAAAAATTGTCCAAGCGACCAATAATTAACCTATAATTTAGTTTATACTAGTATTATTTTTATACTAGTATATAGTTTATACAATTGAGTAACGTGCATTTTTTACATAAAAGGAAAGGAAATTACTATGACATTAATGATTTTAGGCCATCCCAATATGGCGCAATCCATTGCTAACAAAACAATTATTGAGACATTACAGCAAACTGTTACCGATCTTGAAATCCGAAATATACATCAACTTTACCCTAATTATCAAATCGATGTAGAACAAGAACAAGCCGCATTATTGAGACATGATCTTATTATTCTTCAATATCCTATGTATTGGTTTAATATGCCAGCTATATTAAAGTTATGGTTTGATGAAGTGTTGACTTACCAATTTGCTTATGGCTCACAAGGTGATAAATTAAAAGGTAAAAAGTTATTGCAGAGTTTAACAATAGGGCAAAAAAGTTACCAAGAATACGGTGAAAATTTAATTGACCACTTTCTTGAATCAGTAAAATTTTCGTCTCTGTATATACAAATGGAATATCTTCCACCAGCATTATTATATGGTGTATCGCCATTTGATGATAAAACAGAAATAAGAACCAAAGCCTTAAAACATGGACAGGAATTAGCTGAATTGATAAAAAGTTACTGCTAATGACAAAATGTGATGATATAGCGTGAGGCAGACATCATCACATTAAACGTTCTGTTAGCTATGTTTGGTTAAAACCGCATAAAAAAACCCATCACCGCCGTTGTCGGTAGGTAAAAACTGTTTAACCTCGCCTTGCAATTTTGCATCACTATTTTCATGTAAAAAACGCTCAATTTGCAATCTATTCTCTTCTGGAAGAATTGAACAAGTCGCATAGACTAAAGTACCACCTGTTTTTAAATAAGGCCAAATATTCGTTAAGATCGCATGTTGTAACTCAGTGAGTTGGGCTATATCACTATCACGACGTAACCATTTTATATCTGGATGACGCCGAATAACGCCCGTAGCTGAACATGGGGCATCAAGTAAAATCCGGTCAAATTGACGCCCTGCGCACCATTTTTCTGGCGTTAATCCATCACCAACTTTCACTTCGGCACATTGTTTTAAACGCGTTAAATTGTCATTAATCCGTTTAGCACGACTCGCATCAACATCAACCGCTAATACTTGAGCATTTGGGGCGACTTCTAAAATATGTGTAGTTTTACCACCAGGTGCTGCACACATATCTAAAATTTGCTCGCCATTTTGCGGGGCAAGTAGATAAGCCGCATATTGTGCAGACAAGTCTTGTACGGTCACCACACCTTCAGAAAAATAAGGCAATTTGGTCACATTAACAGGTTGTAATAATCTAATGGCGGAAGGTATAACTGTACAAGCTTGTGACTCAATACCTGCTTCGGTAAGCAGTTGTTGGTACTCACTCACTGAATAGTGATTAAGATTCACTCGCAACCACATCGGAGGTTTTTGATTATTAGCCGCTACAATTGCTTGCCACTGCTGTGGATAGGCTTGCTTAAGACGCGTTAGTAACCACGTCGGATGGAGAGTTCGGGCTGTATCTTGTTTACTGTCTTGCGAAAATTTGTTTGTCAAAACAGCTTGTTGACGTAAAAATTCCCGCAACACACCATTAATTAATCCTTTGAGAGCGATTTTTTTTAATTCCTTAACCGCGTTAACTGTTTCTCCTACTGCTGCATGCTCCGGAATACGGGTATAGAGAACTTGGTAAACACCCACTAACAATAAATAGTGTAAAACTCTATTTTTACCAGTAAGCACTTTGTTCATCAAGCTATGAATATAGAAATTCAGTTCAGGTAATACCCGCATTACCCCGAAACAGATTTCTTGAACTAACGCTTTATCTTTATCGGCAATTTTAGGATTTAAAGTCATCAATGCAGAACTAAGCGATTGCCCTTCTTCCAACACATTAAAAATAGCCTGAGCACAAACCGCTCGGATATTTTGATATAACTTGTTATTCATAAGCAATGACAGCCTTTATTAATGTTATTACAGAATTAACGATCCAACCCAACCCGCAATAAATAAAGGGATATTAAAATGGGTGAATGTTGGAATAACACTATCACGAATATGATCATGCTGACCATCACTATTAAGCCCAGCCGACGTTGCTAAAATGGTGTCAGAAGGTGGAGAACCAGCATCACCAATCGCTCCAGAAGCACCAATTAAACAGACTGTTGCAATAGGTGAAAAGCCAAGTTGAATACAAAGTGGGACATAGATTGCCGCAATAATAGGCACCGTCGAGAATGACGAACCGATACCTAACGTGATCACCAATCCGACTAACATCATCATAAATGAAGCAATAACTTTATTACCCGCGAATAAAGCAGCACTGTTAATCACTAACGGTTCAATATCATTTGTTTGTTTTAGCACTTCGGCAAAGCCTTGGGCAGAAATCATAACAAAACCAATCATGGCCATCATTTTAATGCCATCGGTAAAAACGCCGTCTGCTTCACCCCATTTAATGGTTCCCGAAACAATAAAGCAAATAAAACCAATTAGCGCCCCTAAAATCATTGAACCTGTATAAAGTTGGATAGCAAAAGAGAGAACAATCGCCAATAAAGACACAATAAGTGAACGCTTATTTACACTATTTACCGTTTCTAAATTCGTCTCTTCACGAATAATTTTATATTCTCTTGGTTTACGGTAACTGACAAAAATTGCCCAAAGTAGCCCAACAAACATCCCTAGCGCTGGTATCGCCATAGCATGCATTACATTCACATGACTAACATCCATGCCGGATGCAGTGATATTTTTTAATAAAATTTGATTTAAAAAGATATTACCAAAACCAACCGGTAAGAACATATAAGGTGTAATGAGTCCAAATGTCATTATACAGGCAATCATTCGTCTATCTAACTGTAATCGAGACATCACATATAATAGTGGTGGGATTAACAGTGGAATAAAAGCAATATGGATAGGTATGATATTTTGTGAAGAAATACTCACCAACGCAATAATAATAATTAATAACCATTTTATGCGTTTTTTAGCACTGCTCGTTGTCAGCTGTTTAACCGCTTTATCCGCTAGTAATTCAGGCAATCCCGATTTTGAAATTGCAACCGCAAAAGCACCAAGCATAGCATAAGAAAGAGCGATATTTGCACCATTGCTAATACCTGTATTGAATGCATCAATTGTTTGTTTTAACGTTAAATGGCTAAATAAACCACCAACAAAGGCACCAATAATTAAGCTAATTACCACATGAACACGGCAAAGAGATAAAATTAACATACAAATTACCGCAATAACCACAGCGTTTATTGACGATAAAAGCTCAAAAACTGTATTCATAGATATATTCTCTTAAATAAACAAAGTTAATTATTTTAGTGGATGACTATAGAAAGTGCAATTGATAGTAAATGCTGACTTTTAACCATGATTATTCTAAAAATAGTTGACGTCTAAATGGATTTTAAGTGACAGATTAAAATAAAAAGCAAAATCAACACATTGCTCAATAAACTCCCCATATTTTTTATAACTGTCTGATTAATTTTTTATTGATAAAGATCTCATTTTGATAAAAATCCTTTTTTTATCCTTGCTAATTACAGAATAAATGGCTATTTTAAATAATAGATATTTTTAATAGAAATCATTATATTTATAGAAATATAATAATGAATCATAATGTGGCTTATTTAAAAATTACACTAATTTTATGCTTTAGATGAATTAAATTTTTAATTAAGGAGAAAGATATGTCTAACCGTCCAATTGGATTGGCAGCGTTAACTGTCTTAGATGTTTCACCTGCTAACCAAGTCCTCGTTGCAGCAGAAGCGGGTTATACTCATGTCGGTTTGAGGCTTATACCGGCTACGCCAACTGAACCGGTATATGCGACCGTCGGCGATACGCCATTGGTTCGAGAAATTGAACGCCGTTTAAAAGAGACAGGAATTAAGGTATTAGATATAGAAATCTTCCGTTTAAAACCCGATACCCGTGTCATTAACTTTTTACCCGTACTGGAAACGGGCGCAAGATTAGGTGCCAGTCAGGTACTTTTGGCGGGTAACGATCCCGATCAAAATCGACTAGCCGATAATTTTGCCCAGCTTTGTGACATTGCCGCTCCCCTTGGCATTGCCATCAATATCGAACCGATGCCATGGACAAACATACCTGGCGTCAATGCCGGTGTTGAACTGCTAAAAAAAGCGAATCAAAACAATCAAGGTATGATAATTGATCCCCTGCATTTTGATCGAGGTCCAAATACCCTTGACGATTTGAAAAAAGTACCTAAAGATTGTTGGCGTTATATGCAACTGTGTGATGGTACTAAAGAAAAACCTCAAGACACAGAAGGACTACTTTATCAAGCCCGTAATTATCGTTTATCGCCGGGGCGTGGTGGTATTGACCTTATATCTTTGTTGAAAGCTTTACCTGAAATGCCGATTTCAATTGAATGTTGTAATGACGAATTAGCTTTATCTAAATCCCCAATTGAACGCGCTAAAATGTATATTGAAGATACACGTGCATTATTAAAACGTGTTGCTGAACAATCTTAATTGTTAACGCTTTATTGAAAAAAAGCGTGTAGTGGAGAATTTTTAATGAGAAATAATATTGACGGCCATTATTTATTGATTGGTTTAATGGCTTATCCAATACGTCACAGTTTATCACCGCAAATGCAAAACACTATTTATTCAAAACTAAATATCCCTTATGTTTATTTGGCTTTTGAAGTTGATCAAGAAAAATTACCCGATGCAATAAAAGGTCTTCGTGCCTTAGGTTTGCGAGGTAGTGCGGTATCGATGCCCAATAAACAATTGGTTTGCCAATATCTTGATAAGTTAACACCTGCGGTTGAAATGAGTGGGGCTTGCAATACAATTTCGAATGATAACGGCATATTAACCGGTTATAACACCGACGGCATTGGCTATATGCGCATGTTGAAAGAAGCAGGCATTGATGTCATAGGTAAAAAAATGACGATTCTTGGCGCAGGCGGTGCAGCAACAGCTATTGTAGTACAAGCTGCGCTTGATGGTGTGAAAGAGATCGCCATCTTCAATCAGAAAGATGACTGCTATGCAAAAATTGAAGCAATTGCAAAAAAATTAAATGAAAACACACCATGTAAAGTCAGTGTGACCGACCTTGCAGATAAAGAGCAACTCCGTCAAGCCATTGCCACCAGTGAAGTACTTTGTAACGCTACAGGTGTTGGAATGAAACCATTAGAAGGGCAAAGTTTAATTACTGATCCAACGATGTTAAGACCGGATCTTGTCGTAACAGACTGTATTTATAGCCCACGTAAGACCAAATTGCTTGAAATCGCCGAACAGCAAGGTTGTAAAACTTTAAATGGGATTGGCATGATGCTTTGGCAAGGTGCAGCGCAAATCAAAATTTGGACGGGTGAAGATGCACCTATTGAGTATGTAAAAGAAAAAATGGGATTTAATGATTAGTCGATAAGTAATCTTTTTACCTAATAATCAAATTAAAAATGAGTTAGCAGATTATTTTATGTTATTGTCTGATTTGAATCACACAATATAAGATTAATCATTATAAATATAATCTTTTACCAACAGGATATAAAATGAAAACAGTTACAACCAAAAATCTAGTTATAGGATCGGGTGCGCCGAAAATTATTGTCCCAATTGTTGGGAAAACTGAAACCGAACTACTTGATGAAGTCACATTTTTACAATCGATAGATTTTGACGTTTTGGAGTGGCGAGTAGATCACTTCACCCAAGTTGATAATATTGATACTGTGAAAACTGTTGCTAAAAAAATTGCAACCTTATTACCGAGCAAACCTATTTTATTTACCTTTCGTACCGCTAATGAAGGTGGAGTAAAACCGTGGCCACTAACCGATTATCTTGAATTAAACAAAGAAATAGCTAAGAGTGGACTGGTCGATCTGGTCGATGTTGAAGTCTTTATCGGCGATCAATACGTAAAAGAAATTATTAATGTAGCGCATCAACATAATGTATTGGTTGTCACATCTAACCATGACTTTGAAAAAACACCTGCGAAAAACGATATCATTTCTCGATTACGTAAAATGCAAGATTTAGGTGCTGATATTCCCAAAATTGCGGTTATGCCACAGACCACAGATGACGTCCTTACCTTATTAGCGGCAACCACAGAAATGAATGAAAAATATGCAACCAGACCCATCATTACCATGTCAATGGCAGGGCTGGGGGCAATTAGCCGAGTGGCAGGAACAACATTTGGTTCAGCAATGACATTTGGAGCAGCTAAAAATGCCTCAGCACCGGGGCAATTAGATGTCAAACAGTTACGTTATATTTTAGATGTGTTGTATCAAAGTAAACAGTAGGTTAAATAATTTGGTACTTACTTTGACATTAAGATTTAATCAAACAGAAAGATATGCGAAGAAAGTATAAATAAAAGTTATCAAGTTGAACAATAGGAGTTTTTATGAGCCAAAGTTGGTTAGGATTAGAAAATGATGTTTGTGTCATCACAGGTGCAATTGGTGGCATGGGCTCCGAAATTTGCCGTGAATTTGCCAAACAAAAAGCGAATCTCGTACTTATCGATTTAGATGAAACAAAATGTCAACAACTCGCTAAATCGTTAAGTAATGAATATGGTATAAAAGCAATCGGTCTTGCCTGTAATACCACTAACGAAGCACAAGTAGATGCAGCGGTCGCAAAAGTAAAACAAGAATTTGGACGTTGTGATGTACTGGTTAATACTGCAGCAATTTTACGTTTTTGTCCGATTGAAGACCTTCCTCTTGATGAATGGAATACTACCGTTAATATTAACCTAACAGGATATTTCCTTATGTCTCAACGTTTTGGACGTTTAATGATTGAGCAAAAATCAGGTCGTATGGTGCATATCTCAACGGTGGCGTCGCACACGCCTGAAACTTACAGTGGTGCTTATAGTTCAACCAAAGCTGGGGTTTCGATGATGTCTAAACAATTTGCTGCTGAATGGGGACAATTTGGTATTCGCAGTAATGCAGTCTGTCCATGTTTTGTCAAAACACCTTTATCAAAAAAATTCTATGAAGATAAAGAAGTTGAACAAGGTCGTACCCGTATGATAGCCAGCCGTCGTATTGGTGAAACCATCGATATTGCTAATGCTGTTTTATATTTGGCAAGTAAACGTTCTGATTATTCAAATGGTACTGAGCTTGTAGTTGATGGTGGTTACGAAGTGATGCTTGGAGATTTAGTCCCTCGTCCGGGTGGTCGTCGCCAATTTGCAGAACAACAACATGCGGCTTCGAAAGCATCGAACAAATAAAAAATATCAGTCAATTAGGCTTATAGCTCACGACCGTGATCATGGTGGTTAATTGGCTTTTTAGGATTTGAAAACCACAATCAAAATAGAGAATAACCATAAGGAATATCGATGTGTGAGCTAAATATTATTGCAATACATGAGGTAAAACCAGAGTGGGTAAACGAATATCAACAAGCTGCCCTAAAAGTGCGGAATGAAAGCAGAAAAGAAGCTGGTTGCATTCGTTATGAACTCAGTCTGGATACCAATAACCAACATATTTTTATTTTCTCAGAAATATGGGCAAACCAAGCTGCCATTGAGTTTCATAATACGACTGCTCATTTTATGGAATTTAAACAATTCTTAGAGAATAAATTAGTCGATAGAAAATGGTATAAAACGAAAAAATTCTAATTAAATAGATAACGAATTCTCGTAATGGCTCGCGCTTAGCATAACGCGAGCCATTCTAGTTTTCATCTATTTATAGATAAAATGAATAAATTAAACTTGATCTATAAAATATAAGCATAAGTTAGCAATGGATTTATTATTAACTTTAACACGTTTAGAAGACTATTTTGCAATGTTTGATAGAGAAATTATTTAAATAAAAAGGAGACAAATATGCCCAATTTTTCAGCTATATTTGAACCGTTTGTAATTAATAAAACAACTATACGCAACAGAATTGTCATGCCACCGATAGGGACTAACTTTGCCACATTACATGGCGAAATGGTGGATGACCATATTCAATACTATGAACAACGAGCAAAAGGCGGAACTGGGCTTATTATCCTTGAAAACGTATGCGTTGATTTTCCTTATGGTACTAACGGTACCACACAACTGAGAATCGACAACGATCAATACATTCCCGGATTGTATAAATTTACCGAACGTATGCACAAGCATGGGGCATCGGTCGCAGTACAAATTAATCATGCAGGCGCATCCGCTTACCCCGGTCGCTTAAATGGCTTGCAACCCATTTCTTCATCCAATATACCGTCTAAAACAGGTGGCAATATTCCCAGACCAGCAACGATTGAAGAGCTTCATGATATTGTTAAACAATATGGACTAGCAGCTCACAGAGCCCAAAGAGCCGGTTTTGATGCTGTTGAAATTCATGCCGGACACTCGTATTTGCTGAGTCAATTTTTATCACCGCTGTATAACAACCGTACAGATGAATTTGGAGGCAGTATCGAAAACCGAGCACGATTAATTCGTCTGGTTATTGATGAAATGCGTAGCAAAGTCGGCCCTTTCTTTCCAATCCTTTTACGGATTAGTGCGGTCGATTTTGTAGATGGAGGAAATACTTTAGACGATACCTTAGCTATTTTAGAACACCTGAGTGAGGGTGTGGATGTTTTTGATGTATCTGCCGCCCAAAATGATACTATCCAATTTCAGATTGATCAGATGAATCTCCCAGACGGTTGGCGTTCTTACATGGCAAAAGCTGTGCGAGATAAATTTAATAAACCGACCATTGCGTCTGGTAACTTTCGAGACCCATCAATCATCGCCAAAACAATTGAAGAAGGGATTGCTGATTTTGTCGTTTTAGGACGAGGGCTAATTGCCGAACCTTATTGGGTTGAAAAAGTACAAAATAACGAAATCGACACATTAAGAAAATGTATTTCATGTAATATTGGTTGTGCAGATCATCGTATTGCGAGATCTAAACCAATTCGCTGTACAGTTAATCCGGATATTATCAGTTATGAAGACTATAAACGCTATCAGATCTCAACCCCGCTTAATGTTGTTGTAGTGGGAGGCGGAACGGCTGGACTTGAAGCCGCATGCACAGCAGCAGAAGTCGGATGTAATGTTACATTATATGAAGAAAAGCCTTTTTTGGGTGGTCTGTCAATGATGATTTCTCGATTTCCATACAAACAACGTATCGCCGATTTGCCTAAATTTCTTATCAACCGTGCCAAAAGTTTAAAAAATCTCACAATCAATCTTAATACACGAGCAACGCCTGAAATAATCGAAAAATTACAACCCGATTTAGTGATTAGTGCAACCGGTTCAAAACCTTTATTACCCCCTATTAAAGGATTACACGATCAGCTTAGTGCACCAAACAGACAAGTATTTTCGATTTTTGACATCATGGAAGACTTCAATCAATTTACCGATATTGCCAATAAAAAAGTGGTTGTCATCGGTGGGGGAGCTGTCGGGCTGGATGTCGTTGAATATTTTTCTGAAAACAACGCCAAGGCGGTTTCCATTGTTGAAATGAAGCCTGCTATGGCTGAAGATTTGGATTATATTGGTCGTATTTCTATGATGACCATGCTCAAACATAATCAGGTTGATGTTCATCTTTCTACAACTTTACTGGAAGTCGCTGAAAATCACTTTTTAGTTAAAGATAAAGATGATCACCAATTTAAATTAGAATTCGATTATGGTTTTGTCTGTTTAGGAATGCTAAGTGAAAACACCTTTAGCCAAGCTTTTTCTGAACATGCAGCTAAAAATAACTTTGTTTATCATAAAATTGGCGATTGTAAACAAGCTCGTAAACTTATCGATGGCATGCGTGAAGGACGAGATGTTATTACCCTGATCCAACGATTGGAGAGGATAAAAAACAAAGAGATTCGTGGAGTTGATATCAATAAACCTTTATAATGCTTTCAACTATCGTTATAAATAGAGTTATTTAACTCAAACTATATCGACGAAAGATTGTGCAAATTAGCTAACGTTTAAATGATAACAAGTATATACTTAGTGTTTTCTCTCTTATTTAAACAATAAGAGAGATTCACTATTATGATTTAAATACTAATTTCTGTATTAGCTTGATTAAGTATATTTCATTATTTAAGCCTATAATTAGCGAAATACGATGAGGTTTATTTTTATGTTTTCGTGGTGGACTAAAGTTTCTTTTTCACTAATCCAAATCCCAATTAAATTATTTGTTAAAAGTAAACCTATACCAGCAGATCCGGTTTCTGAATTAGGTCTTGATACTAATAAACCCATATTATATGTTTTGCCCTATAATTCTAAGATTGATCTTATGGTTGTTCGTTCTTTATGTTCCAAGTTCGGCTTACCTGATCCGCTAGAAGGCATCGATATTAATGGTAATATGGTTCCTTCATATATTTTTATTGATAAAGGCCCGGGTATTTTTGCCTCTAATCAACAAAAAACAAAAGCAATTGACATTTTAAGAGAATATATTTCTGCTCATCAAGAAAATCCCGAGTTGGATATTCAAATGTTACCGGTTTCGGTGATGTTCGGACGCAGTCCAGATAAAGAAGGCAAAAAAAGCCCTTCTCTACAAGTGCTGGGAGCAACTTATAAATTATATAAAATCATTGTTTCAGGTCGAGATTGCTATACCCGTTTTTCAAGAACCGTGTCATTAAAAGATATTGAAATCAATAATCAACAAAATATTTCGGTCTTAGCCCATAAGCTTGCTCGTGTTGCACGTATTCATTTTACCAAACAAAGAATGGCATCAGTGGGTCCTAAACTGCCTGTACGGCAACAAATGCTGAATAAATTATTAACTAATCCTAGCCTTTCTGATGCAATTCAAGAAGAAGCCAAAAGCAAAAATATTAGTCTTGATAAAGCGAAAAAAAATGCACTGGCAATGTTAAACGAAATTGCCGCTAATTTTTCTTATCGAATGCTAAGAATTACCGATATTGTTTTAACTTGGGCATGGAACAGACTTTACCAAGGTTTAAAAGTAACCAATGCCGATCCAGTTCGAGAACTGGCGCAAAATGGACATGAAATTGTTTATGCACCGTGTCATCGCAGTCACATGGATTATCTTTTATTATCTTATGTTCTTTATCGACAAGGATTAGTACCACCTCATATTGCTGCTGGTATCAACTTGAACTTCTGGCCTGCTGGTCCGATTTTTAGACGACTAGGTGCCTTCTTTATTCGTCGTTCATTTAGAGGAAATAAACTTTATACTTCCGTTTTTCGTGAATATTTAGCTGAGTTATTTATTCGAGGCTATGCTGTTGAATATTTTATCGAAGGTGGGCGTTCACGTACCGGTAGATTGCTCGATCCAAAAACAGGCATGCTCATGATGACCATTCAAACGTTATTGCGTGGCGATGCAAGACCTATCACCGTTGTACCGGTTTATATTGGTTATGAACACGTTTTAGAAGTGGCGACTTATGCCAATGAATTACGCGGCGCAAAAAAAGAAAAAGAGAGTTTATGGCGTACGCTAAAAGCCTTTTTAAAATTAAAAAAATTAGGTTTTGGCTATGTTAATTTTGGTCAACCTATCCCACTGAACCAATTTTTAAATCAACAAATACCGGAATGGCGTGATGCAATTGAACCAACTGGCACCGCTCGCCCAAATTGGTTGACACCCACTACCAATATGCTGGCAAAACAGATCATGGAGCGTATCAATGCCTCAGCAGCCATTAACGCCATGAATTTATGTTGCTCTATCTTATTGGCAGCGGATCAACGGGCATTAACTAAAGTTAAACTTATAGAACATATTAATTATCTTCTTACATTATTAAAAAATATTCCTTATTCTGATTTGATAACGATTCCCGCTCAAAGCGCAGATGAACTATTTGAACATGCTAAACAGATGGGTAAATTTGTTATCACAACCGATGAGGCTGGCGAAATTGTCGGTTTAACCACTGAACAAGCGGTTTTAATGACTTATTATCGTAATAATATTCAACATTTGCTGATCATACCTGCAATCGTTGCCAGAATTCTTGTGAAGAATAATCGCATCTCCTCAGAAGCGGTTTTAGAGCAGGTAAAATTGCTTTTCCCATTAATTAAATCTGAACTGTTTTTATATCATAATGAAGCGCAGTTAGTTGAATATGTAAACCAAATTATCGCCACCTATTGTGACTTAAATTTAATTAGTTGTACGTCAGATAAATTAGTGCTCAATTATGCAAAAATGTCTGGTTTACAGTTAATTGCTTCGTCATCAAAAGATACCTTACAACGTTATGCGATTGCTTTTTCGCTTTTGCAAAAAGACCCTTCAATTAGTCGAGCTAATTTAGAAAAAGAAGGTCGATTAATTGCGGAAAGATTATCGGTATTACATGGAATCAATGCGCCAGAATTTTTTGATAAAGGGGTCTTTTCAACACTGGTTGCATCACTACGAGAACAAGGTTATCTGGATGATCAAGATAGTGCCAGTTTTCAAAAAATTGAAAACATGAATAACATCCTAAAACCTCTCATTACTCATCGAGTCTTGCAAACAATTGAGGAAATTAATCCTTAATCACGAGTTGGTATCGATAGAGTTTGCCCTTTTATCAGTGGCAAGCTCTATCAATATTGTTGAATATAGCAAAATCCACAATACCAATCGATTCACTTGATAGCTTGTATATTGATAATAATTTTAAGTTTTGTTAAGATACGCTTTACATAGTTATTGCAAAGTGCTGCTAACAATTTTAGATAAAATTTAATAAAAATTATCGGATCTTTTCTTCTGTTTTTTTGATTAATGTCAAATTTTAATCATTGATATCTGTTTTTTCCTTTATTTCCAATTGATAAACGATTATTATGAATCATTATCCAATAGGGATATTAGTACCTATCAATATAATAAATTAAAATGTAATGTCAGCTTTTAAGGAGTTCATATGCTATTTAACCGTAGACAGTTCTTTAAGATCTGCGCTGGTGGCATGGCAGGAACAACAGTTGCCACGCTTGGACTTGCTCCCAATGTGGCGCTTGCACAAACTCGCCAATTCAAATTATTAAAATCGAAAGAAACCCGCAATAACTGTACCTACTGTTCGGTTGGCTGTGGAATGTTACTTTATAGTCGAGGAGATGGAGCTAAGAATGCCGAATCTTCTATTTTTCATGTAGAAGGCGATCCTGATCATCCAGTTAGTCGTGGCTCACTCTGCCCAAAAGGTGCTGGGGTACTAGACTATATCAAAAGTGAACAACGTGTTAAATATCCCGAATATCGTGCTCCTGGCTCTGATCAATGGCAACGTATCAGTTGGGATGAAGCGATTGATCGTATTGCTCGATTGATGAAAGAAGACCGAGATAAAAACTTTATCGAGAAAAATGAACAAGGTACAACCGTGAATCGCTGGACATCAACCGGTTGGTTGGTTACTTCAGCTGCGAGTAATGAAACGGGTTGGCTAGCGTTCAAAATAGCTCGCTCATTAGGTATGCTAAGTCTTGAAACTCAAGCAAGGGTTTGTCATGGCCCGTCAGTATCAAGTCTTGCAGCAACGTATGGGCGTGGTGCGATGACAAATAACTGGAATGACATTAAAAATGCCAATGTCGTCATCGTTATGGGTGGAAATGCCGCTGAAGCTCATCCAGTTGGTTTTAAGTGGGCGATTGAAGCTAAAATCACAAATGGCGCTGAACTTATCGCTATTGATCCTCGTTTTCACCGCACGGCTTCGGTTGCCGATAAATATGTTCCGATTCGTGCAGGTTCGGATATTGCCTTCTTACTAGGTATTATTAATTATCTCATTACCCATAACGAGGTTAATTTTGAATATTTAGTCACACACAGTAACGCTAGCTTAATTGTGAGTGATGACTTTAATTTTGATGAAACTAGTGGTCTATTTAGTGGCTATAATGCTGATAATCGTCAATATGATCAAGCCAGTTGGACATATCAAAAAGATGAAAAAGGTTATGCGCTTCGAGATAAAACACTCACGCATCCACGCTGTGTTTGGAATCTGTTAAAACAACATGTAAGTCGATATACACCAGAAATGGTAAACAAAGTTACCGGAAGCCCGATAGACGGATTTTTACATGTTTGTCGGTCTCTTGCCAGTACGAAAACCAATGACCGAGCAGCAACATTTTTATATGCCTTAGGTTGGACACAACATACTTATGGTACCCAAATTATTCGTACTGCTGCCATGATTCAACTTATTTTAGGTAATGTGGGTGTCATGGGTGGGGGAATTAATGCCTTACGTGGACACTCAAATATTCAAGGTTTAACCGATGTCGGACTCTTATCCAATCGTTTACCTGCATATTTGGATTTACCTAAAGACTCGCAAGTTTCGCTTGAACAGTATCTGGATGAAAAAACCCCTAAACCGTTAGGCGCCAATGAGGTGAACTTCTGGGGTAACTATCCCAAATTCTTTATCAGTTTTATGAAAGCGATGTATGGTGATAAAGCGACTAAAGACAATCAATGGGGATTTGATTGGTTACCTAAATGGGATAAAACTTACGATATCTTACGCTTTAGTAAAATGATGCGTGACGGTCAAGCTAATGGTTTTATTTGCCAAGGATTCAATCCACTTGCTGCCTTACCTGATAAAAATAGTATTCGTGAAGGTTTATCTAAACTCAAATTCTTGGTGAGCATTGACCCATTACCCACTGAAACAGCCGAATTTTGGAAAAATCATGGTGAGTCAAACGATGTCGATTCAAGCAAAATTCAAACCGAAGTCTTTCGATTACCGACTAACTGTTTCGCTGAAGAAAACGGTACGATTGTCAATTCATCACGTTTATTACAATGGCATTGGGCAGCAGCAAAGCCTCCTTATGAATCGCTATATGACCCCGAAATCATTTCACGTATCTTTCTAAGAATCAAAGAACTTTATGCTGAAGAAGGCGGTGCTTATCATGAACCAATTAATAATCTTTCTTGGGATTACCAAGATCCAGAAGGGCCAGCAGCAGAAGAATTAGCCCAAGAGTGTAATGGTCGTGCTCTTGCTGACCTTACGGATACCAACGGTAATGTGATTCTGAAAAAAGGTCAATTATTAAGTGGTTTTTCTCAGCTTAAAGATGATGGTACCACCTCTTCAGGTATCTGGATATTCTGTGGTTCGTGGACTGAACAAGGTAATTTAATGGCAAGACGTGATCCAACAGATCCATCTGGTAAAGGTATCCATGCTGGTTGGGCATGGTCATGGCCAATGAATCGACGTGTACTCTATAATCGGGCATCGGCAGATGAACACGGCAATCCATGGGATCCAAACCGAGTATTGATAAAATGGAATGGTTCTCATTGGGATGGCAATGATGTTGCTGACTTTACCGCTACCTTGTCTCCAAGTTCTGGTGCAGGCGCCTTTATTATGAATAACGATGGCTTAGGTGGATTATTCTGCTTAAATCGTCTGGTTGATGGGCCTTTCCCTGAGCACTACGAACCATTTGAAACGCCAATTACCAATAATCCGTTGCATCCAGAACAAATCAATAATCCGGTTGCTCGAGCATTTAAAGAAGATTTAGCGCGTTTAGGTTCAGCAGATGAATTTCCTTATGTGGGAACAACATACAGTATTACAGAGCATTTCCACTTTTGGACACAACACGCAAGATTGGCCTCAATTACGCAACCAGAACAATTTATCGAACTAAGCGAAAATCTTGCCAATAAAAAAGGAATCAAATTAGGCGACACCGTTAAAGTGACTTCGTATCGAGGCTATATAAAAGCGAAAGCGGTAGTAACTAAACGCTTGCCTACGTTAACGGTAGACGGTAAAGAGATCGAAACCATTGGAATCCCAATTGTTTGGGGATTCACTGGACAAACTAAGAAAGGATTTTTGGTCAATGAATTAACTCCTCATTTAGGTGATGCAAATTCACAAACGCCAGAATATAAATCATTCTTAGTTAACATCGAAAAAGTTACCACAGTGGCATAGGCAGGAGGATTAATTATGTCATTACAAACTCAAGATATTATTCGTCGTTCTGCAACTAATGATTTAACGCCTGCGCCGCGAGCACGTGATTATCAACAGGAGGTGGCCAAATTAATTGATGTCACCACCTGTATTGGTTGTAAAGCATGCCAAGTCGCCTGTAGCGAATGGAATGACCTGCGAGCAGAAGTAGGCAATACGGTCGGTGTTTACGATAATCCCGCTGATTTGGAGCCTAAAGCATGGACGGTAATGCGCTATTCTGAAGTTGAAATTAACGGAAAATTTGAATGGCTAATTCGCAAAGATGGGTGTATGCACTGTTCTGAGCCTGGCTGTTTAAAATCTTGCCCTTCTGAAGGTGCTATCATTCAATATGCTAACGGAATAGTCGATTTTCAGTCGGAACATTGTATTGGTTGTGGCTATTGTGTAGCAGGTTGTCCGTTTAACATTCCTCGTATCAGTAACGAAGATAATCGAGCCTATAAATGTACCTTATGTGTTGATCGTGTTTCGGTTGGACAAGAGCCGGCTTGCGTTAAAACTTGCCCGACTGGTGCTATTCATTTCGGGACTAAACAAGATATGATTCGACATGCTGAGCACCGAATAGCCGATTTAAAAAAACGGGGGTTTGAACATGCAGGGCTTTATAATCCTCAAGCGGTCAATGGAACGCATGTCATGTATGTATTACATCACGCTGATCAACCAGATCTGTATCACGGTTTGCCAGATGAACCCCATATCAGTGAACTGGTTAGATTCTGGAAAGGCCCTTGGAAACCACTTTCAGCTGCCGCCTTTATTGCTACTTTTGGAGGATTACTTTTCCATTACATGGGCGTCGGTGCAATTGAAGTAGACGAAGAAGATATCGAACAGGAAAAACAAGCGGATAAACAAGCAAGAAAACGATTAGGATTACCTATTTTTGGTCGTAAAAATAGTGCCGACATACCACAAAAGGAGGAACATCATGAATAAAAAAGGAATGATTCTTAGAACACCACTTATTGTACGTTTTTGCCATTGGTGTATGGTGTGTCTTTTCATCTTAACGGCATTATCTGGTTTATCGTTATTTTTTCCGTCCATTAAACTATTTGGGCTTTTTCTTGGAACCCCTCAACTGGTTAGAGCGTTACATCCCCTAATTGGATGCATCGTCTTTATACTGCTGATGTTCATGTTTGTAAAGCTTGCTCATCATAATATCCCTAATAAAAATGATCTGTTATGGATCAAGAATTTTAAACACGTCATCATGGGCAAAGAAGAAGGTATACCCATTGGCAAATATAATGTTGGTCAGAAATTTTTATTTTGGTGTATCATGAGTTTAATCACTGTGTTATTCGTAACCGGTATGATTATGTGGCGAAGATATGTTTCAGATTATTTTTCAATTGAAATTGTTCGTATTGCAATCTTTTTCCACTCGTTTGCAGCTATTTGCTTAATCTTGCTCGCCATTGGTCATGCTTATATGGCTATCTGGGTTAAAGGTTCAATTAAAGGGATGATTACAGGGTATGTATCTCGAGCTTGGGCTCGAAAAAACCACTCTTCATGGTATGAAGAAGAAATGCAAAAAATCTATCAACAGGAACTGGAAGCAGATAAACCTGTAGACATGAAGCAAACAACAAAAGTCGAACAAAAAACAGCTTTATAGTTGTTTCTAAAATATATCTATTTTATCCGCTGATATTTATCAGCGGAATTATCTCAATCACGAAATCGATTATGGATAAAATAATCATGAATGGTAACCAATAATGAGTATAAAAATCATCCCACAAGTCCAGCTTGAAGAACAAAATATCAATTCCGTTATCAGACAAATTCCCTTACTTTTTTATCCTTCACCAACAACGCTCTATTTGCATCGAGCTAACAGGCTAAAAGAATTAGAAAAAAATAGTCCATTTAGTGATTATCTCTGTTTTTGTGCTCAATTAGCGCAAACGCAAGCAGACTTAGTTAGCCAAAAACCACTAAATAAAGAGCTATTCGAGCCATTAAATAATGATTTACCGCCACTGAGTATAGAAAACTTTTCATTACCCTACTCTTGGCAGGATTATTTAAAGGCGTTATTAAAATCATCATCAAATTTAACCGATCAGATTTCAATCGTGATTGAACAACTGAATAAAAACAGTATTGAGCAATTACAAAATAAAGCTTTGCATTTACTCAAAGGCGAATTCCACGCAGTTGATGGTAATGAAGCCGTATTTATTTGGTCTGCACTCTCTGTTTACTATAGCCAGCTAGCTAGCCAAATAAAAGGTAAAGCAGTATCCGAAAATAGTGATAAAAATTGGCTATGTCCCGTTTGTAATAGCATGCCGGTTGCCAGCGTCATTCAACTGGGTGGTCATAATGGACTGCGTTATTTACATTGTAGTTTATGTGAGAGTGAATGGTATGTGCCAAGAGTAAAATGTACCAGCTGTGATAATATGAAAAATATTGAATATTTTTCGCTAGATAGTGAATTGTCAGCGACTAAAACAGAATGTTGTGATGCTTGCCACTGCTATTTAAAAATCTTTGATCAGGATAAAGATCCGCATATTGAAGTTATTGCTGATGATATTGCCTCTTTAATACTTGATATCAAAACCGAAGAAGAAGGTTTTGCAAAAAGTGGTATCAATCCCTTTGTATTTGCACAATAAGAATTTAGCTTCGAATAAATTTAGAATTAACCTTGAATAGGTAACTGAACAATATTAGCAGCTATTTTTAGCTTTTTTTCATGAAAAGCAGGATAAAAAACCAATAATCTGATTATTATATTCTTAATTTGTTTGAAATTTTAGCGTATTTTTATATTAATCAGATGATGCCTCATCCTTTTAAAAAATAAGAATGACAAAAAAGTCCAATTACACCTTAACATTTTGGTTGAATCAGTTTAGAATAATACTATTGTACTAGTTTGCGAGTTTATTTTTATGAAACGCTTTTTTTTATTCAGTTGTTTGATGTTAATTACCCCTTTTGTGTGTATAGCCAATACGGTAAAAAGTGTTGCTATAACAGCAATTGTTGAACATCCATCACTAGATCAAATCCGAGATGGTGTAAAAGATGAATTAACAAGCAGTGGTTATCTATTAAATGAAAATTTAACGGTTAAGTACAAAAGCGCCCAAGGCAGTAGCGCGACTGCAGCACAAATTGCCAGACAATTTATTGCCGATAAACCCGATGTTATCGTCGCTATTGCAACTCCAAGTGCACAAGCAACAGCCGCAGTAACTAAACAAATCCCACTCGTATTTGCAGGAATTACCGATCCCATTGCCGCAAAGCTAGTTAAAAATTGGGAACCAACCAATACCAATATTACGGGTGTATCTGATTTTCAAGAGATTGGGCCTCAAATCGACTTTATGAAAAAAATTGTCCCGAATGTAAAATCGGTAGGATACATCTACAGTCCAAGTGAAATCAATTCCACTGTGGTAATGAAAAATTTGAAAGCACAACTTGCAGAACAAAATATTTCATTGGTTGCAGTGCCCGCACAACGAACTGCGGATATTTCAACTGCGGCAAATTCATTAAAAGGCAAAGTTGACTTGATTTATACGACAACCGATAACAATGTTGTATCTGCTTATGAATCATTAGTGAAATTTGCTAATGAAAACAAAATTCCTTTATTAGCATCTTTTCCTGATGCAATTGAAAGAGGCGCCGTTGCGGCTTATGGTATGAGTTATTATGATGTTGGTCGTCAATCAGGCAAACTTGTTGTTCGCATTTTG
Organism: Gilliamella sp. B3817; assembly: GCF_026536705.1. NCBI lineage: Bacteria > Pseudomonadati > Pseudomonadota > Gammaproteobacteria > Orbales > Orbaceae > Gilliamella > Gilliamella sp. B3817. The sequence continues at coordinate 4,028 of NZ_JAFNNV010000006.1, read as the reverse complement.
AATGGAGAAAAACCCGGCAGTATTGCGCCAGAAATTGGACAAGCATTACGGCTGGTTATCAATATTGAAGCCGCGAAAAAACAAGGCGCAACATTATCGCCTGAAGTTATTCAGTCCGCTTATAAAGTCATTGGTGAATAACATAATCCCATTTATGCTTTGCTGAATCAATCAGCAGAGCATACCCCTATTATCAACAGAACTCGCTTACTCTCGAACGAATGATTATTTTCGTTTTTTTATCTATAAAAGAAGCAAAATACACCCAATTTTTGTCGATTAAAAGTGCTTTACAATCACTAGTTATAACAGATTGTAATTAAAAATTTACAGCTAAATAAAGTGATATTCCTAGAAAATTATTTAAATATGATTTATAGTAAACACATATTTATCTAAGTTGTAAAAAAATTATTACAAAGGTACCTATATGCGTAATCGTATTTGTAAACTTATTATGCTACTCTGTTTATCAACCCTTACTTTTTCATCGTTTGCTGATACAGCAAAGGAACAAAAGTATGTTGCTATTACAGCCATTGTTGAACATCCTGCATTAGATAATGTTCGAAGAGGGGTGGAAGATGAATTAAAAGATAATGGTTATATCAACGGTGAAAACTTAAAATTACAGTATGCCAGCGCTCAAGGCAGTAGTGCTAATGCTGTTCAAATCGCTAAACAATTTGCTGCTAATAAACCCGATGTGATTGTCGGAATTGCAACACCTAGCTCACAAGCTTTATTAGCGACGACTAAACGTATTCCAATCATTTTCACGGCTGTAACAGATCCCGTTGCCGCAAGATTAACCCCTAGTTGGGAAGCGTCAAAAACCAATGTAACCGGTGTTTCTGATGCACTACCGTTAGATGCGCAAATAGATATGATGTTAAAAATCAAACCAGATGCGAAAAACATTGGTTATGTCTATAGTCCTAGCGAAGTCAATTCAACTATTGTACTTAAACAATTACAATCAGCACTAGAAAAACGTGGTATGCAAATTATCGCAGCTCCTGCTCAACGTACTTCAGATATTTCTACAGCAGCAAGAAGTTTAAAAGGTAAAGTTGATCTGATTTATACCACTACCGATAACAATGTCGTTTCGGCTTACGAGTCTTTAGCAAAAGTCGCTAATGAAAGTAAAATACCTTTGTTAGCCTCCGATCCTGACTCAGCCGAACGCGGAGCCATCGCGGCCTTGGGAATGAGTTATTATGACTTAGGACGCCAAGCTGGTAAAATCGTTATCCGCATTCTTAATGGTGAAAAACCTGGCGATATTCGGCCACAAATAGGTAACATTACACAGTTAACAATCAATAAAAAAGCAGCTGAGCGACAAGGCGTCGTATTATCTGAAGATGTATTGAAATCAGCAACGAAGATTGTTGAATAGTTTTTTAATTTTATCACGATACCGCTAATATTAGCGGTTAATTTTAATAGGTTTTTTTCATGTCTTTTGAATTTTTAATAGGCTCGCTGGGAATTGGACTTATTTATGCCATTGTGAGCTTAGGTGTTTTTATATCTTTCCGTTTACTCGATTTTCCAGATCTAACAGCCGATGCCAGCTTCCCGTTAGGTGGCGCAGTATGTGGTTTATGTATTTATATTGGTATTGACCCTTGGATTGCCACACTTTTAGGTATGTTTGCGGGGTGTATCGCCGGTAGTTTGACTGGATTGCTTTATGTTAAGCTCAATATTTTGCAATTATTATCCAGTATTATTGTCATGATAGGTTTGTATTCAATCAATTTAAGGATATTAGGTCTTGGACGTTATATTACTCACGAAACAACTGAATATTCAGGATCACCGAATCTTGCGTTATTGGATGCGAAAACTATTTTTTCACCCTTTATTTCAGAAGACTACAGTAACCAATATATTATTCAATCCGTTATGGTTTTTGGCTTTGTTGTTGTGGTTTGGTTATTGCTACATTTATTTTTAAACACCCAAATGGGATTGGCATTGAGAGCTACCGGTACAAACCAAAGAATGGCTAGATCTCAAGGTGTCCCAACGGGCAGCATCACCATTTTAGGTATGGCTATTTCCAATGGCTTAATCGCATTAGGCGGTTCATTATTTGTGCAAACTCAGGGCAGTGCTGATATTACTATCGGTGTGGGGACAATCGTCATTGGTCTTGCTTCTATTATCATTGGTGAAAGTATCTTCCCAACAAAACGTATATGGGCAATTATGCTGGCAGTTATTCTAGGCGCTATTCTTTATCGTTTATTTATAGCTGTAGCACTTAGTAATGAGTTTTTGCACAAAATAGGTGTAGGCACAGAAGACTTAAATCTTATTACCGCAATATTGGTTGTACTTGCTCTTGTACTACCTAAGCAATTAAAAAAATACTCGAAAAAAAGAGGAAATAAACATGCTTAACGTTGAACAATTGCAATTAACCTTTAACCAAGGTACACCTATTGAAAATCACGTATTACGTGGCTTAAATTTAAATATAAAAGAAGGTGAGTTTGTTACGATTATTGGTAGTAATGGTGCGGGTAAAAGTTCGTTACTTAATATTATTAGCGGAGATTTACTTAGTGACTCAGGGCATGTCATCATCAATGGCAAAGATGTAACGCGTGTTCCTGCCTGGAAAAGAGCAGGAATGGTTGCCAGAGTGTTTCAAGATCCGATGGTGGGAACCTGTGAAAATTTAACCATCGAAGAAAATCTTGCTATTGCTTATAATCGTGGACGTTGTTTTACATTACGCCCTGCACTTAATCGCAAAATTCAGTCCATATTTAAGGAAAAGCTTGCGACTTTAAATTTAGGTCTCGAAAATCGTTTATCCGATATGATGGGGTTACTTTCAGGAGGACAAAGACAAGCAATAAGTTTATTGATGTCGACCTTACAGCCATCTAAAATTTTGTTACTCGATGAACACACCGCTGCACTTGATCCTAAAACAGCTCAATTCGTTCTAGATCTAACTAATGAAATAGTGGGCAAAAACCACTTAACGACCATGATGGTAACACATTCAATGAAACAAGCTCTAGAATACGGAAACAGGACCGTAATGCTTCATCAGGGACAAGTCGTACTTGATGTTTCTGGTAAACAACGTGATAAGATGACGGTAAATGACTTATTAGCTATGTTTGAAAAAACACGCGGTGAAAAAGTTACCGACGATGCCTTACTTTTAGGTTAATATTAACAAACAAGCAATATTCCTTAATAGGAGTATTGCTTTCTCTTTTGTCTGTCCAATCAAACTCTCCAAACTTTAAGCTCTTTCAATTGCTTACAAAATGTTATCAAAGCATAAGCTAATAAAAGATCACTTTCCCATAAATAGTTAGTTAATAATAGAGATACTCTAGCTAACGCTTTTTTTTAAATATTTAATCTACAGACATTAACTTCGATTCAATATTTTTCCAATAAAGAGCATAAATTTGACTCATTGTTATTATAGAGAGCACTTGGCTTGGCTATTCGCCAGTTAAGTGTTAACCATTTAATCTTTAATGGAATTTTATAATCAAAAATCTAGTCTAAATAACAGATATGTTATTAGCATCAAACAAGTTTATCAATCATTGGGTAGGTCAAACCTACTGTTTAATATTTTTCATTCAATGAAAATTGAACTACGACATTACACTGATATAACAATAGATATTTAATGGAATTTTGTAATCGACGGCTTAATCTCGATAATAGACATGTTATTAACATCAAACAAACTTATTAATATTTGTAATAAGCATTAGGTAGATCCCTGCTGTTTGATATTATTCATGAGATACCGCTTCAAATGGTTTATTAAAAGCGATTAATGAGCTCATTTCCAGACTATATCCCTCTCTGCTCTTCAATTACGTTGATTTTAATTTCTTATATCATAGATAGCAAAAAAGCCCAGCATCTCTGCTGGGCTCTCGCTCTTATTTAAAAGTCTGGCGGCACCCTACTCTCACATGGGTAATACCCACACTACCATCGGCACTACGGCGTTTCACTTCTGAGTT
>NZ_JAFNNV010000005.1:0-155248 GCF_026536705.1 Gilliamella sp. B3817 | reverse complement strand
ACTTACTGAGAAAGTCAGTCATCCGTAAAAAAGCATGGAATGTGCCCTGGTCAAATAAAGTGCCGGAAGACGTTGCAAAGCAACCCAAAAACCTGCTTAAGGAGCATGAATATACCTTACGAAATGTAAGACAAGGCTATATTTATGTTTTGGTTGAAAGCAAGGAAGGTAATAAAGAGTTTCTCGGATATGAAGTGACGCCAGAAGGCGCGTTCAGACAAAGACCACTGGAAAACATGGTCATTAACAAATGTGAGCCCATGTCAGCTTCGTGTATCAAATCAAATCACCATGTACCGGCATCATTTATCAATATCGATACCAATTTATACCAAAAAGCCTGGATAGCCTACAGTAAGTACCCCTGGACAGAAAAGATAAGAGAAAAATACCTTAGCGGTGAAGCGGCTCTGGATCGTTTTACGTATGTTGATCTTAGTGAAGAAGCCATTCAGACAATATCACCCGATCAAATACGGGCGAAAGATTTATTTATGATGGCAGAGGGTTATAACAAGTCGGGGAACGATAATGCTGACTTTTCAACATCGCCGTTTCCGTTACAACCGGAACTGGTTTTCGAGGATCTCAGAACAACCGGATTTTACACAATTCATCATTTTGAAAGCCGTAAAGAATCGAACTGGGATTATTTTATTTTTGCCAGCAATATGGAAGAAAAATACAATTGCCAAGTACCGGTAGTTTTGGTCGAGGATAATTTTGGCATTGTTGAAGAACTTAATTACCAGCGAGAAGTAAAAAATAATTATACCGGTGAAAAAGGATTAAATGGAAAACTCAACAAAAAGACTGGGGTTCCCTTTATTTATAGTCAAATATATGATGAAGAATGTCAGTATAAATTTACAATACAACAAACAATCGACGGTTATGAAAAATCATTAGAACAATTTTTTAAGGAAAGATCATCCGGTTATATTAGAGAAACTATTATAAATCTTGCCGGAGGGGGCCAATCGACAAATTTAACACGCAGTGAAATTGATATTTGTACTAATTCTATACTCGCTCCATGCGAATTTATACCGCAAGAAAAATCGGCAGAGCTCAATTTTCAGGAGCACTGGAAAAAATTAAAAGCCCAGCTTGACATGAAAGCGCTTGAACGTTTTCGCAGCAGCTGGAAAAACAGTACTGACAGTGTTAACCAAACTATCCAAAAATATTCGCGGGACTATGCCAATTATGCACGCTGGTTATTTGGTCGAGAAGGGATGAATTCAAAACTGTCAAAAGTAGTGATATCTGAGCGGAACAAAACCCGTTTTTGGGAAGTTGAATTCAACTACCAACTCAAACCTTTTCATAAATTTTATCTGGATGATGCACATACAATGTTATCCAGTCATATCCCCCCGACTGATGATGTAAAAGCCTTACAAGATGAACTCTGTTCCGATCCGGACAGCTACTACTATCAAGTTCTGGCGGGTGACGATAAGGATTTATTTGGTCAAAACGACAGTGACACGTCTGAAAATAATAATTCTTCATCCACTTCAATCAGTACGGAATCATCCGGTGGTGATCTTGATAAAGTGCTAGCTGACAGTATGAATAACATTTTTGGGGCAGATATCGATGCCAGCGACGGGGATATCTTATTAGCGCATGTTATTCGTAATCATATTTTATCGTTGTCAACGGATGTCACTTCAGGTATTGCTACCGAATACCGCAATAGCAATGTATTGCTGAACGAAACACTGATAAGCGGTCGTTTAAAACAGTTGGCGGCAAAAATAGCCGATGGAAAAGTAACCGAAGTTAAGTTAAAAATCCGCATGCCCCATATTGCCGAAGTTTTTGAAAGTATTGGCAAAATATCGGTCACTGGCGGGGTTAATTTTAAAACTAACTTAAAAACAGCAACGGGCGATAACCTTTATTTTAATAAAGCCGATTCAAAATTTTATATTATGGATTTGAATGGCAAATCCCGAGGTTTTACCCGGGCTGAATACGATGTGTTAAAACAAAAAACCGTGACGCTTGACGTGAGCATGGTGACAGAAAATGCACGGGTACCGCAAAATTTACTGGATGATTTTAAAAAGCTGGCAAACGAAGATATTTTACCTATCCAAAAATTTCGACGATTTGTCGCGCGCGTTCCTCAGGATATTGACATTGCGGTAATGGCAAATGGGGATGAATTACAAGCATCGCTATTAAAAGAAATGGAAAATAAAAAACTGAACCATGTTCCAACAGAAAATCAAAAAATTATAGTGAATGGTTTAGCCAAATGCTTTTTAAATGTGGTGATGTTGGGGTTCACCCTGAAAGGATTAGAAGAGAACCGAAAACTGCTCGAATCCGAAACCGACCCAATAGCACGTGCTTTTCTTTTTTATGATTTCTGTTCGGGTCACATTGCGCTGTGTGGCATGACGACCGAAGTGGTGGGGCATATTATCAGAATGGCAACCGCTAAAACGGCATTAAGGGTCAGCAATTTTTTAACCCGTTTTCCGCACGGCGAAAGTCGACTCATCACACAAAGTTTGCAAAGAGCTAACGGCATAAAAAACTTTTTCAATATCACCAATAATTTGCTCAATATTGCCGGTAAAGGGCTTGCTCTATTAACAATAGTTGATGGTGCGATGGAAATATTTAAAGGGTTTAATTTAATGTTAAGAGAAGGAGAAATAGCAGCTGGAGGTTTAAGAATACTTGGAGGAATAACTATAGGAATTGGTGCAGCATTCTCTTTAGGCTGGATTGAGCTAGCCCTTCCGTCATTAATGGTTACAGGAATTGGTATTGCTGTCGCTGTTGCCGGTATCATTATTATCTATATTGCCTCTTTTTTTGAACGAACCAAGTTAGAGCGTTGGTTTGCGCGTTGTGGGTTTGGGGTTGATCAGTGTCGATACCCATTGACCAAGGATGGATTAAAAAAAGCATTAAATGATTTTGCGTTTTTAACCTCGGGCATGTCACCCCAGCTGAAATTAAAAGAATCTGAGTCCCGTAAGGATGTATCATTAATCGGCGGTTTTGAGTATAAATCACTCTATCTTAGTATGACTATTCATAACTTTGATAAGCAGAATGATGAACTACAATTTATTGTCACTATAAATGATAAAATTGACTCAAAAAAGAAAGTTATATTGGAACTGACTCATAATCCTGAAACATACGAGCTTGAAAGTAAATTAGTTGAATATACTTTTGACCCGCTTTCGGTCAATCGTAAACCGACTGTTAGCATTACACCATCAAAAGGACGATTTTATAAGTACCAGTCGGAGGAAGTAGACATTGATAACAGCGATAAAACACTGAAAGTAATGGAAGGCACAATCACCAATCTGGTTATTAATTTTAAATTGGCTGAAATTGATCTGTCTGCCATTCAAGATTTATTGTTTGCCGTTGAACTTATGTATCAAAAACCCAAAATTATCAATGATGATAAAATTGAACAACCTGCCCCGGTTCATCAATATCATGAATTTGAAGGCAAAAGTTTTTTAATTGAAAAATAACGTTAGGAGTAAATGATGCCATCACGTTACAAACCACCACTGCCCAAATGGAAAAGCGATTTATCTAAAGGGGGAGGACCAGGCACTAAACACTATGCTAGTTATATTGCATGTGCAACGGATAATTATCTTGAAATCTATCGTAAACGAAAAATTATAGTGCCTTATTTCACATTTTTTTTATTTGGAAGTGCAGAAATTTTGCTTATATCGTTATTTTTTTATTTTTTAACTGAATTAAAACTTTATTGGTTCATGGCAATAATATATTTTTTTGCAACTATTGGGTTAGGTCTGGTACTTTATGTGAACTTTTTCACTTTTCTTTTTTATCAATTTGCTCCGGCTAGTAGTCCTATTCGCTTTAATCGTAAAACAGGCAAAGTTTATCTTTACGAAGCGGTAGTAATGGAACGGATGTCGAAGAAGATATGGCCATTGCTAAGAACTTTTAAAGATCTAAATAAATTTCATATAAAAGTTTATGATTGGAAAAATTTTCATGCTGTATTGCAGCGTTATACAGTAGTCAATGCGCAAGGCGGTAGCTTTGAAGAATCCATTTTAGTCGGGGTTGCTTGTGAGCCCAATAGCTATAAAGTCATTGAATATATTTATATTCGAAAAACGGATTATTTTACAGAGGATTGGGATTGGATTTGTCATTTTATGGGATGGGACACCGATAAACCGTTAGACCAAGCAGGCTTAGAATACATTGATTACCATCCACGTGATGCCGAAACCTTTATGCAAGTAAAACCGAAGCTAAAAATCACCTCGAGACAAATTGAAGGGTTAGACAAAGCATCGAAAGCGGGCTCAAAAGAAGAGCTAGCCCAGATAGAACAAGAGTATGAACTAACAAAAACCGTATATCCGGTCGAATAATCCTAACATTAGCTTAAAAAACGGAAAGCAAAACAATCAGGATAGCAGGAGCAAAAATGCCATCACGTTACAAACCGCAACTTGTTTGTTGGAATGAGGATTTAAGTAAAACCAGTGGAAGAGGGATACTCGGATCTACAAATTATATTGCATGTGCGACAGATAATTACCTTGAAATATTTCGTAAACGAAAAATTATCGGACCCTATTTTGGATTTTTTTTATTTGGAAGTATAGAAGTTGCTATTATTTTCGCCTTTTTTTTTAGTTTAAATCAAAATAGAATTGATTTTTTCGTGATTATAACGTTGTTTCTCACATCTATTGGATTAGGTCTATTTCTTTATTTCATTCTTTTCAATCTTCTTTTTGGTCAATTTGCACCCGTAAGTAATCCAATTCGTTTTAATCGCAAAACAGGTAAGGTTTACCTTTACGAAGCGGTGGCAACAAAATGGATGTTTAGATTTTGGAAGCCGCTATGTTCATTCAATGATTTAAATAAATTTGAGATTAAGGTTTATGATTGGGAAAACTTTCATGGTGTATTGCAACGATCTACGGGGGCTTTTGCTTCGGGCGGAACAATAGAACACAATTCTTTATACGGAGTAGCTTGCAAACCTGGTAGTTACGAAGTCATAGAATATATTTATATTCGAGAAACAGATTGTTTTGCTGGCGATTGGGATTGGATAAGCCACTTTATGGAGTTTAGAACGAACGAACCTTTAGACCAAATAGGTTTACAATACCTTAATTATTACCCACGTGATGCCGAAACCTTTATGCAAGTAAAACCGAGGCTAAAAATCACCTCGAGACAAATTGAAGGATTGGACAAGGCATCGAAAGCGGGCTCAAAAGAAGAGCTAGCCCAAATAGAACAAGAGTATGAACTAACAAAAACCGTGTATCCGGTCGAATAATCCTAACATTAGCTTAAAAAACGGAAAGCAAACCAATCAGGATAGCAGGAGCAAAAAATGCCATCATGTTATAAACCACCACTGCCCAAATGGAAAAGCGATTTATCTAAAGGGGGCGGACCAGGCACTAAACACTATGCTAGTTATATTGCATGTGCAACGGATAATTATCTTGAAATCTATCGTAAACGAAAAATTTTAGTGCCTTATTTCACATTTTTTTTATTTGGAAGTGCAGAGATTTTGCTTATTTGGATGTTTTTTTATTCATTGGATGTATTAGCTGCAGCTATAGTGGCTTTTGTTGCATCAATAGGATTAGGTCTCGTACTTTACGTGAATTTTTTCACTTTTCTTTTTTATCAATTTGCCCCAGCAAGTAGTCCTATTCGCTTTAATCGTAAAACAGGCAAGGTTTATCTTTACGAAGCGGTAGTAATGGAACGGATGTCGACGAAGCTATGGCCACCGCTAAAGGCTTTTAAAGATTTAAATAAATTTCATATAAAAGTTTACGATTGGAAAAATTTTAATGCCGTATTACTAGGTTCGACAGTGGTTAACCCGCAAGGTGGTAGCTTTGAACGTTATGCTTTAGTTGGGGTTGCTTGTGAGCCTAATAGTTATAAAGTGATTGAATATATTTATATCCGTGAAACGGATTGTTTTACGATGGATTGGCATTGGATCTGTCATTTTATGGAATCGGACATCGATAACCCCATAGACCAAGAAGGTTTAGAATACGTTGATTACCATCCACGTGATGCCGAAACCTTTATGCAAGTAAAACCGAGGCTAAAAATCACCACGAGACAAATTGAAGGGTTAGACAAGGCATCAAAAGCGGGCTCAAAAGAAGAGCTAGCCCAAACAGAACAAGAGTATGAACTAACAAAAACCGTGTATCCGGTCGAATAATCCTAACATTAACTTAAAAAACGGAAAGCAAAACAATCAGGATAGCAGGAGCAAAAATGCCATCACGTTACAAACCGCAACTTGTTTGTTGGAATCAAGATTTAAGTAAAACCAGTGGAGGCGGGATACTTGGCTCTACAAATTATATTGCATGTGCGACAGATAATTACCTTGAAATATTTCGTAAACGAAAAATTATAGTGCCTTATTTCACATTATTTTTATTTGGAAGTATAGAAATTTTACTCATTTGGTTATTTTTTTATTTATTAAATCAAAATAGTATTGATTTATGGGTGATTATAATGTCGTTTGTTACATCTATAGTAGTAGGTCTGTTACTTTATGTAATTTTTTTCACTTTTCTTTTTTATCAATTTGCCCCAGCAAGTAGTCCTATTCGCTTTAATCGCAAAACAGGTAAAGTTTACCTTTACGAAGCGGTGGCAACTAAATGGAAATTTAGATTTTGTAAGCCAATATATTCATTTAATGATTTAAATAAATTTGAAATTAAGGTTTATGATTGGGAAAACTTTCATGGTGTATTGCAACGAACTACGGGGGCTTTTGCTTCGGGCGGAACAATAGAACACAATTCTTTATACGGAGTAGCTTGCAAACCTGGTAGTTACGAAGTCATAGAATATATTTATATTCGAGAAACAGATTGTTTTGCTGGTGATTGGGATTGGATAAGCCACTTTATGGAGTTTAGAACGAACGATCCTTTAGACCAAATAGGTTTAAAATACCTTAATTATTACCCACGTGATGCCGAAACATTTATGCAAGTAAAACCGAGGCTAAAAATCACCACGAGACAAATTGAAGGATTGGACAAGGCATCGAAAGCGGGCTCAAAAGAAGAGCTAGCTCAAATAGAACAAGAGTATGAACTAACAAAAACCGTGTATCCGGTCGAATAATCCTGACGTTAGTTTAAAAAACGGAAAGCAAAACAATCAGGATAGCAGGAGCAAAAAATGCCATCATGTTACAAACCACCACTGCCCAAATGGAAAAGTGATTTATCTAAAGGGGCAGGACCAGGCACTAAACACTATGCTAGTTATATTGCATGTGCAACGGATAATTATCTTGAAATCTATCGTAAACGAAAGATTATAGTACCTTATTTCACATTTTTTTTATTTGCAAGTATTGAGCCTTTGTTAATTTTTATGTTTTTCGATTTTTTATCTCAAATAGAGATTTATTGGTTTATGGCGGTATTATTTTTTTTTGTATCTATAGTGGGAGGTCTGATACTTTATGTGAATTTTTTCACTTTTCTTTTTTATCAATTTGCTCCGGCTAGTAGTCCTATTCGCTTTAATCGTAAAACAGGCAAAGTTTACCTTTACGAAGCGGTAGTAATGGAACGGATGTTGACGAAGCTATGGCCACCGCTAAAAGCTTTTAAAGATTTAAATAAATTTCATATAAAAGTTTATGATTGGAAAAACTTTAATGCCGTATTACTAGGTTCGACAGTGGTTAATCCGCAAGGCGGTAGCTTTGAACGTTATGCTTTAGTTGGGGTTGCTTGTGAGCCCAATAGTTATAAAGTGATTGAATATATTTATATCCGTGAAACGGATTGTTTTACGATGGATTGGGATTGGATTTGTCATTTTATGGAATGGAATACAGATAAACCGTTAGACCAAGCAGGCTTAGAATACATTGATTACCATCCACGTGATGCCGAAACATTTATGCAAGTAAAACCGAGGCTAAAAATCACCTCGAGACAAATTGAAGGGTTAGATAAGGCATCGAAAGCAGGCTCAAAAGAAGAGCTAGCCCAGATAGAACAAGAGTATGAACTAACAAAACCGTATATCCGGTCGAATAATCCTGACGTTAGTTTAAAAAACGGAAAGCAAAACAATCAGGATAGAAGGAGTAAAAAATGCCATCACGTTACAAACCACCAATTGGTTGTTGGAATCAAGATTTAAGTAAAACCAGTGGAGGAGGGATACTCGGCTCTACAAATTATATTGCATGTGCGACAGATAATTACCTTGAAATCTATCGTAAACGAAAAATTATCGGACCCTATTTTGGATTTTTTTTATTTGGTAGTGCAGAAATTTTGCTTATTTGGATGTTTTTTTATTCATTGGATGTATTAGCTGCGGCTACAGTGGCTTTTGTTGCATCTATTGGATTAGGTCTGGTACTTTATTTCACTCTCTTTACTCTTCTTTTTGGTCATTATTCCCCTGTAAGTAATCCAATTCGTTTTAATCGTAAAACAGGTAAAGTTTACCTTTACGAGGCGGTGGCAACAAAATGGATGTTTAGATTTTGGAAGCCACTATGTTCATTTAATGACTTAAATAAATTTGAAATTAAGGTTTATGATTGGGAAAACTTTCATGGTGTATTGCAACGATCTACGGGGGCTTTTGCTTCGGGCGGAACAATAGAACACAATTCTTTATACGGAGTAGCTTGCAAACCTGGTAGTTACGAAGTCATAGAATATATTTATATTCGAGAAACAGATTGTTTTGCTGGCGATTGGGATTGGATAAGCCACTTTATGGAGTTTAGAACGAACGAACCTTTAGACCAAATAGGTTTACAATACCTTAATTATTACCCACGTGATGCCGAAACCTTTATGCAAGTAAAACCGAGGCTAAAAATCACCACGAGACAAATTGAAGGATTGGACAAGGCATCGAAAGCGGGCTCAAAAGAAGAGCTAGCCCAGATAGAACAAGAGTATGAACTAACAAAAACCGTGTATCCGGTCGAATAATCCTGACGTTAGTTTAAAAAACGGAAAGCAAAACAATCAGGATAGAAGGAATAAAAAATGCCATCATGTAACCCCCTCGTTAAGAGGCGGGGATTAAGTGTTTTGTCGTGTTGATTAATTGAGGATAACTTAGGTATATCTGCAAGTATTTTTAACTCGATTTCATACAAATCATCAAAATGGTCTTTTTTCTAAAAGATGATTTAATTCTTCAAATTGCGTAAAAATTTTATCATCTTTCCAATCTCCATCAAGAAGGGATGAAAATGAATGTCAAAATAACACCCATTATTAAGAACTGCAATCAGTAAGCGCAAAATCAATCATCGTTAAATACCATTTGCCTTCAATCCAAGATAGGTAAAAAATAAAAGTTTTACCCTAAAATATTTTATCTTTTTCAGGTTTTAAGTCAGAAACCAAAATCACTTTGCGGGTAATGGGTTCTAATGTTTGGACTTTGGATAATTGATTGAACCTTGCATTATCTTTTTGGTTATAAGCATTAATAACTTCATTGACCGTTTGTTGAAATAAAAATTCTTTTATCTGAGCTTCAGAAACGGATATATTAAAAAAACAGTTAGCAATAAAACCAGTATTTTTTTCATCTTCATTTTCCTATTCTTTTAATGGATTAATTCAAAATTGCCATTTTTATTGATTTTAAATTTTAATAAATGTGACTCTATTTTAGGTATTGTGGGGTGTTTGATAATATTTCCGTTATCATCAATTGTAACCTTATTTTTAGAATATTCTTGAATGAATATATTTCCATTTTTATCAATAGCAAAATCATTCCAATAGGTGACTTCAAATGTGAATCTATGGTCTATTAATAAAGCATCAATCCTATTTCCTGCATGATCATAACTGTTTATTTGAAAAAATAAGCAGGGATATTCTGACTCTACCCATCCTTCGTATATAATTCCTGTCACTCTTTGTAAACCAATTGAAACATCTAACACTGGGTAATAATATTTTGATGTTGAATAATAATCCTGAAAATTTTTAGGCTTAATATTTTTTTCTGATTGGGTAAATTCTTTTTTTTCCAAAAATTGAGCATTTATTTTATAAGTCCCCGTATTTTCGTCATAAGAATAATAACTTTTTAAACCATCAGATGTAAAAGGCAAAGTATGTTGAATGGCGGTATTTTTCGTACTGCCATTTGAACTACCGATGATAATTAGCATAAAAAACAGAAAAAGAAGGATATGTTTCTTCATTTTTAATCTTTTTTATAAACTTCAGTCATTTTATTATCCATAAAGTTAGGTGATTGAAAATAATATCTTTTATCCTTAATAAACAGGTTAAAGATAAAATTGCCTTGGGTTTGGTCTTTTGCTAATCCTTCATAGGCGCAAAGACTGACGTCGTTTTTTAGGTATAACGGTAAATCGTAATCAAGCGTATTAAGTTTAATCTTAGTATCATGAATAGTAAGTGTTAAATAAGTCGAACTATAATGACCATTAAAATCTTTTAAGGTCGTTGGTTGATATTGCAAAATAGTATTAATTGCTGATTGATAATGTTGTTTGTATCGTTCTTCTAACTCAGGGTGTTGTTCGACTAATGCTTCGGTGACAAAGTCCCCTAGAAAGTATCGGGAATGTTTAGGATCTCGGTAAGAATATAGTTGTGATTGTTCAGTGTGCTTATCGGTAAGTAAAAACCATGACTGCGAACCTAACAGGATATCATAAAGTTTATTATTTTTGGTTAATTCAGCTTTAATATAGATACCATCAGGGGTAAAACCATAGTAATGTTCAAAATTAACATCATCAGGTAAGTACTCTTCGTGCTTATTTTGAGTAATTTCGAGAATATCGTCTGCACTTAAATGCCAATCTAAACACATTTGATAATAAATTAGATTTCGAAATTTTAAATCATGACATGACTTAGTCATATTGGTTATCTCATCTTGTGCTTGGCACGAGAAGGTTATTAATAGGCTTGTTATTAGTATTAAAATTTTATTCATTATTTCCAATCTACATTGTTATTTTTTATCATGCTTTTATATTAAGATTAATCTATTGATTGGATTAATATCCAAGCATTGAATTATTATTTAGGTATAGTTGAAAGTTCTTTTAACTCAACTTCGTACAAATCATCAAAGTTGTATATTTTTTTCGAGATGATTTTATTTTTTTCATATTGCGTAATAATTTTATAGTCTTTTCCAAACTCGTCGGGGTGGTAATACGTCGTTTCGATCAATTCGCCTTTTTGATTATATTTGTTCCATAATCCAACTTGAATTCCTGTTCCATTATAAATCCCTTGGCAACCTGATAATTTTAATGTTCCATTTGGAAAGTATTCTTTTATCGGTTTTTGACATAAGGCATTGTCAGTGGATAAAGTTTGACTAAAATCGTGTTTATTTTCGTCTGCAAAACTTGAATTACATGAACATGAAATGAATACTATTGCGACTAGTAAATATAAATTTTTTTTAGCATTACTCATCTTTTAAATTTTCCATGTTTTTTAGCTGTTTATCTTCTTTCAAACTTAAACTTTATTTGCCATTAAATACGGAAAGTTAGAAATAGATAAATGATATATTATATGCGGTTTGTATTTTATCTCTATTTTGTTATTTAGTTAAACTAATACAATCCGCATAATCACTCATTTTTATTCAGGAACAAAATTGTTGATATTATAAAAGACGATATGATAGCCATTACCTATGTTTAACTTTATTTTTTTATAGGTAAATTCAACAAACAGGCTTTGTAATGAGTGAAAATCACGCTCTTTTTTAGATAAAAATTGTGTTGCATATTCAATATACTCAGGGCAACAATCCTTATATTTTTCTGGGTTATCAATTATTTCATTTTGATAGAACTGTTTTTGAACCAAATAAGACTCTTTTCGGATCTCATCAAAATATTTTTCTTGGCAAATGGCTTCTAGCTGTGATGTGGTTTTAATCGCTGTTGATAAAATAAATTTCCCTTTATTGTTATGCAACTGTATGTCTTCTTTAAAATAAAATGGTAAAAATTCAATAGTTCGTATACCATCAATTAAGTCTTGAGAAACCCCATATTCTATTTCACCAGTTAATAGAAAATCTTGATCCTTATTATCTATAAATTCAATTTGCAGATCATCTATACCCAGATACAGCTTTTTAATGATAAAAAGCGTCTTCCCTTTTTGTACCAGTGAAAAATCTTCTTGGTTTAATCCTTTTAATGTTAATTTTTTATTGCCTAACTGGATTAAAACAGGATCATGGTCTAACGCAATGACTTTGCTATAGTTTATGTTTGTTTTTTCCTCTTTATGCGCATAACCACAAGAAGTCAAAAAGCTAATGAGTAAAAGTATAGCTATCGTTTTCATGATTTTCCTAATTGAATAGTAGTATGTATAAAATCTATATTAAATCCTCAATGTTCATGATCATAATGATTTTGAACACCTGAGCTTACACCAGCAAACTCTGCCAAACTTGTCGCATAGTTAGATCTGAATCCATATTCAAAAGTAATTTGGTAAATAGTCGCATTTTTATTTCAATCAAAATTTTCTATTTTTCAATTATTTATTATTTCGGTATGGTTAAAAGCTCTTTTAACTCAGTCTCATATAAATCATCAAAATTGTAAATTTTCTTTGAAACAACTTTTCCATTCTTATATTGAGTTACGATTTTATAGTCTTTGCCTAATTCATCAGGATGATAATAGGTGGTTTCGATTAAATCGCCTTTTTCATCGTATGTTTTCCATAATCCTACAGGTATTGTGGTAGCATTATACATATCCATAAACCCTTCATATTGCTTAACGCCATTTTCAAAGTAAATAGTAGTGAGTTTGGGTAATTCTAAAGAGTCAGTAACTATTGTTTCTATAAGATTTATTTGTCCATTAGGATAATAAATAACATATAATACATCTCCTTTTTTAACTTCATCTCTTACATAGCGGATGAATTTTAGTTTTCCATTTGGGTAAAATCCTTGAGCAGAAATGCCGTCTGGTTTATATGATGACATATAATACACAGATTCTAATTGACCGCCTTTAGTATAGTAAGTTTTTATATAATCCGCTGCTTTATTGCCATTGATATAGTATTCATACCGTAGAAAACCCTCCGGAGTATTGGATTCTTTAATTCGTACTGAATTTGACGGGGTAACTTCGGAAATCTTTTTTTCTTCAATGCGTTGAACACATGCCAAAATGCCAACAAAAAAAATAGACACTATTAGTAATTTTTTCATTTTATTCTTAAAAATGTTTATTAATGTTGATTTCTAACCCTTGAGCAAGTTGCTATGCTACTAAGTCCATATTGTCGTAAATACTTTTTGCATCTTTAGGGTGTGTAATATAATCAAGCTTGATTAAAACTTTATATTTCGTTTGATTTTTTCCCCAAAGAACTCCTACATTATTTCTAGCATCAGGGTGTTTCTTTCCTATATTGACAACAGTATAACAACTAAAAATATTAAGTTGTTATGTTTATTTTTTTATTTATTGTTAACTTACCACCGTTAATATTTATGAGGGTGATAAGCATAATAATCGTTTGTTTACTACACAATCTTTAATTCAATTCATCAATTTCTTTATCCACAAATTTGCGTTTGACAAGCTCACCGTCTTTATAGGTTTCTGTGTACAAAAGTTTGCCTTTTTTAGCAGAAGATAGATCAGCAGATCCATCTGGCTTCTCTTGGTAATCTAATTTATAAAATTTCCAAATTCCAATCGGTAACCCTTTATGGTAATTTGCTTCAAGATGAGTATAACGGAGAGGATAAGTATAATAACCATTAGGCTTCTTCAACACCATAAAAACGGTAGGATCATCCTGACAAATAAGAATTTTGGTAAAAATTTAATTACTAGTAATATTATGATTACAATCTTTAATAATTTCATAGTGTCATCCATTTATAATCTTCTTGGATAGATTGAATTTTGCCTTCAACTGTCACCGGACTGTATCTTTATAGCGGAATAGGGTAACAAACCTTTCTTTGTTTAATCACTAATCTTTATATTGAAAAATTTTTGTACAACAATGTAGAAACATCTTGAGTCATTACAGGATGATTTGAATTTAATCATGTTTATGTTCCTTTAATATCTGAATTAAGTTCAATATATCTACGATTATTGGGTATAAAATTCAAAATTTTATTTTCCATTAGACTTTTTACTTGTGGAATGGATTTTGCTACGGCAGTATTCGATGAAGGGTACTAATTATTTGTATACAGGTTATTAAGTAATGTTGTCGTGTAGAATGATTGAATAATTTAGAGCATAAACGTTATTTGTCACCAATTATTGTAATAAATCGTTTACAAGTTAATGATGAATTGGTACGATGCGTGCAATTTAAATTTAATTTGTTATTTGTGATTTATGTTTTATCTTATTTTTGTCACGATTGTTTGGTCATTTTCATTCAGTCTTATTGCTGTTTATCTCAGTGGACAAGTTGACTCTTGGTTTGCTGTTGTGATGCGTGTTTTGTTAGCTTTTATTACTTTTATTCCTTTTTTTCGATTTCGTGGTATCCGCTTTAAACAGATGATTTTGTTAATGGGCGTTGGAGCCTGTCAATTGGGGATTATGTACTTTTTTTATTATAATTCCTTTCAGTATATTTCAGTACCTGAAGTCCTTCTTTTTACCATATCAACGCCTATTTATGTCACGATTATTTATGACATATTGCAAGGTCATCGTCTTCGATATAGTTATCTGTTAACGGCTATTATTGCCGTTATTGGTGCAGCTATTATTCGCTATGATCATATCAGTCGTGATTTTATTATTGGATTTTTATTAATTCAGGGCGCAAATGTTGTGTTTGCTTTAGGGCAGGTTGGGTATAAACGAATTATGGAACTTTATCCATTGCCCCAACATCAAGCTTTTGCATGGGTCTATTTAGGGGCTGTGCTTGTTGCTAGTCTTGGCTGGTTATTGTTTGGTGATTATTCAAAATTACCTACAACCAACTTACAGTGGGGTATCATTATTTGGCTTGGTGTGATTGCCTCTGGTTTGTGTTATTTTTTATGGAACTATGGCGCAACTAAAGTGGACTCAGGGACATTAGCGATTATGAATAACGTGGTTATTCCAACAGGCATCTTGGTTAATGTGGTAGTGTGGCATCAAACCATTGACTGGATTCGATTTTCAATTGGAAGTGCGGTGATTGTGTTTGCTTTAATACTTCATCACAAAGTAAAACGCCACACCTCAAAATAAATTAAATAACATTATGTTAAGCCAAATTGTAACATGATGGATAATATCAACGGTGTTGTTATGGATGATAATGCTGTTGATATGAGTAAACTTGATGCAATAGGGCCTTGTAATACCTCAAATTGTCTTGCCATCATATAACAGTTAATCGCAATCGATACTGAGCTTAATAATACAATAACTTGTAATTCCAATACGGGTAATCCTAACAGTTTTCCTGTCACAAATGTAACAATAGGTAGTATTGCCAGTTTTATCATACAGATTGTTGCGGTAATGTGTAATTTGTTCCTGATTTGATATTCGGCCAGCCCCATGCCTAATACAATAAGTGATAAAGGTGCTGTCATGTCACTGACCATTTTTGTGGATTGTTGAATGAATTTAGGTAATGCGATACCCGTATAATTAACCGCAATACCGGCAAAAATCCCTATAATTATAGGGTTTTTGGAGACATTTTTGAATGCTTTAATAAATCCTTTGCTGGAAAGTTTTCCCATTTGTACAAATTCGATCGATACGGTTGCTAGCGTCCATAAAATAAGTGCATTAAAGATGACAATAATCGCAACAATTGGAATTGCACTGTCACCTAGTAGCATTTTTATGATTGGGATACCCACAAATACTGTATTGGTATAGATTCCCCCCATAGCAAACATCGTACTTTCAGAACCATTTAGGTGAAAACATTTGTAGGCGATTAAGCAGCCTAAAGCAAAAACAATAAATGAGCTACCGAAGAAGACGAATAATAGTTTCATATCGATTTCAGAATGCTCGGAAAAATGGCTCATAATTTGAAAGAGCATAATCGGAAATGCGATGTAAAAGGTGAATTTGGTTAAACTGTCGGTCACCGTTTTTTGCCAGCGACCTAATTTAACCGCTACATAGCCTAATAAAATAAGAATAAATAGCGGTAATGTTGCGACAAATTGTTGTCCTAACGTAGAAAAAAAAGCCATATGATAATTACTATTTATTGATGTTTACGAATAAAATACCATTCTAACTGCGTCGATTGTTTTGGATCAAATTGATAGCCTTCAAGGTTAAAGCTTTTAATATCATCAGGTTGATTGAGGTTATTTTTGATAATGTAACGGCTCATTAATCCTCGTGCTTTTTTGGCATAAAAACTAATTACCTTGAATTCACCTTTACTTTCATCTAAAAAAATAGGTTGGATAATCGTCGCTTTTAACTGTCTTGGGTTAATGGCTTTAAAATACTCATTCGAGGCTAAATTGATCAACGTTGGATTTGCACTTTTATGAAACTCATTATTTAACTGGTCGGTTAATTTATCTCCCCAAAATTGATATAAATTATTGTTATGACCGTTTTTTAGGCGTATCCCCATTTCTAAACGATAGGGTTGAATAAGGTCAAGGGGGTTGAGTAGACCATAAAGTCCGGATAAGATCCGTAAATGAGATTGAGCAAATTTTAAATCTGCTGCTGAAAAATCGTCGACATGAAGCCCTTCATACACATCACCTTTAAAAGCAAGAATTGCTTGTCTGGCATTTTCAAGATTAAATTCTTTATGCCAATGTTGAAATCGTTCATAATTTACTTCAGCCAATTTTGGACTAATTGACATCAATTTAGCTAAATCGTCGGCGGATAATTTTTTACACTCTTTAATAAGTATCTCAGAATCTTTAATAAATTTAGGTAATGTGTGTGTTTTTGTGATAAGCGGACTTTGAAAATCGAGGGTCTTGGCAGGAGAAATTATCGTTAGCATAAAGTGATACACCTATTGTAATTTATGTAAATTGAGGGTATTTTACACCTAATCTTGCAAAAAAGGGGTATAAAAATGAATCAAACCAAAAAAGAAATACATGACCTTCGTTCTTGGGCAAAAATTCGTGAAACATCTCTAGAAATTGCAGAAGCCATTTTTGAGTTAGCGCATAATGATGAAAAGCTTGCTGAACAAATTTGGTCAGAAGGTAGTGATGAAGTATTGCCACTTGCCTTTTCTAAAACAAAAGCAGATAGACTGTTTTGGGGTGAACAAACAATCGAGCGTAAAAATATCTAAGTTTTATGAAATTGACTTTTTTAGGCACCAGTGCTGGTTGCCCAACAGCTGAGCGTAATGTGAGTAGTATTATGCTCGATCTTTTGCAAGAACGTGGCAAATTGTGGTTGTTTGATTGTGGTGAAGCCACTCAAATGCAAATGCAAAAAGTTAAATTTAGTCTTGCAAAACTTGAAATGATTTTTTTAACACATTTACATGGTGATCATCTGTTTGGGCTTCCAGGGGTATTAACCACGCGTTCTTTAATGCAAAATCAATCCGCTTTAACCTTAATTGCACCTAAAGGAGTGAAGCAATTTATTGAAACGGTTATCGCAATTAGTCACTCTTGGTTAAGTTATCCACTTAATATCATTGAGCTTGAAGAAGACTGTACGGTTTTCGAAGATGAAAAGTTCAAAGTCGAAGCAACATTGTTGCAGCATCGCGTTCCTTGCTTTGGCTATCGTATTATTGAAAAGGATTTACCAGCTAGTCTAGATATCGATAAATTGAAACAAGATAATATCGAAATTGGCGTACACTATGCACTTTTGAAAGCCGGTAAAACCGTTACCTTAGAAGACGGCCGTGTTATTCATGGTAATGATTATTTAGGATCGGTAAGGCAAGGTCGAAAATTGGCAATTTTTGGTGACACGGTGCCATGTCAAGCCTCGATTGCGCTAGCCAAAGATGTTGATTTAATGGTGCATGAGGCGACTCAAGAGCATGCTTTGGAAGAAAAAGCCTTAGAACGAGGGCATTCTACCACTGTTCATGCAGCAACGATTGCTAAATATGCCAATGCCAAGCAACTTATCATGACCCATATCAGCCCAAGATATAGCCTTAAAGATAATGATAAATTACTTAATGAGGCAAGAAGCATATTTGCTAATACGGAAATTGCGAGTGATTTTTCAACGTTTAATATCTAATTCTTTTCGCCGACTGTTTCGGCGAAAAGGATATTTTTTATAAACAAAAATCTTTAATCAAATTTTCGATAGCTATTTTAGTCGGTTTTAAAAAATCCATTGAAATAAACTCATCAGGTTGATGTGCTTGTTCAATTGAACCAGGACCTAATACAATGGTTGGTGAAATTAGGTTTAAATAAGGCGCTTCAGTACTGTAGTTTACGGTTTGCGCAGTTTGACCAACTAATTTTTCAACTTGCTGTAAAGCAGGATGATCTTTTTTACATTCATAACCCGGAATTGGGGATACTTCATATTCAACCGAAATACGGTTAGGGTATTTGTCCATGACCGGTTGTAAAGCCTGACAGAGATCATGATAAAGCGAATTAACATCGTTGTTTGGCAATACACGAATATCAATAATTAGTTCGCAACAACCACAAATACGGTTTGCTGCATCGCCCCCATGAATGACCCCGAGATTAAGCGTCGGATAGGGAACAGTAAAACCGTCATTATGATACCGTTCTTTAAACTGTTGTTTCAGTTTTAACAATTGTGCGATAGCTAAATGCATGACTTCAATCGCATTTATTCCTTTGTCTGGATCACTTGAATGACCAGACTTACCAATGACTTTGATTGAGTTGGAAATAAAGCCTTTGTGCGCACGTATCGGTATTAATGATGTTGGTTCACCAATGATTGTACAATCGGGTTGTAAGTGAGTATTTTTAGCAAAAAATGATGCTCCAGCCATGGTGGTTTCTTCATCAGCGGTAGCAAGAACATAAATAGGTTTAGTTAGTTTGGTTAGATCAATATCACGTAAGGCATCAAGTATAAAAGCAAAAAAACCTTTCATGTCTGCTGTGCCTAATCCATATAACTTGTTGTTTTCTTCCGTTAATTTGAAAGGTTCTTTAGTCCATTGTCCTTCATCAAAAGGCACTGTGTCAGTATGGCCGCTAAGCAGTAATCCACCTTGTGTCTGGTTTTCATTATTTGAATAAGTTGCTAATAAATTAAATTTACCGCGAGTATTCGGTACGGGCTGTATTTCAACTTTGAAGCCTAACTCTTCAAACCAGTTTGCTAATTTGTCTATTAAAGGTTTGTTTGAAAAATCGAGTTTTTCATTGGTTACATTGCTGATTGTTGGGGTTGATATCAGTTCACTATAAAGCGTTAAAAAAGAGGGCAGTGCCATACAAAATCACCTTAAATTGCTAATTAAATTAAATCCATTAATAAGATGATAAGCATATCACTTACTGTAAGATTTGCCTATGACTAACGCTTATGTTTCACGCCGTTTTTAATCTGCATGACTAATTTAGTAGTGACTCATTATGACCAGCAAACATTAATTTGGTGTGATCAATTGATAAAGATTCACTGATTTTCAATTTTTTAACATTTCTTGCGTTTATTTTGTATGCTGATTTTATTTGTAAAAAACATTTGTTATTATTTGATCATTACTAAATAGCATATAACGATTCAATATTTCGTTAAGCTTGATTATAAATTAATTATCTTGAACAAGGCATGAGTTATGAAACAAATAAGCAAAAAATGGATTATTATCACCGTCGTTATACTTGCTATTATTTTTATTGCATGGCAGCAACTAAAAACGGATGGATATAGTGCGGATTTTACTAGTGGAAATGGGCGTATTGAGGCAACCGAAATCAATATTTCTGCAAAATTAGCAGGTCGAATTGAAAAAATTAATGTGAATGAAGGGGATTTTGTTAAGGCAGGGCAACCACTCGTTGTAATGCAAACTGATACGTTGCAAGCCAAATTGAACGAAGCTCAAGCCCAATACCTTCAAGCCATCAGTAATGAGGCAAGTGCTAAAGCACAAGTTTCTTTAAAAATGAGTGATAAAATTGCGGCTTTAGCCGGTGTTACTCAGCGTGAAAGTGACTTAGATATCGCTTCAAAACATCTTCAACGTACTACGACCCTTTATCAAAAAGGGGCTTTATCCATTCAACAATTTGATGATGATACCGCTAAATTCAATAGCGCTAAAGCAGCATTAGATTCCGCTCAATCACAAGTGACAGCAGCGGATGCCGCAATAGAAGTTGCACAAGCTGGCGTGGAAAGTGCTAAATCAGCCATTAATGTTGCTGATGCCAATATCAGACAAATCCAAGCCGATATTGATGACAGTACACTCGTTGCACCTGTCGATGGTCGTATCCAATATCGTATTGCTCAGTTAGGTGAAGTGATGCCTTCTGGTGGTAAAGTGCTAAATCTGGTTAATTTGTATGACGTTTATTTAACCTTCTTTTTACCCGAAACTGTAGCGGGCAAAGTAGCCATTGGTGACGAAGTTAGATTGATTTTAGATGCGTTACCTGACAAAGCCATTTCAGCTAAAATTTCGTTTGTTTCGAGTGTTGCACAGTTCACCCCTAAAACGGTTGAAACGAAAGATGAACGCCAAAAATTGATGTTTAGAGTGAAAGCACAACTCGATCCTGAATTATTAAAATGTTTTATCAATCAAGTAAAAACGGGTTTACCAGGTGTAGCATGGGTGAGATTAAACCCGAATACTTCTTGGCCAGCTGATTTATCTGATGTAGCCAAATGTCCAACTAAATAATTGGAGATAGCATATGTCAGAATCAGACAATAAGGATTTAGCTTTATTAGCAGAAGCTAAATCTATTGATGATGCAGTGGTTAAAATTAGCGATGTTTCACTGCATTATAAAAAAAATTGTGCGCTGGATAACATTAGTTTAACTATTCCACCAAGGTGCATGGTGGGATTAATTGGGCCAGATGGGGTTGGTAAATCAAGTTTGCTGTCTTTGATTGCGGGTGCACATGTCATTCAAGATGGTTTAGTTTATGTTTTAGATGGCGATATGCGAGATAAGTCACATCGTAAAGCGGTGTGTACTCGTATTGCTTACATGCCACAAGGATTAGGTAAAAATCTTTATCCAACATTATCTGTCGAGGAAAATCTTCAATTTTTTGCTCGTTTATTTGGTAATGATGCCGCAGAGCGCCGACGTCGCATTGACGAATTAACAAAAAGTACTGGGCTGTATCCCTTTTTATCAAGACCAGCAGGGCGACTATCTGGCGGTATGAAACAAAAAGTCAGTTTATGTTCTGCTTTGATTCATGATCCTGATTTACTGATTCTTGATGAACCTACCACGGGGGTCGATCCCCTTTCCCGAGCACAATTTTGGCAATTAATTAATAAAATTCGGCAGCAAAGACCACAAATGAGTGTTATTGTGGCAACAGCTTATATGGATGAAGCACAAAACTTTGATTGGCTTGTTGCAATGTATGGCGGTAAGATTTTAGAAACCGGCACACCTAAATCATTATTAAGCCAAACAGGAAAAGATAATTTAGACGATGCCTTTATTCAGTTGATGCCAGAAAGTGCCAAACAAGGCTATCAAGCCGTTGAAATTCCACCTTTGGATGTAAATAACAATCTACAAACAGCGATAGAAGCGAAAGGGCTAACTAAGCAATTTGGTGATTTTATTGCAGTCGATCATGTTAATTTTTCGATTAAACAAGGCGAGATTTTTGGCTTTTTAGGGTCAAACGGTTGTGGTAAATCAACAACCATGAAGATGCTAACCGGGTTATTACCTATTTCGTCCGGTGAAGCTTGGTTATTTGGAAAACCTGTTGATGCCAATGATATTAATACCAGACGGCATTTAGGTTATATGTCTCAAGCTTTTTCTTTGTATAGTGAATTGACTGTTGAGCAAAACTTAGTGCTACATGCACGTTTATTCGGCATTGAAGAAAGTAAAATACCTGAACGTGTTTCTGAACTTCTTAAACGGTTTGGATTAGAACAAGATGCTCAAAATCTACCTGATAGCTTACCTTTAGGGGTTAAACAGCGTTTATCTTTATCGGTCGCCGTTGTGCACAACCCAGAAATATTAATTTTAGATGAACCGACATCGGGCGTCGATCCGATTGCTCGAGATGACTTTTGGCGTTTGATCATCGAATTATCCCGTAAAGATAAAGTAACGGTTTTTATTACTACCCATTTTATGAATGAAGCCGCAAGATGTGACAGAATTTCTTTAATGCATGCGGGGAAAGTGTTGGCAAGTGATACTCCCGATAATATTATTGCATCGAAAAACGCGTCGACTTTAGAAGATGCCTTCATCCGCTATCTAGTTGATGCAGGTGCTGACGATAGCGATGCACAACAAAAATCGACCGAAGCTTCAGTTACCGCCGACAAATCCCAAACAGTCATCCCACCAGCAAATCATCTTCAAGGATTTAGTTTAACACGGATGATTGGTTGTTTATGGCGTGAAACACTTGAACTGTCGCGAGATCCTTTACGAGCGATGTTGGCATTAATGGGGTCAGCAATCTTAATGCTCGTTATGGGTTATGGGATTACGCTAGATGTCGAAAATTTACGTTTTGCCGTGCTAGATCGTGACCAAAGTGAAATCAGTCAAAACTATACGCTTAATTTGTCTGGGTCCAAACGTTACTTTGTTGAAAGGCCACCTATAACGGATTATGCCGATATGGATGCCCGTTTACGAAGTAATGATATTGCGTTAGCGATTGAAATTCCACCTAATTTTGGACGAGATATTCAACGTGGTGATTCAGTTGATATCGGTGTTTGGATAGATGGTGCCATGCCACTACGAGCAGAAACCATTAAAGGCTATGTACAAGGTATGCATCTTGCTTGGCTAAGTCAAAAAGTTAAAGAAATGTCAGGAAAAGATTCAACCAGTTTGGCGAATATTGAGACGCGGTATCGATATAATCCTGATGTAAAAAGCTTACCGTCAATGGTACCGGCGGTTATTCCTATTTTATTATTGATGATTCCTTCCATGCTGGCAGCTTTATCGGTTGTCCGTGAAAAAGAGATGGGATCGATTATTAATTTATATGTTACCCCTGTGACTCGTGCCGAATTTTTATTAGGAAAGCAGGTACCGTATATTATTATTTCTATGTTTAGTTTTTTGCTGTTGCTGTTTATGGCGATTACTATTTTTGGCGTGCCAATCAAAGGCAGTTTATTCACGTTATGCTTGGCTGCTTTAGCTTATTGTATTATTTCAACGGGGCTTGGGCTGTTGGCGTCAACTATTACACGTAGTCAAATTGCAGTGATATTTTTAACCTGTGTCGGCACTATGTTACCTGCTATTCAGTTTTCGGGTTTACTCAATCCTGTGGCTTCATTGGAGGGGAGTGGGCGTTATATCGGTGAAGTTTATCCAACAACACATATGCTAATCATTGCACGAGGTGTATTTAATAAAGCACTGGGTTTTAATGATTTACACAATTCTTTATTCGCATTATTAGTCACTATTCCTGTTGTGCTGTGCGCCAGTATTTTTCTTCTTAAAAAACAGGAAGGGTAGTTATGAAGCAAAGCTTAATTAATATTTATCGATTAGGTATTAAGGAATTATGGGGACTATTACGCGATCCTATCATGCTTCTGTTAATAGGTTACTGTTTTACGTTTGATATTTATATTGCCGCTACAGCAACATCTGACTCGCTTCATCATGCCTCAATAGCGGTGGTTGATGAAGATGATTCACCGTTATCAAGACAAATTGTTGCGGCTTTTTATCCGCCGATGTTTAATCAACCTGTAAAATTATACTCAATGGATGAGGTGGATCGAGGCATGGATACCGATAGTTATACCTTTGCTTTAAATATTCCGCCTAATTTTCAGCGTGATGTGTTGAACAATCAAAGTCCTGAAATTCAATTAAATATCGATGCGACTCGAATGGGGCAAGCTTTTGTAGGGAATGGTTATATCACACAAATCATCACGGGTGAAGTGACAGAGTATGTTAATCGTTACAGCAAAGCAACGGATTTACCTGTCAATATTCAAGTTCATACCTCATTTAATCCGAATTTAACTCGCTCTTGGTTTGGCTCGGTAATGGAAATCATTAATATTGTAACGACGTTATCCATTATTTTAACCGGAGCTGCATTAATGCGAGAACGTGAACATGGCACTATTGATCATCTGCTTTCCATGCCTGTCACACCGTTTCAAATAATGATATCTAAGGTATGGTCAATGGGATTAGTGGTCTTAATCTCAACTTGGGTGGCATTACTATTGGTGGTAAAAAGCTGGCTTAATGTTCCAATTAATGGCTCAATTACGTTATTTTTAATTGGGGCCGCTTTACATTTATTTGTGACAACGTCACTTGGGATCTTTATGGCAACCATAGCCAAATCAACGGCACAATTTGCCATGTTGTTAATTTTAATTTTATTACCGTTGCAAATGTTGTCCGGTGGTAGTACACCAAGGGAAAGTATGCCTGAAGTAGTACAAAATATTATGATGATTGCCCCAACAACGCATTTTGTCGAATTAGGGCAAGCCATACTATATCGTGGTGCAGGGTTGAGTGTTGTGTGGACATCCTATGTATGGTTAATTGGAATTGGATCGGTCTTTTTCTTTATAGCATTAAGACGTTTCCGTAGCTCAATTGTTAATATGGGATCGTAAGTCACTTGCTATATGCTGATAAACCATAACCAATCGATTGATTTTTAATGAGTTGGTTATGGTTTATTATTTTTTCAATTTAATTGCCTTCATCTTCTATAATGGTCATTATCATCTTGAATCAATCATATTTACTTAAACCGATCAGTGAATAAAATTGCAATCTTCGTTTATTGAGCTAACTTAATGTTTGTCATTAATATTGGGTTGTTACGCCAAATATTTTCATAATTTTATAAATATGAATGATTTTGTCACTAAAATGAATGTAAATGTCATTTCTTTTATATCAGTTATTGTTAAAATTTACCGCAAATTTAGCCAGCTACAAGTGTTAAATCCTAATAAACATAATGGGTTAAGATTAACAGTTGTGGCATTGTTATTTTCTTGAGTAGTAAATAAATTAATGCTTGTGTTTGTCATTTAAGACTGTTGTATGAAAATTTAATGGTTTTCATATGATGAAATTCAGCGCTATTTCGTTAATTTAATTTTAGTGGTCTTGTTGTCGCTAATAGTTTTCACAAATTTTCAGTAAACGTCACGAAATAAGTAAAGGCTGTATTATTTTTGTTTTGAATTAAGGCTGATTCAACCTTAATTCCTGTATGTCTATCTATCAAGATAGATATTAAAATCTTTAAAGTTCCACCATTTATTCAATTACTAGAACTAGCATGTTTACCAGCGAAAGTAATATTCATTCTTAACGTGGTTTCCATTTAATGGAATAAATGATGAAATGTTTATTAGTTTCGTTTGGTGTTTTTTAATTCTCTTGGCGTTAATCCAAAATTAGCTTTAAATCTTTGTGAAAACCGAGTGGACGAAGAATATCCTATCATTTCAGCGATATATTCTGTTGAAAAATTAGAGGTTTGTAATAAATGAAGCGCTTGTCCCATCACGAGTTTTTCCTTAATTTTTTGTATATTTTCCCCTTCAAGTTTCAATTTTCGATACAACGTTGCTTTACTCATGCAGATTTCTTTGCAAATTTCATCAATGGTTATTTTTTTATTGTCTTTTTTATTAAATATTTCAATTACTTTTTGCGTGGTTTCTTTTCGATTGGGTAAACATGCCAAATTTTCATAACCGGAATGGACTAACAGTTTAATAATTTCTTTTCTACGATTTGTAATGATGTCATCAGATGCCCATTCTAAGCATTCTATCATTTGTGAAACACATTTATAAAAGGCAGAATTTGCTTTCCCTGCGGTATATTCATTGGTTTTCTTTGTATTGATGTTGATTGATGTATCATTAAAATCAGAAAATTCAAAATTAATAAGTAATGCAAAATAATTCGTATTTGCGGGTATATTTCTCATGTTCATTGATTGAACATCGGTGAAAAAAATAAAATCTCCTGTATTGCAGGCTAGTTTTTTTTCATTACCAATCACTTTGCAACCACTTAATATAATTATCAGTAAAGGCTTTAAAATCGGTATATTTGATAAATTTTGTTGCTTTTTAGAGGTGTAAATTGAGATATAATTGCTGTTACTATTTGCTTCACTTAATTGTTTAAGTTTTTCAATTTCTACTGCGGTATTATTCATCCTAATTGCCCCATTATTTTCGTGTATTTTTTATCGTGATGATGAAAAACATGTTGACGTTGTTCAGTATATCGTTCTGTTATAAAATTTATACTTCATACACTGAATCTATTAACGTATAAGCAAACAATAAATAAGGTCACAAAAATTTTTTACACATTTAGTACTCCAGTTGGTTATGGAAAAATGTAAGCCAATGTCCAAAAGTTGTGGCCTTTAATGGAAATTTACTTATAAAGCTTTGTTACTAAAAAATTAATTCACAACTTTTTATAAGCAATGCCATAACCTATCAAACATAATCTATGTGAAAATGTATATTTATTTAACGTATTTTAATTACTCAAAATAAAGCTATTTATTTCGTTTAAAACTGTTTTTTCGAGCTTTGTTATTTCTGGATAAGCATTTTGAAGACATACTTTAGCACTGTATATTCTTCTTTTTTGACTTATTTTTGAACTGTTAGTATGCATTTAATACACGCTAACAACTCGATAAAGTTAACATATTTTAATCAAAACGTTAACTTTTTGTAAAATAAATTTTATGAGTAAAAAATCAAATTTGCATGTTATGACTATTTTTATATGCCCAATCGTTATTTATCTTAACGTTTATTATGATAAAAAAACGTAATTTAGATTTTTCTGTTGGAAATGCAAAAATTTACAACATTATTCTTCGTTATAATGATTGGTTATTTTTGTTGTTAATTATCATTTCACTAATGGTAATTCATCCCAACGTGTTGTGTAACGTTGGCTAAGCCGTTCTCGTTTGATCTGCCAAGGTGCGGTTTTTCTACTTCCGCCTAATTGAATGGTATTTTTACCCATTTTTTGATTAATGGTATCGATTGTTTTCATTAAGTTATCATTTTTTTGCTGTAAGACTGGCAGACTATTTAAAGCAAATAAGTCAGATTGACAAAAGCTATCTTTAGCTTTTAAGTCGAGTAACATAACACCTGACTTCATAAATAAAAATCCTTTTTTATAAATTGTTGTTAGTCCCTGTTGTGCCGCATGAATAATTACTCTTGAATCATCAGTAGGTGATAGTAGCGGTACGACAATCGAGGGATTGTATTGAATTAAGTCTTGACGAAACCGATTTGTTTTCAAAAAAACAAGTACAGCATTAGCAATCGATTTTTGTTGTCTTAGTTTTTCAGCGCCTCGACTGGCGTGAATACGAATGGCCTCTTGCAAGTCGAATAATTCACCTGTTAACTGCCCAAAACTACGTGATGTCATAATGTTTTTTTTAGGTGTTGCAATGTCATCTAATTCAATAGCGTTAATACCTTGCAACTCTAATATGGTACGTTCAAGCACGACGGAAAATTGTTGTCTAATTTGTTTTAAATCTGCCTGACGCAGATCCCACGCAGTATGAATACCTAATGTTTGCAATCTTTTGGCTATGCGTCTGCCAACGCCCCAAATTTCATCAACAGGAAATGATTTTAAAATCTGATCAAGTAAGGCTGAATCGTTAGGAAGGCAATAGACCCCTTGATAAATAGGCTGCTTTTTTGCAATGTGGTTTGCCAACTTTGCTAACGTGTGGGTTGATGCAATGCCAATACTTACCGGAATTCCCGTATCACGTTTTACTATTGCCCTTAAATGTTGACAATGGGTTGTAACATCGCTAAATCCCGCCAGTTTAATAAAAGCTTCGTCAATAGAGTAGGGTTCAATATCGGCAGTATAATGGCTGACAGTATCAAAAACACGTTGGCTCATATCGCCATAAAGTTCATAGTTAGAACTTAATAATGTAATTTGTTTTCGAATGTTAGCCTCAATTTGGTAGGCAGGCATACCCATTGGTACTAAAGGTTTAAGTTCATTGGAGCGTGCGATGACACATCCATCATTATTGGATAAAATGCCAATTGGTTTTCCTTCTAATTTAGGGTTAAAAACACGCTCACACGAAGCATAAAAGTTATTACAATCAATCAGCCCAATCATGCATGACCACGTTTTCGTAAAGAATGAATAGTGTGTATAACAACGCCCCATATATGGACTTCTTTACCCGCTAATGAAATAGGGGGATAAAGTTCATTGCCTGATAATAGATAATGTTGTCCATCAATAAGTCCCAGGCACTTACATGTTAGTTCACCGTCAACAGCTGCAACGACAATATCTTCTATTTGGGGTGCTAATGAACGATCTACTACTAAAAGATCACCACTAAAAATACCATAGTTAATCATCGATTCCCCCTGTGCTTTAATATAATACGTTGCACTTGGGTGTTTAACTAAGTGATCGGTTAAGTCCAGTTTGGCTTCTAAATAATCATCAGCAGGCGATGGAAAGCCAGCCCTGACAGGGGTATCAACCAAAGGTAAGTAATTTTTGATAGTGCTATCAACGGTTCCTAGCACAATACAGGATTTACTCAAGAACGTTTCTCCTAAAAATATACAGGTAAAATTTATACTATGTAGTAGTATTCGTGATAAAAAACGAATAGTGTATAAATATACAGTATAAAATTCTTGATTCAATGAAAAACACTGTAAAAAAATAGCAATGTGACAAAAAATGACCATGTGTAATGGATGATAAGTATATTTTGACGAACCAGTAAGTTTGACGATCTGAATCAAGAATAGTTGAAATAATGGCAGGATTGAATTTGTATTGTTGCAAAAAATAGAGAACAAAATCGCAAGCTATCATAATAATTGATTTAAATTACATTACGGCATTTTACAAAACCACTTAAATAGTTTACATTATATTGATTATTTATTAATTAATTTACAACATAATTCACTATACCTTGTATTTTTGTTCACAGCCCTTATATAAGTGACTAAAGGTAAACTTTAAGTGTGACTTATCGAAATAATACAAAAAGTCAATTTGTTAACCTAAGTACGCCTGATGCAATTTTGATTGGTTATCGATGATAAAAAGCGCTATTTAGTTTGTTTTAGCTTAATTTTGATTTTTACTCTAATTTAACGCTCGTTTTTTTTATTTTCTCATCTTTTGTTTTTTATAAGAATAAAATAACAATATTGATATATATCAATAATATTTGTTGCGATTTTTTGTTTTTTTAGACAGTCAGTATTGCCAGCTCGACACAAGGGCGAAAAGAATCAGATATAATATTTTCCAAGTTATGTTATTTGACATTTAAATATAGCAAGGGTTGTCGTATTAAAAATATTTTTCAAAAACACAAAGTGCGTAAAACAACATTTAGTTATATCAAGTTTTTAAAAAACTGAAAAAAGGTTTTGGCGCTAGTTTTATTATAACTGGGTCATGTTCAGTTTTATTACCTACTTATTTTAGCTCGGTCTATAAATATAAATTCTAATCCAAAGTTACCGACCAATTACCGAATATGTATTTTAAGTAATATTATTTTAGGAGTTTTAAAAAAAATGAATCTAATTTGGTCTGCAGTAGGGCAAGTTGTTAGTTCTTGTCTTCCGGTGTTTTTATTAATTTTTCTTGGTTGGTTATGTGTTCATCAGAATATTTTTACCAAAGACTCCAAGAAGCTATTATCCGGTTTAGTGTCAAACTTTGTATTTCCGGCATTACTTTTTGTGCATACATCACATGCTAAGCCGTCTGAAATATTCAACGGTATTTGGATGATTGCATTTTTCTGTACAATGTCATTTTTATGGATAATTTGTTTTTTAACCAATAAATACATTTTACATAAAGATTTAAAATCAACAGCGATGAACGCGATGTTATGTTGTTTCCCGAATATGGGGGGAATGGGCGTACCATTTTTAACATTGATGTTAGGTGCATCGTCAACCATTTCAGTCGCTGTAGCGAATTTTGTGGTGGCGTTATCATTGATACCAATGACGATTTTCTTATTGGAATTGTGTGATACGAAAATATCTGGCGGAAAAGTAACGGGCAACATGGTATTTAGCGCAGTGAAAAACTCGTTAATGAAACCAATGTTTTTAGCGGTCATTCTGGGCTTAATTGTCAGTGTTACAGATGGAACAAAATGGTTACCACATTTTGTCTTTAATACCTTTGATATCATGTCGAATGCTTGTAACTTTATTTCGTTAATTGCCGTTGGGGTAGGTATCTATGGTGTTAAATTGAATTTTTCAAAACCGTTGATTATCAATGTGATTTTAAAAAGCTTCTTTACACCAGTAGTAGCTTTAATTGCGGTAAACCTTTTTGGTATTACGGGTATGGAGGCGGAAGAGTTAGTATTCTTGTTAGCTATGCCAACAGCATCAACAGCCGTTATTTTGGCTTATAATTGGAATGTTGAGCAAGAACAAGCATCAAGTATCTTTTTTGCTTCAACAATTTTATCCATATTTATTTTACCAACGTTGCTTTTAATTATGCATTTTACGGTACCGGGTGTGCAATAAACAATTTGTTTAAGCGAAAAATAGGTATAAAAAAACGGGTATTAAGCCCGTTTTTTTGTTTATTACTTGTTGTTTTTTATCTTAGCTGTGTTTGCTTTAACATAAGATAAAACAGTATTTTGATAGAATTGTTTATTGCAATTTAAATAAATATGTCGCTAATGTAAAAAACTATTTTTGTGCAATAAATACCGCTCGCATTGGAGCAGGATAACCCTCAATGGTTTTACTTAGATCATTTGGATCGAGAAAATCAGCAAGTGAATCAGACGTCATCCAATCGGTTTTACGTTGTTCTTCTAAACTAGTTTGTGAAATATCCACCATTCTGACATCTTTAAAACCGCATTTTTGTAGCCAATTTATCATGGTAGGTACCGATGGAATAAAGTAAACATTGCGCATTTGTGCATAACGTTCACCAGGCATAAGCGCTTGATGTAAGTCACCTTCAATAACGAGTGTTTCTAATATTAATTGTCCACCATCAACAAGCTGATCTTTTAATTGGTAAAGATGATCAAGAGGCGAACGGCGATGGTATAAAACACCCATCGAAAATACCGTATCAAAAGCATTAAGCTTTGGTAGCTCTTCAATGCCAAGTGGTAATAAATGTGCTCGTTTATCATCACCTAATAATTTTCTGACGGCTTCAAATTGACATAAATAAAGAGCCATAGGATCGATGCCTACTGCAAGTTTAGCCCCAGCGCCAATCATTCGCCATAAGTGATACCCACTATTACAACCAACATCTAAAACAAGTTTACCTTCTAAATTGTCAATATGATGAATAAGACGTTCCCATTTCCAATCAGAACGCCATTCAGTATCGATATCTATACCATAAAAATGAAATGGTCCTTTGCGCCAAGGCATCATGTTTTTTAATAGCTGAGTAATACGTTGCTGTTCCCCAGTTGAAAGAGGAGTTTGCGTTTTTACGCTGACACCATGCAATAAATCTATATGATAAGGCGTTATAACAGGTAAGTGTTTAATACTATTTAGCCATTGTGTAAAACGGCTATCTAAATTTTGTTTTTGCCAATTGGCTAATTGTGCCGGTAAGACTTCAAGCCAGCTACTGAGCCTATTTTTTGCGATAATCTGGTAAAAATCACCAAAATCGATCATTCTTTTGTGTCCTTATAAATTTGATTTTTGACTGATATATGGATTGTTAACTATCCTAAATAACGGCTATTTTATAGCAATGATAGAACCAAAATTGAAACATTGGAACCAAGTGTTAATATGTGTAAAACCTGCTTTGGTTAGGCGTTCATTATGGATTTCGATAGTATCAGTCAGCATGACATTTTCTAACATATTACGCTTTTGACTAATTTCTAACTCACTGTAACCATTCGCACGTTTAAAATCATGATGCATATTGAACAGTAAGTCATCAATAGTTGAATCAGTAAAACTAAATTTTTCAGATAATACCAATATACCATTGGGGTTTAATGCTTGATAAATCTTATTCAAGACTTGTTGTCGGGATTCGGGTGTTAAAAATTGTAATGTAAAATTGAGAACAACCATGGATGCATTTTGCATCTGGATATTACAGATGTCGTCACAGATTACATCAACGGGTGTATTGGCCTTAAAGGCGTCGATATGGCGTTTACAACGTTCAACCATCGGTAACGAATTATCAATAGCTACAATATGGCAATTTTCATGTTTAATATTACGACGAATAGAGAGCGTTGCTGCACCTAATGAACAACCTAAGTCATAAATCATTGAGTTCGGTTGGACAAATCGTTCAGCCAACATACCAATCATAGAAATAATATTCGAATAACCCGGCACCGAGCGTTGAACCATATCCGGAAACACCTCAGCAACTTTTTCATCAAAAGTCCAGTCACCTAATTTATCGATAGGGGTTGAAAATAATTGATCTATTTTTGAATTCATAAAAGTTGAAGTTATAGATAACGAATAAAAAATAATTCTGTTATGATACCACTTTTTTAAGTTAATTTGTTTGAAGCATTATGAATTTTGTTATTCTTTTTATAAGTTTGATGAGTATTTTAGTCATTATTTACTTAGGTAAACGGTGGTTATTTTGGCTAGATTTTCATTTAAATGGTTATTTGAAATTGGCTTATTGGTTAGCATTAGCAACCATAGCTACCACATTTATCCTGTCAAAAGTATTGAATGATTTTCCGGCCTTTTTTGGCATATTATTCAGTTTAACTATCTGTTTTGTTTATGCGACATTGCTTTTTGACTTTATTCACTTAATAAGTAGAAAAAGATTTAAACCCGATTTTTGGGTGAGTTATGTTTATGTCGGTTGCGTAATTGTACTGTTTATATTTGGTCATCAAATGGCGACTAATTCTAAAATAGTAAATTATCAAGTTACGATTAATAAACAGGCTAATGTTGATCATTTACGTATTGTTCAATTAAGTGATATTCATCTTAATGGGTTAACCCAGCGTAAATTTATCAAGCAAATGGTGGACGAAGTTAACAAACTTAATGCCGATCTTATCGTTATCACGGGTGATACACTAGATAAGCAATTAAAATCATTTACAGAAACTGACTTTAATAAACAATTTTCACAATTGAAATCGAAATATGGTACCTATATTATTTTTGGTAATCATGAATATCTAGCCATTAATAAAGAACATCCTCATGGCGAGGATATTGTTGATGCGTTTAAAGCTGCCAATATGCGCGTTTTACGAGATGATATTGTGTACCTTAGTGATTTGAATATCACGTTAATTGGTCGAGAAGATTTTTCATCGAGTAAGTATGATTTAAAACGAGCGGAACTTGCTGATTTAATGATGTTTGCCGATACGTCTACACCCATCATTTTATTAGATCATCAACCCAAAAATCTTGATGAAACAGCTAACGCCGGAGTTGATTTAATGATTTCAGGACACACGCATGGTGGGCAACTGTTTCCAATCAATCTTTTGTTATCTGTTATTTATAAAAATGCTGATGGGATATATCATGATACAGAAAAACAGTTTACCAGTATTGTAAGTAGCGGTTATGGCTTTGGAAGTATCCCTTTACGCTTAATGACACGTTCAGAAATTGTTGTCATTGATGTGACGTTTGATAATAACAAAGAACAATCAAATCATTCTTTAGAATAGGTAATTAATATTGACTTATCAATTTATTATAAATAATGAACAACTCACTGATTATTGTTCAAAAATCAAAAATAGTGCAGCTATTGCATTGGATACTGAATTTGTTCGAACTCGAACTTTTTATCCTCATTTAGGCTTACTTCAGGTATTTAATGGTGAATTTGCTGCCTTGATCGATCCTATTGCAATCACCGATTGGCAATGTTTAATCGACATTTTTCGAAATGACGCCATTGAAAAATATTTTCATTCTTGCAGTGAAGATATTGAAGTATTTATGCATCATTTTGATTGTGTCCCAACGCCAATCATTGATAGTCAAGTCCTCGCATCTTTTTTAGATAATCCATTAAGTAGTGGCTATGCCAATTTAGTTAAAAAATATCTCAATATTGATCTTGATAAAAGTGAAACCCGTACAGATTGGTTGAAACGGCCATTGACAGACAAACAGTGTCAATATGCGATTAATGATGTGATATACCTGTTTCCGTTAATGCAAAAACTTAAATCACAATTAATCAGCAACCATTATTTAGTTGCCGCTTATCAAGAGTGTCAAATGGTTATTGGTCGCAAATGTGAGGTGATCAATCCAGATGATGCTTACCTGAGTATTAAAAATAGCTGGCAATTGAAAGGTAAGAGTTTAGGGCAGTTATATAAATTAGCGAGTTGGCGCTATCAATTAGCTAAGCAGCAAGATATTGCTGTAAACTTTGTGGTCAAAGAAGAGGTGTTGTGGAAAATAGCCCGTTATTCACCCTCATCCTTGTCAGAACTCGATAAATTAGGATTGCATGGAAAAGAGATTCGGTTATATGGCCAACAGATTCTGAATATTTTATCGGAACCTATTCCAGACATTCCAGCAATACGTCGTATTAATAGTTATCCTGATTATAAGGTGATTACAGATCAACTAAAAAATGCAGCTGTCCAGATTGCCTCACAAACAGGGCTTAATGCAGATTTGTTACTATCCAGACGATTAATAAACCAATACGTGAAGTGGAAGATTGATAAAGTAGGGCAGGATCCAGAAATTTTATCAGGCTGGCGAAAACCTTTATTTGAACCCTATTGTCAATAAATGTTGCTAATGAGCAGATATGATCTGCTCATTTAATATGACATGTTTTTCAATTATCAATGTCTAAATTTGACAACAATTAAGCAAGTTCAGTTAGCATTGATTCGACAATCAATGAAGATTGTGTTGCAGCCAATTTTAAGAAAGATTGGAAATCAACGGCTGATTCACTATCACCATTATCCGAAATTGCTCTAACCACCACAAAAGGTATCTGATATAGCCAACAAACATGACCAATAGCAGCCGCTTCCATCTCAACAGCGATAGCATTGGGAAATGTTTGCTTAATTCGTTCCAGATTGGTTTTTCCATTGATAAATGCATCACCACTACCGATCGTTCCTTCAATAGCGTTGACCCCTTGTTTTTTAATACACTCTTTGGCTAATGTTTGGTAAGTTTCACTTGCCTCAAATGCAATCGGGCATCCTGACATTTGACCTGGTTGATAACCAAACGCAGTTAAATCCACATCATGATAAAATACATTTTTCGATACCACGATATCGCCAATGTTTAATGCCGTTGAAAGTCCACCTGCTGAGCCAGTATTGATAACCGCATCAACTTGATAATTGTTTAATAATAGGGTGGTTCCTGATGCTGCTGCGACTTTTCCAATGCCTGATTGAAGAAGTACAATTTCACAATTGGCTATTTTTCCAAGATGAAAATCGCAATTTAGATGGCGTTCCACTCTATAATGGGTAATTTTACTTTTTAATATCGCAACTTCTTCTTCCATTGCGGCAATGATAGCGATTCTCATACGATCCTCATGACTAACGTTAAGTAACTTAAATTAAGATGTGATATCATAATTGCTATAGGCTAACTTGACAACATACAACTATCTGGGAGAAGAGAATTGCGCACAATATTTATAACGGGCTGTTCAAGTGGAATAGGGCTGATTTCGGCTGTTGCACTCAAACAACGAGGATATCGTGTTATTACTTCTTGCCGTAAAGACGAGGATCAAAAAAAACTTATTGAGCAAGGATTTGAAGCGGTGATTCTTGATCTCAATAATCCTGAATCTGTCACTCAAGCTGCTAAGGAAGTGTTAGCATTATCCAATAACAAGTTATATGGTTTATTTAATAATGCTGGATTTGGTGTATATGGTCGATTAAATACAATCAGTCGTGAGCAGTTAGAATCTCAATTTGCAACTAATTTTTTTGGTGTTCATCAATTAACTCAACTGCTCTTACCCGCCATGATTGAACATAATGAAGGACGAATCATACAAACCAGTTCAATCGTTGGTATTATTGCAACACCGGGACGAGGTGCTTATTCAGCCAGTAAGTATGCTTTAGAAGCCTGGTCGGATGTATTAAGACTTGAATTAGCCAATACAAATATTAAAGTGTGTTTGATTGAACCCGGTCCATTAACAACAGCTTTTTCAAAAAATGTCAATCAAACAGAAAAAACACATCGGATTGAAAATCCTCCAATAGCTAAACGATTTACGTTACCGCCTGAAGCCGTTTTGCCATGTTTATATCATGCCCTTGAACATCGCAAACCTAAAATACGTTACAGGGTAACAAAAGTAACCCAGTTAGCGGCGATTGGCAAACGTTTGCTTCCGGATAGATTAATGGATAGAATTTTACTCAATAAATAATGAATCTCAATATTCATAGGACATAATATGCAAAACCCTTTTATTTTTGATGTTAATGAACAAAATATTCAAGAAATTTTAGAAAAATCAACTAAACAGCTTGTGTTATTTTACTTTTGGTCACCAAGAAGCCCAAATTATGAAGAAATGACACAAACATTGACTAAATTAGCTGATGAATATCATGGTCAATTTATTTTAGCGAGTGTCAATTGTGATGAGCAACAGATGTTGGCTGCTCAATTTGGGTTACGTGCCATTCCGACCGTTTATTTATTCCAAAATGGTCAACCTCTCGATGGTTTTCAAGGGCCTCAACCAGAAGAAAAAATTCGTGAATTACTTACTAAAGTGTTGCCTAATGAAGATGAACTTAAGTTAATTGAAGCACAAAATCTATTTAATGAAGAAAAATACGAAGAAGCTTTGCCATTATTAAGACAAGCATGGAAGAATTTAAAGGATCATTTAGGTAAACCAAGATCCGATATTGCATTCATGTTAGCCAAAGCACAGATAGCATTAAAGCAGCTAGCGGAAGCAAAAGATGTTTTAGCTTCTGTTCCATTGCAAGATCAGGATACTACCTATCATGGTTTACAAGCTGAAATTGAGTTATTGGAACAAGCAGCAAATTCTCCCGAATTGCAATTATTACAAGCTGAATTAGAAAAACACCCGGATAATGTAGAGTTGATGATCCAATTATCATCGCAATTAATGCAAGTAGGACGGCAAGAAGAAGCACTTGAATTACTATTTAAGCCTCTTACTCAAGATCTTAATGCAGGTGATGGACAAGTTAAGAAAACCTTACTTGACCTTTTAGCAGCGTTAGGCACAAGTAATCCGTTAGCGGCTTCTTATCGTCGTAAACTTTATACATTACTTTATTAAGATGAATTAGAGAAGATAATCATGATTCAACAATAAATTTATTGTTGAATCATCAGTTTTAGTGTTCGATTACTCGAGGGAAGTTTTCATTACTGCGTAGCGTTAATACTTCAACACCATTATCTGTCACTAAAATAGTGTGTTCATATTGAGCAGAAAGTCCATGATCTTTAGTTTTTACGGTCCAACCATCTTTCATTGTTCGAGTACGCCAATCACCTGTGTTTACCATAGGTTCTATAGTGAATGTCATACCCGGTTTTAAAATAACTCCACCGTCATCAGCATCATAATGTAGCACTTGCGGTTCATCATGATAAACTTCACCGATTCCATGACCACAATACTCCCTAACAGATGAAAAACCAAATTTTTCTACATATTTTTGAATTGTTTTACCGATTTCTCTTAATCGAATACCTGGCTGAATAATTTTTATCGCTTCATACAAGCTATTTTGTGCCACTTCACACAACTTTTCGCCAGCAACGGTTGGTTTTCCTGCAATATACATTCTTGATGTGTCACCGTGATAACCGTCTTTGATAACAGTGACATCAATGTTAAGTATGTCACCATCTTTTATTTTTTTATCAAAACTTGGGATACCATGACAAACAACGTCATTGATTGAAATACAGCTTGTATGTTGATAACCGCTATAGCCGATATTTGCAGGGATAGCTTTTTGAACATTGACAATATATTCATAGCAAATTTTATCCAGTTCACCTGTCGTTATACCGGGCTTGACATAGGGTTCGATCATTTCTAATACATCGGCAGCAAGTTTGCCAGCGATACGCATTTTTTCGATTTCTGTTGGCGTTTTTAACTTAATAGACATTAAATTGTTCCTGTAATGTTAATGGCTATATCCTATCATATAGCGCTATGACGTCAAACCTTGGTAATGAAATAATTAAATATCTTTTTGATAAATAATTAATTTTTATTTTCAAAAAGTCAATATCAGGCTGTCTTTTGTGGTTTGGCTTAAAATAACTAATCTTTGAAACAATTTAATTATATAATAACTTATTATAAAACGAGGTTATGACTATAATGCAGTGTCGCTATTATCAGCAAAAAAAATGTTTATCATGTAACTGGATCAATTATTCTTACGCCACCCAACTTCAAGAAAAACAGAGTAATTTATCAGAAAAAATAACGGAGTTTAACCCTAAAGAGGTTAAGCCGCCCGTTGCTAGCTCAGAAGTAGCTTTTCGTAATAAGGCAAAAATGGCCGTACTTGGCACTGTTGAAAAACCGATATTGGGTATGGTAAATGGTAATGAAGCTATTGATCTTTGCGATTGTCCGCTTTATACCACCAGTATGCAAAATATTCTTAAAATAGTACGAACGTACATCCGTAAACAAGGTTTAGTTCCTTATAATATTAATAAGCGAAAAGGGGAATTGAAGTTTGTCATCATTACAGAAAGTACCACCGAAGAAACAAATGGTTTTATGATTCGATTTGTGATGAGATCACACAAGTTTGTTGAGAAAATCAGAAATTCACTTCAACAGCTTCAAAACAAAATTGAAAATTTACAGGTTGTTTCAATAAATATTCAACCTAATCATTCAGCTATTTTAGAAGGTGAAGAAGAAATTGTCCTTACCCAAAATAGTTATTTGAATTTTACATTGAATCACATTCCCCTTTATATTAAAGCTAAAAGCTTTTTTCAAACCAATACCAATATTGCTAAGAATCTTTATCAAACAGCAAGTGATTGGGTAAATAATTTAAAAATAAGCTCCATTTGGGATCTGTTTTGTGGGGTAGGCGGATTTGGTTTACATTTAGTCAATTCTTCAAATAACAAGAATATAGAATTGACGGGAATAGAAATTAGCCAAGATGCAATAGAGTGTGCTTCCCGCTCAGCACATGAAATGGGTTTTACTCATCTTACCTTTAAATCATTAGATGCAACCCGGTATAGCATTGGACAACAGAATATACCTGACTTAGTATTACTCAATCCACCCAGAAGAGGGGGAGGTGAAACATTAATGCAATTCTTAGCTCAAGTTAAACCTCATTATATTTTATATTCTAGCTGCAATTTATCATCATTAGTTGAAGATATACGCTTATTATCGGATTACCAACTTAAGAAAGTTCAATTATTTGATATGTTTCCTCATACAGCGCATATGGAAGTATTAGTTTTATTGGAAAGAAAAGATGGATAGGGTATGATTAATCGCCTTTACAAATAGTTAACAACATAATGCTAATTGAGTAATGCCTATAAAACAATAGGGCTACACAGTGCACCCAATAACAATGATTAAAGTTATGACTCTATATTCAATTGATTAACTGATTGATCAAATAACGATTAAACTTTAATCTATCGAACTAATTAATAAAAAATAAATTAAAAAGTTAAAGGAGATTTTTATGGCTGAGTCCAACATTGAGATAGTTCAAAATACAATAAATAGCCTTCATGAGTCCGTTTTATCGGTCATATTGTCGACCATTAATTCAAATGGCGATGTCGAAACAAGTTATTCACCTTATTTTTTTGATGGTATGGATTACTATATACTTATTTCTGATTTAGCCCCACATAGTCAGAATATCAAAGCTAATGCCCATATCTCAGCTTTTATTATTGAAGATGAATCTAAAACGAAGAACATTTATGCTCGTAAACGTTTAAGTTTTCAAGCCACTGCTAACATGATTGAAAAAGATTCCGAATTGTTTAATGCTATTATTGAGCAATTTGCTTTGCGAGTCAGTAAAATGGTTTATATGTTGTCAGAAATGAAAGACTTTAACTTATTTAAAATTTCACCAATGCAAGGCAGACTGGTTATTGGATTTGGTAAAACCTATCAAATCGATCATCAAACTAATAGTATAATACAAGTTGATGAAAGCTATATTGCCAATCAAAAAGCACAACAACAGAGTTAACACTTTGTGAAATTGATGATATCTAATTGTTTTACATTAAAAGGAATGCGGATGATTACCCATTCCTATCCATGAAA
This sequence comes from Gilliamella sp. B3817, assembly GCF_026536705.1. Taxonomy (NCBI): domain Bacteria; kingdom Pseudomonadati; phylum Pseudomonadota; class Gammaproteobacteria; order Orbales; family Orbaceae; genus Gilliamella; species Gilliamella sp. B3817. The sequence continues at coordinate 114,556 of NZ_JAFNNV010000005.1, read as the reverse complement.
TAGACAAGATTATTAAATGTCGATTCATGACCTAACTATCAATAATAAATAGTATTATTGAGTGTTTTCATCTTTGAAATCAGTTCTAATCTGATAAAGCATGAGTGAAAAGCCAAAATTACCAATAGAAGCTTGTAAATTATGATAATATTGAATATATAAAACTCAATTTAGGATAAATAAAGATTATGATACCTGATGTTTCTAAAGCACTTAATTGGTTAGAAAAACATTATACTATCTTACAAGGTATTCAACGTGGACTGGAACGAGAGACCTTACGAATTTTACCCGATGGTTCTTTATCTAAAACGCCTTTTCCCAATAAAATTGGTTCAGCCTTAACTCACCCTTGGATCACAACTGATTTTGCTGAGTCGATGCTTGAATTTATAACACCGGTCAATACGAACATTGATTATATGCTCACGTTTTTGCGAGATTTACATCGTTATGCCAGTATTAATATTGGTGATGAAATGATGTGGCCACTCAGTATGCCGTGTTTTGTTGTGAAAGAAGACGATATTATTTTAGCGCAATATGGTTCTTCAAACGAAGGGCGTTTAAAAACACTGTATCGTGAGGGATTAAAAAACCGTTATGGTGCAATGATGCAAACTATTTCAGGTGTCCATTATAATTTTTCTTTACCGACAGCATTTTGGCAAGCAAGAGACGGGGTAAAAAATACTGAAGAGGGTAAAGACGTTATTTCAGAAGGCTATTTCACTTTAATTCGTAACTATTATCGCTTTGGTTGGGTAATCCCGTATCTTTTTGGTGCATCACCATCAATGTGCTCTTCATTTATTCAAGATCCCGAAAAAGCGAAAGCATTCATTGAACAAACTAACGGCAACTGTTATTTACCTTATGCCACATCTTTAAGGCTTAGCGATATTGGTTATACCAATAATGCTCAAAAGCAATTGGGTATCACTTTTAATCACTTGAATACTTATGTCGAGGGATTAAAACGCGCAACTAAAACACAATCTCCCGAATTTAGTCGCTTAGGCATTAAAGTTGAGGGTCAGTATCGTCAATTAAATGATAAAGTCTTACAAATTGAAAATGAGTTTTATGCGCCGATTCGTCCTAAACGTGTTCCTAGGGCAGGGGAATCACCTTCAGATGCATTGCTACGTGGTGGAATTGAGTATATCGAAGTAAGAGCTTTAGATGTTAATCCATTTTCACCAATCGGTATTACAGAAGAACAGATTCGATTTATCGATTTATTTTTAATTTGGTGTGCATTAGCACCGGCACCTGAAATGAGCAGTCAAGAGCTAGAGTGCGCAAAATTAAACTGGAATCGAGTTATTTTAGAAGGTCGGAAACCGGAGATTGAAATAACAATGGGGTGTGGAAGTTATCATGAACCAATGGCCAAAGTAGGTCATCAATTATTTAAGGATTTACTTCGTGTTGCTGATGTTTTAGATCATCATGATGAAAAACAGCACTACCGTAAGGTTTGTGAGCGACTTGATGTTATGTTTGATTATCCAGAATTAACTTTATCAGCAAGAACATTACAGGCGATAAGTGATCTGGGAACAGCTAAATTTGGTTTAGCTTTAGCAAGTCAATATAAAAAACAGTTATTGTCAGAACCTTTAGCCGTGTTAACCGATAATGATTTTGTTCAACAGCGCTATATTTCACTCGAAAAACAGAAAAAATTAGAAGAAAATGATAAAGTATCGTTTGATGAATATTTAGCTCAACAAAATAAATAGTTAATATGTTTAAACATCGAGATTATACATTACGATATCGGGCAAATAATGAAGTAGAAATCATTTTGCCCAATAGTCAATTGATAGTAAATAAACCATTAATTGATAAAACTACTTTTACAATTATGGTTTGGAATATTTTTAAACAAAAAAGAGCCGACTGTATTCAAATTTTAGAACATTATGCAGATGAAACTAAATTGATATTATTACAAGAAGCGCAAACCACACCACAATTATTGAACTTTATTACCCGACAAAATAAGATAGCAGACCATGTGCCCGCTTACTGCTTCAATAATATTTATGCTGGTGTGATGACAATTACAGATACATTACCTATCTCTATCTATTCATTTAGAGAAAAAGAACCCCTTATTCGCGTTCCAAAATCCGCTTTAATCACGATATATCCTATTTATAACTCAACACAACAATTGCTGGTTGCGAACATTCATGCCGTTAACTTTAGTATTGGTGTGAAAAGTTATCGGCAACAAATGCATATGCTATTAAATCGAATCAAGGAGCATAATGGACCGGTGATCTTAGCGGGTGATTTCAATGCTTGGAGTCAACAGCGGTTAAATCTTTTATATCATTTAGTAAGTACAATCGACCTCAAACCGGTGAATTTTTCAATTGATATTCGAAAAACATTTATGGGAAGACCATTAGATTTTGTATTTTATCGAGGATTACAATTAGATACAGCAAAAATAATTAGTACTTCGGCATCTGATCATAATCCTTTATTGGTCAAATTTAGATTGGATTTGCAAGATTAATGGTTAATACATCACCTTCTTTGATATCCTGATCGGTCAAATTATTCCAAGTTAAAATATCTGTAATTTTAACACGATAATTTTTAGCTATAGTTACTAAATCATCACCTGCTTTAACTTGATAAGTGATCTGTTTATTGGATTTAGTATGAAGCGTTTTATTCTTATTATTTATTCCACTTGACACTTCGGACTTGATTGCTACTGTTTTGACTTCCAAAGGCATAGTGTTATGAGGCACATCTTGTAAAAGTTCTGTGATTTCGGCTGAAACAAGATTTTGTGCTTGTAGCTTTTTATGTAAATCTTCCGCATAAGAATACGGAACCAGTAAATGAAATGGTCCACTTACAGTTTGTTGTAAATAGCCTGCATTAAAACTTTTTAAGTCGTTAATTGGTATCCCAGTATATTGAGCAATTTTAGCTAATGAAATATTTTTAGACATATCAATTCTAACTAATGAGTTTTCATAGTTACAATCGGGTAATTTAATACCGTAACGTTCACTATTTTTTACAATATCAATAATGGCTAAAATCTTCGGTACATAGTGTCGGGTTTCAGTTGGTAAATCCAGCGCCCAATAATTTGTTGGTAAACAATTTGCTTTATTTTGTGCAATTGCTTTTCTAATGCGACCTTCGCCAGCATTATAAGCAGCAAGAGTTAATAACCAATCTCCTTTAAAACGACCGTTCAGATCTTTTAACAGCGTTATCGCTGAATTCGTTGATGCAATTAGATCACGTCTTGGATCAAATGAGTGACTTTTATTGAGACCGTATTCTCTGGCCGTTATGGGTACAATCTGCCATAAACCGGCAGCTTTACCAGCCGATGTTGCTAACGGATCGTAGGCACTTTCAATCAGTGGAATTAAAGCTAATTCTACCGGTAAATTATTTTGACGTAGTTGATCCATTATGTAATATACATAAGGCTCAGAACGAAGCGCTGTAGTTTCAAAAGCTTTAGGGTTGCGTAATAAAAGCGCTCTTTCTTCTTTAATACGATTATTTTCAGGGACTTTCACATTCAGTTGGCTTATCATATAATGCCAAGGATTTTGAGTAATTAATTTATTATTAATTCCACTACTTTTTAAAAGTCCACTGGTAACGATTGATTCTGAGTTATGTGTTGGATAGACACTACTATTATATTGAGATTGATGGTTTTGGCATGCAACCAAAAACGAACATAATGCTGTGAATATAAATAACTTTTTCATTACCTTAAAACATTAAACATTTATTAAAACCGTATATTATACCTAAAAAATATCCTTTTGGCTTCTAAAAAAAACAAATAAATCTAACTCATTGTTAAAATTTAATTTATTTTGTATGTTTTTTTCTTTACATCGTAGAAAAACATTAATTTGTTTTTCATTTCTTAAAGTAGATGGTAAAGTAATTGATTTATCGGAAATTAAATCATAATAGGCACTAATTTTAGTATCATTTGGTAACATATTTAGTGCAAAATCAAGATTAGATTTGGTATATTCATGACCAGCACAGACTAGGGTATCATCAGGTAATTGGGCTAATTTGTTAAGTGAATTTAGCATTTGCTGATAAGTACCTTCAAATACACGTCCACAACCAGCCGATAACAGCGTATCGCCACAAAAAAGATAAGGCTGACAATAGTAAGCCAAATGACCCAATGTATGACCTGGTACAGGAATTATCTCAAATTTAAAATCGGCAATAATTAATTTATCCCTATTTTCTACATATTGAATAGGTAAAGGAATCTCTTTGGGCCCATATACCTCAATAGAATTAAAATCATTTTGTAGTTTTACCACACCGCCAATGTGGTCTATATGGTGATGAGTAAGCAAAATTGCAAGGGGTGTTAAATTATGTAGATGTAGATAGTTATAAACAGGTTCGGCTGCCCCTGGATCAATGATAATAACTTGTTTAGCATTATTTTCTAATAACCAGACATAATTGTCTTTTAAAACGGGGATTATGTGTAATTTATACATAAATGAAATCCATGCTATTGAGTGACATTTGATAACTATAATGGGTTGGTCTCATGTGAAATAATAGGGTTTAAAACTTATTACGCTGAATTTGATTCTTCAAAAAAAGTATCCACTAAAGTAGGGGACTCAGCTTTAGATTTGGCTATGATATCACATTGTTCATTTTCAGGATGCCCTGCATGGCCTTTAACCCAAATCCAATCGATTTTATGTGTTTGTACCGCTTTATCAAGCCGCATCCATAAATCAACATTTTTGACAGATTTGTTATTTGCGGTTTTCCATCCATTTTTTTTCCAGGTATAAATCCATTTTGAAATGCCATTTTTCAAATATTGGCTATCAGAATAGAGATCAATTTGACAAGGCTCTTTTAATTTTTCTAAAGCGACAATTGCAGCTAATAACTCCATTCGATTATTAGTTGTATTAAAATATCCTTCTGCTAATATTTTTTCATTGTGCTTATATCTTAATATGGCAGCATATCCGCCGGGCCCAGGGTTTCCAAGACAAGAACCATCTGTGTATATTCTGATTTGTTTTAACATTTTTGCAAACTTTTCGGCAAACTAGGTTGATAACTCCCAAAATGTAACACAATTTAAAAATGGTAAGCAAATCTGAAGATTCAGCTTCCAATAGCGGGTAGGTATCAACATTAATAGTATTTAATGGTAAACTATATCACTAATTCGTAGTTTTCCCAATGTTTGATATAAAGAGAATAACGTGATAACTCATTCTACTCGCCAAATTGTACTCGATACAGAAACAACAGGTATGAATCAAGATGGAAATAATCATTATGAAGGACATAAGATTATTGAAATTGGTGCTGTTGAAATCATCAATCGCCGTTTAACAGGCAATCATTTTCATGTCTATATTAATCCAGAACGCTTAATTGATGAAGAAGCGTTTAAAGTTCATGGTATAAGCAATGAAGCTGTTAAAGATAAACCCATATTCAAAAATATCGCCCATGATTTTATTAAGTTTATTGATGGTGCTGAATTAATTATCCATAATGCATCGTTTGATGTCGGGTTTATGGATTATGAGTTTCGTCTTTGTGGTTTAGATTATAAAACTGCTGATCACTGTATTGTTACCGATACATTAGCAATGGCAAGACGGCTCTTCCCTGGCAAACGTAATAATTTAGATGTGCTTTGTGAACGCTACCAAATTGATAATTCTCATCGTACACTTCATGGCGCTTTACTGGATGCTGAGATTTTAGCTGAAGTATATTTAGCTATGACGGGGGGACAAACGACATTATCCTTTAATATGGATGAACATAGTCTAGCTAATGGTGAAAACAGCAATACTCTTCAAAGAATAGAGCGAGGATCGACCCCTTTAAAAGTCATAAAAGCCTCAGAATATGAACTTTCAGAACATGAAACTGTTTTATCAAAAATTGATAAAAAAAGTGGCGGAGCATTATGGCGTGCCAGTAAATGATTGTTTTCTATTCAATTGATTGCATATTTTAAAATATCTATTGACGCCATCGAAAATAATCTTTAATATCACGCCTACTTCAGCAGTGATGCCTTGAAGTAGTCTAAAAAGCGGAGCGGTAGTTCAGTTGGTTAGAATACCTGCCTGTCACGCAGGGGGTCGCGGGTTCGAGCCCCGTCCGTTCCGCCAATTTCATCAGTTTTTCCATAATGTTTTTGTTCCAATCCTCTATATAAAATCAATAGTTATTTATTTATAATTCGCCTTTTTGAATTTTAATCAAATAATTGAGTGCTTCTTCGTTATTTTGTAATCCATGATAAAAACAGGCATCCCAATTATTGGGTGTTCCGCCATTATTCTCGTAAATTAATTGGATTTCATATAATTTTTTTATGATGTCTTCTAAATTAATTGCGTTTTTTATATATATCTTTGGTGATTCACATAATTTTGTCCATAAATAAGAGAAATGATTCTTGATTCCTGAAGGGATGACAATATTCTTGATGTGCCATTCAACTATAATTTTTTCTTCATCTTTTACATCTATGGCTATAGGAGTAATTAACGGTGCTCGCCAGTCTGGTTTAAAGTGAGATGACATGATTCTTTTTTCAATAAATTTATCAAAATAAGGGTGAATAGGCCTTTCATGTAATATATCTCCTTTTATTTTTAATGATCGTTCCTTATTGCATCTATCACAAGCAGGTATCAGGTTCTTGGAAAAAAAAGAGTATTCTGGAAAGATTGATTTAGGTAAATAATGATCGATTGTTCCATTGCCATGTCTCCCACACATTGGGCATGCACCTTGAATACTTTCTCTCAGCGATTTAATGAATTTAAGTGCTTGTGGCGGGTTATCATATAAAAGATTCATGTGTTGTTTAAATGCCGATAATGAAGGTATTGTTTCTTCTGACAATGAATTAATAAACCAAGGGTTACCATTATGCTTATCATAATGTTCGTAAGATTTTTTAATAATATCGATATAAGATGAAATAAACCGAATATGTTTTCCTTTTCGATTTTTTTGACAAAGTTCATCTAATTGACAGCTATCAATAATTTCTGCGCTATTATATTGTGGAAAATTTAATTTTCTCATATTAATATTCCATATTATTCCTTAGCTGTAAGAGGGCATCTGGACTTATTTCTCCAATATACTTATCGAGAATTTCATCGAAGGTTAAATCATCTTTAATGTTATCAACTAATTCATTGTATAGATGGATTAACAGATCATCGCCAAAGATTTCATTTGAGATGCTGGTCACATTTGCGCCTAATGTTTGCATTCGCGGCTGCTTAATTTTGAAATCTACTTCGTCCTTTTCAATAATATGAACTTGTGCACTTTGTACTTCTCTGACAATGTAAGGAGAATGAGTAGCGATTATAGCGATGGATTTTGTGGTCTCTAATACATTATTAAGAATTCTCATAAATTGAGAAATAAGGTTAGGATGTAAAAAAGTTTCTGGTTCATCAATAAGCAGTACTGATGCCGGTCCGACATTGGCAAAAACATTTAAAATGAAACGGATAAATGTTGATTGTCCTAAACTTGGATGATATTTTTCGTCATTTTTATATATAACGAGATTTTTTTCCCGGTCAATCGTCGCTATCCTATCAAGCCAACGTTGTTCACCATTGTATCGGGCAAAGTTTTTTATTGCGATTTCGTGGTGTTGATCTAGGTTAGCCGAATGATCCACTAAAAGCGGAACTTTTATTGTTAAATCATAAAATTCTTGGGAAATGATATTACATAATTCGGATATTCTATTGTTTCTTAACACATCTACCAATAAATGATTGTCTGTTTTTTCATTAAAAACCCTGTTGTTCTGAATATTAGGATCTAGCTGTGAAATAGAAACACTAGGATTATTGATAAGTTCTTTGTCAATTGAATTAAGTGTTGCATGATGAGCAAACAAAATAACTTGGTTAAAGTCAAGTTGTGGAACAATTGAGATATGTTTTGATTGTCTATCAGCAAGCGCTTTAACGAGTTCTGTCAGTATCGTTGTTTTTCCACATCCATTTTGCCCTATTATGGTCGCAATGCGACCCCGTAATTTATTCTGATTGGTAAATTTAAATTCGAGTTGAAGAGAATCTAAATTTTTAAACGTAATGTTGAAGGTTTGTTTAGAGTCGGCATTTTCAATGACTTTACCTTGTATAATAGAATATCCATGCCGATAAGCAAAATACGCCTCACTCGTTCTAAGCATAGCTCTACTATACACATCGGTTTTATAAAAATCATCCCACTTTGGTATTCTAGAAGGTTTATCCACATATAAACAAATATCATTTATTTCTTCCAGAATGTTTATTGCTCTTTCAAAACCAATTAATCGGCTGATGGCGCTATAAGATTTTTGATTTGTGAATAAATGAGCAAAAGCTAAATCTATCGAAAAAAGATTTACAAATTTCTCTTTTTTTAGAATTGTAGAAACATACTTATAAGTATTATCTTGATCTTTGAAAGCAAATTTTGAATCAAACCATTCAATTGAATTATCATTTAATCGAATACCTATTTCTGTCGCTAATTGGTATCCAAAATCATTCCAATAACTATCTATTGGTTTTATAAAAACCGATCCTTCTGTTAAAAATTTTGTCGAACAATCAGGAGAACAAAGAAGTATAGTTAACTTTTCCTTTTTTTCCATATTAAAACTGATCCAAAACCAAAATTACCTAAATATGTAATTGTTTTTATATAACACATTTAACATAAATGCAAAGAAAAATGTAATTTAATCAATATGAAAAAATCGTGTTTCATAACGTTTTTTTCTTTTAAAACTCTGTTATATACTTAAGTTGTCACACAATGAATAATTTATCCTAACTTTAGCCGTAATGATTAAGTTTCTTGGAATATTGAATTCATGCTTTGTTATTCGCAATCAAAAATTTTAATAATTATCTATAAGTATACTTAGTTATGTTAAAAAAATGGTTATTTATTATTATAGGTAGTGTTTCATTTTTGCTGGGAACAGTAGGCATTTTCGTGCCACTTTTGCCAACAGTACCATTCTATTTGTTAACCGCATATTTGTGGCTTAATAGTTCAGATCGTCTTTATCGCTGTTTTACTCAAAGTCATTATTATCAAACTTATATACAAAAGATGCTTATTGAGAAAAAAGCATCTAAAAAAAGTTTGTTTAAAATGCTAGCTATGGTTTTTATCGCATTGTTAATCCCATTTATTTTTATTCATTCCTTGCATGTGCGCATTATTTTAGTAATCGTTTTTTTAGCGCATATTGTTATTGGCTTTTATTATTTTAGAAAAAAGAAAATTTAAAGAGAAAAGAAACGTAATTACAGGGTAAGTTACCCTGTAACAATTATAAATATTGCTAATAATCTAGTTCAGACTTTTCTTAATCTCTATAGCAAGTAACGGATTCCACATGGCTCCTGTCGCACTCATCACAGCATCAGCACCGTTTTTAATGAATTGATGATAATGTTCACTGTTGCTAACTCCACCAACACCTATAATGGTAAATTTTAAATCCATTTGTTGACGATATTTATTAAGGCGACTCACCATATCTAATCCAGCCCAACGTATGGCATCGCCACAAATTCCACCTTCCTTTCTATTTTCTCCTAAAGCTGGCTGACCATTTGCGTTAACAGGTTTAGCTGATAAGGTATTAATAGCACTTAATCCATCAATTATCGATCCGACTTTAGTAAGTAATGAAATAATTTTTTCATCATCCGGAAAATAGGCTAGTTTCAATATAAGTGGACGATCGGGAACTGCATTTTTAATTTCATTTACAATGCGTTCTACTTTATTAACATCAAAACAGAGTAATTTACTCGCTCCTTCATTTGGGCAACTCAAGTTTGCTTCAAGAATTGGGGCATTAGTTTCTCTTACTAATTTAGCGGCTAACGCATAATCTTTTTCAATTTCGCCATGTCCTTGTGTTCCTTGAAAGCTACCAATAACATATTGACCTTGACCAGCGGCTTTTACCGCATCAGCCATATCAGGTTGCCAAACATCGGGAGCAAGAGAAGGAACACCAAACGAATTGGTAATTGATAGCGGTTGAGTATAATTTGTATCTGCTAAGACAGTATCAAGATTACTGGATAATTTACCGTTAGGATGAACAGATAGCACATTCGGCAATGGATGACATTTGTGAAATCTTGTTCTTACAGTTTTATAGACGCATAAGTCAAATCCATACGCAAACGCAGCTTTAATATAATTGGCATTTAGGAGGGGACCGGCAGGCATTCCAAATGGTAAATTAACATCAAGATTGAGAAATTGACTGGTTTGGGTTGCGACATGTTCAACGTGACTTAATTGTGTAAAAAGCCCAAAAGGACCGTTTGCATAATTATCTTCATAACTGATAGTGGGATCGTAAAACGGTGTTAAAGATTTCATAATATCTCCTGTGATGAGCACTTAAAAAAATTCTGAGGAAAGAGGTGTATATTTTTGATAAAAAAAATCCTCCATAAAGGAGGATCAATAAATTGAATTAAAAAAGAGTGATACTTAATTTTGGATAATAATTTTTCTTTTTTCACTCTAATCATTCTTAGGTTCTCTTGGACAAACTTGCATGCATTCTAGCTTAATCTATTCAAACTTCAAGCCAATTATAATGATAAATATGTAACTAAATGAAATAGTTGCAGTGTTTTTTTTTAGATTTATCGTTGCAATATGACTATCTTGAAAACTGTTTTGCTTACTTAAGCTACAATGTTATTTGTTTAGATAAACAAATAGCACATAATACTTTAAAAAATATATAAAAATTTTTGTCTAAAAAATAATACATCAGTACATTAATAGTCTGTTTCGAAGTGGAGAATGATTATAAGTAATGCTATTATTAACAACAGTTAATAAATCTGAATAAAATAATTAGGTATATAATAATGAAAAAAGAAAATATTTTTAACCCCTTCACTTTACCCAATGGCGTTGAATTAAAAAATAGAATAATGATGGCGCCAATGACGACCTGTTCCGGATTTTATGACGGTTCAGTCACGCATGATTTAATCGAGTATTATCGAGATCGAGCAGGTGAAATTGGAACAATCATCGTTGAGTGCGGGTTTGTCGATAATAAAGGATTAGCGTTTCCTGGTGCAATAGGTTTAGATAACGATGATAAAATTGAAGGATTAGCTAAAATTGCGAAAGCAATTAAAGAAAAGGGATCGAAAGCAGTCATTCAAGTTTATCACGGTGGTCGAATGGTTGAGCCAAAACTCATTGGTGGACAATCTCCTGTTGGACCAAGTGCTATCGCAGCCCCTAGAGTAGGCGCAGCAACACCGATCGCATTAACGGCAGACGAAGTCGACGACATGATCGAAAAATTTGGTCAAGCGGTACGTCGTGCTATTGAAGCCGGTTTCGATGGTGTTGAAATCCACGGTGCTAACACTTATTTAATCCAACAATTTTATTCTCCAAATTCAAATCAACGAACCGATAAATGGGGTGGAAGCCGTGATAATCGCTTGCAATTCCCTTTAGCAATCTTAGATATCACACATAAAATGGTTAAACAGTTTGCAACGCCAGAATTTATTGTTGGTTATCGTTTTTCTCCGGAAGAACTGGAAGTACCGGGTATTCGTTTTGATGACTCCATGTATCTACTTGAAAAGTTAGCAGACAAAGGTCTGGATTATATCCATTTTTCAATGGGCGCGATTTTAAGACCTTCAATTGTTGATACCCAAGATCCAACCCCGTTAATCAATAAATATGTGGCAATGCGATCTGCGACATTAGCTAAAATTCCGGTAGTAGGTGTAGGTAATGTGGTTAATCAAATTGATGTAGAAACGGCGATTGATAATGGTTACGATTTGGTCGCTGTTGGTCGAGCATGCATCGCTTATCCAGACTGGATTAGCCGTATTGAAAAAGGTGAACAACTGGAGCTAACTATCAGTAGTGACAAACGTGAAGAATTGAATATCCCTGAACCTTTATGGCGTTTTTCATTAGTTGAAGCATTAATTCGTGATGCAAGTCTAAATAATAAGAAATTCAAACCTGGTCAATATCAAGAAAAAGTTAATGATGAATCTTATGAATTTCTTATTAATGTCGAGTTAGGCAAAGATTTCATTAAAGATATGCAACTTGTGAATGCCAATGAGTTTGATAACCAAGTTTTAGATAATTTTGCAGAAATTAAACAACGAATTATTAATTCAAACAGTCCACATGTGGATGCAATTTCTGGGGCTACATCACAGTGTGAAGCATTCAAAAAAGCCGTTACTAAGGCCATGACACAATCGAATAAAGAAGCCATTATTGCTGAAGGTGGTGATCCAAATGATAAATCTTACGATATTGTTGTTGTGGGAAGCGGGGGAGCAGGGCTGGCTTCTGCAATACGAGCTCATGATTTAGGGGCTAGCGTTGTTGTCGTTGAAAAAATGCCTGTTATTGGCGGAAATACCAATAAAGCGTCTGCTGGTATGAATGCAGCTGAAACTAAATTCCAAAAACTTAAAGGCATTGTTGACAGTAAGGATCTATTCTATAAAGAAACTTTGGCTGGTGGTAAAAATAAAAATAATCCGGAATTACTTCGTTACTTTGTTGAAAATGCCCCCGATGCGATTGATTGGTTAGATGAAAACGGTATTGAACTAAGTGGTATTACGACAACAGGTGGAATGAGTATCGACCGTACACATCGACCAGCAAGTGGTGCAGCTGTTGGCGGATTTTTGATTAGTGGATTGGTAAAAAATCTTAATAAACGTGGTATTGAAGTCATGTTAGATACCAATGTGACTGAAATCGTTACCGAAAATCATAAAGTTGTTGGCGTTAAAGTCGTTGAAGAAGACGGCACAAATTATATCATTAAAGCGAAAGCGGTGGTGATTGCAACGGGCGGATTTAGTGCTAACCGTGAAATGGTTGAAAAATATCGTCCTGACTTAAAAGGTTTTGTGACAACCAACCATAAAGGGGCGACAGGTTCTGGTATCATGATCTTAGAAAAACTTGGGGCTGGCACTGTTGATATGGGCGAAATTCAAATCCATCCAACTGTTGAACAAACTACCTCATATTTGATCTCAGAATCTATACGTGGCGGTGGCGCAATTCTTGTTTCTCAAGAAGGTAAACGTTTTGTTAATGAATTAGATACCCGAGATAAGGTTTCAGCGGATATTATCAAATTACCTGAACACTATTCCTATATTTTATTCGATCAACAAGTTCGTGACGAAAACAAAGCCGTTGAAGAGTATGTTTCTAATGATCTCGTTGTTCAAGCCGATTCAATTACTGAATTAGCTAACAAACTTTCTATTGATGCTAATAATCTGTCAAAAACGATTGAACGTTATAATGAGTTTGTAATTAACAAACAAGATGAGGATTTTGGTCGAACGACGGGAATGCGTCATCCAATTAACACCGCACCATTTTATGCAATTAAAATTGCACCAGGTGTTCACCATACAATGGGAGGTGTAACGATAAACACTGAAACACAAGTATTAGATAATGATAAACATGTGATTAAAGGTGTTTTTGCGGCTGGTGAGGTTGTTGGTGGTGTGCATGGAGCAAATCGCATTGGTGGTAATGCTGTTGCTGATATCATTATTTTTGGTATACAAGCAGGTAAAAAAGCCACAGATTACATTAATAGTTAATTGAACTTTGCTAAAAATGGTAAGTTCTACCTACGACTATTCTCAAACATTGATGGGGATGACGGTAACATTGACGCTATTAGAGCAAAATGAAACCGTCGCAAAACTTGCTTTTGCTACCATTAAATTGCTTGAAGATAAATTGACTGTTAACCGCCCAGTTTCGGAGGTTATGTCAATCAATCTTGCAGCAGGCAAACATCCTGTTGAGGTAAGCTTACCTGTATTTTCACTTATTAAACAGGCTTGGCAACTGAGCGTGAATCCCTCAAGTTGTTTTAATATGGCTATCGGCCCTGTTGTCAAACTTTGGAAAATAGGGTTTAAAGGAGATAGTATTCCTGCCGATCATCATATCAAACAACAACTATTATTAACCGATCCATTTGATATAGAATTAAATGATACAACCCATTCTGTTTTTTTAAAAAAAGCAGGAATGGAGATAGATCTTGGTGCTATCGCAAAAGGTTATATCGCCGATGTCATTAAAAATCTGTTACTTGAACATCATATTCACCATGGCATCATAAATTTAGGTGGAAATATACTAACGTTAGGAGCCTCCCCAATAGAAAAGTCAGGTTGTTGGTGTATAGGGTTAAGAAAACCCTTTTCTTTATCTGATGAGTTAGCAGGTATAATAAAAGTTAAAAATAAATCAGTCGTTACTTCGGGCATTTATGAACGTTATTTTGTGCAAAATAATCGGCTTTATCATCATATTTTCAATCCTTTAACTGGCTATCCTCTTGATAATGAAATTGAAAGCGTTACCGTTATTTCAAATACTTCTATTGAAGGCGATATTTATTCAACGATTTTTTATGGATTAGGCGTAAATGCCAGTGGTGAATATTTAAAAAAACATCCAGATATTTCAGGCATTTTTTTACTAAAAAATAAAACGATGACACTGATCAATCCGAAAAATTTTAATTTTGATCTAATTGATAAACACTATGAAATAAATCTACATTAAGAACCAATGACAATGAAATTGCTAAACTTTTATTGTTTTAAATGAATTAATTACGTTTTTACATTAAAGAAGGAAATTATTATGAACGCAGTGAAAAAACCACCAGTAAAATGGTTACCACTCATAATTATTGCTGCTATTTCAGCAATATTATGGCTATTTGTTTCGCCTCCACAAGGAATAAGTACAGAAGGTTGGCGAACAAGCATTATTTTTGTGGCAACGATTGCCTGTATTGTTGCAGAAATTATGCCAATTGGCGCAATTGGCTTATTAGCCATTACGGTTTTTGCTATTTTAAGACCATCTGGTGCCGCTAATGCAACCGAATCAATCAAAATATCGTTGAGCGAATTGAATAGTAGCTTAATTTGGTTGATCGTTGTTGCATTTATGATTGCGCGAGGATTTATTAAAACTGGTTTAAGCAAACGTATTGCTTATTATTTAGTAAAAATTTTAGGTAAAAACACTTTAGGCTTAGCTTATGGTTTAGCTGTAACAGATGTGGCATTGGCGCCTGCCATTCCAAGTACGACAGCTCGTGCTGGTGGTGTGATTTATCCAATCGCTGAAGCGTTATCGATTAACTTTAATTCTAATCCGAAGGATGAATCAAGAAATCGAATTGGCACTTTTTTAATGTTAACCATAAGTCATATCAATGATATTACCTCAGCAATGTTTTTGACTGCATTTACCGGTAATTTATTAGCCGCTAAATTAGTCACAGAAACATTAGACGTGACATTGGGATGGGGACAGTGGTTTATTGCCGCTATCGTACCTTGTTTGGTTTCTTTTATTGTGATTCCATTAGTTATTTATTTTTTAACCAATCCAGAACTTAAAAAAACACCTGATGCACCAAGATTAGCTGTTGAAGAGTTGAAGAAAATGGGACCAATCACCGCTAAAGAAATTATCATGGGTGGTACGGTAATTTTATTGTTAGGTCTTTGGATTTTCGGTAAAGACTATTTAGGTGTTGATGCAACAACGACTGCTTTTATTGGTTTAACAATTTTAATCTTAACTGGTGTGCTAAGCTGGGATGATGTGAAAGGTGAAAAAGCGGCATGGGATACCTTAATTTGGTTTGCGGCTTTATTAATGATAGCAGGACAAGTCAATAAGCTAGGTGTTACAAAATGGTTAGGCGATACTATCGGTCGTGCAGTAGAAAACCAATTTATTGATAATAGCTGGGTACAAGTTATTATTATTTTGTCTATTGCCTATGTTTATTTACACTATTTCTTTGCTAGTGGCAATGCGCATATTGCGGCGCTATTTCCAGTATTCTTATCTGTAGCCGTGGCACTTCATGTTCCACCAATGATTGCGATATTTGCATTAGTTATTTGTACCAACTATTTTGGTTCCATTACCCAATTTGCCAATGCTCGAAATCCGTTGTTATTTGCTGAAGGTTTTGTTCCAGTCAAAACATGGTGGAAAGTAGGATTTATCTGTAGCGTTGTTAACTTAACCATTGTGTTTACCGTTGGTCTTTTGTGGTGGAAAATGTTGGAATTAGGTTAAGAAATAACGTATCTTAAACACTATTCAACAAAAAAACCGTCAGAAATTGGCGGTTTTTTTATCCTCTAATTATGATAATCTCATAACAAAATAATCGATAAACTCCAATCATTAATGGCCTGCCAATATTTTTGTTCCTGCTCTAAATCTAATAAAATCAATTTATTACTTTCCACAAAATTAGTGTCAATTTCGAATGTCATTTTGGTCAATTTGTCTTTAACTAATTTTAATCGAAATGCATTCAAATTAATCTCTGTAGAGCGTTGATTATTGATCAGAATGGAGAGTCTGAGTATTTGTAATAATGAAATAATATGTTTAAATTCAAAAAGGCTAAAATAAGGAAATGCTTCAATATTAATTGATTTTCGATGATAACGAACGAGTGTCGATAATAACAGTTGTTGTTCTTCGTTAAATCCCGGCAAATTGCTGTTTTGCAGAATGTAACTTGAATGTTTATGCACAGACGAAAAGTTAATTTTTAATCCTACTTCATGTAAAAGAGCCGCCCAATATAAAATGGATTCGACACAAATTGGAATATCGATTTGTGCTTGCTCTTTCCATTGTAAAAAAAAGTATTTTGCTGTTTTGACAACTTGCATAGCATGACGCTGATCGATATTGTAGTGTTTAGATAAAGATTCGGCGGTGGTTTGACGTATGTCTCGATAATTAGGGCCACCGATTAATTCATATAAAACCCCTTCACGTAAAGCATTAGAACTATACTGCAACGAATTTAATCCCAATGCATTAAATACACCACAAAATATTGCCAGTCCACTCACAAAAACCTGTTTACGTTCATCGGATAGTGAAGGGTAGGTAATATCATCAAATGTTTCAAAGTCCAATACATAACTAACTAAATCATCTAATCTCTTCGGGGTAATAATACCGTCACTCACACCAAGATCTAATAGAATATGATGAATAGATTTAATGGTTCCTGATGTACCAAAAGCAACCGTAATATTCTGTTTTTTGATAGTACTAATCATGGTTTCAATTTGTTGCTCGGCTGCAAGTTTTGCTCGTTGAAATGACTCTTCATCAATCTTTTGTTGTGGAAAAAAACTTTTATTAAAGGTTACGCAGCCCATTGGACGACTAGCGACAATGATAGGTTTAAGGTCATTGCCTTTGCCAATCGCAATTTCAGTTGATCCTCCGCCAATATCAATAACAAATTTAGTATCAATTGATGAAGTGGGTTCAGCGGTCATAGTACCTAAATAGACTAAACGGGCTTCTTCTTGACCTGAAATAATTTCTATAGGGTAAGGTAATATTTTAGCTGCAGCCTTCAAAAACTTATGCCTGTTTGATGCAACACGAAGTGTGTAAGTTGCAACAATTCTCACATTTTCCGGAGGAAATCCATTTAAACGTTCAGCAAACAGTTCAAGACACTCTATTCCCCGTTTAATACTCGAGTCACTTAATTGATTATTTTCATCTAATCCAGTCGCCAAATGTATATTCTTTTTATTTTTATAAATTATCTGTGTTGCACCATTAATGATTCGTGCAATAATCATATGAAAACTGTTAGAACCGAGATCAATAACCGCATATTCATTAGATTTCTTCACGTTTAGATATCCTTATTGTTTGGCTTCTAATTGTTTTAAATAATCATAAATAGCGTGCTGTGCTCGAATTTTTTTCTTATTACCGCGTTGAACATAATTATTCATGTTTTCTTTATCAATAATTCGTGCTTTGACATTATCATTACATTGGATATTAAAAATATCATGAATAGTTGATTTTAAGATAGGATCAAATATCTTCACACCTACTTCTATGCGGTTATCCAAATTACGTGGCATCCAGTCAGCAGAGGAGATGAAAGTATCTTTTTTACCATCATTTTCAAATATATATACCCGTGCGTGCTCTAAATATTGATCGACGATACTAGTTACATATATATTTTCACTCAGATTGGGAATTTGAGGTTCTAAAACACAGGTTCCTCGAACAATCATTCTAATTTTTACACCTTCGCATGATGCACGGTATAACTGGTCTATCATCTCTTTATCAGTGATCGCATTAAGCTTTAAATAGATGCCTGAAGGTTTTCCTGCTTTGGCATTTTGAATTTCTCTTTCAATAAATTCATGAAAACGCAAACGCGTATTTTGAGGGGAAACAAGCAAATGATTGAACGAAACTGGCTTGAATGGATTTTCAATAAAATTAAACACTTTTATTACTTCGTCTGTAATGGCTGGATCGGCGGTTAATAATGAAAAATCTGTATACACACGAGCAGTTTTTTCGTTGAAATTCCCCGATCCAATATGTGCATATCGAACAATCTTGTTTTCTTCACGACGATCAATTAAAAATAGTTTGGCATGAATTTTGAGTTTGGGTTGTGAATAGATAACTTTGATTCCACTACTGAGTAGTCTTTTTGCCCATTTAATATTTGCTTCCTCATCAAATCGAGCCTGAAGTTCAACCACTACGGTGACTTTTTTACCGTTATTAGCAGCATTAATTGCTGCATGGATAAATCGTGAGTCTTTTGCTACCCGATAGATATTCATGCGGATATGGGTTACAGCCGGATCAAATGAAGCTTGTCGCATAATTTCTAATACATGCCCAAACGAGTAGTAAGGGTAATAAAGAAGTACATCACGATCTTTAATCGTCGCAAACGCATTTCTAAACTTTTTAAAGCGATTATAAGCCAAACTCGGTAATCGTTTATTTAAAAGGTTTTTTCCACCAAGATCAGGAAAGTTAGCCAGATCTTTAAAATTAGGGTAACGTCCACCTGGCATGGCATCTTGTTCAGTTAATCTTAATTTACTGATTAATAACTCAAATAATGCTTTAGGCATATCTTTTTGATAAGTAAAACGAACAGGTTGTGCCGTCAATCGCTGCTTCAATCCTTGAGACATTAATTCTAACAAACTGTCTAATTCTGTATTTAATTCATATTCTGCATCTCGATTGATATTGATTGAATATGCATTCAGTTCTGTGGCATCAAAAAAGACTTTGAAGATATCAGATAAACAATAACGAAGGATGTTATCCAAAAAGATAATTGATTTATTTTTGGTTGATACTTCTGACGGCAAAAGTACAAATCGAGGTGCGTTGTCGGTTGGTAACTCAAGCAGGGCATAACTTATCTTTTCATCACAGATAATTTCAACGGCCAAATAAGCATGATCATCTTTTAAAAATTGGATCAGTTCTGTGTGACTATCCAGTAATATTGGGGTAATGTATTGTCTTAAATTCTGTTTATAATAGTTTTTTATCCAATCTTCCTGATAAGATGAAAGTTGTCTCTCATTAATTAAGAAAATTTGATTTCTTGCCATTTCAAGTAATAATTCGTTATACAGTTGATCAAACTGGAGTTCAAGTTGTATGACTTTCTGATTAACTTGCCTTAATAATAACTTTGCGTTAGAAGTAGCGGACTGTCCTTGTTCCTGTTCAATTAATACATATTTTTTCAAATTGGCGTATTGTACTTTATAAAATTCATCGAGATTGCTGGAATAAATGCCTAAAAATCGAACACGCTCAATAAGTGGATTACTTTTGTCTGCTGCTTCTTGTAAAACACGTTGATTAAAAGCAAGCCAACTAAGTTCTTTGGGAAAATACACTTTTTCTTGTAGCATTCTTTATCTCTTAAAATACAATAATGAAATTTAATACAGGATAACTTAACTTAAAAAAAAAGCTAGCATAACGCTAGCTTTTAATTTAAATATATTAAACAATTTTTGCTTTAAAGCAACTTTACCTAAATACGGTGAACTGAAGTGGTATTCGTTGTGCCACTTGGTACTAAAGCACCTGATACCATGACAATAGTATCACCTTGTTGTAAACCACAAATTTTTACAGCTAACTCTTTACCTAAACGGTAAAAATCATCTGTTGAATTAATAGCATCAATTAAAATTGGCTCAACACCTTTTGTTAGGGCTAATTGATTAACCGTTTTTTGACTTGATGATAATGCTAAAATACGCGCTCTAGGGAAATAATGACGGACTTCACGAGCAGATTTACCACTACGAGTTGCAACAACAATTAAAGGCGCACTTAGACGTTCAGCTATTTCTACCGCACCACAACAAACAGCCGCAGTAATACGTAATTTTTCTTCTTTGGCAGTAAGCTCTAAAGAAGCAGGAATGGTAATGTCTGTACGTTTACAGATAGTCGCCATAACATTAACGGTTTCTAATGGGTATTTACCTTTAGCACTTTCGCCTGAAAGCATGACTGCATCAGTTCCGTCAATAATGGCATTTGCCACGTCACCCGCTTCAGCACGAGTAGGGCGTGGGTTTTTAATCATAGAGTCAAGCATTTGAGTTGCAGTAATAACAGGTTTAGAAGCTTTATTACATTTTTGAATCATCATTTTTTGAGCAAAAATAACTTCTTCAACCGCAATTTCCACACCTAAATCACCACGAGCAACCATGATACCGTCAGATGCTTCCAAAATTTCATCAAAATTATCTAATCCTTCTTGGTTTTCAATTTTAGAGATAATTTTAATCTCTTCACCGCCATGAGATTTCAAATGTGCGCGAATATCTTCAACATCTGAGCGTTTACGAATAAATGACGCAGCGATAAAATCAACACCTTGTTCACAACCAAAAATAAGGTCATTTTTATCTTTTTCTGCAAGTGCCGGTAATTTTATTGAAACACCAGGTAAATTAATACCTTTGTTTTCACCTAAATCACCATTATTCAATACGGTACAGATGACTTCGTTGCCTTTTATTTCTTTGACTTCCATCGCAATTAAGCCATCATCAACAAGAACGCGATTACCCACTTTAAGATCTTGAGCAAAACCTTTATATGTTACAGCTACGCGCTCAGCGTTCCCAATGACTGTTTCGTCAGTTGTGAATGTGAATGTTTGACCTGCAACTAGTGAAACGTCATTCCCACCTTCCAATTTAATTGTACGAATTTCAGGACCTTTAGTATCAAGCATAATTGCTGCTTTTAAACCTGTTTCTTGCATGACTTCACGTAGGTTTTTGATACGATTTCCATGTTCTTCATAATCACCATGGGAAAAGTTCAAACGCATTACGTTCATGCCTGCATTTAATAACTTAGCTAGCATTTCTTTTGATTCTGATTTTGGTCCAATAGTACAAACGATTTTTGTCTTTTTCATAATATTATCTACTAGTTGTTAAGGTTGAAGTTTAATTTTAAATAAACTGTTTTTAATTATGTTCACGCAAAAAAAAACCAATGCCCATGCATTGGTATGTAATAAGTTAGCAGTAACCCAAAAAGTTACTTGTATTAACTGCAATCTTTGAAAAATTAAATATTTTCATCAAAAAATATATATCCTTAAAAATCTGTGTTTATTATAGTCTTAACCACACTTTAAATAAAGTTTTTTATCAAAAAAACTAGATTATATTTGACGAAAACAAAAGAAGAATCATCCTAATTAACGAATACAAATGGCAAGATGTTCTTAACGACATTCATTGCTATTACATCAGATCTTTAAGTTGATAAATGAGTTCATTGCTTTCATTTTTCAATGTCAATTGATCTTTGTTCAAGCTGACTTTTGCACCTTCTGTAATCATTTGGGTAATAATGCCATCTAACTTATCTAATTGTTCATCATTACAAAGCATCTTTGTCATACCAACGCCTGCACCTTTGATTGTTTCATTTTCTAAGGTAACTTTTGCGACAAATCGGTTACACATTTTTCCAGTAATATTCATATTTTCGCCAAACTCAAGTTCTGCAGCTTTATCTGAAGAAACATCTTGTCCATTCGCTTTTACCAATACAAAATGGTGATGTAACAAATCTTCAGCTTTAATTTTATTTGATTCTCCACATCCAGTTACTACTAAAGCTCCTGCAAATAATGATGTTAATAGTAATGTCTTTTTCATCTTAACTCCTAATGATAGTTTAAATTTGTTATAATAGATTTAATTAAAATTACTTACAAATATTTTACTCTTTATGTTATCTCAACAGCAAATTAAATTTCTAGAATCAATGTCTTTCTTAGACAAGCATAAAATATTGAAGCTTGCTAAGAATAATCAAGATCTAGCAAAAATCAATTTAGCGGTAACTCAAGCTGTTTCACATTATCAAGCAAGATTGACGTCTTTACCTGCACAGATTGAATATCCGTCTAATTTACCTGTGGCTGAAAAAAAATCAGAAATTTACCATGCGATTCAGCAGCACCAAGTGGTAATTATTGCAGGTGAAACTGGTTCCGGTAAAACAACACAAATTCCTAAAATCTGTTTAGAATTAGGTTTAGGTGTAAAAGGATATATTGGACATACCCAACCAAGGCGGCTTGCAGCCCGTTCTGTCGCTAATCGCATAGCGGAAGAGTTAAATACCGAAATAGGGCAGTTAGTCGGTTATAAAGTCAGATTTTCTGATCAGGTTAGTGATACCACATTGATAAAATTAATGACTGATGGCATTTTGCTGGCTGAAATTCAAAAAGATAAACTTTTATTGCAATACGATACTATCATTATCGATGAAGCTCATGAACGTAGTCTTAATATTGATTTTATTTTGGGATATCTGAAACAATTGTTACCTAAACGCCCTGATTTGAAAGTGATCATAACGTCTGCAACCATTGATGTTGAGCGATTTTCTAACCATTTTAATCATGCGCCTATTATAGAAGTATCTGGAAGAACCTATCCTGTCGAGGTACGATATCGTCCGCCAATATATGATAACGAAGATGATAAAGAGATTAACAAAAATAGTGATTTTCAACCTATCATTGATGCAATTGATGAGTTATCAAAAGAGAGTTCAGATGATATTTTAATATTTTTAACTGGTGAGCGAGAAATACGTGATTTAGCCGATACACTAAACAAGCTTGAATTACGTCATACCGATATATTACCGTTATACGCTAGGTTATCTGCTTCCGAGCAAAACCGTATTTTTCAACCACATTCTAAACGACGCATTGTGCTTGCTACCAATGTAGCGGAAACTTCATTAACCGTACCCGGAATTAAATATGTCATCGATCCTGGACTGGCAAGAATAAGTCGCTACAGTTATCGAACTAAAGTTCAACGTTTACCGATTGAACCCATATCGCAGGCTTCAGCTAATCAACGAAAAGGTCGATGTGGACGTACTTCAGATGGTATTTGTATTCGTCTTTATGATGAACAAGATTTTTTATCTCGCCCTGAATTTACCGACCCTGAAATCTTACGTACAAATCTTGCTTCTGTCATATTACAAATGACATCGTTAGGTTTGGGTGATATAGCTGCTTTTCCTTTTGTCGAGGCTCCCGATTCAAAATATATTCGTGATGGAATTCGTTTATTAGAAGAACTTGGTGCCATATTCACTAAGCATCATCAATATCATTTAACTCAAATAGGCAAAATTTTGGCACAATTACCGATTGATCCTAGATTAGCCAGAATGTTAGTTGAAGCAAGACGATTAGGTTGCACTAAAGAAGTTATGATAGTAACCGCAGCGTTGTCAATTCAAGACCCAAGAGAACGCCCTTTTGATAAACAACAGGCTTCAGATGAGAAGCACAAACGTTTTGCAGATAAAGATTCAGATTTTATTTCTCTTATTAATTTATGGAATTATATTCAAGAGCAACAAACCCTGTTATCGGGTAATCAGTTTAGAAAGTTATGCCCGAAAGAGTATTTGAATTATCTCCGCATTCGTGAATGGCAAGACGTCTATACTCAAATTCGTCAGACCATTAAACAATTATCTTTTCCAATCAATAGTCAACCCGCAGATTATCGATCATTACATGTGGCTTTATTAAGTGGTCTACTTTCACATATTGGTTTAAAAGAGATTGAAAGAAACGAATACCTTGGTGCTCGAAATATCAAGTTTGCCATTTTTCCAAATTCAGTGTTATTTAAAACTCAACCTAAATGGTGCGTTGCCAGTGAGCTTGTTGAAACCAGCCGACTATGGGGGAGAACAGTAGCTAAAATTGATGCAGAATGGATTGAACCCATAGCTAAACATTTAGTGAAATACAGCTATAGTGAACCTAGGTGGTCAAAAAAACAGGGCACTACAATTGCAAATGAAAAAGTGACATTATTTGGATTGCCTATAGTCCAAAATCGAATTGTAAATTACAGCCAGATAGATCCTGTGTTATCCCGTCACTTTTTTATAAGACATGCTTTGGTAGAAGGGGATTGGATTACTAATCATAAATTTTATAAACTAAACCAAAAGTTGATTAATGAAGTCGAAGATCTTGAACACAAATCCCGTCGTCAAGACATTTTAATCGATGATGATCAGTTATTTGATTTCTATGATCAGCGTATTGATAAATCAATTGTTTCAGTTAAACATTTTGACAATTGGTGGAAGCAAAAGCAAAAAACTTCACCTGATTTTCTCAATTTTGAAAAACAGATGTTAATTAACCAATCAGCACAATTGATTGATTTAACTCAGTTCCCTGATTATTGGTATCAAGATCAATTCAAACTGCCTCTTAATTATGAGTTTGATTTAGGTAATAACCGTGACGGTGTCACTGTTAGAATTCCTATTGATATATTGAATCAAATCAAAAATGATGGATTTGACTGGCAAGTACCCGGTTTTAGAAAAGAATTGATAGTATCCCTTATTAAATCATTACCTAAGTCTTTACGGCGCAGTTTGGTTCCTGCACCTAATTATGCTGAAGCATTCTTAAGTAGAGTAACATCGATCAAACATCCGTTACTTGAAACATTAGAGCATGAATTTCGAAAAATGACGGGGGTTCAAATTACTCATGAGGATTGGCAGTGGGATCAAGTTCCAAATTATTTAAGAATTATCTTTAGCATTATAGATAATCAAGGTAATGAAATTGCTCATGGCAAAGATCTTAATCTTTTAAAAGAGCAATTAAAAGCTAAAATACAATCAGCATTATCCTCATTGACTACTAAAAAATCAGCAAATCCAATTGAGTTAAATAACCTAACCGATTGGACATTTGGTACCCTACCGGCTATTTATGAAGAAAAACAAAAAAATTACACAGTCAAAGCATATCCAGCCATTGTAGATGATTATAAATCAGTCAGTATTAAGTTAGTCGATAATCAAATCGAGCAACAGCGATTAACTAAACTTGGTTTAAGACGTCTTCTCATGATAAATATTCCTTCACCAATCAAATATTTACATGAAAAGTTACCGAATAAATCTAAATTAGGTCTCTATTTTAACTCATTTGGTACTGTACTCGATCTTATTGATGATTGTATAGCCTGTGGCATTGACTATTTGATTGGAAAGAATAATAAACTTATTCAAACTGCTGAGCAGTATCAACAATTACTTGAATATACAAAAGCGAATATTAACCAAGTTGTGGTTGATATAGCCAAACAAGTAGAAGCCATCTTAACACTTCATTTTAATATTAATAAAAGGTTGAAAGGGCGTGTCGATTTATCTTTAGCTTTTGCCTTATCTGATATTAAAAATCAGCTTAATCATTTAGTTTATAAGGGGTTTGTTGCACAATCAGGTTACCACAGATTAAATGATATCTATCGATATTTATCCGCAATTGAAAAACGAATTGAAAAATTAATGCTTAATACGACAAAAGATAGACAATCAATGAATATTATTGAGGAAATTCAGAATTATTATCATCACTTTTTAAGTAGCCTTTCAAAAAATCAGAAATTAGATAATCGTGTTCTTGAAATACGCTGGATGATAGAAGAGTTAAGAGTTAACTTATTTGCACAGCAGATGGGCACTCCTTATCCAATATCAGCTAAAAGAATTAAACAACAGATTGAGTTGATAAAATCAGAATTATAACAAATTAGCCTAATAGAAAAGGGCGCTAATGCGCCCAAATTAAAGATTAACGATATAAGTCAACAAACACGGTAATATTAGGGCCATTTGTATCTTGTGCAATTCTAGCAATATGATAATACTTGGCACCAGCTTCTATCGCTCTTTTACCTGCTTGATATGAAATTTCCTGATCTGTGACATAATAGCCACGGAATTTTATTGTATTGAAAGGAACCATTTTAGCTGCTGTTCCATCATTTAATTCTTGAATTTTACGACCATCCGAAAGAGTGACAGTGTAACGATTTACGCGCTGTGGTTCGCTCATGACTTCAGTTTTTTCTGAAGTAGTATTAGTTTGTGCTGTTGTAATAGTCGTTGCAGTCGAATTAGTAGAAGAAGCTGTATCGATAACTTTGACTTTGTTATTAAATTTATCAGCATAAAACTTTTCATTAAATGCAGATGGTGAATAATACCCCGGTCTTTCAACCTGCATTGCGGCTTCGCCACCTTGGGCTAAAGCTAATTGTCCTGCTTCGGAATCATAAGGGATTGCATTTTCAGGTTGAAGTTTACGTTCTGGTGCATCTTTCTTAAATAAATAGGCAACAACCTGCAAATTACTTCCTAATTCTGAACGATTATCAATATAGTAAGCATAAGCACCTTTGTTTAAAGCTTCTTTTGCAATTGATTGATTAATATCATATTCACTTGGGAAATAACCACGAATACGAACAATATCATAAGGTTCTAGGCGAATAGCTTTAGATTTAGGGTATTCGTAGACTCCACCAAATTGGCGAAAGCTGTCATTTTTCTCTTCGGCTTTAGGTGCATTAGCTTTGTACAATTTAGCATAAACAATACGCAAAGTATCATTAGAAGGGCTGATATTTGTCGTTGTAATATAGAAAGACGCAGCACCTTCTTTGTCTGCTGCTTTAGACATAGCCAACACATAATCGCTATCAGTATAAAATGCACCTCGAACAGAAATTTGTTTGAAAGACTGCAAGTTGCTTGCTTGTTCTTCAGTTAACTGCTGAGCCGCATAAGAATACATAGGAACAAATGTAACCATAGCAGCAATAAGTGTTTTCTTTAAACTCGTCATATTCTATAAACCTTACAATTTTTAAATCGTATATTAAATATTTGTTATTTTAACATAAAAAAATCAGTTACCTAAACTTATTAGCGCATTTAAATTTTTAATGAAAATATATCTGCCTTTAACGTGTAAAATATCTTGTTCTTGTAGTTTCGACAAAATTCGGCTTACGGTTTCAATCGTTAAACCTAAATAATTTGCTATATCACTACGGCTCATAGATAACTTTATGTTTAGTGATGTGTGACCACGATTTTCATATCTTCTATAAAGAGAATATATAAAATAGGCTAGGCGTTCATCAGCCTTTTTCTGAGAATAACATAAAATTAATTTTTGATAGTTATAAATGTCATTACTTAATAACCTAAATATCATGCTTCTGACACAAGCATTTGATTCAACTAAAGACATTAGTTCTTCATAACGCAATTCACAAGCTAAAGTATTAGTAAGCGCTTTAATGTTGTTATTATATATTTTAGTTGATATAGAATCCAGTCCAACAATATCACCAGGTAGATAAAAGCCATTAATCTGTTCTTTATTGTCTGATGTTGTAACATAGGTTTTTACAGCACCAGAATGAATAATAAAAAACCGAGTAAAATCAGTGCTCTTGGATACTATGAGTTCATCTTTAGCATAAGTCTTTTTACGTTCCAAAACATTATTTAAAGTATTATTTAATAACATTGGTAGACATAAAGAGCCTATACTGCATAATTCGCAAGGAACTGAATAACTTTTTGATCGTATATTCTTATTGGTAGTTTGCATAATAAATTAATCATTAATCCAAGTTCAGTTCTAGCCAAGAGTAACATATTTTTATGATAAAACAACAATTGGCCAATTCATATAGTTTAAATTATTAATCAACAAAACGTTCATTTAGTTTAAATTAACAGAAGGCAAGCATTAAAATAAGCATAATAATGAAAAGTATTAATAGGTGTTGGCAATTATATACTAAAGATAATCGATTTTATATTATGATATTGACTATCACTCTAAAAGGTTAAATTACGGTTTGATCTGATAGTTAAAGAACTTTTAATCAATTTTGAATTGAAAGTAGGGTTTAGCAAAACGGAGATATAACTGAAAATCATTTTAAGTTCGTAATAATGATTGTATTTAACATAATATACATTATCCAAATCTTATCCAACTGATTAAAAACAATAAAAATCTAAAATATTTTTTCATTCATATGGTTATAATGTTCATGAAGAATAGGGCGTTATATAAGATTTATAAGTAAAAATTAAATCTAGTTCAATGATTTATAATTACGAATTCAAGTTAATTTTTTAAAGCTCACTTATTAATTTATTATAGAATACCCAACTGGCTAAATACAATCCGTTAAATCATAAAAAATAAGCCTTTATGTTTACCATCAAAAAATACAAGCACAATAAATATCATGATAACAGCCAAAATAATTCTAAATTTTCTTTTTTTAAAAAGTTTTTCAATCGTGTTATTTAGATAAGTTCTATCAACATAACTCATATATAATATCAAAATAACCAATAAAACAGCTATTGGAACAGCTAAAACCATATCATTATTAATTGTCATATTTTTGTTTAACTCATTATCTATATCTAACTATAAATGCAATTACCCGGAATTCTTTTTCTTAAAAATAATTGAAACGGTTATCGTAAAATCACTGTCAAAATTACCAAACCTTAAAACGATTTAATCAAAATCCTAATCCTAAATAATAATGTAACATTTATTATCTAGAACGCATAACAAAATTTATACAGATATGTTTTCACATTATTGGGGATTATCAAACTATGAACGATTAAATGAATTACATGATGAATTTTTAAATTTAGATAAAAAACTGGCGGTTAATGCGATGGATTTTGAAACTATCAGCGAACAATTAATAAGGTGTGGCGTAGTAGAAACCACTCGTTCAGCAAATACTACTGCAATGTATGCGATTCAATGGGCGCATGGACAAACATTTGATTTTAACAAATCACAGGTTCAAATACACAGAGCACGTTTGAGAAAAATCGGCATTGATATAGCACAGCGTTGCAATCTGGCAAAATTCAGCCCGATTTCAGTTCGAGAAATTCGACAGGTGACGGTATCTGATTGTCCAATTCCTGATTGGTACAAAATGCCACAGATATTTAAATTAGCGTCGTAAATTGGTTATCTGAATGATGAAAATTCACGTACGTTTATCGTGGTGCGGATAATGTATATTATGTTAAATAATATTTATTGTTTAGGAATCCATAAATTCTGTTATTTTATCTGATGATAATACTATTTATTGCCTTACTGAGTTATAACCTATTCCTAATTAACATCAACATTCATACTTTAGCATTTAATATTTTTTGCCAAAATTTCTAAAGTTGAATGTTTATTTGTAACCAAAAATTATTTGAAATAAATGTATTGAAATTTGAATGAACCAAAACCAAAGCATTTTATTTAGATATGAAAATAATTTCGCTTCCTGACAATGGCATTTTTAAAACATGATTTTTAATTTTACCCCAAACTTGCATTTCACATGCTTTACAGTTAAATTTCAAAATGAGCTCTTCATTATTATTTTGTATTAATTTCATTGGTGTGACTTTTGTTTTGACACCTTGAATACCTTTAGCTTGTTTCGGACATAAATTGAACGCAAATCGCAAACAGTGTTTTGTTATCATCAAAGGAACATCATCTTTAATTTCATGAGCTTCATATGCGCTTTCTATTAATTGAACACCATGTTGTTTATAAAACTCACGGGCTTTATGATTATAGACATTAGCTAAATAAGTTAATTGATTATCGGGATAAATTGGTTTTGGGTTAGTTTCAGGCTTACGCTTATTGGTTTGGTAGCTTGCTAACCTTGCTGAAGTTAATTTTTCAATAATGTCTCGTCTTAATTGATTAAGTTGACTGCTGGGAATAAAATAAATTATCGATAAATCGATAATAAGCTCAGACAAATAATAAATAGTTTGCCCAAGTTTAGATAGATTATCTTGAATATTTTTTAACGCTTTATCAGTTTGATTCGCCAAATCAAATTGACCAATCAGATCTAATTCGACACAAATACCCTCCTCACTTTTGGCTATCAACTGAATTCCATTATCGATATTAGACAACACAAACGAAACACCAATACGACGATCGCTTGAATCTTTGAGTAAGTTTTGTTGCCATAAATGATCTAAATTACGATTAACAATAAAAGGCAATTTGATGGTATTAAGCGATTTGGGAATTTCATTAGGATAAACCCGATATTGATTAGCACCTAATTTATCGACTTTATCTGCTCGAAATCCAAACACTTCTCGTTTAATGAGGACATTTAGACCATCACCATTAGTTAACATTTTTTCAGATTTAATATCAATATACTGAGCGGTTACATTAGTTATTTCACCAATTTGTAATCCAATAAATTTTGGCGACTCAAAAGCACCAATGTCAGGTTTTCGACCAGTAACAAAATAATCTGTATTACCACGGTTAAATGTTCGTTTGGGATCTGGTGTAAAAAAGTATTCTGTTTTGCCACTAGAAGCAGCCGTTAAATTCGATGAATTTGAAAGGATGTTATCCAATTTTTGTCGATAATGTGCAGTAATATTTTTTACATAAGTTAAATCTTTATAACGCCCTTCTATCTTAAACGATCTTACACCAGCTTGGATTAGCGATTCTAAATTATCTGATTGATAATTGTCTTTCATCGATAACAAATGCTTTTCGTAAGCAACAACACGTCCTTGATCATCTTTTAAAGTAAAAGGCAATCGGCAAGCCTGTGAGCAATCTCCACGATTAGCACTACGCCCAGTTTGCGCATGTGAAATATAGCATTGCCCGGAAAAAGCGACACATAACGCACCATGAATAAAAAACTCTATTTTTGCATCTATTTGCTTAAAAATAGTCGTAATTTCATTTAAGTTTAATTCACGTGCTAATACAATTTGCGAAAAACCAACATCGGATAAAAACTTTGCCTTTTCTGGCGTTCGAATATCCATTTGCGTACTGGCATGTAAGTCGATTGGTGGAATATCTAAATTTAAAATACCCATATCTTGCACGATTAACGCATCGACGCCTGCATGATAGAATTGCCAAATTAATTGTCTTGCAGATTCTAATTCATTATCATGAAGAATCGTATTTAACGTCACAAATACTTTAGCGTAATAACGATGTGCAAATTCAACTAATTTTGCAATATCACTAACCGAATTTCCTGCATTATGACGAGCGCCAAAACTAGGCCCGCCTATATATACAGCATCTGCACCATGTAAAATTGCCTGCATCGCAATTTCAATATTTTTTGCAGGACTTAGTAATTCTAATTGGTTTTTATTCTGATATTGATCCATCTGTGACATCGTTTATTCTCAAAAATACTTCAAATTTTAGTGTTTTAATTTATTGACAAGCGTTATAGTGAATTCACTAAGACTTGTCAATAATAACAGGGTAATACTTTTATTTAATAAAATGTTAATTTGTGATTTCTATTTAAGATAATGTCGTGCTTTTAAAGCCGCTATACGTTTGTCTAATGGCGGATGAGACATAAATAGTTCTGAAATTTTGGTTTTTTTCGCACCATTTATACAAAATGCCATTATCGATGAATCTTCTTTAGGTTCGTAACTTGTTTTTAACTTTTCTAGCGCTGCAATCATTTTATTTGCACCTACCAATTTTGCCGAACCAGCATCAGCATGAAATTCTCGGTATCGTGAAAACCACATAGTAATAATACTTGCCAAAATACCAAAAATGATTTCAAAGACCATAACAATTAGATAATAAATCATTTGGGATGATCCTCGATTACGTTCATCCATGGCTTGAGTTGCCAATGAAGCTAATAGTCTGGATATAAAAATAACAAATGTATTAATTACACCCTGTAATAAAGTCATTGTAACCATATCTCCATTAGCGATGTGACTCATTTCATGTGCAATGACAGCTTCTGCTTCATCCTGTGACATCGTACTTAATAAACCTGAGCTAACGGCAACCAATGAACTATTTTTACTTGCTCCTGTAGCAAATGCATTCATATCATTAGCTTCATAAATTGCCACATCTGGCATTTTTAAACCAAGCTGTTCTGCCTGATGATGAACAATATTTAATAACCATTGTTCTTGAGCATTGGCCGCACGTTTAATCAGTTTTCCTTTAACCGATTTTAATGCTATTGTTTTAGAGAATAAAAGAGATATATATGAACTACCAAAGCCAAATATACCTGCAAAAATCAATAATCCTAAAGTACTGTGAGCATCTACCCCCAATATACTTAGGATAATACCAAAGACAAACATTACTGCTAAGTTAGTCAGTATAAATAGCCCTACTCGCATCATAAATCTACTCCATATTGTTTTTAGCTTTTAATAAAAAAGCCTAGAAAATTGCCTATTATATTAATTCAACAAAAATACTTCTTTCTATTAGATAGAAAGGCTATATGTTGTTATATAGAATGATCAGTTAGTTAGTTTTGTTTTTGAAAAGATTAAAGCATTGCAGATAGTTTGGAGGAGACCCTATCAGCCACATCCCACACACATATTTTTTACTTTGGCTGCTTCCTTCCGGACCTGACCTGATGAGCAAAGAAATGTTGCAAGAGGACCCATAGAGCCTCCATTGAGGAGGTCGTATTATGCTTGAATCAATTAATTAATACAAACATTTTTTTAATAAAAAAAATTGAACGACCTTTCTTTAATCAATCAAAAAAAGGTCGTTTAATTATCGCACGAATACTTACCTAACTTTTAAAGCGTTAGGTTTTTTTCTACGCGATCTCTAAATTTAATTCCTGGTCTAAAGGTAACAACCCGACGAGCAGAGATATCTACACTTTCACCCGTTTTTGGATTTCGACCCGGTCGTGAATTTTTATCACGAATAGTGAAATTACCAAACCCAGATAATTTAACAGGTTCCCCTTTTTCTAAAGCCACTCGTATCTCTTCAAAAAAAAGTTCAACAAGGACTTTAGCTTCTTGACGATCAATATTAAATTTATCGGCAAGACGATCTGCAATATCAGCTTTAGTTAATGTCATAATTATTATTCTCTTAATAGGGCTTTGAAACGAATTTGTAAAGCAGTAACACACCTGCTTACAATGTTTGTTATATCTTCTTCTTCAAGTGTACGTGATTTGTCTTGTAAAATCAAACTGATAGCAAGGCTTTTTTCATCATCCTTAATGTTATCGCCTTGATAAACATCAAACAGATTAACTTTGATAAGTTGCTCACCACCAGCCTTTTTACACTCAGAAATAATATCTGCTGCTGGAATTGTATTTGAAACGACAATAGCAATATCTCGTTTATTTGACGGATATTTTGATACGTCCTGAGCCGACGGTACCTTTTTGTTATTAATTTTAGCTAAATTTATTTCAAAAACAAGCGTTTTACCATTTAAAGATAATTTTTTTTCAATTTCTGGATGCAAAACACCTAAATAACCAATAATTTCATCATTTACAAAAATAGCGGCACTTTGTCCAGGATGTAAAGCAGACAAATTAGATTTTTCATAGCGTACGTCTTGAGCACATCCTAGAATCGAAAATATTGACTCAATATCCCCTTTTAGATCATAAAAATCAACAGCTTTTTTAGGTAATGTCCAATGTTCTTCATATAAATTACCCGTAATTACACCCGATAACATTTGTTCCTGACGAACACCAAATTCACTTTTATCGTCTGGAATAAAGCGTAAGCCAGTTTCAAACAATCTAATTCTTGATTGTTGTCGGTTTTGATTATATAACACTGCGCCTAATAATCCAGTCCATAATGATAAACGCATAACTGACATTTCACTTGAAATAGGATTAGGTAAGTGAATTTGGTTTAAATTGGGATGCAAAATTTGTTGTACTTTTGGATCAACAAAACTGTAAGTTACAGCTTCTTGATAACCTTTATCAACTAATAAATCTTTTATTCTAGCTAATGAAATTTGACCTTCTGGTTTTGGCTGCATGACAGACTCAATGTTTAAGTTGGCGTTTGGAATATTGTTATATCCATAAATACGCGCCACTTCCTCAACGAGATCTTCTTCTATCTGTATATCAAAACGCCAACTTGGTGCTTCAACTGACCAAATTTCATTTTTATAATTAACTTTACATCCAAGTCTTTCTAAAATATCAGTGATTTTTTGTGTATCAATTGTATAACCAATTATGCTATCAATTTTATTACGGCGTAGTTGTATGTTAGCTGATTTTGGCAATTCAGTTGAACTGGTTTTGTCAACAATCGGTCCGACCTCACCGCCACAAATATCGAGGATAAGTTGTGTTGCTCTTTCCATCGCAATGCTTTGTAAAGCTGGATCAACTCCTCTTTCATACCGATGAGACGCTTCAGTATGCAGACCATATTCACGAGCTTTCCCGGTAATAGCTAATGGTGCAAAGAAGGCCGATTCAAGAAAAATATCTTTCGTCGATTGAGTCACACCAGATTT
This sequence comes from Gilliamella sp. B3817, assembly GCF_026536705.1. Taxonomy (NCBI): domain Bacteria; kingdom Pseudomonadati; phylum Pseudomonadota; class Gammaproteobacteria; order Orbales; family Orbaceae; genus Gilliamella; species Gilliamella sp. B3817. Next base: position 79,679 of record NZ_JAFNNV010000005.1, on the reverse strand, counting down.
TTCTCCGCCCATAATACCGGCTAAAGCAAGTATTTTATCATGATCCGCAATAACTAAAGTTTGATCATTCAATTCAGTTTCATTGCCATTAAGTAAAACAACTTTTTCACTTTTTCGAGCATATCTCACAATAATGCCCTTTTCTATTTCGGCAAGATCAAATGCATGCATTGGATGACCAAGCTCTAACAAAACAAAATTTGTTATATCGACAACCGCATCAATAGACCGTATTCCACCACGACGTAATTTTTCTTTCATCCAAAGTGGGGTTATTGCGTTTACATTGATATTTTTGATAACACGCCCTAAATAACGAGGCGCAGCTTTAGGCTCATCAATTTGAATTGATAATGTATCTGAAATTGTTGCAGGCACGCTTTCAACTTGGAGTGATTTCATTGGAATATTGTTCACTGCTGAAATATCACGAGCGACACCAATGATTCCAAAACAATCAGCTCTATTTGGCGTTACACTGATGTCAATTGAAACATCGTTAAGATTCAGGTATTCACGAATATCTTGCCCTAAAGGAGCATCATCAGGTAATTCAATTATGCCATTATGATCGTCCGTTATACCAAGTTCTGAATAAGAGCAGAGCATCCCTTCTGATGGTTCACCTCGCAATTTTGCGGCTTTAATTTTAAAATCACCGGGTAAAATTGCACCAACAGTTGCACAAGCAACAGTTAATCCTTGACGACAATTTGGAGCACCACAAACAATATCGAGTAATTCTGGTTTTCCAATATCTACTTTGGTAACTCTTAGCTTATCTGCATTTGGATGTTGCTTACATTCAACAACTTTCCCGACTACAACTCCCGAAAAGTTACCTGCCACTTCCTCAACATCATCAACTTCTAAGCCTGCCATGGTTAATTGATCGGCTAAGGTATCGCTACTTATTTCTGGATTGATCCATTCACGTAGCCAACTTTCACTAAATTTCATGTTTTGATCTCCAGAATTAATTAAATTGCTTTAAAAAACGTAAGTCATTCTCAAAGAAAGAACGTAAATCAGTGACACCGTAACGTAACATGGTTAATCTTTCGATTCCCATACCAAAGGCAAAACCACTATATACGTCTGGATCGATACCTACATTTCGTAAGACATTAGGATGTACCATTCCGCACCCTAATACTTCTAACCATTTACCATTTTTAGCTTTAATATCAACTTCGGCAGAAGGTTCGGTAAACGGAAAATAAGCGGGTCTAAAACGAATTTCCATATCATCTTCAAAAAAGCAGTGAAGAAAATCATGTAATAGCCCTTTCAAATGGGTAAAACTAATATTTTTATCAACTAATAGCCCTTCCATTTGGTGGAACATTGGTGTATGAGTTTGATCGTAATCATTACGATAAGTTCTGCCCGGTGCAATGATTCGAATTGGTGGTTTTTGATTTTCCATGGTACGAATCTGTACGGTAGAAGTTTGAGTACGTAATAAACGTTTAGCATCAAACCAAAAAGTATCATGATCTGCTCTAGCAGGATGATGAGCAGGGATATTTAATGCATCAAAATTATGATAATCATCTTCAATTTCTGGACCTGTTTCAACAACAAACCCGAGTTCGCCAAAAAACTCAACTAAACGATGAATCGTTTTGGTGACAGGATGTAGGCCACCGAGTTCAAGTGTTTTACCTGGTAAAGTGATATCAATTGTTTCATTGGCAAGCTTCGCATCAAGAGCTTGACGCTCTAAGAAACTTCGTTTTTGATTTAATAATTCGACAACTTCTTGTTTAGCATCATTAATTTTTTGACCTACAGCTGGTCGCTCTTCCGCAGGAACATCACGTAATGAAGCCATTTGTAACGTAAAATAGCCTTTTTTACCAAAATATTCCACTCGGATCTGTTCGATCATATTAATGTCATCAGCACTTTCAATAGCGGATTTGGCATTGCTTACCAGTTCAACTAATTGAGACATAAAATTCTCCTGCTTATTGTTCATTACATAAAAAAAGCCTCTTTCTGAGGCTTTTATAATTATCTTTCGTTTTTCATTTGCCTCACGAATGCATATCGTCATTAAAGCTAAAAAAGAAACGAAAAATAATTAATATCATCATTAATTCACTTTGTTAAAATAACTATTGCTATCCATAACGATAAAAGCCGAGATAACTCGGCTCTTATAAAGCAATTATAGTGCAGCTTTTGCTTTTTCGACTAATGCAGCAAATGCATTTTTGTCGAATACAGCAATATCAGCAAGAATCTTACGATCGATTTCAATTGATGCTTTCTTTAATCCATTGATGAAACGGCTATAAGAAAGACCACATTGACGAGCTGCGGCATTGATACGTACAATCCATAATTGACGGAATTGACGTTTACGTTGACGACGGTCACGATAAGCATATTGTCCAGCTTTGATTACAGCTTGGAAAGCAACACGATATACACGTGAACGAGCTCCGTAATACCCTTTTGCTTGTTTTAAAATTTTCTTGTGACGTGCACGAGCAATAACACCACGTTTAACACGAGCCATAAATAATATCCTCTAAATAATTAACCAATAAATTAAGCGTATGGAACACACGCTACAACTAAACCTAAATCACCTTTTGACACAGTTGTCAAACCACGTAAATGACGTTTACGTTTGGTTGATTTTTTAGTTAGGATATGACTCTTGTTAGCTTGCTTATGCTTGAAGCCACCAGAAGCTGTTTTTTTAAAGCGCTTTGCTGCGCCTTTTACTGTTTTAATTTTAGGCATTTTACTAATTCCTACTTCGCATTGTTAATGACAATGAAAAAATGGTGTAATTCTCAATAAAATTAAGAATTAGCTTGATGAACCATTATTTCTTCTTCGGCGCAAGCACCATGATCATTTGACGACCTTCAATCTTAGTTGGATAAGATTCAATCGTTGCCAAATCAGCTAAGTCTTCTTTAATGCGATCAAGCATTTCAGTCCCTAACTGCTGGTGAGCCATTTCACGTCCACGGAAACGTAGCGTGACTTTAGCTTTATCGCCATCTTCAAGAAAGCGTATCAGGCTGCGGAGTTTTACCTGATAGTCGCCTTCGTCTGTACCAGGTCGGAATTTAATTTCCTTAACCTGAACAACCTTTTGCTTCTTCTTCTGTTCTTTTGTTGCTTTACTTTTTTCATAGAGGAACTTGCCATAATCCATAATTCGACAAACAGGTGGTTCTGCATTAGGGCTTATTTCAACTAAATCTAAAGCAGCTTCTTCAGCTTGTTTTAAAGCTTCATCCAAGCTAACAATACCGAGCTGTTCACTATCGACGCCGGTTAATCTCACCTCGCGAGCAGTAATTTCATCATTGATTTTATGCGCACGTGTTGACTGAATTCGTTTACTGACTTTAATATCTCATTCCTCCAAATTAATTTATCTTTAATTCATCTGTTCTAATGAACGACTATGAATTTCGTTAAGCAACAATTCTATAACATGTTTCACTTCAAAGCTACCAAGATCTTTACCTTGACGCGTTCGAACTGATATTTTACCTGATTCCATCTCTTTGTCACCACAGACAAACATATAAGGAACACGTTTTAGAGTATGCTCGCGGATTTTAAACCCAATTTTCTCATTTCTCAAGTCTGCTTTTGCTCTAATTCCAACTTTTTGCAGTTTCTCGGTCAATTGTTTAGCATATTCAGCTTGATTATCGGTAATATTGATAACTGCAACTTGCAATGGTGCTAACCAAGTAGGGAAGAATCCCGCACAGTTTTCTGTCAAAATTCCCATAAAACGTTCCATTGATCCTAAAATTGCGCGGTGAATCATGACAGGAACATGACGCTCATTATCTTCACCCACGTAAGTTGCATCTAAACGCTCTGGTAACATAAAGTCAAGTTGAACTGTTCCGCATTGCCAAGCTCGACCTAAACAATCGTGTAAAGTAAATTCGATTTTTGGTCCGTAGAAAGCACCTTCACCCGGTAAATATTCAAACTCTATACCATTTTCAGTTAAACACTCAGCCAAGTCTTTTTCTGCTAAATCCCATGTTTCATCTTTACCAATTCGTTTTTCCGGACGAGTTGATAATTTTACAGTTATGTCTGTAAAGCCAAAAGTACTATAAGTATCATAAACCATTTTGATACAGCTATTTACTTCACTACGAATTTGACTTTCTGTACAAAATATATGGGCATCATCTTGGGTAAAACCACGAACACGCATTAAACCATGTAAAGATCCAGAAGGTTCATTACGATGACAGCTACCAAATTCAGCCATACGTAATGGTAAATCACGATAAGATTTTAAACCTTGATTAAAAATTTGAACATGTCCCGGACAGTTCATTGGTTTAATACAGTATTCTCGATTTTCAGAAGAGGTAACAAACATTAATTCTTTATAGTTACCCCAATGCCCTGTCTTTTCCCATAAAACACGATCCATCATAAAAGGTCCTTTCACTTCTTGATAATCGTATTCTTTTAATTTGGTACGAACAAATACTTCAAGCTCACGGAAAATAATCCAACCGTCATTATGCCAAAACACCATTCCTGGCGCTTCTTCTTGCATATGGTAAAGATCAAGCTGTTTACCGATTTTACGATGATCCCGTTTAGCCGCTTCTTCTAAAAATTGCAGATAACTATCTAATTGTTTTTTATCTGCCCAAGCTGTGCCATAAATGCGTTGTAACATTTTATTATCACTGTTACCACGCCAATAAGCGCCAGCAACTTTTTGTAATTTAAAATGGTGGCAAAAACGCATATTAGGAACATGAGGACCGCGGCACATGTCAATATACTCTTCATGATGATAAAGTGCTGGAGTAGAATCTTTAGGAATATTTTCATCTAAGATTGCAATTTTATAAGGTTCACGTCGTTCCCAAAAAACCTCTCTTGCTCGTTCCCAGCTCACCACTTCTTTTTTTACTTCATAATCTTTTTTGGCCAATTCATGCATACGTTTTTCTAATGCATCAAGATCTTCCTGAGTTAAAGAGTGATCTAGATCGACGTCATAATAGAAGCCATTATCAATTGTTGGCCCAATTGCCATTTGCGTATTTGGCCATAGCTGTTTTATTGCATGACCTAACAAGTGAGCGCATGAGTGACGAATTATTTCAAGTCCATCTTCATCTTTTGATGTGATAATCGCTAGAGTTGAATCATGCTCGATCAAATCACAAGCGTCTTTACGTTCACCATTAACTCGCCCAGCAATACACGCTTTGGCAAGGCCTGCTCCGATACTTTGAGCAACTTCTAAAACACTAACAGGCTTATCAAATTGACGTTGACTTCCGTCAGGAAGAGTAATAATTGGCATATAAAATCCTTATAACAGTGGTGCGCCACACGAAAGCGCACATGCGTACATAAAAAATTGACCGTGTATAATACCATTTATGTGCTATTTTTCAAATAAACATATGCTTTATCTTGTCACTGTTTTATCAACTCATTATGAGAACAATAAAATTGATTAACTCAATTAAAAATAAGTTACTTTGTAGAGTGATTAAAGTTTATAATTTTCTGCCTGTAAATGAAAAATTTGATTATGAAAAATGATGAAAATATGGATTGATGCTGATGCCTGCCCTAACCCTATTAAAGAAATCCTATATCGGGTAGCGAATCGTAAATCAATAATTATAACTTTAGTTGCAAACCAATGGTTAACTATTCCCACGTCTCCGTTTATAAAAAGATTACAGGTAGTAAATGGCTTTGATGAAGCTGATAATAAAATAGTTGAATTAGTTGAAAAAAATGATTTAGTAATCACGTCTGATATTCCATTAGCCTCTGATGTGCTTCATAAAGGGGCTTTTGTGCTAACACCACGAGGTGAACCTTTCACATTAGAAACCATAAAAGAGCGACTTGTGATGCGAGACTTTATGGAAACTATGCGGGCTAGTGGTATACAATCTAAACGCCCTTCTGCATTTTCAAACAAGGATAGAGAAAAATTTGCCAATCAACTTGATAAATTAGTTTGTGAATTATCAAAAGAAGGGTAATCATTTTTTATAGTGCATAATTCTTAAATTTTCAGAAACAGCTCTCTACTTTTGAATGGTTTTGAACCAACATAAGGCTTTAATGCCATTCGAGTAAACCGTTTAGCCGCTTTTAATGTATCCTCATCACAAAATTGACGATAACCTAATGCCAATACTTCTTTACCCGTAAAGCTGGTACTATTTTCAAGTAAACTACTGATAAAGCCCTTTTCCGACTGATATTGATAATACATCGATTCGATAATTTCATCCCCCGTTGCACTACAATGAAAAAAATCAATGTGATAGCCTAAACTTTCTAATAATGCTAATTCAAATGAACGTAACACATTTTCAGCCGGAACCAGCTGCGCTAATTGTTGCAAGCTTTTAAGATAGTGTTCAAAAAGTGTAGGTACGCCAACTTCGGGGACTAAAACTCGATGCAATAACTCATTCAAATAAAAAGCACTATATAACGATACAGAAAAAAGCGGCAACATTAGCGCTATACCTTCAACTTGTCGTAAAGTTTTTATTTCACCCATACCAGAATATTGAACAATAATGGGGGTAAAAGGTTGTAAAATGCCCTTCAATGAAGATTTTTTACGTCTAGCCCCTTTGGCTAACACCGTTATTTTCCCTGCATTTTCAACAAATAAATCGACTAATAGACTTGTTTCACTATAAGTACGAGTATGTAAGACAAATGCCCTTTGCCAATTTTCCATTTAAAATGCCTTTTATCATATAACTATAATTTTGATTAAAAAGAGTGCTTGATTAAAAAATGAATAATTTTTTTAAATTTTCAACTGAAATTAAACTAAATTTCCGATATAATCAATAGCTAACTAATGAGATGATTATAGGATAACTAATAGAAAACCATGGAACTTTTTTCAACAATATTACTTATAGTGCTAATTGTATCACTTTCAGGTGTGGTAATAAAATTACTACCATTCCAAATTCCGTTACCACTTATGCAAATACTACTGGGTTGTGTTTTAGCAGCTTTTGGTATTTATGTAAAATTTGACCCTGAACTATTTCTGGTATTGTTTATACCTCCATTGCTTTTTGCAGATGGACGAAAAACATCAGTCAAAGACTTTGTACATAATGCCAGAGAAATTGTTGGATTAGCACTCGTTCTTGTCGTTATTTCTATAATTGCATTAGGTTACCTTCTAAATTGGATGTTACCAAAAGTTGAATTAGCTGCCGCACTCGCGTTAGCTGCAGTACTATCACCTACCGATGCCGTTGCACTAGGTGGAATAGTCGGTAAAGGGCGTATAGAAAAAGAAAAAATGGAGATTATTGAAGGCGAAGCTTTAATGAATGATGCATCTGGTCTGGTATCATTAAAATTTGCTATTGCAATTGCAACGGGCTTGCTTGAATTTAATTTATTACAAATTAGTCTTTCTTTCTTTGTTGTCGCTCTTGGTGGCTTAGCTGTTGGTGTTTTATTTACTTGGTTATATGCACGTATTTTACGTTTAATTAATAAATTAACCCACAATGATCCCGCCATCCAAATTGTTTTACTATTCTTACTTCCTTTTGCTGCCTATATCCTTGCTGAAGAATGTCACTGTTCAGGGATTTTAGCCGCTGTGAGTGCTGGTATGACCGTTAACCATTCTGGTATGATGCGCAACGCCCCTTTGACCGCTCGTTTACAATCAGATAGTACATGGTCGATGTTAACATTCGTATTCAATGGATTTGTCTTTATTTTATTAGGTATTCAATTACCAAGTATTTTAAATAATACTTTTGCTGAAAACCAAACAGACTCCTCTATTGAAGTATGGCAATTATGCTTTATTGTCGTGTTTGTATTTATCGTATTAATGGGAACACGATTTGCTTGGTTATGGGCTATGAAACATATGCCTACTTTACCATTTGGAACAAAACGTCCACTTGCATTCCGTTCTTATACTACACGCGATCTTTGGATTTCCACTTTTGCTGGTGTTCGCGGAGCTATTACCCTAGCGGGTGTATTATCTATTCCAATGACAATTGGTGGTCGTTATCAACTTGTTTTTATCGCAGCTGGCATTATTTTAATTTCATTAATTACTGCGGTTATCGTCTTACCTATTTTATTACGAGGTAGTGTTATTTTAGATAACTCTCAACAAGATAATGAAATTTTGACAGTTAAGGGGCAAATGGCGGAAGAAGCTATTGTAAGTCTTGAAAAAATGCAAAACAATTTACTTCAAGAAACGTCTGAAGCGGGCTTAGATCAAGAAATAATACATGAAGTTGGTTCACGTGTTATCGGTTCTTTAAGACGTCGAACAGGATTAAAAGATTTAGAACAAAAAGCAATGGAAGCTGAAAATCTTGAAAGACGTATGCGTCTTGTGGCAATTGGTGCAGAACGCACAGCTTTACTACAAATGAAAGTTCGTAATGAAGTGAGTGAAGAAACATTTGAACATTTAAATACTGACCTCGATATTTATGAAAAAATGATATCTGGAGATTCATAAATGATAGCAAACAAACATCAGTTTTTAGGCCATATTCATTCACAGTTTGTTGACAAAGCCCCTCATGTTTTGGGGCTAACTTTACGTTGTATTCCGTTTAATTTGAAAAAACAGGCAATTGAACAACTATTACAACTACAATTTAAACATTCTTTAGAAGATGGTTATCTCGATTTTTTAGAAAATCGTTGGTTAAAAATTGAAGTTACCGATCTTCAACTTACTTGGTTTGTTAGCTTAATTGATAATAAACTCGTAGTGAGTCGAGAGGAAATTGCTGATGTAAGTTTTATTGGTAATGCAAACGATCTGATTATGATAGCAACTCGGCGCCAAGATCCAGACACCCTATTCTTCCAACGGCGACTAATCGTTGAAGGTGATACAGAATTAGGACTGTATGTAAAAAATCTAATGGATTCCATTGAACTTGATTCAATGCCTAAACTTTTAAGGCTGACCCTTGAAAAAATGGCCAACATTATAGAATCTGCGCCGAAAAATACATTTTAAACTGATAACAGCTATGGGGGATTATATTTCCCCCTTTTTTATTGATTATATCATCCCCCCTATCTTACTTTTTCTTACCTATACTATTAATAAAACAGGTATGAATTCTCTAGAAAAGATTGTTTAAATTGCCTATTTATCTGTTACTTAAAAAAATATTATCATCATATTGTGATTAAAATCACAATGTGGCAAAAACTTGATTTTCCTATCTGGTTCATTGTGGCTTAATGAATATTCCTTATCTTTATGGTGCGTACAGAAAATGGAGATAAATTATGCTCAAAAGAAAGACTAAATTCTTCATATTTGTTTTATTAACAATACCTTTTTTTGGTCATTGTTTAGGTTTTCATAACAAAAAAGAGTCGGATTATGTGATTGAACATTTCAAATTTAATAACGGAAAAACTGAAAGTATAAAAATACATTACACTACTCTTGGCAATCCTGACAACAAACCCGTTTTAATATTGCATGGTACAACTGGAAGTGGTAGCGCAATGTTAAATAATAGCTTTGGTCATGCATTGTTTGATAAAGGAATGCCATTAGATGCCGAAAAATATTTTATTATCCTCCCCGACGCAATAGGCACGGGTAAATCGTCTAAACCTTCTGACGGTTTAAAAGGCGATTTTCCTCATTATGATTATACCGATATGGTTAATGCTCAATATCAATTATTAAAAAATAAGTTAAATATTGAGCATGTAGAATTAATCATCGGTAACTCGATGGGAGGTATGAATACATGGAAATGGGTAACAATGTATCCTGATTATATGACAGCCGCTATTCCTATGGCTGCTACCCCTGCGCCAATGTCCAGCCGTAACTGGATTATGCGTAAAATGGTTATCAATGCTATCAAAGATGATCCCGACTGGAACAAAGGTTTTTATACCAAACAACCCCAACAGTTTCAATTAGTCTATAATTACTACAATATCGCAACTAATGGCGGTGACATTGCATGGCAAAAGCAAGCATATAATACGGAAGAAACAGAAAAAATATTAAAAGATAAATTAAACGAACGTGTTACGATGGATACTAACGATTTTTTATATCAATGGGATGCGGCAAGAAATTATGATCCAACCAAAGATTTAAATAAAATCAAAGCACGAATTTTAGCTATCAACTCTGAGGATGATGAAAGAAATCCAGCTTCGACCGATTTAATGGAAAAAGCCATACAGAAGATTCCCAATGCAAAGTACTACTTGATTCCAGCTTCTGAAAAAACTACCGGACATGGCACAACAATGATAGCGGACTTGTGGAAAGCCCAATTGATTCTTTTTCTAGAAGAGAATAATTTAAATTAATAGTTGATATTATTTACTCATGAAGTGAATAAATACGCTTAAGTATTCACTTCTTTCTTATTAAAAAACTCACAATTAACTAACCTAATATTATAAATAATATAACCATTTTTTAAACTTGTAATCTTTCTAATTTTTATCCGTGGATATTAAACGAATAAAGCCATTTGTTTCAACAAAAATTACTTACTTATATGGCAAAATAAATACGTTTAAATAATTTAAATTAAGTAAAATATTGTATAATTTAGGTAAGTGACAGATCAAAAATCATCAAGAGTAAAACGATAAAATGAAAAATAACGCCAAACAACCTACTTTTTACTTTCACGATTATGAAACATTTGGTATTAATCCAGCTCTTGATAGACCCGCTCAATTTGCGGGTGTTCGAACTGATGTTGAGCTTAATATTATTGAAGAGCCTTTAGTTATATATTGTAAGCTAGCACCAGACTATCTACCTAATCCTGAAGCGGTTCTCATTACGGGTATTACTCCACAACAAGCAAATCAAAAAGGAGTGAATGAAGCTCAATTTACCAAATTAATTCATCAAGCATTTAGTGAACCCAATACTTGCATTTTAGGTTATAATAACATTCGTTTCGATGATGAAGTGACCCGCAATATCCTTTACCGTAATTTTTACGACCCATACGCCTACTGTTGGCAAAATGGTAATTCAAGATGGGATCTTCTTGATGTAGTAAGAGCGTGTTATGCCTTGCGACCTGAAGGTATTCATTGGCCTACTAACGATTCGGGTTATCCCAGTTTTCGGTTAGAACATTTAACCAAAGCAAATAATATTACGCATGAACATGCTCATGACGCAATGTCAGATGTGTATGCCACTATCGCCATTGCAAAATTAATTAAAGAAAAACAACCTAAATTATTTAACTATTTTTTTACATTGCGCAATAAAAATAAAGTTGCTGAACTTATTGATATAATCAATATGACCCCTTTGGTACATGTTTCGGGTATGCTGGGTAGTTATCGAGGAAATATGTCATTAGTATGCCCTATCGCTTGGCATCCACAACAAAATAATGCCGTCATTGTTTGTGATCTCACTGGCGATATTGATTCAATTATTGATTTACCAGTGAATATAATACGCGAAAAACTTTATACAAAAACGGAAGATCTTGAACTTGATGAGTCTCGCATTCCATTAAAACTCGTCCATATTAACAAATGCCCTATCCTTGCACCGATAAAAACTTTACTGCCTGAAAATGCTAAACGATTTTCCATTAATATTGAAGAATGCTTAAACAAACAACAAAAGCTATTACAAAATCAAATTTTGTTGCAAGATAAAATGCGAGAATTATTTAGCTTAAGTCATGATTATCCGGCTAATACGGATGTAGATGCACAAATATATAATGGATTTTTGAGTAATCAGGATAAACTATATTGTGAAACAGTACAAACAACACCAGTACAGTTATTAGATAGTTTATCTCTTAAATTTGAAGACCCTCGCTTAAGTACACTTTTTTTTCGATACAAAGCTCGAAACTTTCCTCAAACCCTAACTCATCACGAACAGATGATTTGGCAAGATTATTGTCGTGATAAACTAAATACGCCTAAGATTCAAGATTACATTTTAACTTTAGAATTACTTGCTGAAACTTATGTTCAACAACCCGAAAAATTAGCTTTGATAAAACAGCTTTATCATTACTGCCATTATTTAGTTGGATAATTAAAATTGAGGGGCGTATTATAGACGCCAAATAAAGCAGTCTGTTATTAACAATCAAACAAGTTATTAAATTTTAGACTATGAAACATTTTTTAGCTAAACACGCCACAATCAAACATCGATTATATTCTTTATACTATTCGTTGTTTAGTTATGGTCGCGGATTATTAATTTTAACGTTAAGTCTTTGGGTGGGTAATTTCATCTCTCAGCTCTTACCCATCATGATTCCTGGTAGTATTATCGGTCTTTTAACCCTATTCTTTTTATTAGCTTTTCAAATTATCCCTACTCGTTGGATAAAAAATAGCTGCAATTTATTTATGCGTTATATGACATTACTATTTATTCCTGCTGCAATGGGGATAATGGATAATTACACATTGTTATTAAATAATTGGTTACCCATCATTTTTGGAAGTATTGGTAGTTCACTGTTGGTATTACTATTAACAGCTTGGTTGACAGAAAAACTTCATAAAAAAACAGCCAAAAATTTCGATTTATCAGATAATAATGAGGAAAAACCACTATGATCTGGATGTTACCTTTAACTGTTTGTGTATTTCTGATTATTCGAAAAATTGCTTTCAAAATTAAAACACCATTATTTAATCCGTTAGTGATTTCGGTGATAGTGCTTATTCCAATTATGATAATAAGTCAAACCAGTTATTCAGAATATGTTAGTAATGTCGATATTATAAATAAATTATTACCTTATTCTGTTGTCGCTTTAGCCTTTCCGCTCTACGAACTCATTCCACAAATTAAAGCCCGTTGGAAGTCAATTATCATTATTACCTTTAGCGCGTCAATTGCTTCAATGATAACTGGCGTCAGTATTGTATTTTGGTTAGGTGGAAATACCGAAATAGCTGCGTCGGTTTTACCAAAGTCAGTCACTACGGCTATTGCTGTGACGATTGCCAACAACGAAGGCGGTGTTCCATCAATCGCAGCCCTTTGTGTTATATTGGTTGGCACATTAGGGGGAATTTTTGGTCATCAAATATTAAATATAGCAAAAATAAAATCCGCTTCTGCTAGAGGATTATCAATAGGTGCAGTCTCGCACGCAGTTGGTACTGCTCGGTGTATAGAAGTTGATTATAATGAAGGCGCATATAGTTCTTTATCATTAGTATTATGTGGTATAATGACGTCTTTAATAGCTCCATTTTTATTTCCAATTTTAGTCTTTATTTTTAACTGGTTCTAACATGAAATTAAAAAAAATAATTAAAAGTTTATTTAGTCTTTGCTTCTTACTCATATGTGTAATTGCTGGCTTGGATTATTGGATAAGCTATGAAACCGCACCTTATATATACCACGATGTAAATAAACTGCCCTATCAAAACGTAGGTGTAGTACTTGGTACCTCCAAATATGTTCGAGGTGGTAGTAAAAATGTTTTTTATCAAAATCGAATTAATGGCGCCATCTCCCTTTATAATCAGCATAAAGTCGATTATCTATTACTCAGTGGTGATGGTGAAGATTCTTTTCAAAGCTACAATGAACCCGTCACGATGAAAAAAGATTTAATTAAAGCGGGAATCCCTAGCGATGCAATCGTATTAGATTATGCCGGATTTAGAACATTGGATTCAGTTGTCAGAGCCAACAAAGTTTTTGACGCTAAAAGTTTTACAATTATTACGCAAGAATTTCATTGTGAACGAGCAATATTTATTGCATTAGCCCAGAACATTCAAGCACAATGTTTTGCTGTTCCTGCACCAGATAGTATGAAATTAGTCAGAATTCGTGAAACATTAGCTCGTGTTAGTGCCTTCATCGATCTCTATATTTTGAATAAAGAACCTAAATATTTGGGTCCTGTAATTCCTATCATATCTGAAAAATAATTAATTTTTAAATTTGAATATCATTAAATTTTCAAATTTTATCATAAAGATAAATACTAGATTCATTTAGAATACTATTTGTCTCATATTTTAGATTGCATTTTTATGCAAAAAAAAGTAATATTTAGTCAATTTTTTTAATTTAGCCAACATTTATAATGAATATTGAATTAAGCCATATTAACTGTTTTTATGGTACTCATCATGCATTGAAAGATGTTTCACTTAGTTATCCTCTAGGTGAAACCATTGTATTATTAGGTCAAAGTGGCGCAGGAAAAAGCTCTTTACTAAAAGTATTTAATTTACTTGAAATACCAACATCAGGTGAAATGACAATAGCTAATTCCCATTTTGATTTTTCCAAAAAAATCAGTGATACCACTATCAGACAATTACGTAAAAATGTGGGTATGGTTTTCCAAAACTATAATTTATGGCCCCATTTAACGGTACTTGAAAACTTGATTGAAGCACCTTGCCAAGTACTAAATTTATCTAAAAAAGAATCGACTGATAAAGCAATGTTGATATTACAACGTTTGCAAATTGACGAAATGGCAAATCGCTATCCTCTGCACCTTTCGGGTGGTCAACAGCAACGAGTAGCAATTGCCAGAGCATTGATGATGGAGCCACAAATTTTGTTGTTTGATGAACCTACAGCAGCATTAGATCCGGCTATTACATCGCAAGTAGCTGAAATTATTAACGAACTTTCGCAAACAGGAATAACGCAGATTATTGTAACTCATGAAGTCGATTTTGCTCGTAAAGTCGCTTCACAAGTGATTTATATGGAACACGGTAAAATTATTGAGCGAGGACAATTAGAATGTTTTGCTCATCCTAAAACCGAAGAATTTAAAGCTTATTTATCACATTAATGATTATAAAATTGGGTGGAGATATGAAAAAAACTTTATTTGCTATTTTGCTTGCCAGCGTTGCATTGACGTCTCAAGCATCTGAAAATTTAACTATCGGTACAGAAGCCACTTATGCACCATTCGAATTCACCAATGACAAAAACGAAATTGTCGGATTTGATATTGATGTGATCAACAAAATTTGTGAAGAGATTAACGCTTCTTGTAAAATTGTTAATCAATCTTTTGATGGATTAATTCCTAGTTTAAAAACGCGTCGAATTGATGCAGCAATTGCTGGGATAGACATCACGCCTGAACGTCAAAAACAAATTGATTTTACAAAGATTTATTACGATGATAGCTCAATTCAATTTATTACATTGAAAGACACTTTAACAGATTTGGAACAACTAAAAGGTAAACGAATTGGTATTCAAAAAGGGACAACCTATTTGAAATATTTAAATGAAAAATATCCTGACGTTAAACCTGTTAGTTATGATAGCTATCAGTATGCGTTTTTAGATTTAAAAGCTAAACGAATCGATGCGATTGTAGCCAGTTCTTTTGTCGCGGGTGATTGGTTAAGCAAAGAAACGGATATTGTTGCTTTAGGTGACAAAATTACCGATCATGATTTTTTTGGAGAAGGCTTAGGTATTGCCTTACGTAAAGGCAATGATCAGTTAAGAGAACAGTTTAATCAAGCACTTGATAAATTAAAATCAAATGGTGAACTTGACGCCATCTATAAAAAATGGTTTAACAAATAGCTAATAAACTATCAAATTTGATATTATTGTGATCTCGCCGCTTAAAATGCGGCGAATTTATTTTTTAATTTAAATACGGTTTTTTTATGTCAGACTTTTTAGCATATGCAATGAACTGGATAATGTCCTCAATGGACGGTTTTATCGTGCCTTTAACAAAAGCAACATCCATCACATTGTCATTAGCTTTTGTATCAATGATTGTTGGTATAGTTTTTGCTTTTATTTTCACAATTCTAGAATCCGTTCCATTTAAACCTGTTGCATGGCTAATGTTCTTAATTAGCCTTACGATTCGAGCACTACCTGAATTATTAATTGTCGTTGCAATCTATAATGGTTTACCATTTCTTTTAATGGCACTAGATGATGGATTTGATATGTCATTGATATTTACCTCAGTTCATATCCAAATGCATATTGCCAATACTCAGCCCGATCCGTTTTTATGTGGTGTCATTGCATTATCGCTACTTTATGCAGTTTATGCATCCCAAACGCTCAGAGGTGCATTTAAAGCAATACCAAGCGGCCAAAAACAGGCCGCTCAAGTGCTTGGTTTAAGTAAATTTAGAACGTTCTTTCGTATTATCATGCCACAAATGTGGCGCCATGCTATACCAGGATTAAGTAATCAATGGTTGATATTATTAAAAGATACCGCACTAGTCTCAGCCATTGCAATCAATGATCTAATGATGCAAACCAAAACGATTATTGCACGAACCAATCAACCATTTCTATGGTATGCGATCGCTATGGTAATCTATTTGATTATTTCAATCTTAAGTCAAAAAGTGATTGAACGAATCGAAAAACGTGCAACTTATTTTGAACAACCCTCTTCTGCCAAAAGTTTGTAAGGTTAAATTATGTCTGATAATTTTGTTTATTATCTTAAAATCATCCTACAAGGTCTTCCTGACACGTTAAGTCTGGGAATTTTAGGTATCTTAACTGCGGGGCTTTTGGCTATCGTTTTTTCATGCTTATTATCACTTAATCATTTTGTATTAACAAAGGTAATACGTACTTATATTATTATCTTTACGGGGTCTCCCCTATTAGTTCAGTTATTTTTAATTTATTATGGACCTTCACAGTTTGCTGACTTTTTAAGTCAATTTCCGACATTTTATGATCTCATATCTTCGCCTTGGTTTTGTGCTTATTTAGCTTTAACGCTAAATAGTGCGGCGTATACCACACAAATTTTTTATGGTGCTTTAAAATCTGTTCCACATGGACAATGGCAAGCTTGTGAGGCTCTTGGTATGAATAAACGACAAACCTTAAAAATTGTCATGCCTTATGCTTTAAAACGAGCCTTGTCCACCTATTCCAATGAAGTCGTTTTTGTTGTTAAAGGCACAGCCCTAGCCTCGATGATTCCGGTAATGGATATTATGGGGTATAGCAATCAACTTAATGGTGATTATTACGATTTTTCAATATTTATTGTTGCAGGATTCGTTTACCTCTTGATAAATGGATTATTAAGCACCATTATGAGGATAATAGAGAAAAAAGCCCTCACATTTGAAAACTAATATGAGCCAATTTGATTCAACATCTTTTTTAAAAACAGTCCCACATAAACCGGGCATTTATCAGATGTTTAATGATAAAGAGACGATTATTTATGTGGGTAAAGCTAAAGATCTGAATAACCGACTAAAAAGCTATTTTAATAGTAGTAAAAAAACACTGAAAACGGATATGTTAGTTAGCCATATCCATCGTATTGAATTTACGATTACAAATACCGAAACCGAAGCCCTACTATTAGAACAGACTTACATTAAAAAACATCAACCACGTTATAATGTTCTTTTAAAAGATGATAAAAGCTATCCTTTTATTAAATTAAGTAAAGAAAGACATCCACAATTATCACTTTATCGTGGGGCGATTAATCGCAAAAAAGATGAGTTTTTTGGTCCTTATCCTAGTGGATATGCAGTTAAACAGATTTTAGCGCTATTACAAAAAACGTTTCCGATTAGACAGTGCTTGAACACCACCTATCGGAACAGAACTCGCCCCTGCCTGCAATATCAGATTAAACGCTGTTTAGGACCTTGTGTGCCGGGATTAGTGAGTGATGAAGATTATAACGAACAAGTTAATTATGTGAGATTATTTTTATCAGGACAATCCGATCAGATCTTACAAAAAATCACTGAAGATATGCTAAAAGCAAGTAATGAACTCAATTTTGAAAAAGCAGCAGCATTACGTGATCAGTTACAAGCCATTAAACATATCAACGAAAAACAAGCCATTTACAACAATAATGATAATTTAGATGTTATTGGCTTCCACTACGAGTTTGGTATAGCCTGTATTTATGTCTTATTTATCCGAAATGGACAAACCTTTGGGCATCGTTCTTATTTTCCTAAAGTACCATCAAATACTGAATTGGAAGAAGTAATAGAAACCTTTTTAGGGCAATTTTATTTGCAAGGCAACCAAAATCGTAATATTCCGAAAAAGATCCTACTCAATTTTTCGTTGTCGGATAAACAACCCATGGAAGAGACACTGTCACTTATTGCTGAGCATCAAGTCAAATTGGTTGATCAGCCCAAAGGCGATAATTTAAAGTTACTCAATATTGCAACCGTCAATGCGCAAACTGAAGTGAAGAATAAATTATTAACCAATTCGACAAATAAACAACGTTACGATGCACTTAAAACCTTTTTGGGCATTGATAAAATCAATCGTATGGAATGTTTTGATATCAGTCATTTCATGGGGAAAAACACAATAGCCTCTTGCGTTGTCTTTGATGATAAAGGTCCGGTAAAATCTGAATTTCGCCGCTACAATATTACGGGTATTACACCGGGTGATGATTATGCAGCAATGGAACAGGTATTAACAAGACGTTACAATAAAAAAGATCTACCCGATGATAAAATACCTGATGTTATTTTTATTGACGGTGGTAAAGGACAGTTAAACCAAGCTTTACAAGTATTTGAAGGGCTCAATGTCAATTGGGACAAACATCACCCTATTTTAGTGGGGGTGGCAAAAGGTGCTGAGCGCAAAGAAGGACTTGAAACACTATTTTTTGAAGCACATGGAACCGGACATTATCTTGATGACCATTCGCCTGCTTTATTACTTATCCAACAAATTCGTAATGCATCGCACGATCATGCCATTGTGGGGCAACGAAAAAAAGGGGTAAAACAACTCACCGATAGTGCTTTAGAACACATCGAAGGAATTGGTTCAAAAAGACGGCAAGCATTACTTAAACACTTTGGTGGTTTAAGAGAATTAAAAAATGCCAGTATTGATGAAATAGCACAAGTGCAAGGAATCTCTAAATCGCTAGCCGAAAAAATTTATTTAAATTTACAACAATAACACATTGAAAAATTATAATATTTCAGGCAACATAAGCATTAAGAAACCCCGTTTTTTAATTTTTGTTAATCTATTGATTAATTAAACAAAAAAGAGCTTATGTCACATGAAAATTAATCTTCCTACTATATTAACGTTATTTCGAGTTATTTTAATTCCTTTTTTTGTGCTGGCTTTTTATTTATTTCCAACTGAATGGTCTGGTTTTTTTTCAGCATTAATTTTTCTTATTGCTGCAATAACCGATGTGTTTGATGGTTATTTAGCTAGACGTTTAGGACAAACAACCAAGTTTGGCGCGTTTTTAGATCCAGTTGCAGATAAAATTATTGTCACAATAGCCTTAATTCTGATCACTCAATATTATCAAGCATGGTGGATTTCCATTGCGGCTATAATTATCATTTCACGTGAAATCATCATCTCTGCTTTGCGAGAATGGATGGCTGAGGTTGGAAAACGGAGTAATGTTGCGGTTTCATCTATAGGCAAGTATAAAACTATCGCCCAAATGACAGCCCTAACATGGCTCCTTTGGCGCCCTTGCGATATTGTAATATATGCAGGCCTTGTCGCACTATTTATTGCAACAGTTTTAACGTTAATATCAATGGTGCAATATTTATGGATTGCACAAAATGATTTTTTCGATAATCAATAGGTTTCCAAATGATCGTTTTAAGACATAAATGATTAAAGCAATTTGCCATTTTAAAACGACCTATTTTGCTGATTATTAATACAATGGTGCAATTTACATTCAGAATAAAGTTAAACATTAATCAATCAAACAATTTATCTAAAATTTCTATTGACTGAAAAGATAAGACAGGTAAAATGCACAGCATCCGAAACGCAATTACCTTCAGGTAACTAAGTTTTGAGCCCGGGTGGTGAAATCGGTAGACACAAGGGATTTAAAATCCCTCGGCCTTTTTGGCCGTGCGAGTTCAAGTCTCGCCCCGGGCACCATTTACTACACTTTTCTTATGCGGGAATAGCTCAGTTGGTAGAGCGCAACCTTGCCAAGGTTGAGGTCGCGAGTTCGAACCTCGTTTCCCGCTCCAATATCACATTCAATACAACCTATTGAAGTCAGAAAGGTTTCAATTTTGTTTAATACCTTACTTGTACTGAAATGAAATTTAAAAAATATATTTGTTTAAATACAACTATATTGTTAACGTTTATTGCAAATCAAATTATCTCCTCAAACCCAATTAGATTTTCCCAAGCGAAATAAAATCCACAATATGCTCGCATGCTCAACTA
This sequence comes from Gilliamella sp. B3817, assembly GCF_026536705.1. NCBI lineage: Bacteria > Pseudomonadati > Pseudomonadota > Gammaproteobacteria > Orbales > Orbaceae > Gilliamella > Gilliamella sp. B3817. The sequence continues at coordinate 59,386 of NZ_JAFNNV010000005.1, read as the reverse complement.
CACTTTTTTCATGAAATGAATTCCTCATAAACAATGAGTGCATAATACAGTCCCCATGGTTTTAATCTCTTAAGACATTATTCTACTCAAACTTTGAAGTATCGGTAGCGCAAACACGGAGTCGATGGCCATCAGGATCATTTCCTACAAATGTGTATCCGAAATCGAGCATTTGGGGTTCAAGTTCAATTTTAACGTTTAGTTTTTTCCATGCAGAATAAATCGCATCTACATCATTTTTTGTTACATCACTAAATGACAGCTCAAATCCCCCATAATGATTAGGTGCCTTTGGTGTTATTTTATCAGCCTCTTGAAGTCCCAAAATAAAACCATCATTCAATAAAAATACAGCAAAGCCAGGATAAGTTTCAACAGGTGGACGCCCAAGTATTTTTGTGTAAAACTCTGTGCTAGCATCGACATCTTTGACATAAACAATAACGCTATTAGGTTTAAACATTTTTTCTTTCCTTTTAGTGATAAAAATTAGTTCAATTAATTTTAGTTATCTCTATTTTGATGTAGCATTGCTGACAACTGTATGTCATATTTAAAATTCAATCTAAATTATTTTGCAAACATAAAGCATGAAAATTAATCGTATAATTACTATCATCATGGTATTGCTTCAAAGAGAAAAAATCAGTGGTAAAGAATTAGCCGAAAAATTAAATGTATCATTGCGTACTATTTACCGAGATATACAAGTTATCGAGGGAGCGGGTATACCCATTATTACCTATCAAGGAAGTGCCGGTGGAATAAGTATTTTAAAAAATTATAAAATTAGTAAAGGTCTATTCACTAAAGAAGATGTCATTGTTTTATTAAAAGGCCTCAACTTATTATCCTCACCAGTTTTAAAAGAAAGTGAAAATTTAAGAACACTCGAGAAAATAAAGAGTTTTTTATCAGAACAAGAACTTGATGAAGTGACAAATAACTTAAATCAACTTATTGTTGATTTATCTCCTTGGTTTTCCAAACAAAATATTGATAACAAAATATCTATTATAAGACTGGCACTGAAAGAACAACTGCTTTTATCGTTTGATTATTTAAGTATTAGGAATAAACAAGCAACACGTTTAATTGAGCCATATAAACTTATTTTTAAGGAAAAAGAATGGTATTTACAAGCTTTTTGTCTAACTAAAAATGACTTTCGTGTATTTAAATTGTCAAAAATGTCAAACATTAGAAAAACAAACACTAAATTTATTAGGCAAACAACGCCTAAAGCATTTTCTTTATTCCAAACCGAAATGAAAAAAAAGATTTTTAAAATAAAATTACTAATAGATGAATCGCTTTTGGAACGTATTTTAAATTTTTGTGATGAAAAAGATATTAAGAAATTAAACGAACAACAGTATCTTGTAAATTTTGACTTTATTGATGATGACTACAGTTATGGCATTTTGCTGAGCTTAGGTCATCAATGTATTTGTTTAGAGCCTGAACATATACGTCACGAACTGGTTGAACGAGCAGAAAAAATAATTAAATCTTATAAAAAATCGGTTAATTCATTGATGTCAAATTATTCTATTAAATAACTTATCATCAATGAATAGTCTCGTACCATAAAATGGTAAGTCAAGGTCTAGTAATGAGTGGTTTGTATTGTACAATAACATGAACTAAAAAATTACATGCAAGTCTCCTATCACCAATCAAATGGATGAATCCAATAATTCTTACTCAATTCATTTTGGTAAACAGCCTTAAATAATGATGTCTTTTAAGAAAACAAAAAGATATCGTTTTTAGATGGACTGTTACTGACATTCAAAATTAGCAGGATTATTGGTATTACCCTCACCTTTGTAAACTGTTTTTTGTGGATATGCACATAATGGTCGTTGCAAAGTAAGATTACCATTCTCTATTTTTTTGGCTGTTAGGGTTTTTGGCGGTTGTTGTTTTTCGACCCAATTTACCAGTGATTCAAAACCATTGATCTGGTCTGCACCATCACCACCATTACAATGATCAACGCCCGGTGCCATATAAAGCTTAACAAATTCATCCGTGTGTTTCTGTCCCCCCATTAATTTTACAACGTGATTGTAATAATGAATCGTACCTTTGGGTGGGATTAAACGATCATCCCAACCATGCCAAATAATCATTTTTCCACCGGATTTTTTAAACTGACTCAAATCTGGGTTATCCGTTCCCATAATAGGTCTGAATAAATCTACTGATTCATTAAAATAATCGACAAAGCTTTGGTAGTCCATGTTTTTCCAATCAAGATTTGAATTCTGTGCTATCCAATATTTTAGATAATCAACAGGGATTGGAAATGGTTCACTACCAGCAAGTGCCTCTTGCGGTGCGGTTTTTTCCACACCAAACCATAAGGATTCTCCAAGTTGATTCGTCGGACCTTGCCAAATTTTTCGTAATGCTATAATTTCAGCATCATTAAAATTATGTTCTTTTAAAAAGTTATCAGAAATTTCTAATGCTGTTGGATCATTGATTATACCGTCTTTAATTCCATCTTGTTCATCAGCTAATTGAATTATTGCCTTTCGTAACATTATAAGTTTATGAGTGTCAATCGGATGCCCTAACTCCTTTTGCATAACAACTTGAGGCCACAATTCAGAAGGGATAAATTTGTCCCATTGAATTGCTGGTGCCACAATATAGATACCGTCATATTCAGCGGGAAATCTTTGCGCCTCCATTAATCCTTGTCGCCCACCCGTTGAACAACCATTCCAATATGAATAGTCAGCTGGTTCACCATAATAAGCTTGAATAATTTGTTTAGTTTTAATTGTCATTTCATGAACACTACGATAAGCAAAATCCACTATCGTATCGGCTTGTAACTGATTATTCTTGAATACAAAATCACCTTCAAACAGATTTCCGCTATGTCCGGTATCAGTTCCCACTGTAGCATACCCTTTTTTAACTGCCACAGCTAATTCGTCAAAAGGAATAAAACCAGCATATCCCCCTCCCCCAATGGCTTGTAAACGATGATTCCATTGAGTTGGCATCCAAATTTCAACATTGATTTTAGGTTGAATCACCAATTCAACCCGACAAAGCTGAGGAAGATGAGATATTTCTTTTGTATCCGCATTGCGCAATGAATCCGCTAAATTAGACGGCGGCGTAAAACGATCGGCAATAAGTTCTGTTTTGATAATTTTAGCATCATCAAATTTAAGGTTTACTAATGCTTGGCAACGTTTGTTATCATTAGCGTTTGCAAAATTGAAAGTACCAAAACAGCTTAATATCGTCAAAAATAATAGACAATGTTTCATTCTTACCCATCTCCTTGTGAATTTAATCATTTTTTTAAGTTTACAGATTATTAGTATTTTTATAAATGATAATATCAGTTTTACAACGTTATAGTTAGGCTGAAATTTTGGTTAAGTTTATTGCTGTATTTTAAATTTATTTTATAGTTTTGATAATTAAATCATAATTTTTATGTATGCTTAATGATAAAAACAGCCTCGTGTTGAGGCTAATTTATTATTTAATTGATTAATTTGATTTATAAAAAATACTCTATATTCTTTGGCTCAAACCTTAATATTATCTATAATAGCGGCATTTTTATTACCGGTTGTTTGATCAAAGGCTACGGCATAATATTCATGATTAGGTCTTATTCTTAAACTCACTTGACCATTTTCATCTGTGGTATAAGTCATCATGACTTCTCCCGTTTTTCTTAAACAAAGCTGAATTTCGCAATGCGATAAAAGGTTACCCTCTTCATCTTTTACCTGTGCGACAACATCTTTACGATTAACTAGCCAATTAATAATATCATTGACCATCTGTATTGCTTCTTCTGTTAATGGTCGACTAAAAGGAAAACCAATAAAAGCACAATCGCTACCAAAAACCTCACCATTGACATTTAAACTGCCTTGGCGGAATATGGCGGTATTAATATAATAAGTACCATTATACATTTGATTGACTGATAAAATTTCAATTCCAAACTCTTTTTTTAAATCTTCTATTATCATAAATATTTCACCGCTTGAGCTATGTGCGATTGTTTCGTGTTTTCGATCACTTGTTAATACGTCACTAACATTGATTATCCTATTTAAATTTCCACTTGAAAAATACATAGGGTTTTTGGCCATTCCCAGTGACATAATACTGCCCGTACTATTTCTGGTTCCACCCGCTATAACTGGAATACCCTTTTTAGAGCAGTTTTTAATGCAAAATGATGTGGTATATTCTGTTCCATTTCGATAATCCATAATTAAATCGAATGTCGATAAATACTGTTCATTGTAATCTGTCGAGCTTGCTATACAAAAAGTAATGTCATGATAGGGATTTAGTGCATCTATCATTGATTGCACTCTTATAAGTTCTTCACTGCATATAACAATTTTGGCCATTTTGACCTCCTGAAAAACGTAATTATAAAATTTAAAAGATTGATAAAAACAATTAACCATTCATTGAAAATATATGTTTATTAGCATGTACAAGTGATTTTTAGTTCCAAACGTCGTTTTAATATCGTGATAAAATGAATGGTTAAATTGAGAAGTTATAGTTGGTTAGATTAGAATTTCGGTTTTAAGTATTATTTAAAATTATTTAATAGGTTAATTTTATGGGACTTATATTGATATGTTATTATTATGATTAATCAAACTTTGATATTATCTATAATTACTGCATTTTTCTTACCATTATCTTTATCAAATGCAATGACATAGTAGCTTTGTCCAGAAAATACTTCAGCAGAAAATAAACCGTCTTCATTACTTGTTATTTCCGAAACTAATTCTCCTGTTTTCTGATCATATATTTTTACCTCTCTTGAGATTGGTTGATCTGTTTCATCCACCACTTTCCCCGATAGGGTTGTATAATTTTGAAAACAAAAATTAATAGCATTATCGAGCATTTTTATCGCAATTCTTGTTAAAAATTCACGATCTAAGAATGACATAAAAACACAATTTGCGCCAAAAGTTCCCCCATATGTATCGACCGTTCCTTTTTTAAATTGTGCACAAATGATAAAATCATCACGGTCATGATACATGGCACACAGTGCTTCACCCCCAGGTGCCATTGAAGAAATAGGAAAGGACGAACACCATGTTGGTTTCAAATAAGGGGCAAAACCCAATTTAGGGATCTTTTGTGTTATTAAAGATATTTTCAATGGTCTTAAGTAATTCCAATCATTAACTTGATGTTCATTTTGATCAAACATACCTAAATCTTTAGCTAAAGAAACTGTCGATGACGTCCCTTGCGCTACAATTGCAGGAATACCATTATCCACGCATTGTTTAATTACCTCTTTACGCGAATATTGGGTTGTTGATACGATTAAATCGTAGGTCATCAATTGATTATAAGTGATACTGTTATCTATCAGATAATCAACTTGGTGACCTAACCCATCAAATACATTCTTGATGTCTTTTCGATAGGTGCTAGTAGATATAATTGCTATTTTTGCCATAATTTTTCCTATTTAATTTTGACTAGTAGATTATTTTTATCAATTGCTGATTGTTCTTCATGAATTTTAAAAATTAAGTCATTATAAAGTTCAATCGAATGAGAAAATGGTGTAAAACAATAAATATTATCGACAATACTTGATATTTGAATATCTAGCGTTCCCTGAAGATATTCAGAAACATCCAATTCAAATGTAGTAACATCAATAATTTGATCTACAATTATTCTTTTATTGAGTTTGATGGTCAGATGATATTTAACACCACTTTCTGGTGTAATATCGCTTTCATACCATCCAATAAGTTCTCCTGATGTTTGTTGAAGTCGATTTCTCGATGACCATTTGATGTAGAGTTGGTCGGTACTGAGTTTATCGGGAAAATAAAAATTATTTATCGTAACATTTGCAGGAGGATAAGGTTTTGCAGCTCGACCTTGAATATTAATCATTGCACCTGTCGCTAATGAAGGATCTAATGAATCAGTAGAAGTATTTGTAATAATTCGGCAATCAACTTTATCACCTTGATAATATTCATCACTTTTTAATGATAATTGTCCCCCACAAAAATAGACTTTACTCCCTTTTTCATGTTTTTCTGGTAATGTGTCAAGACACCCTCTTTTGACGGTCAGCTGATTGTTAGAAAAAGATTGAACATATAAAATTTCGTTTCCAATCAAGATCCAGTTATAGTCTTGTTCTGGTGGATTAAAGTTGAGTGTAATAATTGATGTAACTTGATCAAGTTCATGCTCTATTAATCTCATTTCACAATCTATGATATTTTCTGGATTCTCAAAAGTATTCGAAAGAGATGTAACCAACTCACTATGAAAAGTCCCCTCAGGTGGCGATGCAATTGTTGCAGCTATTTGACCGATCGACTTATCATCTTGAATCATAAAATCAACTTCTCTTTGCCCGTAATTATAAACCAGTTCATAATAGGGACATTCCATAATAGCGTAATGTTCAGCTGGTTTAGCTAAATTTATATCGGTTGTGGGTATAATGACGGGTTGATTACTTACCACTGTCGATGATGGCAATGAAAACACATCTCTCATGCATTCAACGGTAACTTGATTACTTTTCTGAGTACCGTAATCAAGTGAAGTTACACGCATTACGGCTTTATTTAGCCCTAGCTGTGGCATATCCAATACAAAAACATCACCACGATTAAGCATCCTTCCGTCTAAATTAAGGGTTAATGAAACAGAAGCTAAATCTGAAGATAATGCGGCTAAATCACGAAGTGCTAGTCTAGAAGCTAATGAACGATTGTAAACCATATCATAAGTAACAGTCGTATTATTTTCACGTCCAGCCATCAAAATTAAAGCATCATCCCGAACAGTCACCGAGCCTTGTTTATAGTCATTTGTTCTGTCTATAAAATTGACGGTAACCGAGTTAATCATCTCAGTGATGATATTTTTTTTAATATCGGAAATTTTGACTATATTCGTTTTATCAAAAAGAGGTAATTTTTCAATATGGTAGTCATTTCGAATTACTTTTATTTCAAATTGATTTGTTTTAGCATTTTGATATAAAACACAGTTTGCAGTATTTTCAATATTTTTCTTCAAATCTTCAAACTTACTTTGATCATTCCATATATAAGAAAGACCAAGTTTTTCTCGATAAAAGAGATCAGCAGCTTGTCTAAATGAATCTTCGTTAATGCTGTTCTTGATTAGGCTCGAATTAAAACCATTTTGCTGATTAAGTACTAATTCTCTTAGTATGTGAGCGGGATTCATATCTGCATTGAGATTATTGATTGCATTCATGATGGTATCATAAATAATGTTCGAATCGGTTCCCTTTATTACTGGTATCCCATCTTCTGGCGTATTATCAATTTTTGAACTTAATGATTTATTGGTATTATCAACATTGATACAAAATATATTGACATCATGTTCATCTTGTTCATTAAATTGACCTTTTTTATCAATCATATTATGAATTTCTTCATTTTTGATATGGTCAGCGTTTTCAAGTTCACCATCACTAACAAAAATACAACATCGATTCATTGTTTGATTGAATGTGTCTTTAAAGAAATTTATAGAATGAGATAACACATTTTCAAGATTTTCTCCGCCAACAATTTTTAAATTATCAATAAAAGATAAAAGACCTACAATATCGTTTTGAGAAACTTTTCTAACTAGTTTTGTTTGTGGATTTCCGCCTTGATAAGTGGTTATCAGAATATCTAATCTTAATGTCATCAAATCGATTGAAGTTGAAAGATTTTGTATAGCACGTTTCATCGCTGATTTAAGTGCTTGGATTCGCCCTCCACTCATACTCATTGAAGTATCCAATATAAAATGGATAGCTGTATTTGCACTTCCATTTTCAGTTTTTATCTCTGCTTTACTGTCATACCATTGTCGTGTTTTTTTGGAGTCTTGATAATGTATACGCTGAACAACTGCCGAAATATCTTTCATATAAGGGTTATTTCCCCAATAAAATTGTCGGAATACAAGACCCGCGACATGACGATAAGCCGGTACAATAGCTGATAATTTACTTGCCAAATAACTATTTCGATTATGTTGATGATGACCTGAATACACATCAACTGTACCTGATACACCACCTTCCCTTTTGTCACCACCGAATAATCCTTGTTTATTTATGGCTATTTGTCCATCTTGCACAGCACCTCGCCATGCTGTCCTGTCTGCTACGCTAATATTAGTCAATTTATCTATAGTGCCTTGACATAAAACCATACTGACTCCAGCGTAATATTTATAACCTACAGTTTGCTTTTTCTTACTTCCGCCCATGTTCTACGCTCCGCATGTTCTATAACTTGATTTGCCATTGCATCATTGGTTGATTTTAAAATTTCAGCATCTATTCCTTCTTTCAAAAATTGGTTCCAATCGAGTCCATGACGTTTAAAAAACTCCCGTCCACCACGACTACATTGTTTTACTGCAATCATATCGTCTCTGGTTACAATTATTTTCATTATTTTTTGCCACCTTTTTTTCTAATAGCTGACGTTTTTTTATCTCCAATCCAGGTATAAATTGGATTGGTTATCTTAACGGTACCAAATACAATGGGTATTCCCGTTCCTTCTGTTGAAGTTCCCGTTTTAAATTCATCAGCTTCTATTTTTTGTTGATTTGCTTTGCCCTTTGAAGACACCATCCCAACGACCATTCCAACAACAACAGCAACTAATGCAGAAATTAAAAAAAACATATTTCGCTCCTAAACAATTGAATTACCGTTATTTAACGGTTCTAAAGGTAAATAAGGAAATCCACCATAATTGATGGTGTTATTGAATGAATGACAAGAATTTAGGGTTCTTAAACAACCTTTGTACAGCGTAATTTGTAATATCCCTTTATTTAAATTGTCCAACAATTGCTGATTTTTTCTGATTAGGACTATTGATGATTGATTATGTTCTTTAATAAACGTCTGTTCGCCTTCAGGCGTCCTTAAAATACCTGCCGTGAAATAACCATTTTCAATTTCACGTTCAAATTCAACCGTGACGATATCATTTTCATAAGCTAACACAGTGCCTTTTACCTTAAAATCCTCTCTATTTAGACCACAATGTTCGCCATAAAGAGAATAACGACAATTACGCTGAATTTTTTCATTTACACCAGTTTGCCCTGAGCGTGTAATCAATAATTCAAATGTCATCACCATCTCTTTTTCTGATGTTGATGTCTGAGTTAAACGTCCACTCCATGACATAGTAGTCATATTTTTTTTATCGAGAATATAGATATCAACAAGTAAATGCTTCGTGATATCCGGGTTTATCCATGATTTCACGACTTCATTAGTAATTGGCATGGTTATATCAATTTTATTTTTGGAAATAGCGGCATCCCGTTTTATCGCTGTGCGATTGATGGACTCCTTTTTATATGTCTGATTATCAATATTTAGTTCACGCATACCATTGGTATAACGATATGTATTGATTCCATCATTAAAAACATATAATTCAGCTTGTTTAAAAATATTGATCATCGAAAACCTCGATTATTGGAATGTTAGATTGAGCTTGTAAATAGGTATCGTATTCAATTTGTATATCATCGGTGTCAAAACGACATAACATTAAGTGACTAATTTTTGTTATAGGCTTAGTGATAACTTGATCAATCGTTAATTGAATACTTTTACCCGTATTTTTAATATTGATAATTTTCACATACGAAACACTATCTGGATGAAATAATGCTAAATATTTGAATGATGGGTTAAATGATTGATTTTCTATATAAATCTTATCGCCTAATATATGTGTTTTAACAAGATTTTCATCGTTATCACATAACCAAAATGCGTTAAGTTTTCCTTCGATTCGATAAATAAATTTTTTAAAAGCCTGGATTTCTTTCAGTCCATCAAGGTAAAAAGTCAAAGATCGAGACAGCTTTGAATATTGCCAATTCTCAATTCGGGTAATTTTACCTAGATCATAATCAACAATTTCAATATCTTTTTGAATTGTTGATTCATTAACTCCATAACAATTATGCAATACTTCTAATCCAAGATACTTGATACCATAATTAGCGCCGCTGCTAAAATTCAATTCATGACTTAGTTCAACACTAATATCTATTTGACTTTCATACCCTGAAGTCGTGTATTTAGTATTAGTAAGATAACATGGCATTAATGGAAGAATATACGCTGCTTTATAATGATAATTTATCGGTTTTATATTGACCTGCTTTTCAACAGGAACTCTTTTTTTTAGTTCAAACACTAATTTGGTTTTTTTGGGTTCTATGAAAACAAATTCTAATGGCTTTTGTTTTGGTAATTGTAGCCATTCATTTACTTCACTATGTTCAGCATTCTGATAAATCAAAAACTTATCACCCACTTTTTGATTTAAGATATTAGGTATAGTTTTCTGACCTAATTCTAGTTCACCAAGATATATTCCTGACAACCAATCTGGTATCAACCATATCTCAGTAAATTTATTTCTGAGTGAATTTAAATAATAGTTACGATTATGAATATGAGTTAAAAATGAGTATTCATAAGAAACTCGTGGTAAAGCACGTAAACCTATTCTGTGCTCTCTACCGTTTTTTGTTTCGATGATATCAGTTAGCCAGGAAAATGTTTCTTTAGCCCCTTTTATGGGTTGTTCTGTAATGATATTTGACATGTTGGCCTTCTTTAAAATAAGAATTAAGCAATTTTTGATATGTTGGCAATGGTGAAAGGCTAGCTAAATTCGCTTTTGTTAATTTGTTCTTGAATGTTTATAAAGAAAAAGCGCCAATTGAGGCGCTTAATTTTATTAGTTACTCAAGTTTTAAATCCACTTTGATCTTATAACTATATCATTTGGGATTTTCAATTTTGATGCAATTTGGTCTTACTTAGACATTTTAATTAACAAGCTTTCACTATTGTTGCTAGTTCATCACCATTTTCTCGATTTATTTGCATTATTCGCTTGACACCTTCTTGAGTAGATAACCATTGCTGTGCACTGTCATTATCATTGACTAAAGCAATATTAATGATTGGGGCAATAGTTTGTAAGCTACTTTCAGCTTTTTCAGATGTTGAACTTTGATTCGTAATTTGAGGAACTTGTATGCCACTCATATCTCCTCGTTGTAAGGCTTCAAGGTTATTAACCCCTATTCGTTGCGTTGCTGATGCATTCATCACAAATTCTTGACCATGTACTAGACCTGCTACCTGAGTTCGTGCCAGGTTCCCCGTATAACCACCTTTCATAAAGCCTGTTGATTGAGATCGAATGGCTGCGACATTCGCCATACCGGAAGTAATAGCCGCCGCAGCTGCTGCTGCACCTAGAGCCGGACCTATATAAGGAATACCTGCCATAGATGCATAGGCAGCATTAGCAGATTGATAAGTATTTACAATGGCCTGTGCAATCGCTGCTGCTTTACCAACTTTAGCCATCGTAGCATTATTTGAACTTTGTAATTTTGCCACATTGCCAAAAAATTTATCTGCCTGACTTAAAATAACATCATTTTGTTTGGCCCAAACTTGTGCTCTTAATGATGCGGCAACCGACTGATCAAGATTGAATTTTTCTGTAAGAACATTTATTTGATCATACATCGATTGATATTGTTCAATCTGCAAACTTAATAAGCTCCAAGAGTTTTCGAACATTCCTGTAAATGGACTTCGACTATCTGTGTTCAACACGTTGATTATTTCATTATCATCTAATTCGGATAGACTTAAAGCATTAACCAAATCACCAAAATCTTGTTGCTTTTGTTTTTTTGAATTGTTCTCTAAGCCGTCTTTAATCGCAAGTATTCTCAAATATTCCTGATTCAATTCGATTGTTTTTCTTAATTCAGCATTTTGCTGTTGATTTAATATTAAACCTTTATTCATCAGATCTAGAGTGATACGATTAAATTCATTTTCTATAGCCCTTTCTTGAGAAGAGAGTTTCATCAGTTCCCATGTTCGCTCTAACTCTTTATTATAATTACCAAGTGGATCTATTGATTCATCATATTGCTGATTCAATAATGTCATATAGTCATTGTACTCATTTTGACTAATTGCTGCTTTTTGATAGATGCCTGCCAATTCTGATTGTTTTTTGTTGAATTCTGTTAGTTTATCATTTATTGGATTTAACGAACTTAGTAAAAGTTGTTCATCTGGAGTTATTAATGTGTTATCTGTATTTTTAGCTGTTGATTGATGTTGTGCTATCCCAGTATTTTTTGTTTTTGTCGTCAATGTATTGAAATTTTCATTTGGATTCTTCAATACTTTTGTACGATTTATTACAACCTCAAAGCTTTTTAATATTTCGTTACTAAAGTTTTTAATACTATCTTCAGCTTTCTTAAACGGATCTGTATTCCAACTATTTTTTAACAATGTTTTTAATTTGTTTAAATTTACTCTTGCTGAAACTGAAGCACTATCGATACTTTTTAGCTTTGTTTTGATTGAGGTAGGAATATTCTCTGAAAACTGTATTGTTTCAATTGGCATATAAACCCCTTTTTTGCCTGAATATAATCAAATTGAGGTACAATCTTTATTAACTGATAAGTCTGTCTCTCATGTTGATATATTTTTAAAGCGCTGATTTAAATTATTTATAGGTAAACTTTTTACAAAATAGTAGTAGTTATACAAGTTCATTTTAGCCTTATATAACCACTCTATTTTCAATAAAAAATTTAATGAACTAAGCTTAATAAAGATAAATAATCATCTACTTTTAAAAAATGTTACTTAGTTTTTTGATTTAAAAGCCCGATTAACATGTTTTAAATTTACCTTATCCATTTCACGTATTAGATAAACAAAATCATTCGTATCTTCATTATCTAATTGATAAAACCGAGCGTATTCAATGATTGCTAACCATGAAATAGGTGTTGGGCCCATTGAATGTGAACGTGTCGTATCTAAATCGAGAAAAGCTTGATAGTAAAATTCAAGATGTTCGTCAAGTTCGGGTTTATTTTTGATTTTATCTGGAATTGCTTGTCCCATTTGTTGAGACATTCTGATGATCTCTTCGTCCTTTCCATTCATATCAAGTTGATATTCAAGGACTTCAATTAGTTTTTTATATCTTTCTCCAGCTCAACCGTTTTAAATAAATCAATATCACTTGCTTGTGCAATTAAATCATTGAATAAATCTGGCAACTGAGTTAAGAGCTTAATTGCATTGTCAGAAGTGAACGGTATAATTTTATTGTCACGTCCTTGTATGTTTTCCCAGCCTCTTAGTACACCACCAACAAAAGCTTGCATCGAAATTTCAATGACTTTATCTTCTGGCAAAGAATCTAACTGTATTTGTCTTTTGTATTGTTTAGTTAGTTTTTTGATTAACATTGAGTATTTAGAATTTACGCCTCCCATTCGGGCTAAATAGAACGTTGGAATTGTTCCATCTTTATTGGCTCCATAAGTCACTGGAACCCCATCTTTTTCTTTATTTCTATCTGTTTCAAATTGTTCAAATAAGCTCATTTTTTTCTCCTAAAAAGCACAATTATGATTAATATAATTAAACGTTAACATATGGCATGGCTGAATCAGGAAGGTATTCAAATGTTTGATACATCATTGTGTAACCATGTTTGTTTTCCGCCCCTGTTTTCTCAAGTGGTATCGTAATTTTCTGATCTTTTTCTATATTAGGCATACCACCACTTAACGCTAATAAAGGAATGTCAAAAATGACGCCTGAATTTTCCGCAGCTAAAATTGTCGAAAAGCCAACATCTGCGTTGTTTCGAATCGCTTCTATCGCATCAACTGAAGAAAAGTATGCGGTAATTGATCCGGTTACACTAAAATTACCAACAGATACATCAAAGCTTCCTAAAATTCCAAGTCCTTTAACTCCTGTAACACCATTAGAAATAGCTAAACTGGAATCAGTAACATAAGCAAATAAAGCACTTGGTGTTGAACTTTTGGTATCATTGATACTTAATTTTTGTCGATAAATATTAGAAGTTGCGTTAAAAGGTGATGATTTATCACATTCTAAACGTTCACCTATAATTCGATCCTTCCCTTTTTTCGTGAAAGAATTACATCCAACATAATTCAAATCTGCAGTAACATATTGCGCTGAACCCATATTAATGGTTAATTCATTTGCAACTGCCCCATTTACGTATTGGGCTTGAATTTCGTTATTAACTGAACCGAGTGTTCGTTCAAAACAATAGGTTTTTTTAACAATTTTATTTTGTTCTTTTTCATTTTTAATTACCGTTCCAAAATAGATTTCTAATTTAATATTAGCACCGGTATCATTTTCAGGCACAAAGTCGGTATCATCAAAAGTTATTGTTTTCGCAGTAATTTCGGTTATTCTTGCCCAACCTCTATTTTTTGGAAAATAAGAGTCCGATGCATCACCACCAACCCAAATCCATTCACCTTCAATTAATCCGAGTTTAGTTAAATCAGTCGAAGTGGAAACCAATTTAGGTAATGTTCCTTTTTTAACTTCCATTGAACAACTACCTGAGCTGAATTTAAAACCTACCGCAGAAATTTTTGCGCTTGCTGGCGGATTCAATTCTTCTAGCTGTGGTGTACTTGAGTTAGTAGAAATATTGTTTTCAGAGCAAGAAGATACAATTTTTAAACCATTGTTTGCAAAATTGCTAAACCCTGAAGCATGAATAATCGTGCCTGTCAGTAATTTTTGCGGTAATTTATTACTATCTGGAAAATTATAACCTTTTGATACACTCTTAATAGGTAATGTTTTACCGCTAAGTGATTGAGTTGTAAATTTTTCTCTTGCTTCTGCAAACATGAAGCCTCGCATTAGCCATGGAAAAATATTTTTAGTCATATCAAGGCTAAAACCTGCTGAAGCATCAATATCAACAATTTTGCCCTTTTGATTTTGTCGTGAAGGATTGATCGTTTCTCGCTGTAGTAAGGTTGTAGAACCGCCGAAATCACTATAGCTATTTACTTCGATACCATGCCAAACAGGATTGCTAGGAAGTATTTTTAAATCATCTTCTTCTGCGATGTATAAACTTGTAACATTACTGTCAATTGTTTTTGTTGTATTCATATTAGTTCCTAATTAATTAAATGTTTTAGTTGTATTTGCAAAATAACAATTGAAAATATTGCTATTTTGCGGTGGTTGATTATCAGTATTTCTAAATAAATCGTTAGAATTGAGGCTATCAATTCATCTAATATACTGATGAGATTTCTGATTTAATTTTTTGAGATTGTATTATTAGAAAGTTGTTGAGAGTTTGAATAAACTCACGATGGAGATGATATTTAAGGTTTAAATCTAAAAATTGAAAACGTTACTTATGTTAACTTAAAAAGTTGTAAGAAAAGATATAACATCTTTTTTATACTGATGACACTGTTAGTAAGATAAAATTAATTATTTGTTTACGTTTTTTGAAAACCTCCTTTTTAAATAATTTGGCATTGATCATATAAAAAATAAATCTGAAATATTTTATAAACTATTAATTTCATTTCTATCAACTAAAAAACGGGAAATTATTATTTTAGTAACCCATTAATGTTTTCGAGTAATAAAAAAGCCCCACTATTTATAGCGGGGCTTTAAATAAAATTATCTTAGCTTAGGTTAATTATACACCAAAAATGTACGGTGTCAATTAATCAGGCTAAATTATCGGTTTTATTTAATTAAAAATACATATATCTCATTAACATAAAATAGATAACTATATGATTATAAATATATTAAATTAATAAAATAATTTTTTAAACATAAGTTCAATTTTCGTTTATGCTAAAAATAAATTGCCGATAAAGCTCACTTTAATAATTTTTAATGATTCAACTTAAAGTTCTAACTTTCGAATCAAAATTGATAAAAAAGATGGATGCTTTTACGATTAGATATGGATGACTTAATAAATAATGTTTTTTTGAACGTTTATAAATTTGCTTGATTCTTATGATGGTGGCCCCTACTGGACTTGAACCAGTGACCAATCGATTATGAGTCGACTGCTCTGACCAACTGAGCTAAGGGGCCTTTAGTGATGTGCTACTAAGTTAGTAGGGTTGCGATTATAATAGACTTAAATCGATTTTGCTATAGTTAAATGCATAAATTAAGTCGGTTTGCTTATTTCTTAATCTTTAATCTATTGGATACTTTGGATTTTAATAACTGATATTTTTAAACCCATTAACCTGTTACAATGTTTTAGGTTATAATTAATGTTCTGTTGTTCTAATGGCTGAGGAAATATTATGTCTTGCAAAAAATTATTATTAGTTAGTTTAACAGTGTCTACAGCGTTATTTTTAAATGCATGTAGTAATTCTCAATATGAGCTTACCCAAGCTGGGCGTCAAGTTCAGTTTGTTGATACTAAACCAACGGCTAATTGCCAACTGTTAGGTAAAGCAGAAGGACGTCGTGGAACATTTTTTTCTGGTACAAAAACACATAGCGAACTGATACGTGATGCTGCATCTGATTTGATGAACAAAGCTGCCACTATGGGGGGAAATGTGATATATGATGCTCAAGATGCATCATTACAATATATCTCAGATGTTGCACCAACTGATGCGGTTATGGTTGGTGATGTTTATCGTTGTAATTAAGATTGATTAAAAGGGGAAATACTCCCCTTCTTTATTCACAAAATTAATTTTAATTATCCATTTTGAGCTTCAAATTGTTTCATAAACTCAATTAAGTAATTCACACCTTCAATATCCATCGCATTATAAATTGATGCTCGCATTCCACCG
The DNA here is from genome assembly GCF_026536705.1 of Gilliamella sp. B3817. Taxonomy (NCBI): domain Bacteria; kingdom Pseudomonadati; phylum Pseudomonadota; class Gammaproteobacteria; order Orbales; family Orbaceae; genus Gilliamella; species Gilliamella sp. B3817. The sequence continues at coordinate 42,562 of NZ_JAFNNV010000005.1, read as the reverse complement.
GCAATACGATGCCCTTTTATACCAATAATATTGGCTTGCGTTGCTTCACTGACAAACTTTTTATCTAACTCTTCATTGGGTGATAAAAACGTTACATTCATGATGGATCGATTATTTTTAGCCACAGTGTTTCGATAAAAGTCTGACTGATCAATAAATTGATAAAGTTGTTGCGCTTTAGCATGATTGCGTTTTGCCATCGCTTCTAATCCGCCAAGTTTTTTAATCCATTTAAAAACTAGACCTGACATATACCAAGCAAAGGTTGGCGGAGTATTAAACATAGAATCGTAATCGTTCAACACTTTATAGTCTAAAACGGAAGGCAGAATAGATTTAGCATGACCAAGAAGATCTTCTCGGACAATAACAATGGTAATTCCTGAAGGACCTATATTTTTTTGGGCACCTGCATAAATGATACCATAACGGCTAACATCAATAGGTTGAGATAGAATACAAGAAGAAAAATCAGCCACTACAATTTTATTGTCAAAATTAGGTTCTTCAAATATTTCGATACCATCAATGGTTTCATTTGGGCAATAATGGACATATGCCGAATCACTATTTAAATACCAATCAGACATAGGTTTAACTGATGTAATTCCTGCCTGTTTAATAACAATATTTTGTTCGATAACATTGCAATATTTTTTTGCTTCTTTAGCTGCACATTCACTCCAATATCCACTATTGATGTAATCAGCACTGGTTTTATTCCCTAAAATGTTTAAAGGAACAGCTGCAAATTGTGCGCGAGCCCCACCCTGACAAAATAATATTTTATAATTATTGGGTACTTTTAAAATATCACGCAAATCATTAGTTGCTTCAATCGCACATTGATCAAACTCTTTGCCTCGATGACTTAATTCCATCACCGAAGCGCCCGTATTTTGCCAATTTAATAATTCAGCCTGTGCTTGTTGTAAAACATCAGCAGGTATTTTAGCCGGACCTGCACTAAAGTTATAACTCTTACTCATTGCAATTCACTTTAATCCTTCAAAAAATAGACATACATTTTTACACTGTCTGGCAAGATATACAATCAGATTTTTATCAAGATTTTTTGAATAATCGCCGTCAAATTTGTTTTGTATATTTGATAAGATTATTGAGTAATAAAAACAGTGATAATATAAAAAGCCAGCAAAATACTGGCTCAACAGGTGGGATGAGCAATTAAATTGCTAATTGTCGTTTAGCATTTTCAATCGCCATTTTTACTTGGTCTGGTGATACGCCCCCTTTTGCACAACGTTTGGCAAGACACGATGCTAAAGACAAAATTGGGTAAACATCATTGTCGATTACCGAACTAAACGCTTTTAGTTCTTCTAATGAGAGTTCTTCTAAAGCTTTTTGTTTAGCGATAGCACCGACCACGGCCTCACCCACAATATGATGGGCTTCACGAAATGGTATACCTTTAGCAACTAAATAATCTGCCAGTTCAGTCGCATTTGAATAACCTTGTTTGGCGGCTTCTCGACATCTATCGTTATTAATTTTGATATCTTCCAATACTAAAGCGGCCATATCTACGCATTCAAGCCATGTATCTAGAGCATCAAACAGATGTTCTTTATCTTCTTGTAGATCTTTGTTATAAGCTAGCGGTAATCCTTTAAAAGTGACCATTGCACCAGTTAAAGCCCCCACAACTCGCCCGACTTTTCCTCGAATTAACTCTAAAGCATCCGGATTTTTCTTTTGAGGCATCAATGAAGAACCCGATGTAACACGATCAGACAATTCAACAAAATTAGCTTCACCGCTATTAAAAATAATCAAATCTTCTGCAAAACGTGATAGATGTACCATACCAATTGAAGTGTTATTTAATAATTCCAGAATATGGTCACGGTCAGAAACAGCGTCTAAACTGTTATTTGTTGCTTGAGCAAACCCTAACCAGCTTGCAAGCTCCTCCCGATCCATTGGATAAGCGGTACCGGCTAGTGCCCCACTACCTAATGGACTCACATCCAAACGTGTTAACGTATCTTGTAAACGGCTTACATCACGCGTTAACATCTCATAATAAGCAAGGCACCAATGCGCAAATGTAATGGGTTGTGCTCGTTGTAAATGGGTGTAACCTGGCATCACAGTCTCTTGATGCTTGTCAGCCGTATTAACTAAAGATTGTCTTAAGTGATTAATGGCTGAAATCAACTGTTGAATTTCAGATTTGCACCATAATTTTAAATCAGTAGTGGATTGGTCATTACGACTTCGTCCTGTGTGTAATTTTTTACCAAGATCACCCACTTTTTCAATTAATTTTTGTTCGACCCAACTGTGAATATCTTCAGCATCACTTTCTAAAATTTGATGAGGATTGTGTTGAACACTGACTAATAATTCATTTAAGGCTTTTTCGAGTTTTTTTTGCTCATCATAGGATAAGACACTAACCGTGACCAATGCTTTAGACCAAGCTATAGATCCAATAATATCTTGCTCAGCAAGACGATAATCAAAGCGCAAAGAATCATTAAAATGTTTAAAACGTTGATCTGCTGCTTGGCTAAAACGCCCACCCCATAATGCCATACCTACCTCAAATATTTATTAATCAATTTTAATTGCTAAACAATCTGAATTTATTGTTCTTATTTTGTATAAAATAGCTAACAGACTATAAAAGAGATATATACAGGACATAGCCTATATATATCTTTTATCTCACTTATCTAGATCAATATCAAAAAATTACTTTTCCGATTTTTTTGTTGTTTTAGATTTAGTTACTTCTTTGGTTGCTGCTTTAGCTTTACTCTCCGTTTTTACCTTTTTTGGTGAATCAGATGTTTTTGTAGCAGCTTTAGCTTTTTTAGCTGGCTGTTTTTTCTTTTCTTCATTCAATGCTCGAATGCGTGAAGATAAAGAAAATAATCGAATAAAACCACCAGCATGGCTGTGATCATAAACCTCATCTTCTCCGAATGTAGCAAACTCTTCGTTATATAAGCTATTCGGTGATTTTTTCTGCACTGCGGTAGCACTGCCTTTATAAAGCTTCACCACAACTTCACCTGTCATATCCTCAGCTAACACATCGGCTGCTGCTTGAATAGAGCGACGATAAGGGGCAAACCAACGACCATCATAAACAACATAAGCCATTTCAAGACCTAACTGCTCACGCCATTTGAAACTATCACGATCTAAAATCAACTGCTCAAGCCCTCGCAAAGCGGTCATCATAATAGTACCACCAGGCGTTTCATAACAACCACGTGATTTGATTCCTACTAAACGATTTTCAATAATATCGACCCGACCAACTCCATGTTTAGCACCAATTTTATTCAATGTGGCAACACAGTTGTAAGGCGAAAGTTTTTTACCATTAACTGAAACTACCTCACCTTTTTCAATACCAATAGTCACAAGTTCAGGTTTATTTGGTGCATCTTCAGGAGAAACCGTCCAAGCCCAACAATCTGCGTTTGCTTGATTCCAAGTGCTTTCAAGAACGCCACCTTCGGTTGAGATATGCCAAGCATTTTCATCACGACTGTAAATTTTTTCGACCGTTGCGGTTGTTGGTATTTTTCTTACTTTTAAATAGTCAATTAAGGCTTCACGTGAGCGTAAATCCCACTCACGCCAAGGTGCTATCACTTTTAATTGGGGAGCAAGCGCGGTATAAGTTGTTTCAAAACGAACTTGGTCATTACCTTTACCTGTCGCACCATGGCAAAGCGTATCGGCGCCAACTTCTAACGCATATTCGACTTGTGCTTTAGCAATAATTGGACGTGCCATTGATGTACCAAGATAATAAGTTCCTTCGTATAAAGCACCGGTTTTTAAGACTGGGTAAACATAATCTTTAACAAATTCTTCTCGTAAATCGACCACTTTACATGCTACAGCGCCAGAAGCTTTGGCTTTCTTTTCTACATCTTTCAATTCTTTTGGATCTTGACCGACATTAGCCACTAACGCATAAACTTCACATCCACCATAATTTTCTTTTAACCAAGGAATAATAGCGGATGTATCTAAACCACCTGAATAGGCTAAAACGACCTTTTTTGTGCTACTTTTTTTCATGTTATACCCTTTCTTAATTAACGACGATCGACGAATAAGTTAAAAAATCTTGAAACCTACATCACTTTTTTTCTTAAAACAGTTATAATGATAACCGATGTAATATAATATCTGATCGCTATTTAAGCAATAATTCTTGTGCCCGTTATACCGGATTTTCCATTAAATAATTCAATCAGTTTATCCGGTTCTTTCCAACTTGCTATATCAATTCCCCTGCCTAACGCTTCAGCAGCTTCAAATGCAGAATTAACTTTAACTATCATGCCATCAGTAATCACCCCATTAGCGATAAGTTGATCAGCTTGTGATTGTGTTAATGATTCAATGCGCTGTTTATTCTCATCTAAAACGCCAACTACATCAGAAAGCAAAATTAAATCAGCATCTAATGTTTTAGCTAACGCCACTGCTGCATGATCAGCGTTAACATTCATCATTTGGCCTTCATCTGTTATACCAATTGAACTTACGATCGGCAAATAACCATTTTTTATTAGAAGATTCACTAAAGTTGGATCCCCAGCCTGAGCTTCACCAACATACCCAAGCTCTTCCGAAATCTGCTTAACTTTGACGCTATCACCGTCCGCTAAACAGAGCCCTATACTTGGTATATGCTGTTTTTTAGCTTCAGAGAGTAAAGTGGTATTTGCGCTACCAGCAAGACTACCAACAATCACATCAATTTGATCTGCCGGTGTGACCCTTAATCCATTACGACGAACAACGGGGATCGATAACCTATCCATTAAGGAATCAACGACACTGCCCCCACCGTGTACAATAATTAAAGGACGGTTAAAATTCTGTTTATAATCACGAATAACTAAAAACAATTTATTGAGTGCATCTTTATTATCGAGTAGTACGCCGCCAAGCTTAATAATTAATGGTTTCATTTCAATTCCCTATTAACTTAGATTATCGTTAACCGCTATTCATCTTAATTTATCGATAAATATCCCAATTTTTAAAGTAACGCAGTTGTTTCATCAAAACCAAATCGAATATTCATACACTGCACAGCTTGTGCTGCTGCACCTTTTAATAAGTTATCTTCCACTGAAATTAAAATTAAATGTCGTCCTTTTAAAACAAATCCTATATCACAATAAGGTAATCCAACGACAGCTTTTAAAGCTGGCCAATCTTTTTGATAAACTCTAACTAAAGGCTTATCGCTGTAATACTTATTTAAAGCCGAAAGAATATCATTAGAAGACACATTGGCTTTTACAAGGCAGGTTATCGTTGCGTGAATACCTTGTTTAAAACATCCTAAATGAGGAGTAAAAATGACCTCTTGACCTAGATGCGTTGCAATCTCAGGTTGATGACGATGAGTAAATAATCCATAGGCATGTAAGCTGACTTCACAAAATAAATTATTATGTGAAGGTTTACGCCCTGCACCACTTACTCCACTTACCGCATTGATGACAGGTAATTGCGATTTATCTATTAAATCTTCTTCAATTAATGGCTTTAAAGGTAACAGACTGGCCGTTGGATAACAACCGGGAACGGCAATTAATTTTGCTCGTTTAATTGCCTTAAAATTCCATTCGGCTAAACCATAAATCGCTTGGTCTAACCATTGTTGATGTTGATGAGTAAAACCATAAAAATCTTGATAAAATGAGGAAGAATTAACACGAAAAGCACCCGACAAATCAAAAACCGTACAGTCGTGCTCTAAAAAATACGGGGCGATAGCATGACTAACAGCATGCTCAGTTGCCAAAAATACCAAATCGATATCATTAATTAAAAAAGAATAATCTGAGGTTGCAATCAAAGGTAAATCAACCACCCCTTTTAATTGAGGATGAAGATTATAGTCTGAGATAAGCTTTCCCCCATCTTGACTATTTTCTGAAACCGCTAAAGCAACAAGTTCAACATGTGGGTGTTTAGTCAAGTAATAGGCTAATTTTGCACCTGCATAACCACTCGCTCCAACAATAACCGCTTTTAACATACCATTCCTATAATTTATTATTAAATAATGAATATATAGTAGGTTATTTATTAAACCGACACAAGCCCTAAAATGAATTTTTATTCACTTTTTATGAATTTAATTTCATTTATCGATTTAAAATAATGTTTAAGACAGTTAAAAACCTGCCGACGACGATCCGCAGGTTTTTTAAATTGATACTATTTTAAAAGTGTTGCTGATTTTAAAATTGCAATAAGTAGATCCCAATAACGATGAACGCTTTGAATATTCACTTTTTCATCAGGGGAATGAGGAGATACAATTGTTGGCCCAATCGAAATCATATCCATATCAGGATAAGATTGCTTAAATAGACCACATTCTAGCCCAGCATGTATTACCATAATTTTTGCTTTTTGCGAAAAAAGTTCATGATATTTGTCTTTTGCAAGTTGCAACAAACTAGAATCTAATTTCGGTTCCCAACCAGAATAACCGCCACTAATTTCATAATTTGCATTTACTAATTGACTCAATGAAATTAAGGTCGAAACAACCGCATCTTTAGCTGAATCTACTTGTGAACGGATTAAGAAATTTACATAGAGTTGATTCTCTTTGATATTCACAATGCCTAAATTTAAAGATGTTTCAACGACGCCATGTATTTGATTACTCATTCTCACCACACCATTTGGTGCTGAGTTCAACCAATTGATGATTTTGTTTTGATGCTCGGTTGTTAACACACGTCTAACTTTAGTTTCATCAACATCACTCAAATTTATTTCAATATTTGGTTCAACGCTACCTAATTCGTTTTTTAAGGTCGATTTGTATTGCTGAATGATTGACTCAAGCTTAGGTAAATCTTGTTTATTCAATGAAATTTCCGCAAATGCTTCTCTTGGGATTGCATTTCGTAATGATCCACCTTGTATATCCGCCAATCGAAATGAAAAATCCTGAGCATACTCAGCCAAAAACCTTGCCATAAGTTTAATGGCATTACCTCGCCCAAGATGAATATCACATCCAGAATGCCCACCTTTTAAACCTTTTAATGAGATACGCATATAACAATCATGTTTTTCAGGCATAACAGCATAAGTAATCGCGAACGTTGTGGTAAAATCAACGCCTCCAGCGCATCCTGTAAATATTTCACCTTCATCTTCAGAATCGGTATTAATTAAGTATTTGCTTTTAAGCCAATTAGGTTGAAGACCAAATGCCCCGTGCATACCGGTCTCTTCTGATGTGGTAACAAGCACTTCTAACGGCCCATGCTCAACAGTCGGATCAATTAAAACGGCTAATGCCGAAGCCAGCCCAACACCATTATCAGCTCCTAAAGTTGTTCCTTTAGCTTTGACCCATTCACCGTCAACATAAGCTTGAATAGGATCAGTCAAAAAATCGTGTACTGTGCCTTCATTTTTTTGAGGAACCATATCCATATGAGCTTGTAACGCAATTGAAGGACAATGTTCCAAACCTTTGGTTGCTGGTTTTGTTAACAAAATATTCCCTGCTTTATCGATTTGATAAGCAATATGATGAGAATTGGCAAAATCAACAATATATTTAGTTATCATTTGTTCATGATGTGAAGGATGTGGAATTTTACAAATATCATTAAAAATCTGCCAAGTAAATTTTGGCTCTAATGTGGAAAGCATAATATATCCTCAATATTAAGTGAGTAATTAATTAATGAGTGGTTTTTTTTGTGTAATCGCTCTATAATAAGGTGCAATTTTACATCTATTTTTAGTCCATTAATATTAATTTATTATATTTACACATTCGATTAAAATTGCGAGTTACTCATGTCAATAGAACAAAATTTAACTGAAGAAGAAATTAAAGCTAAAAAACAGCATAAAGCTGAAATCATCGCTGAAAAAGAAAAATTCAACGTTACCTGGGAAATGTTACAAGCCTATGGACGTCAACTTTCAAAACGTTTATTACCCGCAAATCAATGGAAAGGCATTATTGCAGTAAGCCGTGGTGGTTTAGTACCAGCTGCGATTCTTGCTCGAGAATTAAGCATTCGTTATGTTGATACTGTCTGTATTTCAAGCTATGATCATGATCATCAGCGTGAAAAACTGATTCTTAAACAAGCTAACGGTGATGGTGAAGGTTTTATTGTTGTTGATGATTTAGTTGATACCGGTAACACCGCTCACACCATTCGTGATATGTATCCTAAAGCACGATTTGTGACTATATTTGCAAAACCGGCTGGTAAACCTCTTGTTGATGATTATGTTGTAGATATTGAACAAGATACTTGGATTGAGCAGCCTTGGGATACCGGTGTCATGTTTGTTAAACCAATTAGTGATCATGAATAATTAATCTATCATAAGGGATAATTGGCTGTTATGTCAGCGACTAAAAATCTATCAGAACAGATATTTAAACAGCAATATGATTATCCAGAAACTTCGGGGCTTATTAATCGTATTGATTACAGTGACGGTAGTAGTATTAGTCCGTTAGACGGCGACCTAGATTCAAGATGGTATAGAATTATCAATCCCATTTTGTGGTTTTGGCGTGGTTTGCCAAAGCTTGAAGTTGAAGCAGTTTTATCACGAATTGCTGCTTCAACTAAAAAACACACCAATGATAAATGGTTAGATTCAGTTATTAGTTATCAACCTGGTAATTGGATTTACGAATTTTTGAATCAGGCTGCTGAATGGTCAGCAAAAGCCGATGCTATCGATCCCACCAATTTAAGCGAAGACGATAAAAAAAATCTAAATACTTATTATTTGATTGCAAGTGAATATGCAAGTATTGCAAGCTATCCTCATTTTAAAAATGACGAGTTAGCGATGTATGCTCAAACATGTGCATATCAAGCTTATACAAAAGCACTCAATTATTCCCCTTATAAGATTAAAGAACTTGAATTCAAAGTTGAAGATAGGAATGTCAAAACGCTACTTCATTTACCTAAAACTGAAGGTACATGCCCTGTCGTTGTGATCTGTAATGCACTTGGTAATTTGCAAATTGATTTTTATCGATATTTTAGTGAATATTTAGCACCGCAAGGCATTGCGATGTTAACTGTGGATTTACCCAGTGTTGGATACAGTCGTAACTTCACTTTAACTCAAAATAGTAGTCAGATTCATCAAGCCATTATTGAGCAACTTTCTACCGTGCCTTGGGTGGATAATAATCGTTTAATTGTGGCAGGTTTTCGTTTTGGTTCGCATATTGCAACACGATTAACCTATTTGATGCCAAATAAAATAAAAGGATTATTTAATTTTACACCTTTTGTTCATCAAATTTTCACTGATAAAGAACTACAAAAGAATCTACCTAATAGCTACAAAGATATGCTAGCTAGCCGTTTGGGATTACCGCTAATATCCAACCAACAATTAGCCGCCGAATTAAATTATTTTTCACTAAAAAATCAGGGTCTTTTAACTCGAGCTTGCCCAGTTCCTGTGATGAATATTATTTTCGAAAATGATAAACTTAGTACCTTAACTGAAGCAAAACTTATTCATTCAGCCAAGCAAAATAAAATTATCACTATTCCAAAAACACCATTACAAAAAAGTTTACATCAAGCATTAACACAATCAGTAATATGGATGAAGTCTATTTTGTAATACCAGTATAAAATGAGTATTGTTATGACTAACATAAAACAGCAAGTTGTCGTGGTTAAATTGGGTACAAGCGTATTAACAAGTGGGACAAAACAGCTAGATCGTGCACAGATAGTAGAATTAATACGACAATGTGCAATCTTACATCAAGAAGGTCATAAAGTTATTATTGTAACGTCAGGTGCGATTGCTGCCGGACGAGAGTATTTAAACTACCCTAACCTACCTAATACGGTTGCATCAAAACAATTACTTGCTTCTGTAGGTCAAAGTAAACTCATCCAACTTTGGGAACAACTGTTTTCTATTTATAAAATTTACATTGGTCAAATGCTATTAACACGTGCAGATTTAGAAGATCGTGAAAGATTCCTAAATGCTCAAGATGTGTTAAAAGCAATGTTGGATAACCAAATTGTACCCGTTATCAATGAAAATGATGCGGTAGCAACAGCGGAAATTAAAGTTGGCGATAATGATAATTTATCTGCACTTGCGGCTATTTTAGCAGAAGCCGATAAACTTATTTTATTAACTGATATCGAAGGTTTATATACTGCCGATCCTAGATCAGATAAAAACGCTAAATTAATTTCAGAAATCGAACAGATCGACGATCATTTGCGTAGTATCGCAGGCGATAGTGTTTCAGGGTTAGGTACTGGTGGAATGAGCACAAAAATACAAGCTGCCGAAGTCGCAGGAAGTGCCGGTATCGAAGTTGTGATAGCGGCAGGAAACAGACCCAATGTAATTATCGATATCATGAATAATAAATCGGTCGGCACTCGTTTTCTTGCTCAAAAAACACCATTAGAACATCGCAAACATTGGATATTTGGTGCACCGATAGCAGGAAAACTTATATTAGATGACGGTGCAGTGAATGCAATTTTAAATAATGGAAGCTCCCTTTTACCTAAAGGAATTATAAAAGTTGCACAAACCTTTTCACGTGGTGAAGTGGTTGATATATGCGATAAATCAGGCAAATCCATTGCCCGAGGAGTCAGTCGTTATAATAGCGATGCACTACAACAAATAGCAGGACATCACTCATTGGAAATTAGCCAAATTATTGGCTATGAATATGGTTCAGTTGCCGTTCATCGAAATGATATGATTATTAAATCATAATTTATTAGCAATCTTATTCAAATACAATACACTAATAATTATTAGGCTTAATAATTAAGATAAAATCAATTGATTTAAATTCATAAATACCAATAATAAGGCAGAAAATCAGCATAATGCTTTAAACGTATATTATGCGCTTAACCAATATTAAGAATTAAAAAATCTATAAAGGTCTCATCATGTTAAACCAAATCGGAAAAGCAGCAAAACAAGCTGCATACCAATTAGCACAATGCCCTACTGCTGCTAAAAATAAAGTACTTACGGTCATTGCCGATTTATTAGAAGCACAAAGTACCCTGATTCTAACAGCTAATGCGCACGATATAAAATTAGCAAAAGAACAAGGCTTAAGTGATGCTATTGTTGATCGTCTACTGCTAACCCCTGAGCGATTATCTTCGATTGCCAATGATGTTCGTAAAGTTATCACATTGAAGGATCCTATAGGTGAAATTATTGATGGGTCAACGTTAGACAGTGGTTTAAAGTTACAACGTCACAGAGTGCCATTAGGTGTAATTGGTGTTATTTATGAAGCTCGTCCAAATGTAACCATTGATATCACCTCGCTTTGCTTAAAAACAGGTAATGCTGCGATACTCAGAGGTGGCAAAGAAACGCTCAAGACTAATATGGCGATTATTTCTATTATCCAACAAGCCTTATCACAAGTTGGATTACCACAAACCGCCATACAATATATTGACAATCCTGACCGAAAATATATTAACGAATTACTTAAACTCGACAAGTATATTGATATGATTATTCCAAGAGGTGGCATGGCACTCCATCAGTTATGCCGTGAACAATCTACTATACCTTTCATTACAGGTGGAATTGGTGTTTGTCATATTTTTGTTGATGAAAGTGCTGATTTTGATAAAGCTTTAGCCATTATTATTAATGCCAAAACACAGCGGCCTAGTACTTGTAATACGCTGGAAACATTATTAGTTCATCATAAAATTGCACCAATGTTTATGCCGATATTAAGTCAAATAATGACGGATAATGAGGTTACCTTACATGCAGATAAGCGCACAATTGAAATGTTAAACTCAAATAAAGCTAATGTGTATCCGATAAAAGATGAAGAGTTACGTCAAGAATGGCTATCAAAAGACCTTAATGTTGTTATCGTCGATTCCCTCGAAAATGCAATAGAACATATACGAGAATATGGAAGTGGTCATTCAGAATCAATCTTAACCCGTAACCTAATACATGCGGAACAATTTGTTAATCAAGTCGATGCTGCAGCGGTATATGTCAACGCCTCGACACGTTTTACCGACGGTGGACAATTTGGCTTAGGCGCTGAAGTGGCTGTAAGTACTCAAAAATTACATGCCAGAGGCCCTATGGGACTTGAAGCATTAACAACCTATAAGTGGATAGGTATTGGGGATGATTTAATTCGTCAATAAAATCTGTATCAACTGTTCAGTAACACCTGACAGTTGATACTTCAATATTTAGTCAAAATTACGCATTAATAATGCATAATTTAAGTCGATTTCTTCTGGGATAGGGATATAAACAATATGTCCATCACCTAATCCCGCTGGCACTGGTTGCCCTTTTTTATTCTCCATACGTTCAATAGTAAAAGTCATGTTACCTTTTGGTGTCATCATCTCAACACTATCACCCACTGAGAACTTATTCTTAACAATAATTTCCGCTAAACCATTTAGACGTTCACCACTAAATTCCCCCACAAACTGTTGTCTGTCGGATACCGAATGACTGTGAACATAATTTTGCATATCTTCATGCTTATGACGACGCAAAAAGCCTTCGGTATAACCGCGATGCGCTAAAGAATCAAGTTCAGCCAACAAACGAGGATCAAATGGCTTACCTTCGCTTGCAGCATCTATCGCTTGACGATACACTTGTGCCGTTCTTGCACAGTAATAAAAGGACTTGGTACGCCCTTCAATTTTCAATGAATGGACACCTATTTTAGTCAAATCTTCTACTAGTTCTACCGCTCTTAAATCTTTAGAATTCATGATATAAGTTCCATGCTCATCTTCGAATGCTTGCATGTATTCACCCGGTCGACCAGATTCTTCTAACATAAATACTTTATTTGTTGTTTGACCAATGCCAAGTGTAGGTTCAACTTGTTGTACCGGTATGGGCTCATATTTATGTACAATCTGACCTACTTCATCTTCTTTTCCTTCGGAAACTTTGTATTCCCAACGGCATGCGTTAGTACAAGTGCCTTGGTTAGAATCTCGTTTATTAATATAACCAGATAACAGACAACGCCCAGAATATGCCATACAAAGTGCACCATGGATAAACACTTCTAATTCCATCTCAGGAACTTTTTCACGTATTTCGGCAATCTCATCAAGAGACAGCTCTCGAGACAACACAACACGTGTTAATCCCATTTGATGCCAAAATTTAACGGTTGCCCAGTTAACAGCATTGGATTGTACCGATAAATGAATCTCCATTTCCGGAAAATGCTCACGAACAAGCATAATTAAACCCGGATCAGACATAATGAAGGCATCGGGTTTCATATTGACAATAGGTTCAAGATCACGAATAAACGTTTTAAGTTTCGAATTATGAGGTGCAATATTCACCACCACATAAAACTTTTTGCCCTGTGCGTGGGCTTCGTTGATGCCGATAGCTAAATTTTCATGATTAAATTCATTATTGCGAACACGCAAACTATAACGAGGTTGACCGGCGTAAACCGCATCTGCACCATAAGCAAACGCATAACGCATATTTTTAAGAGAACCGGCAGGCGAAAGTAACTCAGGTTTTGGGTATAAATTTGTCATTAAAAAATGCCTCTGATTTCAAGTCAGTATTACTCAGCAGTAATAGGTTAAGCAAAATAGGTGGGCATTTTACGCTTTAGGCTAGAGCTTGGCAAATTTATTTAAAGATGAACTTAACAAATCCTAACTTGATAGGATTTAATACGATTTTCATCAAAAATGATGATTAAATTCAAATCAAATTGTTCAAATAACTAATTCTTTAATGATTGGAACAACGATAAGAATATAACATATATCGTAAACCAGTAAATGAATGGTTTTCACTTTTTTTAACTATTCATCTTTTAGATTTCTTTATTAATAAGAGGGAAATACTCTTCCCAACGATACTCTCTGATTGGCATAGGCTTTTCGTTCACAAAATACAGCACCAAAGCGGGTTTAATTCCATTCCAATTATCCACAAACTCATAGCCCAGAAGAAAACCATCTTTGATTAATTTTTTTGCTTTTGCATGATAATTAAAGTAGCTCATAGTAGTCAAATCAAGAATACCTATATTTGACTATTATTTGTACTCTTTTTTGAGCAATATAGCAATCGGTTTAAATAAAAAAATAAAAGAGAATATAGCTTAAGTTATTTTCATTTGAACGATTAAATTTTAATAGTACATATGAAGAACAAATAACAACATACTGGCAACAGCATTAATGAAGCACCAAACCTACGCATAAATTTACCTCTAGAGAAACAAAAGATATAAAAACCAGTTAAAAAAATAATTGCATAAATCCACCAATAAAATATTAGGCTTAAAACAAATACTCCAAAAATGCTTAAATTTGGTATCATAGTTATCTCCATATTTTGAATAATCTTTACAATATAATATTTATCACAAAATAACAATTCTTTTCAAACTTATCTTACTATTCCTTTAGTCTAAAATAACTTTATAAATTATAAGAAAACATTTTTTCAACTATCCTCTATAGCAGATAGTTAATTTTATGAGAAAGTTCGAAAACAATTAAAAAACGGAATTTTTTTTCTGACTGGCGACAAAGAAAGCGACATCCATGCAATGGCAACCTAAGCCATTTTGTGAACTATTCCAGACATGATTGAATCAGGTGAAAAAGATGTTAAAAGCCTTCATAATGACTATACTTCATATAAAAAATGCTGAATATAAGTATTACGGTACTTGGATGATCATTGGCATTAATTTGCCAGCAATTGTTGGAAAAAAAACGAATTAATATTACATTGCCAAATATTCTTATCGATTGAATAGATATCACAGTTAAAGCGTCAAATTCATTCTATAGGGATAAAAGCAATTTTTTAATTTAGGTGACTATTAATGAACTAGTAACAAAAAAACATGTTAATTATTTTGGTCAGCAAAATCAGCACCTCTATAAAGTTAACTGATGACGGGAAACCACCTATTCAGCGACACGATTTGTCACTGAATAAATTATAATTAAGGATAAACTACGTTATTTTTTGACTTCCATCTTCATTCTATTATTTAAATTCTCATAAATCAGCGCTACTCCGTTTTCAAATGCAGAGGAGACCGAAACGTCAGATAATTTAAACGTGTGTTTTTCGCCAGTTAAAAGCGTGTAGGGCGATAACGGCAGTGCATAATTATCTAAATATACCGCATGAGCAACAATATCGAGTTCCGAATTTAAATCATTATTCAGATTTATTGTTATAGAAGGCTCTGGCTTAGACATAGCTGATTTAGTAGCACGATTAATCTTATTTTTTATTCTTTCAGACATGCTAATAATCATCCCCCCACCAAATCCAGCATTAGTGATTTGGATATCGCCAACAGCCGTTTTACCACCAACTGTAATTGGAACTTCGAACAACGCCTTTGAGTCCATTTTTTCACGATAGCACTCTATATATTTAGCATCTATGAAAACTTCTGAAATCGCTTTTTTTACGCCCATTAAATCTGAAGATTCCTTTCTTGAATCCTCAAAATCAGTGCATGCTATAACCTCAACAATGAGTTTCGATTGAACAGTTTTGGCAGTTACACTATTGACATCAGTCAGATTTACTGTAGGAACTAATTCACTATACCTGTTTGTGCCGTATAGAAGCGTTGATTGTTTTAATATGACAGTATTTTATTGACAATAAATGGAGGCGCGTCCCAGAATCGAACTGAGGTAGACGGATTTGCAATCCGCAGCATGGCCACTCTGCCAACGCGCCGTTGAGGTCTAACTGAATAGGTGGCAAATATTAGCATTGGCATGTTTATACGTCAAGAATAAATAGTTTATAATTACAGCAGTCACAAAAGTTATTTAATCTCACTGCCCTTTTCGATAATTATTCATCCAAAGTTCAACATATAATAGACATAAATTTAAAAAATAAAATTTAGTAATCAGCAAAAATCACCTAGTCTATTACGTTTTAAAATGGTATTTACCTGCTTACAGATTAACTAAAATGGTGGTTGATAACGACTGATGTCAGTACTTAAATTAATAAAGCTAATAACCATGATTTATCAGAACGGTTATTACAAGCTTTGTCCATCTGATTAATTTTCAGAATAGTGATAGATCCATGTGATACCCTCATAGTCTGCGAAGGCACTCGGAAATAAGTAAATGCCATTGAATAAAGGAAAGTTAGCATACTTCCATTCTAAATTAAACTCCGGATAAATTTTGACAATGGCGTCATAAAGCAATGTAGTGCAATATAAATGATCTTCATCACGACTAGCTAGTACAAATGGAGCACCTTGTTTAGTTAATAGTTCTGCAACTATCAATTGTTGTTGTTGATCAGATAAAAAATGGGGTCTTGCTATCGCATACTTCTGTGCAAGTGAAGGCGTAGTAAATTCGTCAATTGTTGAAATAATAACTTGATTTGGTAGATTTTCATTATCGCCTGTTGTTGCATGAATTACTCTAACTTCTGGCTCAGTTGCTATAATAAAACCAATATGAGAAAAATCACCCCCGCCTAATTGATTAATAACCAAGCTATCAATTTGAACACCTTTGCGAAAAATCCAATCCCCTACTTTTATAAGTGGAATAAAGTTAGATTGAGCATCTAAAGAATCAGCTGATACCGTTTTTGTCACTAAATTAGAACAAAACAATATAACAATAAAGACATAATGGCAAAATTTCATGACAATTTAAAAATTAGTTAATCATAATTGAAAAAGGGTAACCATTGATTTACCCTTTTTTATTTTCGTTATTAAATACTATTCTTATGATTTATTTCATATTGACAAGCCATTTGCCATCAATCTTTATCAAATCTAAACTAGATTTCTTTTGAGCACCATCTTTAAATGAAACAGTGACTTCAACTTGAGCTTTTGTTTTATCGGTATTATATTCAGCAGGTGAACTAACGATTTTATCAATTCCGCCATGGTTTTTTGCCATTTTTGCAGATTCATCTAAAACACTCTTAAATTTACTTTTTAATAGTATTTTTACATCAACACCATCTTTTTGCATATCATCAGAAATATACAATAAATCCATAAAGGTATCCATATCAACGCTATAACCAGCTTTTGTAAATTTTTCTCCAACGGCTTCTGGAGAATCATTATTGGTACAGGCAAAAACCATAAGCGATAACATAAAAATACCCAAAAACTTTACAACTAATTTCATTTTTTTTTCCCATTAACAGAATATTAACGACATAAATCTATTCGAATTCCTTTTCAAGGTAGCATAAATCGATTTACAAACTTGAAAAGGTACAAAATCATACTATGTAATATTTTAATTGAAAAGAAATAAGTAAAATTTTATTAATTATTCTTAAGTAATCAAAAACAAAATCGTTATATTAAATTACATTTTAATACTTTATTTACTCCGTTTTTTAAATGGACTTAATGACCCTATTCATTTGTATTATTAATAGAAATTAAAGCTACTTGCACTAAAATAACGCCAAATTATTTAATAAAAAGATAAAATGAATTGATTAAATCAATTCAAAATTTTTCAAAATAGATAGCCAGTTATTATCTAAATCAGCTTTAATCGTGATTGGACACTGCGTTAGTGGGTGAATAATATTAAGAGAACTTGCATGTAACATTAGTCTTTTAATACCAAAGTAAGCAGTAAAAGCTCGATTTTGATGAAGATCGCCATGTTTACTATCACCTAAAATAGGATGAAATATATGTTTCATGTGGCGGCGTAATTGATGTTTTCGACCGGTTTGGGGTTTTAATTCCACAAAACTAAATCTTGCTGTATCAAATTTACCAACTTTAATCGGTACTTCGATCTTACTGATACCTCGATAAAAGGTAATTGCATCTTGTGCGGGTTTATTCGGTGTTGAGAACTTATCGGCAATTTTATCCAGCTCCTCAACTAATGGATAATCAATTATCGCCTCACCTTCAACATAACCACGAACAATTGCATGATACGTTTTTTCAATTTGTTTAGTTGCAAACTGTTGTGACATTAAACGAGCCGTTTCACTAGATAAAGCAAACAATAATACCCCAGATGTAGGACGATCTAAGCGATGAATAGGAAACACATGTTGCCCAATCTGATCTCGCAAAGTTTGCATGACAACCGTTGTTTCATGTTTATCTAACCAACTGCGATGCACAAGCCAACCGGATGGCTTGTTAATCGCAATTAAAGCATCATCTTGATAAAGAATTTCGAACATTATTTAACAAATACTATAAAAACAGTTTTTCAAGTTCACTCGCAATACTGGTACTGTTATTGTCACCAATAACATGGTCGGCTTTGGCTTTCACTTCATCATCTGCGTTACCCATCGCAATACCCAGCCCCGCCAACGTCAACATTGAAATATCATTATAGCTATCACCAAATGCGACGATTTCACTAAGATCGATATTTTCGTGTTTAGCCCAATGCATTAAACCATTTCCTTTTGTATTGCCCTTCACGGCGACATCAGCGCGATTCGACCAAGACCATTCGCATGAAAATTGATTAAGTGCTTCAACAGCATCCGAAAATTGTCGTAATGCAGGCAGATCATGACTACTTGTGGCAAATTTGTAAACTGCTCCTGCTTCGTCAATTACTGTGTCAAAGCTATCTACTTTTTTAATCTCAGGTTGTAAAAATGAAGGCAACGAATTTACCCATTTAAAAAAACCTTCTAAATGATCATCGAGCACTTCATAAGTCATCATTTTGTCAGTGTAAATAAGCGTATGAATACCATATTGATTGACCAAATTAAGCAATGTTTTTGCTTGCTCTTTTGTCATGGGTTTACCGGCAAATGATTGCTGTTTTTCAAAATCATACAGGTAAGATCCATTACAACAAATAGCAGGTGTTGATAATTTAAATTGATAATAATACGGATAAATAACAGAATGGTGACGACCAGAAACTAAAATAACTTTAACACCTTGGGCACTGATTTTTTCAATCATCGCAACTGTCTCAGGTAAAATTAGACGATTACTGGCAAGTAAAGTACCATCCATATCAAAGGCAACGGCTTTATACTTCATTTTATTCCTCTTTCTATCTTCAAATAACTATTCCTACACCCTTTTACATCATTCGATTTTGGCTAATTTAACGAATGATTTGGTAACTAATTAGCAAACACTAATGCTTAATCTACAACCGATTTACCATTCAATTTTTTGACGACCAACAAACGAGTGCGATAACGTTGTACCGTCTACCATTTCAAGTTCTCCACCAACTGGCACGCCATGAGCGATACGGGTTGCCGTTACATCAAACTCTGCACACATTTGAGCAATATAGTTGGCGGTTGCATCCCCTTCAACTGTTGGGTTCGTCGCTAAAATAACCTCACTGATCGTTTCTGAAGATAGTTTGTGCTTTAATAGATCAAGACCAATATCACTTGGACCAATACCATCTAAAGGAGAAAGATGACCTAACAATACAAAATAACGACCGCTGTATTGACCGGTTTGTTCAATA
The DNA here is from genome assembly GCF_026536705.1 of Gilliamella sp. B3817. NCBI lineage: Bacteria > Pseudomonadati > Pseudomonadota > Gammaproteobacteria > Orbales > Orbaceae > Gilliamella > Gilliamella sp. B3817. The sequence continues at coordinate 22,964 of NZ_JAFNNV010000005.1, read as the reverse complement.
GCAACAATATCTGCTGGGGTTTCAACAACACAGAGTTGACCGCTACTTTGACGACGAGCATTGGCACAAATGGTACAAATGGATTGTTCAGTAAAAGTTCGGCACTCTTGGCAATGACCGATATTAATCATCGCTTCATGAAGTACGTGAGCCAATTTAATACCGCCTTGTCGATTACGCTGTAATAAATGGAAAGCCATCCGTTGTGCAGATTTGGGACCAACGCCAGGTAAGCAACGTAATGCTTCCATGAGTGATTCTAATAATGGGCTAATTTGCATAAATTCGTTTAGTTATCACAATAAATACATTTAGCGTTAATAATACCTCTTTTCAAGCTTTGATAAAACAACAATTACATCGCTTTTAAATTTCAATTCAGGCAGAACGATTTAATAAATCACCCGATTTTAATGTCGATAACCGAAGCCATGAATGGTTTTAATTAAAACAGGATTCAATGGATCGAGTTCAATTTGTTTACGTAATTTAGAGATATGCTGATCAAGTGTTCGACTATTTGGTGAATAATCATATCCCCATACATAATCAAAAAGCATATCCCTTGTCACAACTTGATTTTGATGTTGATACAGGCAAGATATAATTTTGATTTCTCGAAGTGAAAGCTCGATTACTTGTTGATTACGTTTTGCACATAACTCGATTGGATAAACCGTCAAATCACCAAAATAAAAAAATTCATCGTTTATATGGTTAGCATGTTTTAATTTTAAATAACGTTTAGCAATAGCTTTGATTCTTGCTCGAAGTTCATGAATGCCAAAAGGTTTACTCATATAGTCATCAGCGCCAAGCTCTAAACCAATAACGCGATCGATTTCTTCATCTTTAGCGGATAAAAAAAGAATCGGTATATCATCATCTAATTTTCGAATCTCACGACAAACACAATACCCATCCATTTCGGGCATCATAATATCTAAAATGATAAAATCAGGTTTATCCTGTTTAAACAATTTAAGCGCAGTTTTCCCATTTTCAGCTTGAAGGATGGTATAACCTTCTTGTTGTAAAAGATCCGACATTCCTTTACGAATGTTATGATCATCCTCAGCGATTAAAATCTTCATGCACATGCTCCGTTAAAATTAATGAAAACGCAGTACCCGGATTTTCATTGGTTACCTTGATAGTACCCTGCAATTGCTGCGCTAATTGGTTGGCAATAGTAAGCCCAATTCCTGTTCCCGAAACGCCTTCGGTAATGGATGAATTTATCCGATAAAAGGGGTTAAAAATTTTCTTTAATAGATGCTTAGGAATACCACGACCATAATCCCGCACGGTGATAATAGTCTGATTATTTGGGGTCGTCAGTGATAAATCAACTTTTTTGCCATCTACAGCATATTTTTCTGCATTGCTTAAAAAATTACTTATGATTTGCATCACACTATCTTCATCGGTAAAGATAGTGTGATTTTTATTCGAATTTAAAATCAAATTCAGTTGTAAAGATTTTGTTTTAAGAACGGGATTGAAAGTTTGATAAACTCGCTCAATGAGCAACGTTAAATTAACGGCTTTAAAATTCTGTTTAGCTGGCTTGCTTAAATTAAGTACATTTTGCACTAAGCGAGTTAATCGCTGACTTTCACTGGTGATCACATCCAAATATTCAGGTACAGGGAAAGGTTCATCAGTTAACTGTTCTTTTAACATTTCTGAATAAAGTGTGATATTAGTTAATGGCGTTTTAAACTCATGTGAAACTTGCCCAACAAAGCTAACTTGTTGTTTAGCTAAACGAATCGCTCGTGTATATTCTCGATAAACATAACAAACGATACCAATAACTAACACAATAAACAAAAATAATATTCCACCACCTAACCAATAAAAGGTAACAAAGTTTGGTGATGAATAATAATAAGTTAATTGCCAATTCTGTAGTGGATAGTCAAGCATCACATTAATGTCATTGATTGTAGAGTGACCATGAACATAGATTTGTTTTGAACCCTCATAGAGACTGAAATTATCATCGATAGATTGATCTTCAAATAACCGAATAATATCTAACGCAAATTTAATCGTTGATAGCTCAAATCCCTTGATAATGTTACCCTTTTTAGACCAAAAAATCAGATGATCATAAGACTGATACCAACCCGAGGTTGGCAGAGATAATTCATTCGACGAATTGGGGTTGATTAAAATTGCATTATCATACTTAATCGACTCAACAAATTTAACCCATTGCAGATCGTTACTATTACTGATATAAACAATGTTATTATGGCGAATTTCGAAAGCATTTTTGATATCTGATTGCGATTGTAACAGATTATCAAACGTACCGGCGCCCTTTTCCAAAAGTTGAATTAAGCTAATCAAATAAACGGAACGCTGATTTAACAGCGATTCAATCGATGATTTTATATTCTCCAATCGGCTTTGTGCTAACGATCTTTGCTGATGTTGACGCATTAAAACTTCATGTTCAATACTACGCCAACCAAGATAGCTAAGAGCCATTACAAATATTATACAAGAGAGAATCGCTGCTAATTTTTTCATACTTTCGTTATTTTTTAATTACACCCAGTTTAGTATTTTGTTGCTTTTCGGTCATTCCTTTACGATAAGCTTTGCTATTCCCTCTTTCATTAACTGCATCTGCTGCCATTTTTTCATTCCATTTTATATCATCTAGCACTCTATCCGCATATTCTGGATACATATTTGCAACTGCTTCAAGTCTTTTACTGTTATCCTCTAGAATTTTCTGCGCAGCTTTTCGATCGCCTTTATTATAGAATTCTAATGCTTTAACGCTATTTTCATTCACTTCTTGTATTTCAATCTCAGTAACGACATCTTGGCGCAAGGCTTTTTTTACGGCTTCCAGATTATCGGTATAAGCAAGTTTTACTGATTGTTTTTCTTTTTGAGTTTTCTTATCTAACAAATCATCATACACTAAATCAATTTCCGCTATTGTTCTTTCTTCGCCTACTTTACCTTGTGGTTGCTCGACCTCTAACAAAATATACTTTTCTTGATTAGAATAAATTTGATTCATTGTTACCGTTACTTGATTACCTTTGATTATGCCATCTCTACCTAATAAACGAACCGGTTTTACCCCATCTTTTAAATAGATATTGATCTTAACATGTTGGGCAACCGTTGACATTACATCTTTGAACTCACGGACAAATACATTTTCAAGATCTAAAGAATCATTAACAAATACATGATTACCATCACTATAACTAGCAATCGATGACATCAATAATTCATTATAATCCTCACCGATACCAAAAGTACTGACAGAAATATTCTTTTTGGCGGCAATAATGGCAAGTTCAGAAAGTTCTTGAACGGATGTCGGACCAATATTCGCCTGCCCGTCCGATAATAAAATAATGCGATTCACATTATCTTTAGACAACTGTTTTTCAACTTGATGGATACCTTTACTTAATCCGGCAAACAACGCTGTGCCACCATCTGCAACAATATTTTCTTTTATTAAACTAATCAGTTTTTGTTTATTGTTAACTTTGGTTGAAGGAATAATCACCTTTGCATCATTATCATAAGCAACGACAGATAAAGTATCATTCTCATTAAGCATGTTAATAGCAAAAATAGCCGCCTCTTTTGCTTTAACAATACGATCACCTTGCATCGAGCCTGAGCGATCAATTACTATTGCCAAATTAATAGGAACCCGTTTTGCTGAATCAAATTCATGACCGGTTAAGGAAATTTTTAAATAATTCTTATCTTGGGAATTTTGCATAACAATTGGCGATGCAAGTTCCGAGCGAATTTCAATTTGCTTATTGACTTGTGCATGACTGCATAAACTTAATATTGAAAGCCCTGCTAATAGGACTGTTTTAATTAATTTCATTGTTTTTCCTTATATAAAAAGTTTATGTCATTATATTGATTTGACCCATCAAACTGTCAGATAGTTGTATTTAATTGTAAAAAGTTGTAAAAAACACCATTTTAGGACAGGAAAACGCTAATTATATTTTTTATTTAAAAAGGAATCATTTCATCCCGACTTTCGACATGTATCAATCAAATTGTGAACAATCGACCGCTTTTACTGCATTGTTACGGTTTGTTTATTGCAAGCACAAAGAACGAAGGTATATAATACAAAATTAGCCATTCTTAAAAAGAGAATATTTAGAGAACATTTAATATGACTCAGTTACAAGAAAAACTTGCGCTTATCAAAAACAGCATTATCACCATTCCAGACTATCCTAAGCAAGGAATTTTATTTCGTGATATTACCAGTCTGCTTGAAGATCCTGTCGCATTTAGAACTTCGGTCGAATTGTTAATCGATCACTATCGAGATAAAAAAATTGATAAAGTTGTCGGTACTGAAGCGCGTGGTTTTATTTTTGCAGCACCAATTGCATTAGCGTTAGGCGTTGGTTTTGTGCCAGTTCGAAAACCCAATAAGTTACCACGTCACGTATTTAAAGAAGAGTATCAACTTGAATACGGAACCGATACACTTGAAATCCATTCAGATGCAATTAAACCGAATGAACGAGTACTGATTATTGATGATTTGCTTGCAACAGGTGGAACGGTTGCTGCAACTGCTAAATTAATTCAAAAAGCAGGTGGTATAGCAGAAGATGCCGCATTTGTTATTAATTTACCGGATCTGCATGGTAAAACAAAATTAACCGATCTGGGTATTAACTGTTTTACCCTCGTTGATTTTGCCGGTGAATAATCTTAGTCTACTGGGGCGATGTTGTCGCCCTACTCATGCTAAGAGTTAACTCCTCCCTTCACTTTTTGTCCATGTTGTATATCAACTCTGTTTTTATTCAATACTGATCTCCAACTACCACAACTAACGCTACGCAATAATACTCAATTTAAATTGACCACATGCCTAAAAAAGAAGCCATCAAAAAGTGAATAAAAAATCAACTTAATGCTTGATTTACATTTTAATGTGAATTATTATTCAAAAATATCGCATAATTATTAAATAGGAAATAAATCAAACATGAAAAAATTTAGCCATATCATTGCCAGAACGCCTGCCAAATCTCTAATTCATGGATTAACTTCAGCAAATTTAGGCAAGCCTGATTATCAAAAAGCCTTAGACCAACACAACAACTATATCCGAGCACTACAGCAATGTGATGTTGATATCACCCTATTACCCGCCGATGAACGTTTTCCAGATTCGGTCTTTGTTGAAGATGTTGCTCTGTGTACGCCACACTGTGCCATTATTACTAGACCAGGGGCAGAAAGTAGACGTAACGAGACTGAAATCATCATCGATACCATTGAACGATTTTACCCAAATAAAGTCGAAAAGATTACGGCTCCGGGCACGGTTGAAGCCGGTGATATTATGATGGTGGAAGATCACTATTATATCGGATTATCGGCACGTACTAATCAAGAAGGTGCTAATCAAATGATTGCTATATTACAAAAATATGGCTTAACCGGTTCGGTGGTCACGCTTGAAAAAGTGCTACATTTAAAAACAGGATTGGCTTATCTGGAAAACAACAATTTATTAGCAGCCGGCGAATTTATTACCAAACCCGAATTTCAACATCTGAACATTATTGAAATTCCTGAACAAGAAAGCTATGCCGCTAACTGTATTTGGGTTAATGATCGGGTCATCATGCCTGCTGGTTACCCAATCACTAAAGCTAAGATCGAAGCTTTAGGTTATCAAGTGATTGAGGTGGATACATCAGAATATCGCAAAGTCGATGGTGGTGTTAGCTGCATGTCATTACGATTTTAATTAAACGCTGCCAAAGCCGAATAAAACGCAAAATAAGACAAAATTATGAATACACCTACCCGTACAAAACTAGGCATACTTCCTTTAACCTTACTTGTGGTTGGCAGTATTGTTGGAAGTGGTATTTTTAGTTTACCGCAAAACATGGCTGAAGCGTCTGGTGCTGGCGCTATTTTAATTGCGTGGATCATAACGCTTTTTGGCATGTTAATGCTGACACGGATATTTCAGTATCTTTCGATTCGTTTTTATAAGATTAACGATGGTTTATATGGTTATGTCCGTGAAGGCTTTGGTGATTATATAGGATTCAACGCAGCTTGGGGATACTGGATATCTGCATGGATGTCGTGTGCCAGTTATTTAGTTATCTTATTTAGCGCGTTAGGATCATTTGATTGCTTTAGTTATTTTGGTAATGGCACAACCTTACCAGCAGTCATAGGCGGACTCATCTTTTTATGGCTGGTTAATGCCCTTGTTTTAAAAGGGATTTATCATGCTTTCTTATTAAATTGCTTAGTTACATTAGCAAAAATTGTCCCGATTGGTCTATTTATTGTCTGCATTATTCTTGCTTTCAAGGTTTCAACATTCAAAATTGACTTTTGGGGAACGCCACAACTTGGTTCAATCGTGGATCAAATAAAGCATACTATGCTTTATACCGTTTGGGTTTACTTAGGTATCGAAAGCGCAACTGTTTATGCTTCACGAGCCAAAAACATTTTAAGCATAAGCCGGGCAACTTTTTTTGGTTTTGCGATTACCAGTTTATTGCTCATCTGTGTGTCTGTTTTGTCGCTGGGTATTGTTCCTCAACAAGAACTGGCAGCAATGAAAAATCCTTCAATGGCTTTAGTCATTGAGCATGTAGTTGGCAGTTGGGGAGCAACGTTAATTAATATTGGGCTGATTGTTTCGGTTAGTGGTGGATTATTATCCTGGTTAATGCTTGCCGCTGAAATGCTATTTTTAACCGGACAAGGCAATAATCATACCGTTGCACGCTGTTTTGGCAAATTAAATAAAAATGGCACGCCTGCCAATGCATTATACTTAACATCAAGCTTGATCAGCCTATTGATTGTGCTTGCACATTTCTACCATTCGGGTTATAACACTTTAATCCAATTATCTACATCAATGGTACTGATACCCTATTTATTATCAGCACTATTCGTCTTTAAATTAGCCATAAAATCTCGCAAAGCTTACCTAATTTTTATTGGGGCTGCGGGATCGATTTATGGGGTATGGTTAATTTATGCTGGCGGGATGTCTTACCTATTATTATCAATGATACTGTATGCGATAGGACTCCTATTTTATTTATACGCACGCAAGCAGCGATCCCTATCTGCCTTCAGTTATGTTCATGACAAAATCTATGCAATCGCAATCATAATATTAGCCATTATTGCCGTTATGTATTTTTATGTCATACTGGATTAACTAACCCTTGGTGCTATTTTTGGAACAAATAAAAATCTGCTAATAGCGCTCTAAAAGCAGGCGAATACTGCCCATCATCACAACGCATACACAGTTGTTGTTCAATGACATGAGCATTAGGCTTTGGAGCAAACGCCATTAATGATAAAGAAAACTCTTTATCTGCCATGTATTTTACCTGCAACAATTGTTGTAAAAATAGATGATTTGATTCGCATAATTGCCTAAATTGATCTGCTAAATGATAAGGCAGCACCAAACAGAATAGACCGTCTGGCTTTAATAATCGTTTGACTGAATCAATAAGCTGTGTGTAGTTTAAACTTTCTGTATAACGGGCTAATTGCCTTTGGTTCGTTCGACAATCCACGGCCGACTCAAAATAAGGCGGATTGGTCACAATCAAATCATAACCATTGTCACTCTTCACCTGAAAACGATTAATATCACCCTGTATTGTTGATACAGATTTAAAGCCTGCTTGTTGGCAATTTTGTTGACATTGATTGACCGCTTGCGCATCAATATCAACTGCATCAATTTGACAAGCTTGATGTTCAAGGCGCTGTGCAAGCATTAACGCAATCACGCCACAACCACAACCGATATCAAGCACCTTATGAGTTGAAGAAAAGATCGGAGCCCATGCCCCTAGTAAACAACTATCAGTGGTGATTTTCATCGGACTTTTGTCATGCGCAACAAAAAAGCGCTTAAACGTAAAGCCCCCTTTTTTTAACGATTGTGATTTATTTTGCATGGATAAATTTTTTAAATAACGGTTTATTCGACGCCACCGCATCCGCCCAGCGTGTAGGTTCAGGCAAACGATAACCACGTAAACATAAATTGACCCAATTCAATGCACTCGCTTGGCTAATACGATGACCCGATGAAATAAATAACGGATTACAATTATTCTTGCTTTGTAATACCCAACCAATCTGTTGCTGTTTATCGGTGAGTGGCGTCACTTGACCGGCGACTTTAGGTAATGGATTATAATGACCGCAAAGGCGTTTTTTAGCGACACCAATGGTTGGCATATCCAATAGTAAACCAAGATGACTGGCAATACCTAATCGCCTTGGATGCGCAACGCCTTGACCATCAACCAATAATAAATCAGGTTTATGTTCGACCTGCTCCCAAGCAGAAAGTAAAGCAGGATACTCCCGAAAAGATAAATAACCAGGAATATAAGGAAACTCGGTTTTTAATCGCGCGACATGATATTCAACCACATCAAAATCCGGATACGTTAAAATCACAATAGCGGCACGGGTGGTTTTGCCTTCATCTTCAAAGCCCACGTCGGTACCACCAATTAAAGTGATTGATGAATTAAAATCATCGGTTAGGTTTACTTGTTCAGCTAATTGCTGCTGGGTTAGTTTCAATTGTTCTAAATTAATAGACATTTTCTTTCTGCTGAGTATTATTAACGGCAATAAATGATTTTACCAGAATTAGTATGCCATATACATTAGCAAATCCAACCGAACTGACAGAAGAAATTAAAAAAAGCCGCTTTATTGTCAATGCGGCGCCCGTTATTAATGCCCAGCAAGCAACGGATTTTATCGATCAAATTAGCGATCCTAACGCAACCCATAATTGTTGGGCATGGAAAATTGGTCAACAGTATCGATTTAATGATGATGGCGAACCAACCAGCACCGCAGGGCGTCCGATTCTATCAGCGATTGAAGGACAAGATTGTGATCAAGTTGTGGTGGTGGTAACTCGTTATTTTGGCGGAATCAAACTTGGCACAGGTGGCTTGATACGTGCCTATGGTGGATCTGCAAGTCATTGTCTACAACAAGCAGAATTGATTGAACTTATTGCCCGAATACCTTTGCAATTTCACTGCTATTATAATGAATGGCCAATTATAGAAAATCGCTTAAAAGAACTGGATGCACTGATTGAAAATCAAGATTTTGATGCCATAGGGGTAAACGTCAATATTGCCATTACGCAAGACAAATTGCTTTCGCTACAAAAAAGCATCAGTGATATTACTCGTGGTAGAGTGATAATACCAGTATAAATCCTGTTGGTTAATTTCCGTTGGATGTTCACAAAGTCATAACTGTCACTATTTCTATAATATTGCTAAAGCTTTTTTATTAAAAAATGGCTTGCTACGAAATTCTTAAATTATCACTGAGCACTACCGATAACTCTATACTCTGAGCAAGCAAGAAATAAAGCGATATAGAATGTGTTTTTCATTTATTATGCTGGTTTATCCTTGTGTATACAGGGAACACTTAAATTTCATCACTCCCGTGCAGGGATTGCTCGGTTTATCCCTGTGTATACAGGGAACACAACTCAATAAAAGCCTCGATGTCCCCTAAGCACGGTTTATCCCTGTGTATACAGGGAACACATGCATTTGGAATAACACTTAATGCATCTAATCGGTTTATCCCTGTGTATACAGGGAACACGAACATATCTAACACTAATAGCGTATCAGCGACGGTTTATCCCTGTGTATACAGGGAACACCATCACGAAAAACCACCGCGCCAGCCCGCACGGGGTTTATCCCTGTGTATACAGGGAACACGCGCATTAATTGCTTTTTTAGCTGCTGGACTCTCGGTTTATCCCTGTGTATACAGGGAACACTTGATGACACAGACGAGCTAAAACCGTACACACGGTTTATCCCTGTGTATACAGGGAACACGGACAACAGCGGTCTATCAAATGTTGACGCCCCGGTTTATCCCTGTGTATACAGGGAACACAAATACGTTAGCCATTTTAATTAATTCAGGCGCGGTTTATCCCTGTGTATACAGGGAACACTCGAACATCTCAATTGCCTCGATGACATCACCCGGTTTATCCCTGTGTATACAGGGAACACTCTTTACGTTTAGCGTGCCCGACCAACGCAACCGGTTTATCCCTGTGTATACAGGGAACACTCAGTATTGTCAAAATTAATTTTTGGTGTGCGCGGTTTATCCCTGTGTATACAGGGAACACAATTCCCAATGCTGTTGTTGATGAATTAATGGCGGTTTATCCCTGTGTATACAGGGAACACTAAGTAAACAATCTTCAAATTCGACTTTAGCGCCGGTTTATCCCTGTGTATACAGGGAACACTATAATTTCAACAATAAACATTTTTATTTCCTCGGTTTATCCCTGTGTATACAGGGAACACTCTAATTATAACCTATTGTTTATTAATTAAAATAGTTGGGTGAAAAATTCTACCGATTTTTTGTTGTTTTTTTAAGCGATTAAATTTAATGCGCACTAGAGATATAATTCTATATTTATCATATAGTTATTTTCAGTTTCATAGTTTTTTAGCGGTGCTCTTTTTGGCAACTTTTACTATGTACCGAGCAATTTTTGATAACAAGATAACATGTTACTTTTCGGTGGATGATATTAACGAACTACTCAATATTAATCTTGACTTTGCTCCTTGCTTTATTTGTTCGGGTCGCTGCTGCTGTCATCGCTTTTGTCTGACTGTGTTATTAGTCGTGGTTGGCATCGGTTGATTATGGGATATCGCCATTAACTGATTCCATAATGACTCTTCTTTTGCGGGTTCTACTTTAGCTTTATCAAAATCGTAAACTTCACCCTTACCAACCACATTATCCGTTCTTGGGGTAAAAAAGCTGGAGGGCGTAACAGTTGAAATTTCCAGCCACTTTAATCCATCAGATATCGCCAACTCCACCGGAGTTTGGTTCGGATTGGTTAACGATTTAATCGTTATTTTTCCTTCAAACACAGATTTTTCACCATTAAAAACTAACAATGTTTAATTACTCTTCTTTGATTTCTCGATTATAATCCGATGCCCATTGATATGTACCGCTGACACCAGTCATAGTTGTTAATTTTCCATTACTTGACACCTTATAACTGTGAATCCCAGGAAATGGTTCCCCATTGACTTGTTTTTTAAAATATCGAAATCGTTTATATATTTGTGGGTCTTTGACCCAATCCGGCACATTTTCAAGGTGATAAGTATAATAGACATCCCGCACCGTGCCCCCCCCAACCCCGTTAATGGTATCTTTTGTGCGGGTGATTTTGTCTACCACCACCCGACCAAAACAAAAATTGGTATTACCCAATGCAAATTTTACGTATTTGCGTCCTAAATCGGTCAGGTCGTAACGATACGTTGCCCTGCCGTCAACTTCGCCAGCGTATTCCTCCGTAAAAAAACCTATTCCCGCAAACAGGTGCAAACTACCATTTTTTAATCGATTGAAAATCGCCTTTTGTGTTTCTGGCGAATATGGCAAATCCTGCCCTTGCATATAATAGGTGGTATACGGGTACATGGATTGTGTCACTCTACCCACCATCATGCATAATGCTTTATCGCCTGTTGGGTTATGATTGTCATAAACGTTTTGAATCTTCTCTTTATAAGGATAATTATCGCACCCCGTTAACAGTAAACTGCTGACAGTGAATATTAAAAGTGTGGTTATATTTGTTTTAATTTGCATGGTGATATCCTGTTAATTTTTTATATAGTGGTGTGACAGTAAGTACGGTGTGCGCCCTTTGGCTTGTTTTGGGGTGTTCGGGTCATCACTTTGACTTTGGTCGGCATTCTCATCCAGCTTGCCTTCTGGCCAGTAATTGACCCTAATGGTGACATCATAATCCCCTCTGATTTGACCTAAGCACCATTTAATTAAATACAACCCAATCTTTGGTGCTTCAAACACAGATTTTTCACCATTAAAAACTAACAATGTTTAATCACTCTTCTTTGATTTCTTCATTAAAATCCGATGCCCATTGATATGTACCGCTGACACCAGTCATAGTTGTTAATTTTCCATTACTTGACACCTTATAACTGTGAATCCCAGGAAATGGTTCCCCATTCACTTGTTTTTTAAAATATCGAAATCGTTTATATATTTGTGGGTCTTTGACCCAATCCGGCACATTTTCAAGGTGATAGGTAAAATAGACATCCCGCACGGTGCCCCCCCCGACCCCGTTAATGGTGTCTTTTGTGCGGTTAATTTTGTCTACCACCACCCGACCAAAACAAAAATTGGTTTCACCAAATGTAAATTTTACGTATTTTCGCCCTAAATCGGTCAGGTCGTAACGGTACGTCGCTCTGCCGTCAACTTCGCCGGCGTACTCCTCCGTAAAAAAACCTATCCCAGCGAACAGGTGTAAACCATCATTTTTTGCTCGATTATTAAATGCCTTTCTTCTTTCTTGTGCAAACGGTAGATCTTGTCCCTCTATATAATAGGTGGTATACGGATACATGGATTGTGTCACGCTACCCACCATCATACACAATGCTTTATCGCCTGTTGGGTTATGGTTATCATAAACATTTTGAATCTTTTCTTTATACGGATAAGTATCGCACCCCGTTAACAGTAAACTGCTGACAGTGAATATTAAAAGTGTGGTTATATTTGTTCTAATTTGCATGGTGTTATCCTGTTTAACTTTTTATATAGTGGTGTGACAGTAAGTACGGTGTGCGCTCTTTGGCTTGTTTTGGGGTGTTCAGGTCGCTGCTGCTGTCATCGCTTTGACTTTGCTCGGCACTCTCATCCAGCTTGCCTTCTGGCCAATAATTGACCCTAATGGTGACATCATAACTCCCTCTGATTTGACCTAAGCACCATTTAATCAAAAACAGACCAATTTTTGGCGCTTCAAACACAGATTTTTCACCATTTAAAACTAACAATGTTTAATCACTCTTCTTTGATTTCTTCATTAAAATCCGATGCCCATTGATAAGCACCACTTTCGCCAGTCATGGTTGTTAACTTTCCATTACTTGACACCTTATAACTGTGAATCCCGGAAAATGGTTCCCCATTGACTTGTTTTTTAAAATATCGAAATCGTTTATATATTTGTGGATCTTTCACCCAATCCGGCACATTTTCAAGATGATAAGTAAAATAGACATCCCGCACCGTGCCCCCCCCGACACCGTTAATGGTGTCTTTTGTGCGGTTAATTTTGTCTACCACCACCCGACCAAAACAAAAATTGGTTTCACCAAATGCAAATTTTACGTATTTTCGCCCTAAATCGGTCAGGTCGTAACGATACGTCGCTCTGCCGTCAACTTCGCCAGCAAACTCTTCCGTAAAAAAACCTATACCGGCAAAAAGATGCAAACTGTCATTTTTTAAACGATTATAATTCGCTTTTTGGGTACTCGAAGAAAAAGGCAAATCCTGTCCTTGCATATAAAAGGTAGTATACGGGTACATGGATTGTGTCACGCTACCCACCATCATACATTTTGCTTTATCGCCTGTTGGGTTATGGTTATCGTAAACTTCTTGTATCTTTTCTTTATACGGATAAGTATCGCACCCCGTTAACAGTAGGCTGCTTAACGTTAGGATTATTAATGGTTTTAGACATGTTCTATTTTGCATGATAATATCCTGTTTAATTTTTTATATAGTGGTGTGACAGTAAGTACGGTGTGCGCTCTTTGGCTTGTTTTGGAGTGTTCGGGTCATCACTTTGACTTTGATCGCCACTCTCATCCAACTTGCCTTCTGGCCAGTAATTAACCCTAATGGTGACATCATAATTCCCTCTGATTTGACCTAAGCACCATTTAATTAAATACAACCCAATCTTTGGTGCTTCATACACAGATTTTTCACCATTTAAAACTAACAAATTTCAATTACTCTTCTTTGATTTCTTCATTAAAATCATATGCCCATTGATATGAAGCACTTTCGCCTGTCATGGTTGTTAATTTTCCATTACTTGACACCTTATAACTGTGAATCCCAGGAAATGGTTCCCCATTAATTTGTTTTTTAAAATATCCAAATCGTTTATATATTTGTGGGTCTTTGACCCAATCCGGCACATTTTCAAGGTGATAAGTAAAATAGACATCCCGCACCGTGCCCCCCCCCACCCCGTTAATGGTGTCTTTTGTGCGGTTAATTTTGTCTACCACCACCCGACCAAAACAAAAATTGGTTTCACCCAATGCAAATTTTACGTATTTTCGCCCTAAATCGGTGAGGTCGTAACGATACGTCGCTCTGCCGTCAACTTCGCCGGCGTACTCTTCAGTAAAAAAACCTATCCCGGCAAACAGGTGCAAACTGTCATTTTTTAATCGATTATAATTCGCTTCTTGAGTGCTTGGAGAAAAAGGCAAATCCTGCCCTTTCATATAGTAGGTGGTATAGGGATACATTGAGGATGTGATATCCCCCACCATCATACATTTTGCTGTATTGCCTGTTGGGTTATTGTAATCGTTAGATTCTTGAATCTTTTCTTTATACGGATAAGTATCGCACCCCGTTAACAGTAAAGCGCTGACAGTGAATATTAAAAGTGTGGTTATATTTATTTTAGTTTGCATGGTGTTATCCTGTTAATCTTTTAAATAGTGGTAGGACAGTAAGTACGGCGTGCGCTCTTTGGCTTGTTTTGGTGTGTTCGGATCGCTGCTGCTGTCATCGCTTTGACTTTGGTCGGCATTTTCGTCCAGCTTGCCTTCTGGCCAGTAATTGACCCTGATAGTCACGTCATGCTTCCCTTTGATTTTACCTAAGCTCCATTTAATTAAATACAGACCAATTTTTGGCGCTTCTGACTCATCGTTTTTGTCTGATTGTGTGTTATTAGTCGTCGTTGGCATCGGTTGATTATGGGATATCGCCATTAACTGATTCCATAATGACTCTTCTTTTGCGGGCTCTGCTTTAGTATTATCAAAATCATAAATTTCACCTTTACCAACCATATTATCCGTTCTTGGGGTAAAAAAGCTAGAAGGGGTAATGATGCTCTAAATCCATTTGATATCGACAACTCCACCGGTGTTTGATTCGGATTGGTTAACGATTTAGTCGTTATTTTCCCTTCAAATACAGATTTTTCACCATTAAAAACTAACAATGCTTAATTACTCTTCTTTGATTTCTCGATTAAAATCCGATGCCCATTGATAAGAAGCACTTTCGCCGGTCATGGTTGTTAACTTTCCACTACTTGACACACTATAACTGTGAATCCCGGGAAATGGCTCCCCATTCACTTGTTCTTTAAAATATCGAAATCGTTTATATATTTGTGGGTCTTTGACCCAATCCGGCACATTTTCAAGGTGATAAGTATAATAGACATCCCGCACGGTGCCCCCCCCTACCCCGTTAATGGTGTCTTTTGTGCGGTTAATTTTGTCCACTACCACCCGACCAAAACAAAAATTGGTATTACCCAATGCAAATTTTACGTATTTTCGTCCTAAATCGGTCAGGTCATAACGGTACGTTGCTCTGCCGTCAACTTCGCCGGCATATTCCTCCGTAAAAAAACCTATCCCAGCAAAAAGGTGCAAACTGTCGTTTTTTAATCGATTAAAAATTGCTTCTTGTGTTTCTGGCGAATATGGCAAATCCTGCCCTTGCATATAATAGGTGGTATAGGGGTACATGGATTTTGTCACTCTGCCCACCATCATACATTTTGCTGTATTGCCTGTTGGGTTATTGTAATCGTTAGATTCTTGAATTTTTTCTTTATACGGATAAGTATCGCACCCGGTTAACAGTAAAGCGCTGACAGTGAATATTAAAAGTGTGGTTATATTTGTTTTAATTTGCATGGTGTTATCCTGTTAATCTTTTATATAGTGGTAGGACAGTAAGTACGGCGTGCGCTCTTTTACTGTTTTTGGGGTGTTCGGGTCGCTGCTGCTGTCATCGCTTTGACTTTGATCGGCACTCTTATCCTGCTTGCCTTCTGGCCAGTAATTGACCCTGATAGTCACGTCATACTTTCCTTTGATTTTACCTAAGCTCCATTTAATTAAATACAGACCAATTTTTGGCGCTTCTGACTCGTCGCTTTTGTCTGATTGTGTGTTATCGGTCGTGGTTGGCATCGGTTGATTATGGGATATCGCCATTAACTGATTCCATAATGACTCTTCTTTTGCAGGCTCTGCTTTAGTTTCATCCATTCTATAAAGTTCACCTTTACCAACCGCATTATCCGTTCTTGGGGTAAAAAAGCTGGAGGTAGTAACCGGCGAAATTTCCAGCCACTCTAATCCTCGCGAAATAGTTAATTCCACCGGTGTTTGATTCGGATTGGTTAACGATTTAATCGTTATTTTGCCTTCAAATACGGATTTTCCTTCATTAAAATCCGGCAAATTCAACGTCAGTATTGGACTATATTCTCTTACAACCTTGCGATATTTTTCTCCGTCAACGGGGACAAATTCAATCGGCGCATTTGTTTCTTCTGATTCTAAAAGACAACGCCCTTTTCTGATCGCTAAATAGTAATCCTGATCCGACAGTAACATACATTTTGGCGTCGGTAAGTAATACGGTGGATATTTGGATTCTCGAAAGTCAAAGTTGCCCAGCATACAGCGGTTTAGCCATTTACTGAATTCATCCCAGTCATCGCCGTTATCGTAATAAATGGCATTGATAATTAGAATACCGACCGTTATGATGATAAATAAAATCTGTCCCCACACTGGAATACAGTTACTAAATGCTGCAAAGCTTAATATCAAACTCAGTACACCGGTTACGCAAATGACGCCGGAACCGGTATTCCCTTCATTAAAACTTTTGATTGCTTGAGCAAGCGATAACACACTGTCAATCACATTAACCACATTGGCAACCCCTTTTAGAACTTTTAGCGCTTTGTTGATCTGTGCTAATCTTGATACTCGCTCCATAAATAATGAGGACGATGATTTTCGCAACGCAACGCTCAATAATTTTGTAACTGTTAATATTATTTCGGTGGTGGATACGATTAAGGCGGTATAATTTGCCAATACGCGAAATTTCATGATCGCTTTTGATGCCGGATCCTGTATTTTATCTAACTGATTAATCATATCCTTTAAACTGGTTGCCTGAAAATATAAACCGATACTTCCCAGTACAAAACTTTTCGAGGTATCGTAAATTTCCATATATCGTTTTTGTCGGGGTAACGTTTCAGATAAATAGTTAATTTCATTTGCGTCCAGTGTGACACCATTGACTTCTATCATATTAGGCGTGATATTCTTTAATACCCCCTGAGAAAGCCCCCCTTTTTGTGTGAAACCCTTTTCAAATTCTTGCAGACGTTGCTGATTTTCAAACGCAACCAGCATATTTATTTCAACCACTTCTTTGCCTATTGACTTGTTACCATTTTGTTGAATATGCCAACGGTCCTTATTTTGTGACTGGACCAAATTGATGACGGTCCCTTTATTAGTGGTCATTTGTGTGTTGTTGAAAAATGGCATTAATTCATGATTTTTTTTCAAATATTGGTTTAATCCATTTATTGACATTCGAACTTTGTATTGACGTATTTTTTCAGGTCCGTTTAATTTAAACAAGCCAATTATATTAAAATACTGCGTTTGTAATTTTATCTGATTGATTTTTACATTATTCTGCATCGCTCTGGTTGCCCCATCAACACTTGAGTTAATGAGCTTTTCAACTATCAGGCTACCGATATCCAGATTGACTTTAAAATCTAAACCCATAATACTTCTGGTTGTGTTGAAAATGACTTTAGGGGTTAACCCCATATCGGAAAGTGTTGATTCATCTTTGTTATTCATTTTAGCAAGATATTGAATAACCGACAGGTTTGAACCTTGTTGTGAAGATTCGTCCTCTTTTTGGGAACTGTTATCGGTATTTTTTTGTGATTTTTCACCAAACAGATAAAAATAAATCGACTCTTCATTATTAAGTAGCATGCCCCAAAATACGGAATGTTCCGGTAGTGTCAAGGTACCTAAACTGGCACTATCGATTATCAGTAAAAACGTGAAAAAGAAGTTAATATGCATATCCGATAAATCAGGCAAAAGTTCGTTGCGCCAAAAAGGAAGTTGATTGTAACGGCTTGGTAAGGTCACGCTGATTTTATTGGCTGTTTCGCCCTGATTTTCTATCTGAAAATGAGTTGAACTTTCGCCAAATAACCACATTAAGTAGTTATAATAGTCCTTCGAAGCATTCGACACAAATGTGGTTAAGGATTCTTTACCCGCTTTTTCTAACGCTTCAAAATTGTCTAACGAAGGTTGATTCAGGCGTTTTTTACGTTTATCCCAGTCACTATTGAGTATTTTGTCAGCATAAGCTCCTTTTGCTTTTTCAAGATTGTAAAAATGAACTACTTTAACACTATCAATTCTTTTCAATCGGGATGATTTACTGCCATTGTTCTTTTTGTACAGTGCCAGTAACTCTTGTTGTTGCTCCGGCGTTAATTTATATTCTTTGTACTCACCTAATCCATATTGAGGTAGTCGCTTATCTTCAAGCCCGAGCACGCTTAATTGACGACAATACATATAACCAAAATGTGCAAGATGGTCTTTTCTATTCGACTCGTCTCGACTCACACCTAATTGTTTTGCTAATAGCTCTTCACCGACCGCATCCAATACTCGAATCTTATCAATCTCATTAAGCTCAGACATTTTTTTTCGATCTGTTGCATAATAGTTTAAAATATTATTTTGCTTTATAAAACTTAAATTTCTTTCTCTTTTTGTTACATCATTGACCGTATATATCTTGTCTTCTTCAATGCTTGAATCATAATTATGCGCTGAATCATAAAATAAAAACAGATAACTTTCATTTACATCAGATTTTGAAACCGGTGAACGTAACAGTGCTTTATACTGCTCGATTTGTTGATATTGACGACGGGCATAATTAAATTCAGGTTTAAAATAGCTTATTGGATAGCTTTTTATGGTTGCTTTTTCACTTTTAAAATGGGCCGCTAACTGGTCTCGACCATGTCTGGATTGCATAGCTATCGCTAAAGGATGATTAGTGGCGTGCCGTTCAGTTTCATAAATTACATCGTGAGTGCCTGTTCGAACTAATTGATGAAACTGTTTCGCTTCTTTTTCGTAATTTTGATTCGGTGTAACCTGATTCATCAATCCTTCAACCACCGGGGTTAATTTTTGCCGCCTTTGAATTGACAGCTCTTCAGCCAGACCTAACGGGTCTTCTACAACCAGTGCGGATATCTCTCCTTGATAATGGACATTGGAGTTGTAATTTTTTAATGTATTTTTCAAGGCTTCAGATGCTTCATTTGAATTTAACGAATTAAAATGGCTTGCTGTATAAAATAGCCAAAGATAAGATTCGTTAAATCCATTAGCCATTAGATGAAGATAGGTGGACAATGAATACTTCATTTTGCCAAAAATACCTTTTCTAACCGAATCAATAAACGGTTTTATATTTTTTGCTTGTGACCCCAATGATGGAGCTTTTTGGCTATGAGCCTTTCTTCCTTTCTCTTCAAAATAATCTTTTACAAACTGATTATCACATTCCATCTCTAATAAATATCGACTTTTAAACATAAAGTCATTGAAAGGAAAACTTCGTCCTTGAGGCGAAATATTCAGCGCCTTTTCTTGTGTCAAATCGACTTCGCTGAAGCGTTGTAACCGTTCTTCTTTATTTTTTCGATAATGTTTTACCGTGGCAAGCTTCCAACGTACCGATGAGTAAGCGACCCATGCTTTGTCATATACACGGTTGTCTATAGTAATAAACATCCCTTTTACATTGTGATTATCTTCAATACAACTGAGGGGGATCTCTTTGGGTCTTGACCCTTTTACATCACGAAATTCGCGTAATCGCATCGCACCTGAATAGGTCACTTCATAGACCATGATTTCAAGCTTCCTGTCTTTTTTATTTTTGATTGGATTGCATAAAATATATACATACCCTTCACGTAAGGTTCTGTACACATATTGATATTCTAACAGTTTCTCTTCCGGCTCTCTGTCCCCTAGCGAAACCATGCCTTGCGACCAATTAATGTCTTTTCTAAACTTGATAGGAACAATCGATTTTCGCACTAAAAAAATCGGAAACCCCTTCCGTTGACAAACGCCACATTGACCATTACTTAACACCAACGCTTTTTTATTCGCTTCGTTAACTAATTCGGGATTAAAACTTTCTTCCTGAGGATTTTCTAATCCTTCTATTTTATATCTTTTTTGTTTTTTTTGGTGATTCATTTTTACCGTGCTAATTACATCTTAGTCCGTATACAAACATTACTCTTCTTTGATTTCTTCATTAAAATCCGATGCCCATTTATATGTACCGCTGACACCAGTCATAGTTGTTAATTTTCCATTACTTGACACCTTATAACTGTGAATCCCGGGAAATGGTTCCCCATTGACTTGTTCTTTAAAATATCGAAATCGTTTATATATTTGTGGATCTTTGACCCAATCCGGCACATTTTCAAGGTGATAGGTAAAATAGACATCCCGCACGGTGCCCCCCCGACCCCGTTAATGGTGTCTTTTGTGCGGTTAATTTTGTCCACCACTACCCGACCAAAACAAAAATTAGTATAACCAAATGCAAATTTTAAGTATTTTCGCCCTAAATCGGTCAGGTCGTAACGATACGTCGCTCTGCCGTCAACTTCGCCAACATACTCTTCCGTAAAAAAACCTATCCCGGCAAACAGGTGCAAACTGTCATTTTTCAATCGATTATAGTTCGCTTCTTGAGTGCTTGAAGAAAAAGGCAAATCCTGCCCTTTCATATAATAAGTTGTATAGGGATACATTGAGGATGTAATATCACCCACCATCATGCATAATGCTTTATCACCAGTTGGGTTATGATTGTCATAAACGTTTTGAATCTTCTCTTTATAAGGATAAGTATCGCACCCCGTTAACAGTAAACTGCTGACAGTGAATATTAAAAGTGTGATTAGACTAGCTTTAGTTTGCATGTTGATATCCTGTTTAATTTTTTATATAGTGGTGTGACAGTAAGTACGGCGTGCGCTCTTTGGCTTGTTTCGATGTGTTCGGGTCGCTACTGCTGTCATCGCTTTGACTTTGGTCGGCACTCTCGTCCAGCTTGCCTTCTGGCCAGTAATTGACCCTAATGGTGACATCATAATCCCCTCTGATTTGCCCTAAGCACCATTTAATTAAATACAACCCAATCTTTAGTGCTTCATACACAGATTTTTCACCATTTAAAACTAACAATGTTTAATTACTCTTCTTTGATTTCTTCATTAAAATCATATGCCCATTTATATCTGCCACTTTCGCCGGTCATGGTTGTTAATTTTCCATTACTTGACACCTTATAACTGTGCCATCCTTCAAATGGTTCCCCATTCACTTGTTTTTTAAAATATCCAAATCGTTTATATATTTGTGGGTCTTTGACCCAGTCCGGCACATTTTCAAGGTGATAAGTAAAATAGACATCCCGCACGGTGCCCCCCCCGACACCGTTAATGGTGTCTTTTGTGCGGTTAATTTTGTCTACCACCACCCGACCAAAACAAAAATTGGTTTCACCAAATGACCAGTCAACGTATTTTCGCCCTAAATCGGTCAGGTCGTAACGATACGTCGCTCTGCCGTCAACTTCGCCGGCGTATTCCTCCGTAAAAAAACCTATTCCGGCAAACAGATGCAAACTGTCATTTTTTAATCGATTGAAAATCGCTTTTTTTGTTTCTGACGAATACGGCAAATCCTGCCCTTGCATATAAAAGGTAGTATACGGGTACATGGATTTTGTCACGCTACCCACCATCATACATTTTGCTTTATCGCCTGTTGGGTTATTGTAATCATAAACTTCTTGAATCTTTTCTTTATACGGATAAGTATCGCACCCCGTTAACAGTAAACTGCTGACAGTGAATATTAAAAGTGTGGTTATATTTGTTCTAATTTGCATGGTGTGTTATCCTGTTTAACTTTTTATATAGTGGTGTGACAGTAAGTACGGTGTGCGCTCTTTGGCTTGTTTTGGGGTGTTCGGGTCGCTGCTGTTGTCATCACTTTGACTTTGGTCGGCACTCTCGTCCAGCTTGCCTTCTGGCCAGTAATTGACCCTAATGGTGACATCATAATCCCCTCTGATTTGACCTAAGCACCATTTAATTAAATACAAACCAATCTTTGGTGCTTCGGAGTCATCGCTTTTATTTGATTGTGTGTTATTGGTTGCTGTTGGCATCGGTTGATTATGGGATATCGCCATTAACTGATTCCATAATGACTCTTCTTTCGCGGGCTCTACTTTAGCTTTATCAAAATCGTAAACTTCACCCTCACCAACCTCATTATCCTTTCTTGGGGTAAAAAAGATGGAAGGGGTAACGGTCGAAATTTCCAGCCACTTTAATCCGTCAGATATCGCTAATTCCACTGGTGTTCGATCAGGATTGGTTAACGATTTAATCATCACTGTCCCTTCAAATACGGATTTTTCTTTATTAAAATCCGGCAAATTCAAGGTCAGCATCAAATCAGATTTATTCCCTAAAGTCCCTACAATACCAATGGTTGTGCTGGCTATATCGTCAAGAAAAGAGGTTTCTGATTCTAAAAGACAACGCCCATTTCTGACCGCTAAATAGTAATCCTGATCCGACAGTAACATACATTTTGGCGTCGGTAAGTAATACGGTGGGTATTTGGATTCTCGAAAGTCAAAGTTGCCCAGCATACAGCGGTTTAGCCATTTACTGAATTCATCCCAGTCATCGCCGTTATCGTAATAAATGGCATTGATAATTAGAATACCGACCGTTATGATGATAAATAAAATCTGTC
>NZ_JAFNNV010000026.1:0-758 GCF_026536705.1 Gilliamella sp. B3817 | reverse complement strand
ATCCTTTTAGGTCGTCAAGTAGGTGTTCCTTACATCATCGTATTCTTAAACAAATGTGATATGGTTGATGATGAAGAGTTATTAGAATTAGTTGAAATGGAAGTACGTGAACTTCTATCTCAATACGACTTCCCGGGTGATGATACACCAGTTATTCGTGGTTCAGCGTTAAAAGCGTTAGAAGGCGATGCAGCATGGGAAGACAAAATTGTTGAATTAGCGGAAGCATTAGACACTTATATCCCAGAGCCACAACGTGACATCGACAAACCATTCCTATTACCAATTGAAGACGTGTTCTCAATTTCAGGTCGTGGTACAGTGGTAACAGGTCGTGTAGAAAGCGGTATTATCAAAGTTGGTGAAGATGTTGAAATCGTTGGTATCAAACCAACAGCAAAAACAACTTGTACTGGTGTTGAAATGTTCCGTAAATTACTAGACGAAGGTCGTGCTGGTGAAAACGTAGGTGTATTACTTCGTGGTACTAAACGTGAAGAAATCGAACGTGGTCAAGTATTAGCAAAACCAGGTTCAATCACCCCACATACAGATTTCGAATCAGAAGTGTATATCTTAAGTAAAGATGAAGGTGGTCGTCACACTCCATTCTTCAAAGGTTACCGTCCACAGTTCTACTTCCGTACAACTGACGTGACTGGTACAATCGAATTACCGGAAGGCGTAGAAATGGTAATGCCAGGCGATAACATCAAAATGTCAGTATCATTAATTCACCCAATCGCGATGGCAGAAGG
>NZ_JAFNNV010000025.1:0-794 GCF_026536705.1 Gilliamella sp. B3817 | reverse complement strand
ACCGGGACGTTGACGGAAGGTGTGGACTATGAAGTCAATCAGTTTCAGGGTCGGGTACTTTTAACCAGGCCACTGCCGATGACGGCACAGGGTGAGACGGGGAGCTCGATAATTGAAGGCGGTAATCTGTTAGGGGGTAACCCGGTCTGGATTATTGCGGAATATGAATATTACTCAGACGGTTTTGACTTTAACAGCGAAAAAGTATTTGGTGGTCGGGCTTATCACTGGTTAAACGACCATGTTCGAATTGGCGGGACGTATATCAATGAAGACCAGTCAAGCGGCGATACGTATGAATTAAAAGGGGTTGACCTGATAATACGACCAACGCAGGGGACACATACCCATGTGGAGTATGCGAAAAGCAAGGCGGGGATGAATGATATCTATGTGTCGAGCAATGGTGGTGTCTCGTTTAATCAAACGACGTTATCAGGTGATACCCGTGGTGCGGCATGGAAGATAGAGCAAACCATCAACTTTGATGACTTTACCGATGAGGATGTTCCGCTGAGTTTTAAAGGGTATTACTCGATGCAGCAGGAAGGCTTTTCATCGTTTGCCAAAGCCCGAAGCAGTGATTTGGAAGAGTGGGGTGGCGAGTTACGTTATGACTTTGAGCCGGATAAGCGAGGGGTATTAGTTTCTTACAGCAATGAAAAAGACAAGGGTAACTATGTAGAACGAATAGCCCGTGCGCAATATTACACTACGCTGGGCGATTTATATAAAACCACATTAGAGCTGGAGCACCGCAATAACCACAATTATGGTGAGGACAGCACGCATGA